>NZ_JACVBM010000002.1:0-430713 GCF_014852385.1 Pseudomonas sp. PDM03 | reverse complement strand
CTCAGCAATCGTTGGTTACATCTTTGATTTCTCGCGGAGTAACTTGTGATGCTGATAATCTTGTTGACTATCAGTCTGACTCCACAAGCACCCACACGAATTGCTTGATTCAGTTGTTAAAGAGCGGTTGGTTAAGATCTTTCGTCTCAACCGAGGCGCGCATTCTACAGCGTCCTCTGTATCTGTCAAGCGGTTATTTTCAGAAGTTTTCAAAGTTTCCTTTGCAACTTCAACCACTTGCGCTTCCGATCTCTCGTTAGCGGGAGGCGAATTCTACAGCGTTACTCGCTGCTGTCAACACCTCTTTTTCTCCGCTTTCGACCGAGAAGATCGAACAGTCAAAAGAGCCACACAACACCGCTCTTTCAACTCCTTCTGGGCTTCGATGACCTGAAGCAGCTCGCTGTCGAAAACCGCGTAACTCTTTGTTTACCAAGGAGTTTTCCGTTTCGACTGCGCCGGAAGTGGGGCGAATTATAGACTTCCAGAATCTGCCGTCAACCCCTAATTCCAGCTTTATTCGGATTTGAGCGAAATACGCGCAAATGCCTTCTTGCCAGCCTGGCAAACATGGGTCGCGCCCAGCACGTATATAAAGGTGCGATCCACAACCTCACCATCTATACGTACACCGCCGGAATTCAGCAGATCACGCGCTACCGCCGAATTCTTCACCAGGCCAGCCTTATTAAGGACAGCAGCGATCGGCATATCTTCAGTAGCGGTCAATTCGATTTCCGGCAGATCGTCCGGCAGCTCGCCATCCTTCATACGATTGCCCGCTGCACGGTGAGCATTGGCCGCAGCCTCTTCGCCATGGAAGCGCGCAACGATCTCTTCAGCCAGCTTGATCTTGATGTCGCGCGGATTGGCACCCGCCTCGACATCGGCACGGAACGCATTGATCTCATCCATGGAACGGAAGCTGAGCAATTCGAAGTAACGCCACATCAGCGCATCCGGAATCGAAACCAGCTTGCTGTACATCACTCCCGGCGCTTCCTGAATACCGACGTAGTTGCCCAAGGACTTGGACATCTTCTTCACGCCATCCAGACCTTCAAGCAACGGCATGGTCAGAATGCACTGAGGATCCTGACCATAACCGCGCTGCAGCTCACGCCCCATCAACAGGTTGAACTTCTGATCGGTACCGCCCAGCTCGACATCCGCGCGCAAGGCGACCGAGTCGTAACCCTGAACCAGCGGATAGAGGAACTCATGAATGGCGATTGGCTGATTGGTCGTGTAGCGCTTGTCGAAATCGTCGCGCTCGAGCATGCGAGCAACGGTGTACTGCGAAGTCAGGCGAATGAAGTCGGCCGGCCCCATCTGATCCATCCAGGTGGAGTTGAACGCCACCTCGGTTTTGGCCGGATCAAGAATCTTGAAAACCTGGGTCTTGTAGGTCTCGGCATTCTCGAGAACCTGCTCACGGGTTAGCGGCGGACGCGTAGCGCTCTTGCCGCTCGGATCACCGATCATCCCGGTGAAGTCACCTATAAGGAAGATCACCTGATGCCCCAGCTCCTGGAACTGGCGCAACTTATTAATAAGCACCGTGTGCCCCAGGTGCAAATCCGGCGCGGTCGGATCGAAGCCTGCCTTAATACGTAGCGGCTGGCCACGCTTGAGCTTTTCGATCAGCTCGGACTCGACCAACAGTTCTTCTGCACCACGTTTGATCAGCGCTAGCTGCTCTTCAACCGACTTCATAACAGACCCGCAAGGCTCGAATTCAAAGGGAACCAACCATACAAGATCACGCGTCAAATACAAAGTTTGGCCGGCGCAATGACGCCAATCCGCTGACAGAGTGACCGCGGACTTGCTTCAGAGATGATTTGGTTATATTTTATACAGTTATTTCATCTTCATCATGTCATTCATCTTTTCCAATTCATCTTTTTCAAAGTCAAAATTACCTATGACCAAAGAATCGTCTAAAGCGCCTCCGCTTTACCCGAAGACCCACCTGCTCGCAGCAAGTGGCATCGCCGCCCTTCTGAGCCTGGCGCTTCTGGTATTTCCTTCCAGTGATGTAGAAGCCAAAAAGACGACCCTGAGTCTTGAACTGGAAAGCCCTGCTGAACAACTGACACAAGATCAAGACGCTGCCGACGCCGCCCAAGCCACAAATGAGCCGGTAACTTCCCCTTTCGCACAGATCGAAGACAGCGCCGAAGAGCCCCAGCAAACTGCCCAGGCCAAACCCGCGCCGGTTGTCGAAGAAAAGAAGGGGCCCAATCACAGGGAAGTGATCGTCGCCAAAGGCGATACGCTCTCCACGCTGTTCGAGAAAGTCGGTCTTCCAGCCACTTCTGTGCATGAAGTGCTGGCCAGCGACAAGCAGGCAAAGCAATTCAGCCAACTCAAACATGGCCAGAAACTCGAATTCGAACTGAACCCCGAAGGCCAGCTGACCAACCTGCACAGCAAGGTCAGCGACCTCGAAAGCATCACCCTGACCAAGAATGACAAGGGTTATGTGTTCAACCGCATCACCGCCAAGCCTACCGTGCGCTCAGCCTATGTCCACGGCGTGATCAACAGCTCGTTGTCGCAGTCCGCTGCGCGCGCCGGTCTGTCCCACAGCCTGACCATGGACATGGCCAGCGTGTTTGGCTATGACGTCGACTTCGCCCAGGATATTCGCCAGGGTGACGAGTTCGACGTGATCTACGAACAGAAAGTCGTCAACGGCAAGGCTGTCGGCAATGGCCCGATCCTTTCCGCACGTTTCACCAACCGCGGCAAGACCTACACAGCCGTGCGTTACACCAACAAACAAGGCAACAGCAGCTATTACACTGCTGACGGCAACAGCATGCGCAAGGCGTTTATCCGCACCCCGGTAGACTTTGCCCGCATCAGCTCGAAATTCTCCATGGGCCGCAAACACCCGATCCTGAACAAGATCCGCGCTCACAAAGGCGTCGACTACGCAGCTCCGCGCGGCACGCCAATCAAGGCGGCCGGTGACGGCAAGGTGTTGTTGGCCGGCCGTCGCGGCGGTTATGGCAATACCGTGATCATCCAGCACGGCAATACTTATCGCACGCTGTACGGCCATATGCAGGGCTTTGCGAAAGGTGTCCAGACCGGCAGCTCCGTCAAGCAGGGTCAAGTGATTGGCTATATCGGCACTACCGGCCTGTCCACTGGCCCGCATCTGCACTACGAGTTCCAGGTCAATGGTGTGCACGTCGATCCGCTGGGCCAAAAAGTGGCGATGGCCGATCCAATTTCCAAAGCAGAACGGGCACGTTTCCTCGCGCAGAGTCAGCCTCTGATGGCGCGTATGGATCAAGAAAAATCCACCCAACTGGCTTCGAGCAAGCGCTAAGCCATGATGCGCTATATAGGTGTGATGTCCGGAACCAGTCTCGATGGCCTGGACATCGCGCTGGTTGAGTTGAACCCGGCGATCAGACTGGTCGCCACGCACTACATCCCCATGCCTGATTCCCTGCGCACCGATCTGCTTGGCTTGTGCGCCAGCGGCCCGGACGAGATTGCCCGCTCCGCCATCGCCCAGCAAAACTGGGTCACCCTGGCGGCGCAGGGTATTCACACCCTTCTTGATCAACAAAACCTGAAACCCGAAGATATTCGCGCGATTGGCAGCCATGGCCAGACCATTCGCCACGAACCGGCACGCGGCTTCACGGTACAGATCGGCAACCCTGCCCTGCTGACCGAATTGACCGGCATCACCGTGGTCAGCGACTTCCGCAGTCGCGACGTTGCGGCCGGCGGACAAGGCGCACCACTGGTTCCAGCATTTCACGAAGCGCTGTTTGAAGAGCAAGCGGGCAACCGCGCAGTATTGAACGTCGGCGGTTTCAGCAACCTCAGCCTGATCGAACCCGGCCAACCCGTAGCCGGTTTCGACTGCGGCCCCGGGAACGTACTGCTGGACGCGTGGATTCATCAGCAACGCGGCGAAAACTTTGATCGTGACGGCCAATGGGCAGCCAGCGGCCAAGTCGAACCTGTTCTGTTGAAAGCGCTACTCAGTGATCCGTTCTTCGTGACCAAAGGCCCGAAGAGCACCGGCCGTGAAGTGTTCAATCTGCCATGGCTGACACAGCATCTTTCGCAATTGCCGACCTTCGCCGCCGAAGACGTGCAAGCAACACTGCTTGAGCTGACCGCGCTGACCATCGTCGAATCATTGCAAAGCGCCCAGGCGGATACCCGAGAGTTGCTGGTCTGCGGCGGCGGTGCGCACAACGCCACGCTGATGAAGCGCCTGGCCAGCCTGCTACCAAACGCGAACGTCAGCAGCACCGCCACTCATGGCGTTGACCCGGACTGGGTCGAAGCCATGGCCTTCGCCTGGCTGGCTCATTGCTGCCTGGAAGGCATTGCGGCCAATCGTCCAAGCGTCACCGGCGCTCGCGGCCTGCGCGTACTTGGCGCCATCTACCCAGCCTGAACGCCAGACAGCAAAACGCCGCAGAGCCCTGAGGCCATGCGGCGTTTGTAATGCGGTGAATCGCGATCAGATCGAGAACGAAGAGCCGCAGCCACACGTGGTGCTGGCGTTCGGGTTCTTGATCACGAAACGCGAACCTTCCAGACCTTCCTGGTAATCCACCTCGGCACCTGCCAGGTACTGGAAGCTCATCGGATCGACGACCAGGCTCACGCCCTCGCGCTCGACGATGGTGTCGTCATCGGCCACTTCTTCATCGAAGGTGAAGCCGTACTGAAAACCTGAACAACCGCCGCCCGTAACGAATACGCGCAGCTTCAAGCGATCATTCCCCTCTTCATCGACCAGGCTCTTCACCTTGTGCGCGGCACCGTGGGTAAATTGCAAAGCCGTGGGGGTGAAGGATTCGACGCTCATGCTGACTATCTCCCGGCGTTACGCCGCCATAATGCGTGATGACGCGCATTATCCGCTTCTCCTAGAAAAGCGGTCAACTATTGTTACGGTATATCAATAAACCCGATTACCGGTTCGAAACGCAAAAAGGCCCGTTCAACGGGCCTTTTTGCTGAGCGGGTTAAAGCCTTACGGCAGCATGCCGGCGTGCGACAAGCCCAGACGCTCATCCAGACCGAACAGGATGTTCAGGTTCTGCACCGCCTGACCCGACGCACCTTTTACCAGGTTATCGATGACCGACAACACCACCACCAGGTCGCCGTCCTGCGGACGATGCACGGCGATACGGCAAACGTTGGCGCCGCGCACGCTGCGGGTTTCCGGGTGGCTGCCTGCTGGCATCACATCAACGAACGGCTCGTTGGCATAGCGCTTTTCAAACAGTGCCTGCAGATCCACCGAACGATCCACGACCGTCGCGTAGAGCGTCGAGTGAATGCCGCGAATCATCGGCGTCAGGTGCGGAACGAAGGTCAGGCCGACATCCTTTCCTGCAGCACGACGCAGACCCTGGCGAATTTCCGGCAAGTGACGGTGACCTTTCACGGCGTAGGCCTTCATGCTTTCCGACGTCTCGGAGTACAGCGAACCTACGGCAGCACCACGACCGGCACCGCTGACGCCGGATTTGCAGTCAGCGATCAAGCGCGTGGTATCGGCCAGACCGGCTTCGAGCAATGGCAGGAAACCCAATTGCGTAGCCGTTGGATAGCAACCCGGTACGGCGATCAGGCGAGCCTGCTTGATCTGCTCGCGATTGACTTCCGGCAAGCCGTAGACCGCTTCTTCCAGCAGCTGCGGCGCACCGTGCGGCTGGCCGTACCACTTGGCCCACTCATCGGCATCTTGCAGACGGAAGTCCGCCGACAAGTCGATGACCTTGGTTCCGGCCGCCAGCAGTTCACCGGCCAGCGCGTGGGCAACACCGTGAGGCGTGGCGAAGAACACCACGTCGCAGGCGCCCAGGGTCTTGATGTCCGGAACGCTGAACGCCAGGCCATCGTAATGACCGCGCAGGTTCGGGTACATGTCAGCCACGGCCAGACCGGCCTCGGATCGGGAAGTGATCACGACCACTTCTGCCTGCGGATGCTGCGCCAACAGACGCAGCAGTTCGACACCGGTGTAACCCGTGCCGCCGACGATACCGACCTTGACCATAAACCTGCCCTCAACGAACCCACTGGAAAGCCGTCGATAATAGGGCCCGTATCGCCCTGCGACAACCGGCAAGGTGACGTGCGGCCGCTCAAGCCTCTACTATCCGGGCTACCGTGAACCTGGGAATAACTAAAAATGCTTTATCTGTGGCTCAAAGCGCTTCACATCATCAGCATGGTCTGCTGGTTTGCCGGCCTGTTTTACCTGCCGCGCCTGTTCGTCTATCACGCCCAAAGCGAAGACACCGTCAGCAAGGAACGCTTCAGCCTGATGGAGCGCAAGCTGTATCGCGGCATCATGGGCCCGGCGATGATCGCCACGCTGGTTTTCGGCATTGCGCTGATTGGGCTGAACCCGGGCATATTCAGCCAAGGCGCCTGGATTCACGCCAAATTGACGCTGGTGGTGATCCTGATCGGCTACCACCACATGTGCGGCGCGCAGGTGAAACGATTTGCCCGTGGCGAGAACACCCGCAGCCATGTCTTTTATCGCTGGTTCAATGAAGTGCCGGTTCTGATATTGCTGGCTATCGTAATTCTGGTCGTCGTTCGGCCGTTCTAACTTCAATCGGCACCACTCACCGGGGTACTTCCAATGTCGCTGCCCGCTTTGCTCGAACAACGTTTGCGCCTGCCCGTGGTGGCCGCGCCGATGTTCCTGATTTCCAACCCGCAACTGGTACTCGCCTGCTGCCGTAATGGCGTGGTCGGCAGCTTCCCCGCGCTGAACCAGCGTGAGAGCAGCGGCTTCAAGGCCTGGCTGGAAGAGATCGAAGCAGGGTTGGAGACAATGGAAAACCCGGCGCCCTACGCCGTGAACCTGATCGTCCACAACAGTAACCCGCGCCTGCAAGCGGACCTGGAGATCTGCATCGAGCACAAGGTGCCGATCGTGATCACCAGCCTTGGCGCCGTTAAAGAACTGGTCGACGCAGTCCACGGCTACGGCGGCCTGGTATTCCATGACGTAACGACTCGTCGCCACGCAGAAAAAGCAGCGGAGGCTGGCGTAGATGGCTTGATCGCCGTTGCCGCAGGCGCCGGTGGACATGCGGGTACCTGGAGCCCGTTTTCGCTGATTGCCGAAATCCGCCAGTTTTTCGACAAGACGCTGTTGCTGGCCGGTTGCCTCAATCACGGTCACGAGATACTCGCGGCACAATTGCTCGGTGCGGATCTGGCCTACTTCGGTACGCGATTTATCGGCACCACTGAAAGCCATGCGCCTGAGGCCTACAAGGAGATGCTGCTGACATCCAGAGCGGCAGACATCATCCATACTCCAGCGGTGTCGGGTGTTCCGGCGAGTTTCATGCGCCAAAGCCTGGAAGCGGCCGGTTTTGACATGGCAGCGTTGCAAAACAAGGGCGAGGTCAACTTCGGCTCCAAGCTCAAGCCATTGAGCGATGAAGCCAAGGCCTGGAAAACCGTGTGGTCCGCCGGCCAGGGCGTCGGTGAAATCGACGATTTGCCGAGCGTGGATCAATTGGTTGCACGACTGGACGCTGAATACCGCCAGGCGCTGGAGCTGGCAGCACAACTGCCGAAACGCTGGCCGCGTTAGCAGGAAATTTGGCCAGTCATCCTCGACTGGCCTTACACTCCGGGCTTGCCACTCTCTAACTATTCAAACACCCGCGACAAGGATGCTTCGCAATGAGCGACAACCGTTTCAAGATCGTGTTCGACGGCGCTCTGCTGCCGGGGATCGACCTCACCACCGCCAAACTCAATCTGGCGGCGTTGTACAAAAGCGAAGTGGCGGCCGTCGAACGGCTGTTCAACGGCAAGGCGGTTACCCTCAAGCAAGGCCTGTCGCAGACCGACGCGCAAACCTACCTTCAGGCGCTGACAAAAACCGGCATCAACGCCCGCATCGAAACCGAGCCCTCGATTGAACTGAACCTGGCCGACGCTCACCACCACGCCCCCGCCAGCAGCAACCCCGTGTTCGCAGAACCGGAGTCGCCGTACGCACCACCTCAAGCCAGGGTCGGCGAAAATCTGCCGCCGTTCGGCACGCTCAAGCCTTTTGGCGTCGAAGGGCGCATCGGCCGTTTGCGCTATCTGGCCTGGACCATGGTGCTGACGCTGGTCATGCTTGGCGTCGGGTCGGTCGTCGCCATTTTCGCCATCGCCCTGATCGCCAGCGATTCGACCGCAGGTCTGATTGTCGGTGGCCTGGTGGCAATCTTCCTGGGGATCGCCATCGCGGTCGTCAGCATTCAGATCAGCGTTCAGCGCCTGCACGACATCGGCTGGTCCGGCTGGCTCTGGCTGCTCAATCTCGTGCCGTTCGTAGGCAGCTTCTTTCCGTTTGTGATCATGTGCGTGCCGGGCAACACCATCGCCAATCGCTACGGTCCACCACCACCGCCAAACACCACGGCAGTCAAAGTGTTGTCTTCGCTGTGGGTGGTATTCATTGCCATCGTCTTTGTCGGGGTATTGGCCGGCGCTTTCAGTGCGATCCAGCAAGAGTACGAAGACGCTGCCGGACTCAGCTATGACAGCAGCTCGCTAACCACCGAAGAAGTGGAAGTCGAGCCCGCCGCAGAGGCTGAAGAAGTGCCGGATTCCGCAGACGAGGAAGCCCAATAAGCCCCGGCCCCTGTAGACTCTGCGAAAGAATGAACAGCGCTCCCCGCCCGTGACACCTGCGTCGCAGGCGCGGAGCTGTTGCGATGGAGAACTGCATGACCCGTTACGCTCTGATCACTGGCGCTTCCAGCGGCATCGGCCTGGCGATGGCCGAAGCGCTGGCCCGCCGTGGCCGCAGCCTGATTCTGGTGGCCCGACAGCGTGATCAGCTGGAAAGTATTGCAATTGAACTGACCCAACGTTTTGGCGTGGAGGTGTTGTTCCGCGCCTGCGACCTCGGCGAGCCGCTGCGCCTTTCCGGATTTCTGCTGGAACTGGAAGAAGGCGACCGGCAGATCGACTTGCTGGTGAACTGCGCCGGTATCGGCACTTGCGGCCCGTTTCTGGCGCAGGACTGGATGACCGAACAAGACCTGATCGAAGTGAACATTCTGGCCCTCACTCGCCTGTGCCATGCCATCGGCAACAGCATGGCGTTGCAGGGTGGCGGGCAGATCTTGAACGTCGCCTCGGTTGCAGCGTTCCATCCAGGCCCGTGGATGAGCACTTACTACGCCAGCAAAGCCTATGTACTGCACTTTTCCGAAGGGTTGCGCGTCGAGCTGAAGAAATGCGCAGTCAAGGTTTCCGTACTCTGCCCCGGCCCGACCCGCACCGCGTTTTTCCGCACAGCACAACTGAACAGCGACAAACTGGTCGACAGCAAACTGCTGATGAGTCCCGAGGAAGTCGCGCTCTATACCGTGCGGGCTCTGGATAAGAATCGCGCCATTATTATTCCGGGCCGGCTGAACCGCTGGTTCGCTTTCCTGCCACGGCTCGGCTCACGCTGGCTGATCAGGACCATCACAGGCATGGTCAACAAGGCCTATTGCCCGCGCTGACCTGGCTTCAAGGCAAAAGGCTGGGCTCGGGGTTCCCCCATGAGTACACTCAGGCCAGCCCAAACAACGGAGAAAACAGCTGTGGATACTCTGTTCACCAAGATCATCAACCGGGAAATCCCGGCGAAGATCATTTACGAGGACGACCAGGTACTGGCCTTCCACGACATCGCCCCGCAGGCACCGGTGCATTTTCTGGTGATCCCGAAGAAACCGGTGCGCACCTTGAACGACCTCACCGAGGACGATAAGGCATTGGCCGGGCATATTCTGTTCACTGCCCAGCGCCTGGCACTGGAACTGGGTTGCGAAAAAGGTTTTCGCGTTGTCATGAACTGCAATGAAGAAGGTGGGCAGACTGTCTACCACATTCATATGCATGTGCTGGGTCAGCGTCAGATGCACTGGCCGCCGGGTTGATTCACTGCGCATCCCTGTAGGAGCGAGCGGTGCGGCGACCCGACTTGCCCGCGAACCGGGCGAAAAGGTCTTTCAGATACACCGCGTTATCGTTCTTCGCGGGCAAGCCTCGCTCCTACAGGGTTGATGACCCAGCGCAAACCTTCCCCGGCCGATTGGGTTAAACTGGCCGCCGAGATTCCTCCCGGAGATCAGTATGACTACCCAACGTCACTACTCGCCCATTGACCGTCTTCTGCTGCAAGCCGATGCCGCGATGCGTACCCTGCTGCCCTTCAGCGGCCAGCCGTACCGTCCGTCCCCTGCGATCGTGCAGCCGGAAACGCAAATGAGCGACGAAGACACCCGGCACGTCGCCGGCCTGATGCGCATCAACCATACCGGCGAAGTCTGCGCCCAGGCGCTGTATCAAGGGCAAGCCCTGACCGCCAAGCTGCCGCAGGTGCGCGCCGCCATGGAACATGCTGCTGAAGAAGAGATCGACCATCTGGTCTGGTGCGAGCAACGCATCAAGCAGTTGGGCAGCCATACCAGCATTCTCAATCCGCTGTTCTACGGCATGTCATTCGGGATTGGCGCGGTGGCCGGGTTGATCAGCGACAAGGTCAGCCTGGGTTTCGTTGCGGCTACCGAGCATCAGGTGTGCAAGCACTTGAACGAACACCTTGAGCAACTGCCGGCCGAGGACGAAAAGTCCCGGGCGATTCTTGAGCAGATGCGTGTTGATGAAGAGCAACATGCCGAAAGTGCGCTGGAGGCTGGGGGCTTTCGTTTTCCGGCGCCGGTGAAGTTCGGGATGAGCTTGATGGCTAAGGTGATGACCAAGAGTACTTATCGGATCTGATACCTGCGTTGTCAGCGAGGGCCTCATCGCGAGCAGGTCGAATCGTCGCACCGTCGCTCCCACAGGGGTTTTGTGATCGACATGAAAAAGGCGACTGCCGTGAGGGAGTCGCCTTTTTTTGTGCTCGCGAGAATCTTAGGTCGGCATGTTGCGCGCGTAGAAGATTTCGAGCATTTCGTGTTTCACACGATCCGTCACTTGGGCGCGTTGCTCAGGGGACAGGTTGTTGGTCGCGTCGCCGAACAGGTAGTTATCCAGTTCGAAGTTCTTCAACAGCATTTTGGTGTGGAACAGGTTTTCCTGGTACACGTTCACGTCGGTCATCTGGTACGCGTCGCGGGTATCTTCGGACAGGTAGTTCTGGATCGAGTTGATCTCGTGATCGATGAAGTGCTTGTTGCCTTCGACGTCACGGGTGAAACCGCGCACACGGTAATCCACGGTCACGATGTCCGAATCGAACTGGTGAATCAGGAAGTTGAGCGCTTTAAGCGGTGAAATGACGCCACAGGTCGACACGTCAATGTCCACACGGAAGGTCGCAATACCGTCGTCCGGATGGATTTCCGGGTAGGTATGCACCGTGATGTGGCTCTTGTCGAGGTGGGCCAGGATGATTTCGGGCAACGGGCCCGGAGACTCTTCGATCTGGCTGTCGGTCGGGGTCACCGGCTCTTCAGAGATCAGAATCGTGACGCTGGCGCCTTGTGGGTCGTAGTCCTGACTGGCAATGTTCAGGATGTTGGCACCAATGATATCGACAACTTCCGTGAGGATCTGCGTCAGGCGTTTCGCGTTGTACTCTTCATTGATGTACTCGACGTAAGCCTGCTGGTCTTGCGGGGTTTCCGCGTAGCAGATGTCATAGATGTTGAAGCTCAAGGTCTTTGTCAGGTTATTGAACCCGTGGAGCTTGAGTTTGCTTTTCACCGTTAAAAACTCTCTATGTATTGCGGCCCGGGCCGCGTGATCAAGCATGCCCGTCAGATGCGAACGACGCACCTGCGTAGGACGGTTAACACCTCTTCGCGATGGCGATTTTGGTTGTCTGTTCGGGCGAGCGGCCTGTCGGTTGACGGACCACTACCCTGAAAAAAGTGGCGCATTATGCAGACGTCAGCTTGGGATCGCCAGAGTCTGCACCGCTTTTATGATAGTTGAATGTCGAATCAACCGAGTTCGATGATTTCGTAGTCGTGGGTAATTGCAACACCCGCCGCGCCGAGCATGATCGAGGCCGAGCAATACTTCTCGGCAGACAGCTCGATGGCGCGCTTGACCTGGGCTTCTTTCAGCCCGCGGCCCTTGACCACGAAGTGCATGTGGATCTTGGTGAAGACCTTCGGGTCCTCGGTCGCGCGCTCGGCTTCGAGGAAGGCTTCGCAGCTTTCGACGGCCTGACGGGACTTCTTGAGAATGCTGACCACGTCGAAATTGCTGCAACCGCCGACACCCAGCAGGAGCATTTCCATCGGCCGGACACCCAGGTTACGACCACCGGCATCGGGCGGACCGTCCATGACCACGACATGACCGCTACCGGATTCGCCGAGGAACATGGCTTCGCCAGCCCATTGGATGCGTGCCTTCATCGCCAAGACTCCACTGTATAAAAAAGGGTCGCCAGCTTAGCACAGGGCCCTGGATTGACAGCGCTCACCGTCTTAGGACAGAACCTTTTGCTTTGTAGGTAAAATCTCGAATATTGCAGGAAGTGTCTGTTAAGCTGGCGCCAATTCGCTGGCGCATTGCCAGCTTTGTAGCAGCCTCAGTGCCTCATAAAAAAACCAAACACACCGTGCAGTCTTTCCGGGATACAACCATGGTTGCTATTGCCCCTACACCCAAGATCAAGAACCTCGACAAACTGTTGATGCATTGCCAGCGCCGTCGCTATGCGGCCAAGAGCAATATCATTTGCGCCGGCGACCGCTCGGAGACGCTGTTCTTCATCATCAAAGGCTCGGTCACCATCCTGATCGAGGATGATGACGGCCGTGAAATGATCATTGCCTACCTGAACTCCGGAGACTTCTTCGGCGAGTTGGGTCTGTTTGAACAGGCCGGCCTGGAACAGGAACGCAGCGCCTGGGTACGCGCCAAGATCGAGTGCGAAGTCGCGGAAATCAGCTACGCCAAATTCCGCGAGCTGTCCCAGCAAGACCCGGACATTCTTTACGTACTTAGCGGACAAATCGCACAGCGCCTGCGCAACACCACGCGCAAGGTCGGTGACCTCGCATTCTTCGACGTGACAGGTCGCGTTGCCCGTTGCCTGCTGGAATTGTGCAAACAGCCCGATGCGATGACCCACCCCGATGGCATGCAGATCAAGGTGACCCGTCAGGAAATCGGGCGGATTGTCGGGTGTTCCCGGGAGATGGTCGGTCGCGTCCTTAAGGATCTGGAAGAACGCAACCTGGTGGACGTCAAAGGCAAGACCATGGTGGTCTTCGGGACGCGCTAAGCCTTGAACATGTCTGCCAGCAACTGGCGATAGAGTGCATCGAGCCGTGCCAATGCGTCAGGTGCGGCGAACTTTTCATGGAGCGCGATGTGGCTTTCGGCGCGGACCCGATGCTCCAGGCCGCACGCCTCATTGAAGCGATTGACCGCCGCGACCATTGATTCGCGTTCGTTATCCAGCAACAACGCACCGTGCACCAACCCGACCGGGCGCGTGCCGCCCTTGCTCTGGCGCCAGCGCTGGGCGGTGCCGACCATCTTGCGACCGTCGAGATTGACGTTGAAACGGCCATCGCAAAATGCGCCGTCGATTTCGCCCAGGGACGAAACGCCGCCCAGTTCATCCAGCAACTGACAGATCGGATCGCAAAGTCGGCGATAGGCGGTTTCGATGCGGTTTTGGTCGCCCTCGCTACGCGGTGGCGCGTAGACCAGTGCGATGTTGATGGTGGAAGCCGATTGCGGCACGGGCTCACCGCCGGTTTCACGCAAAAGGACTGGCCAGCCGGCTGCCGCCGATACTTCACAAGCGGCATCGAAACCGGGCAGGCGATTCAAGCGGCGTGGCATGACCAGTGCTTTGTCACTTGGCTGCCAGAACAGCAGGCCGAACTCTGAGTTGCCTGCACAGACCGACGCCAACAAATCCTGTTCGGCTTGCAGGCCGGCTTCGATGGTCAGAGGGACAGGTGAGGTCATAAGGTGCTCCGTAAGACTTGAGGTCTGAGGTGTGTCTTATGCCGCCATCGCGAGCAGGCTCGCTCCCACAAGGGATCTGCTAACACCATAGATCCAATGTAGGAGCGAGACCGGCTTGCCGGCGATGGGGTCGACTCGATCTGCCAGCAATCAGTCGAGTGTAGAACCGCTGACGGGTACGCCACGTTCTGGGAAGAACAGACGCTGCAACTCGGTGCCCGGGCTTTCGGCGCGCATGAACGCTTCGCCGACCAGGAACGCATACACGTCGCTGATTTCCATCAGCTCGACATCGGCCCGATTGAGGATGCCGCTTTCAGTGATCACCAAACGGTCACGCGGAATCCGCGGCAGCAAATCCAGCGTGGTTTCCAGACTCACGTCGAAAGTGTGCAGGTTGCGGTTGTTCACGCCGACCAACGGTGTGTCGAGGGTTTTCAAGGCCCGCTCCAGTTCGTCGCCGTCATGGACTTCCACCAGCACGTCAAGGCCAACGCTTTTCGCCACCGCCGCCAGCTCGGCCATTTTCACGTCGTCCAGCGCGGAGACGATCAACAGCACGCAGTCGGCGCCCAATGCACGGGCTTCGACGATCTGATACGGATCGATCATGAAATCCTTGCGGATCACCGGCAGTTTGCACGCCGCCCGGGCTTGTTGCAGATACGCATCTGCGCCCTGGAAATAATCGATATCGGTGAGCACCGACAGGCAGGTCGCGCCGCCCTTCTCGTAGCTCCTGGCGATATCGGCAGGAACGAAGTTCTCGCGAATCACGCCTTTGCTCGGCGAAGCTTTCTTGATTTCAGCAATAACCGCTGGCTGCTTTAGCTTGGCCTGCGCCATCAATGCCTTGGCAAAACCACGGGGTGCATCGGCCGCCTTGGCCAGACTTTCCAGCTCCGCCAGGCTCACACGAGCGCTACGCTCGGCGACCTCCTGGACTTTGCGCGCCAGAATGTTTTCCAGAACCGTCGGTACACTCATCCCTCATTCTCCACTTTGAATACCGCGGTAAATGCACCCAACTCCTCAAGTTTTTCCCGAGCGAGGCCTGTGTGCAGCGCATCGTGCGCCAGGGCAACGCCTTCTTTCAAACTGGTCGCCAGGTCGGCGGCGTAGAGTGCAGCACCGGCATTGAGCACGATCATCTCGGCCGCTTTCTGACCGCTCTCGGTCTTGCGCTTGCCCAGGGCATCGCGAATCAGCTCAAGCGAAGCGGCCGGGCTTTCCACCGCCAGGCCGTGCAGGCTCTGGCTCTTCATGCCCAAATCTTCCGGCTCGACCCAATACTCGGTGATCTGGTCATTCTTCAATTCCGCTACGTAGGTCGGCGCAGCCAGACTGAATTCGTCCAGGCCGTCTTTCGAGTGCACCACCAGCACATGCTTGCTGCCCAGTCGTTGCAAAACTTCGGCCAAAGGCCGGCACAACGCCTGGCTGAACACGCCCACCACCTGATGTTTCACGCCGGCCGGATTCGTAAGCGGGCCGAGCATGTTGAACAGAGTACGCAGACCAAGATCCTTGCGCGGGCCGGCGGCGTATTTCATGGCTTTGTGATGAGTCTGGGCAAACATGAAACCGATGCCGACGTTGTCGATGCAACGCGCCACCTGAACCGGCGTCAGGTTCAGATATATGCCCGCCGCCTCCAGCAGATCGGCGCTGCCGCTTTTACCCGAGACCGCACGGTTACCGTGCTTGGCCACGGTGCAACCGGCGGCTGCCACCACAAAGGAAGAAGCCGTCGAGACGTTGAAAATGTTCGCACCATCGCCGCCGGTGCCGACCACATCAACCACGCCGTCGAGGGTCTTCAGTTCGACCTTGTCCGCCAGCTCGCGCATGACCGACACGGCACCGACGATCTCGTCGATGCTTTCGCTCTTCATGCGCATGGCCATCATGAACGCGCCGATCTGCGCGTCCGTGCATTGCCCGGTCATGATCTCGCGCATCACATCGCGCATTTCATCGGTGCTGAGGTCGAGTTGATCGACGATACGGCTGAGGGCTGTCTTGATATTCATGGGAAGTCCTTAGCGCGTGCCGCCGGTTTGTTTGAGGAAGTTGGCGAACAACTCGTGGCCCTGTTCGGTCAGGATAGACTCAGGGTGGAACTGCACACCTTCGATGTTCAGCGTCTTGTGGCGCAGGCCCATGATCTCGTCGACCGAACCGTCTTCAAGTTGAGTCCAGGCGGTCAGCTCCAGGCAGTCCGGCAAGGTTTCACGCTTGACGATCAGCGAGTGATAACGCGTGACGGTCAGCGGATGGTTCAGGCCTTCGAAGACACCTTTGTCCTCGTGGAACACCGGGCTGGTCTTGCCGTGCATCACCTGGCGGGCACGAACCACATCGCCGCCGAAGGCCTGGCCGATGGATTGATGGCCCAGGCACACGCCGAGAATCGGCAGTTTGCCGGCGAAATGCTTGATGACGTCAATCGAGACGCCCGCTTCGGTCGGCGTGCAAGGACCGGGCGACACAACGATGCGCTCGGGGTTGAGGGCTTCGATTTCGGCAACGGTCAGTTCATCGTTGCGCACAACCTTGACCTGGGAGCCTAGCTCACCGAGGTATTGCACAACGTTGTAGGTAAAAGAGTCGTAGTTATCGATCATCAGCAACATGGCTTGAGAACCTCTTGAATTCACGGACTATAAAGGCTGCCTTCGAATGAGCGACCCGCAGCGCTTTGTCAGCCAAAGCGACATGGCATACGGGTCACGTTCATCGGTCAGCTTTCCGGGGTTTGTTCAGCCAGGGCGACTGCGCGGAACATGGCACGACGCTTGTTCAGGGTTTCTTCCCATTCCAGCGCCGGCACCGAGTCGGCAACGATGCCGCCACCGGCCTGCACGTGCAGTTCGCCGTTCTTGATCACGGCGGTGCGGATCGCAATCGCCGTGTCCATGTTGCCGTTCCAGGCAAAGTAACCGACCGCGCCGCCATAGACGCCACGCTTGACCGGCTCCAGTTCGTCGATGATTTCCATCGCGCGAATCTTCGGTGCGCCGGACAAGGTGCCCGCCGGCAGGATCGCCCGCAATGCGTCCATTGCCGTCAGCCCGGCCTTCAGTTGCCCGGTGACGTTGGAAACAATGTGCATCACGTTGGAATAACGCTCGATAACCATTTTCTCGGTGAGTTTCACCGAACCGATTTCCGATACGCGACCGGTGTCGTTACGACCCAGGTCGATCAGCATCAGGTGTTCGGCGATTTCCTTGTCGTCGGAGAGCAGGTCTTTCTCCAGCGCCAGGTCTGCCTCTTCGTTGGCCCCACGCGGACGGGTGCCGGCAATCGGGCGAACGGTGATCAGATTGTCTTCGACCCGCACCAGCACTTCCGGTGAACTGCCGACGACGTGGAAGTCGCCGAAGTTGAAGAAGTACATATACGGCGTCGGGTTGAAGCAACGCAGCGCCCGGTACAGATCAATCGGCGCCGCCTTGAAGTCGATCGACATGCGCTGGGACGGCACGACCTGCATGCAGTCACCGGCCAGGATGTATTCCTTGATGGTGTCGACGGCTTTTTCGTAATCGTCCTGGGTGAAACTGGAGCGGAACACCGGATCAGCCGATTGTTGCTTGCTGAAGTCCAGGCCACGGCGCGGAGTGATTGGCTGACGGAGTTTTTCCAGCAGCTCTTGCAGACGCGCCTGACCTTGCTCGAAGGCATCGTCCTGCGACGGGTCGGCCAGGACAATCGCGTGCATTTTGCCGGCGAGGTTGTCGAACACCACCACCGCATCGGACACCATCAGCAGAATGTCCGGCACGCCCAACGGATCCGGGTTCGGGCACTTGCCCAGACGCTTTTCCACATAGCGCACGCAGTCGTAACCGAAGTAACCCACCAGGCCGCCGTTGAAGCGTGGCAGGCCGGGGATGGTCGGTACGTTGTAACGGGCTTTGAATTCTTCGACGAACGCCAGCGGGTCTTGCGCTTCATGGCTTTCGATCTCGACGCCGTCATGGGTCACGCTGATGTGATGGTCATGAACCCGCAGCACGGTGCGGCACGGCAGGCCGATGATCGAGTAACGGCCCCACTTCTCCCCGCCCTGCACGGATTCGAGCAGGTAGGAATTGGGCTCGTCAGCCAGTTTCAGGTAGATCGACAGCGGCGTGTCGAAGTCGGCCAGGGTTTCGCAGGCAAGCGGGATGCGGTTATAGCCGGCAGCGGCCAAACGCAGGAATTCTTCGCGGATCATGGGGTAGCCTCGTGGCTTGAGGTGCTAACAGTCAGGTATGCAAACGCGCCGGTAGACCGGCCAGGAACAAGTCAGGCGCGCCAACGCCAGCGGGCCAGGGCCTTGATGACTTTCATCCAGAGTTTGCGGGTGACCACCACGATGGCGTTTCCAGAAGGGGGTTGAACAGCGTCGGCCAACGTTATCTCAGCGGCCGGATCCAGGCAACCGGGAATTAGCTTGCGCAGGTCGTCGATGACCAGCGCCGGCGACTCTTCGGCAATCGGCCGACCGTGGTTATAGCCATAACTGAGGGCCACGCATTTGACCCCCGCCGCTTTCGCCGCCAGCACATCGCTGCGCGAATCGCCGACAAACAGCGATTGCGACGCCGGGATATTGGCCATTTTCATCACGAAAAACAGCGCAGCCGGGTCGGGTTTCTTCTGCGGCAGGGTGTCACCGCCGATGATCCATTTGAAATAGCGGCCGATCTTCATCTGATCCAGCAACGGCGCGACGAAGCGCTCCGGCTTGTTGGTGATCAGCGCCATCTCCACGCCTTGCTTGTTCAGCCACTTGAGGGTGTCACGCACGCCGGGGTAAACCACCGTCAGGTCGTGACCGTCCTCGTAAAAGCCGTTGAACAATTCCAGGGCATGTTCAGCCTCTACATCATCGACACCTTCGGCGTCGATGTGATTGGCCAGGGCCCGGCGCACCAGCATGTGCACGCCGTTACCGACCCAGTCACGCACCGATTCGATGCCGACAGGCTGGCGCCCGAGTTTGAGCAGCATGTTATCCACCGCCGCGGCGAGGTCAGGGACCGAATCGACCAGCGTGCCGTCCAGATCGAACATCACCAGCCGTGGCAGACGCCCCGGGAACAGCTGCTCAAAGCCACTCATGGGCGGGCCAGCGCCAGTTCGGAACGCATCTTCTCGATGACTTCCTGGTAGTTCGGCGCGTTGAAGATTGCCGAGCCGGCCACGAAGGTATCGGCGCCAGCCGCCGCGATTTCACGAATGTTGTTCACGTTCACGCCGCCGTCGATTTCCAGGCGGATGTCACGGCCCGAGGCATCGATCAATGCGCGTGCTTCACGCAGCTTGTCGAGGGTGCCGGGGATGAACTTCTGTCCGCCGAAGCCCGGGTTGACGCTCATCAGCAGGATCATGTCGACCTTGTCCATCACGTACTTGAGTACGTCCAGCGGGGTCGCCGGGTTGAACACCAGGCCCGACTTGCAGCCGCCTTCGCGGATCAGTTGCAGGGAACGGTCGACGTGCTGCGACGCTTCCGGGTGGAAGGTGATGTAAGTCGCGCCGGCCTCGATGAAGTCGCCAACGATGCGATCCACCGGGCTGACCATCAGGTGCGCGTCGATCGGCGCGGTTACGCCGTACTTGCGCAGCGCGGCACAGACCATCGGGCCGATGGTCAGGTTCGGCACGTAGTGGTTGTCCATGACATCGAAGTGCACGAAGTCGGCGCCGGCGGCCAGAACGTTATCCACTTCTTCACCCAGGCGGGCGAAGTCGGCGGAGAGAATCGACGGAGCAATTACGAAGGGCTGCATGACGCACCTTTTCTGAGCAGAATCACGATGGCGCGCATTGTATACCTCATGCTTTGACGCGCGCACCGTGGCTGCGATGATCAGTAGGCCGCGCGGTAGATCTTCTCGATATCAATTGCGCTCAATTTGCGCGGATTGTTGCTCATCAGGCGCTCGATCCCCGCAGCTTCCACGGCCATGGCCGGGATCGCATCCTCTGGAACACCGAAACTGCGCAGGCCCGACGGGATTTCCACGGCGGCGCACAACGCGGTCATCGCCTCGACAGCTTTGTCCGCGGCGTCATTGACGCTCAGATGAGCGGTCTTCACGCCCATGGCTTCGGCAATATCCTGCATGCGCTCGACGCAGGCCATCTTGTTCCAGGTCATGACGTACGGCAGCAACAAGGCGTTGCTGACGCCGTGGGCGATGTTGAAACGTCCGCCCAGCGGATACGCCAGCGCATGCACCGCGCCGACCCCGGCATTGCCGAACGCCATGCCGGCCATCAGGCTGGCGGTGGCCATGTCTTCACGCGCCTGCAGATTGGAGGGATTGGCGTAGGCCTTGGGTAACGCCTGGGTGATCAACTTGATCGCGCCGATGGCCAGCGCGTCGGTGATCGCTGAAGCATTGAGGGACAAATAAGATTCGATGGCATGCACCAGCGCATCGACGCCACTGGCGGCGGTGACACTGCGCGGGCAGGTCAGGGTCATTTGCGGGCTGACCAGCGCCACGTCCGGCAACAGATAGTCGCTGATGATGCCCTTTTTCAGCTGCGCGACCTTGTCGGAGAGGATCGCGACGTTGGTCACTTCCGAGCCGGTGCCGGCGGTCGTCGGAATGGCGATCAGCGGTGGGCCCTTGCGCGGCACCTGGTCGATGCCGAACAGATCCTCCAGCGCGCCGTGATAACCGGCATACGCGGCAACACTTTTGGCGATGTCGATCGCGCTGCCGCCGCCCAGGCCGATCAGCCCGTCGTGCCCGCCTTCGCGGTAAACGCGCATGCAGTCTTCGACGATGGCAATTTCCGGGTCTGGCAGTACACGGTCGAAAATCTCGTAGCTACGGTCCCCCAACTGCGCGAGCGCCAGCTCCACCGTGCCGGACTTGACCAGTGCGGCGTCGGTGACGATCAACGGGTTGTCGATGTCCAGACGCGTGAGCTCGGCGGACAGTTGCTCGATGGCAGCTGCGCCGGTGATCAGTTTGTGTGCGATTTTGAAAGAGGAAAGACTCATCGTGCGCAGCCTCTTATAGATAGGGGAGCTGGGCACAATAGTAGCTGGGGATTGGGGTTTGTCTGCTATTCAGCGCGTGAATGACCAAACATCCCGAAAACTACACAAAACAACTGTAGGAGCCGGCTTGCTGGCGAATGCGGTGTGTCATTCAACTGATACATCAGCTGACAGTCCGCTTTCGCCAGCAAGCCGGCTCCTACAAGAATCGGTGTCAGGCCTGGGCGGTGCGCAGTTTTTCGCTGCGGCCACGCAGCCATTCCAGGGTCAGCAGCAGGATCACCGAGAAGGCGATCAGCAGCGTTGCCGCGGCGGCAATCGTCGGGCTGAGGTTTTCGCGGATACCGCTGAACATCTGCCGTGGCAAGGTCGCTTGCTCGGGACCGGCGAGGAACAACGTCACCACCACTTCATCGAACGAGGTCGCGAAGGCAAACAGCGCACCGGAGATCACACCTGGCGCAATCAGCGGCAAGGTCACGCGACGGAAAGCGGTCAGCGGCGAAGCACCGAGGCTGGCAGCGGCGCGCACCAGGTTGTGGTTAAACCCCTGCAACGTTGCCGACACCGTGATGATCACAAACGGCACACCCAACACCGCGTGCACCACGATCAACGAGAAGAAGCTGTTGCCCAGGCCCAGCGGTGCAAAGAACAGGTAACTCGCGACACCGATGATCACCACCGGCACAACCATCGGCGAAATCACCAACGCCATCACCAGCGCCTTGCCCGGGAAGTCGCCCCGAGTCAGGCCAATCGCCGCCAGCGTACCGAACACCATCGCCAGCACGGTCGCCGCCGGGGCGACGATGATGCTGTTCTTCAGTGCACGCATCCATTCCGCCGAGGCGAAGAAGTCCTGATACCAGTGCAGCGAAAAACCTTGCAGTGGATACACCAGGAAACTGCCCGAGTTGAACGACAACGGGATGATCACCAACACCGGCAGAATCAGGAACAGCAAAATCAAGCCGCAGAGAATCCGCAAGCTGTAGAACCACACCCGTTCGATGGGCGACATATAAGGACTCAGCATTTCGATTCTCCCCTTAGCTCAGGCGCAGGCGACTGGCGCCCACCAGCCAGCTGTAAATCAGATAAAGCACCACGGTCGCCAACAGCAGCAGCCCACCGAGTGCGGTCGCCATGCCCCAGTTGATGCTGGTGTTGGTGTAGAAGGCGACGAAGTAACTGACCATCTGATCGTTCGGGCTGCCCAGCAAGGCCGGGGTGATGTAGTAGCCAATGGCGAGGATGAACACCAACAGGCAACCGGCGCCGACACCGGCATAGGTCTGCGGGAAGTACACCCGCCAGAAACTGGCGAACGGGTGGCAGCCGAGGGAAATCGCGGCGCGCATGTAGGTCGGCGAGATGCCTTTCATCACGCTGTAGATCGGCAGGATCATGAACGGCAGCAGGATGTGCACCATCGAGATGTAAACCCCGGTACGGTTGAACACCAGCTCCAGCGGCTTATCGATGATGCCCATGGCCATCAGGCCGCTGTTGATCAGCCCGCCCGATTGCAGCAATACGATCCACGCAGCGACGCGCACCAGAATCGAGGTCCAGAACGGCAGCAGCACCAGGATCATCAGCAGGTTGCTTTGACGCGACGGCAGATTCGCCAGCAGGTAAGCCAACGGATAGGCGAGCACCAGGCAAATGGCGGTGATGATCAGGCCCATCCAGAAGGTGCGGGCGAAGATGTCGAGGTAGATCGCCTGATCGGGCGTGGCCGGGGCGATTTCGCCGAGGTCGTCGATGCGGTGATCGACCGCTGCCAGCAAGTAGTACGGCGTGATGTTGCTGGTGTTGCGGCGCACCGCTTGCCAGTAGGCCGGGTCGCCCCAACGCTCGTCGAGCCCTTCCAGTGCTTCTTTATAAGAGGCCGGTTCGGTAGCGAACGGCAAGGCGCGGGCGGTTTTGGTCAGCAGGCTGCGATAGCCGGCCAGCTCCATGTTCAAGCGCTTGGACAGGTCGCCCAGGGTCTGATTCTTGCGCGCTTCAGCGAGGTCTTCGCTGGCCGCTTTGTAAACCGGTTCAGCGGGCAGGCCACGGCCGTCCCAGCTGGCGATGGCCGCCACGGTGCGCGGCATGCCGCCGACCACTTCCGGGTTACCAACGCTTTTGTAGAGCAGCGCCACGATGGGCACCAGGAACACCAGCAACAGAAACAGCACCAATGGCGCGATCAAGGCCTGGGCCTTCCAGCGGTTGATCCGCTCGGCGTGCTTGAGCCGCTGCTTCAAGGTGGGGTCAGTGCCCGCGTTCAGGGGAATGGCGGTGGCCATGGCGTACTCCGGAAATCTTTGATCGTTACAGAGGCGGCATCCATTGACCGCGAGTCCGCCTCTGTTCTTGATAACTACACATCACCCCCCCGTAGGAGCGAAGCTTGCTCGCGAAGGCAGCGTGTCAGTCAACATTGATGTTGAATGTGCTGACGTCTTCGCGGGCGAGCCTCGCTCCTACGGGAGTCGATAAGCCCACGGGGTGGTCTTATTTCGCAGCCCAGGAATTGAAGCGCTGCTCCAGTTGCTCGCCGTTGTCAGCCCAGAAGCTGACGTCGATCTGCACTTGGTTGGCGATGTTTTCCGGGGTGGTCGGCATGTCTTTCAGGACATCCTTGGACAACAGCGGTACGGCTTGGGTGTTGGCCGGGCCGTAGGCAATGTTTTCCGAGTAGGTCTTCTGCTGCTGCGGCGCCACCGAGAACGCGATAAATTTCTTCGCCGCTTCGGCACGTGCCTTGTCCAGGCCTTTTGGAATTGCCCATGCGTCGAAGTCGTAGATACCGCCGTTCCACACGACTTTCAGGTTGCTTTCTTTCTGTACCGCTGCGATCCGGCCGTTGTAGGCCGAGCTCATGACCACGTCACCGGAAGCGAGGTACTGCGGCGGTTGTGCACCGGCTTCCCACCACTGGATGTTTGGTTTGAGCTCATCGAGCTTCTTGAACGCGCGGTCCTGACCATCTTTGCCGGCCAGCACTTTGTAGACGTCTTTCGGCGCAACGCCGTCGGCCATCAGTGCGAATTCCAGGGTGTACTTGGCGCCTTTACGCAGGCCGCGCTTGCCCGGGAATTTCTTGGTGTCCCAGAAATCCACCCAGCTGGTGGGTGCGGAGGCCAGCTTGTCGGCGTTGTAGGCCAACACGGTCGACCACACGAAGAAACCTACGCCGCAAGGCTGGATAGCGCCTTTGACGTAGTCTTCGGTCTTGCCGAACAGCGCCGGGTCGAGTTGCTCGAACATGTCTTCGTCGCAACCGCGGGACAGTTCTGGCGACTCAACTTCTACCAGATCCCAGGACACGCTTTTGGTGTCGACCATGGCTTTGACCTTGGCCATCTCGCCGTTGTACTCGCCCGCTACGATCTTGCCGTTACCCGCCGCTTCCCACGGTGCGTAGAAGGCTTTGACCTGCGCGGCCTTGTTCGCCCCGCCAAAGGACACCACGGTCAGGTCCGGGCCCGCCGCCATCGCGTGTGCCGCACCGATCATGCCCATGACCAGGGCGGTGAATTTCAGGGATCTCAACATTTATTGTTCTCTCCACGTGCAGGGTTGGTTGAAGCAGGGGGCGATCAGTTCGCCTCTAGAAGTGGGTCGAGCGCGCGAACGTGTTCGACCTCCCAGCCAAGCGGTACCACGTCGCCGACAGCAAGCCCGGGATCGAGCTCGGCAATCGGTTGTTTCACGAAGAAGTCGGTCTTGCCGCAGACTTCCAGGCGAACCCGGACGTGGTCGCCCAGATAGATGAATTCCGCCACCCTCCCTGAGAAGCGGTTGACACAGGACTCGCTCGAACCATTGAGGCTCACGCGTTCCGGACGAATCGACAGCGTGACGGGTTCGCCGGTCTTGCCGACATTGACCGCCAGCGCTTCAACCTTTTCACCGCGACCGAGTTCGACGATGCAACGATCGCCGGTCTGGCTGTGCAGGCGGCCGTTGAGACGGTTGTTCTCGCCGATGAAGTTGGCGACGAAGGTGTTTTTCGGTTCTTCGTAGAGGCTGCGTGGAGGGGCGATCTGCTGGATTTCGCCCTGATGGAACACCGCCACGCGGTCGGACATGGTCAGGGCTTCGCCCTGGTCGTGAGTCACGTAGACCACGGTCACGCCGAGGCGCTGGTGCAGATGCTTGATCTCCATCTGCATGTGTTCGCGCAGTTGTTTGTCGAGTGCGCCGAGGGGTTCGTCCATCAGCACCAGTTGCGGCTCGAACACCAGTGCA
This sequence comes from Pseudomonas sp. PDM03, assembly GCF_014852385.1. Lineage (NCBI taxonomy): Bacteria > Pseudomonadati > Pseudomonadota > Gammaproteobacteria > Pseudomonadales > Pseudomonadaceae > Pseudomonas > Pseudomonas sp. PDM03. The sequence goes on along the minus strand of NZ_JACVBM010000002.1, from coordinate 405,473 downwards.
CGGGCCAGGGCCACACGCTGTTGCTGACCACCGGACAGTTGTGCCGGATAACGCTGGGCGAAGGTCTCGAGCTGAACCATGCTCAGGACACGTTTGACCCGGTCGCTGACATCGCTCTTGTTCAAGCCGCGCACGGTCAGCGGGAACGCGAGGTTCTCGGCGACGGTCATGTGCGGGAACAATGCATAGTTCTGGAACACCATGCCGATGTCGCGCTTGTGCGGCGGCACGTTGTTGATGGCGCGCCCGGCCAGGAGGATTTCACCGGCGGTCGGGGTTTCGAAACCGGCGAGCATCATCAGGCTGGTGGTTTTGCCGGAACCGGATGGCCCGAGCAACGTGAGGAACTCGCCTTTGCGAATGTCCAGGTTGAGGTCTTTGACGATCAGGTTCTCGCCGTCGTAGCTCTTTTGCACTCCACGAAAGCTGACCAGAATGTCATTGGCCCCTGCGCTTGAATCGACCTGGCTCATACCCACACCTTTGTTATTGATGACTGCTGTGGACTAAGCCTAGTGGACGCTGGGGAGCACGCAAATCGGGGCGCAGGAGAGAATCGCCTCAGCCGGATGGAAGGTTGGGGGTAGGGATTGCCCTACAAGGATGGCGGGAATGGATAGGTTGGCGGCGATTGTCCAGCTGCAACCCACAGGAACGGGCAATAGCGATTTGGCGGGATGTCGCAAATGGATATGAGGTTGAGCATTTCTGTAGGAGCCGGCTTGCTGGCGATGGCGTCATTGAGATCGCCATCGCCAGCAAGCCGGCTCCTACAGGGGGGATTCGGTGTTTTCAGAGCAGTTTGTGTTCCATGGCGTACTTCACCAGTTCAGCCAGGGACGTGATGTTGAGTTTCTGCATCAGCCGCGCCTTGTGGGTGCTGATGGTTTTGCTGCTCAGGGCCAGTTGCTGGGCGATGTCGTTGACGTTGGCGCCCTGGGCCAGGCGTTCGAACACCGAAAATTCGCGCTCCGAGAGCAACGAATGCAGCGGTCGTGAATCGGTCAGGCCGACTTCGAAAACCATGCGGTCGGCCAAGTCCGGGTCGATGTATCGACCGCCCGCCGCGACCTTGCGGATCGCCGTCAGCAGCAGCGCCGGATCGCTGTCCTTGGTCGCGTAACCCGCCGCGCCGACCTTCAACGCCCGGGCAGCCATTTGCGCTTCGTCGTGCATCGACAACACCAGGATCGCCGGTGGATTGTTCAGTGCGCGAATCCGCGGAATCGCTTCCAGGCCATTGACGCCCGGCATCGAGATGTCCAGCAACACCACTTCGCAAGGCACATGACGCAAGGTCTCGAGCAATTGCTCGCCATTGCTCGCCTCGCCCACCACCAGCAAGTCCTTGGCCAGGCCGATCAGTTGTTTAATGCCTTCGCGAACGATGGTGTGGTCTTCGGCTACCAGTACACGGATCACGTTTTTCTCCAGATTCAAGATCATTCGCGAGCAGGCTCGCTCCCACATTTGGATCTGTGGCGTTCACACAATCCGTGTGGGAGCGAGCCGGCTCCGGGCGGCGTTCCGACGAAGGCGTCAGTAAAACCAACACAAATTCTTCAGGCCTCATCCAAAGGTACGCGCACACTCAACGTCGTGCCCTCCCCCGGCTCACTTTCAAGCGACAGTTCCCCGCCCATGATCAACACCCGCTCGCGCATGCCCACAACCCCGAAGGATGTTGGCCGGCCAGTAGCGGCGACAAATCCTACGCCATCATCGCTGACAGTCAGACACAACTCGTCGCCCTCAAGCGTCAATGTCAGTTCAACAGTATGCGCCTGAGCATGCCGCATGACATTGGTCAGCGCTTCCTGAAGGATCCGGAACAAGCCGATCGCCTTGGCATCGCTGAGCACCGGCAAGTTTTCCGGTACTTGCACCAGACACGGAATCTGCGTGCGCGCCTCGAAACGCCGGGCCTGCCATTCGATGGCCGAAGCGATCCCGGCATCGAGAATTGGCGGCCGCAACGCCGTGGCCACATCGCGCACCAGTTGGAACAGCTGAGCGATCAAGCGCTTCATGCTGTTCAAACGCTCATTCAGACCTGGGTCGAGCTGGGCGTAGGCCAGTTCGCACATGGACGTTTCCAGTTTCAGCACGGTCAACATCTGACCCAACTCGTCGTGAACTTCCCGGGCGATGCGCGCCTTTTCCTCTTCTCGCACGCTCTCCAGGTGTGCGGACAATTCACGCAATTGCTCACGGGAGCTGGCCAGTTCCAGCTCGATGCGCTTGCTCTCGCTGATGTCCCAGACGATGCCGTCCCAGACATAGGTGCCGTCATAGAGGCGACGCGTGATGGCCTTGATCTCGGCCCAACGCTGATCGCCCTGGCGCGTGAGAATCCGCCCTTGCCACGACCAGTCACTGTCAGTGTCCAGCGCATGATCCTGCGTTTGGTGGTAACTGGCCTTGTCGTCCGGATGCACCAGGCTGCGCAGGCCTTTGTCACGATGAGCCAGGGTCGCCGGCGAGTAACCGACCAGGCTCTCGCTGCCCTCGCTGATGTAGGCAAAGTCGATCTGCCCTGTCATCGGCGCCCGCTCCAGACGAAAGACCAATCCAGGCACGTTCGCGGCAATCCCTTGCAAGCGCGCCTCGCTCTCCTGCAACGCGGCCAAAGCGCGACGACGCTCGGTGACGTCGTTGAGGTAAACCACCAGATATTCACCATCGCGAAAACGCAGGAAGCTCAACGAAACATCCGTCGGCAGAATGCTGCCATCCGCTCGCAAGCAATTGGTTTCAAAGCTGAGCGGCCCTTCTTCGCTGGCGCGGGCGCGTTTCCACAGGTTCAGCCAGCGGTCCATGTGCAGACCCGGTTCAAAGTCGATCAACGGCCGATCGATGATGCCACCCGACGGATAGCCGAGCATGGTTTCGGCGGCGCGGTTGGCGTAGCGCACATGGCTGTCCCAGTTGACCCAGAGAATGCCGACGGTGCTCTGGTCGATGGAAAACTGGGTGAGGCGCAACGCTTCTTCGCTGGCGGCACGCAAGGCAATGTCTTCCCGTGCTACCAACAACCGTTGCTCAAGACTGTGTTGCTGCCGACGCTGCCAGATGACGATCGCCATGCAGCTCAGCATCAACACTGCCAACAGCAGGCAGAGGTTCTGCCAGAAACCCGGCGACTCGGTCAGTCGCGGGTACTTGGGTTGCAGCCATTGGTTGTGCAGTTGCTCCAGGTCCTTGGCGGGGATCGCCCGCAGCGCGCTTTCGATGATGCCGGCGAGTTCCGGCCAGTCCCGCCGTGTAGCCACGCGCAGCAGTTGCGGCAGGCCAATATCACCGACCACCACCAAGCCGGCAAACTCCGGCTCGACAGACAAACGCCCGAATTGCGCTTCGTCGACCACGGCATAACTGGCCTGCTGACTCAACAACAGTTGCAGTGCCTGACGCTCGATCGGCACGCCCTGGAGGTTCAGGTGCGGGTAATTGCTGCGCAGGTAATCGGCGGTGGCGCTGGGCATGCGTACGGCGACGCGGGTCTGGCTGTCGAGTTTTTCCAGCTCGACCACGCCGGCGCCCTTCTGGTCGCTGACCACCAGTTGTGGCACCCGCATGTATGGATCGGAAAACTGCCACAGGCGCAGGCCGCCGGGGGTTTGCGCCAACCCCGGGGCGATGTCGATTTCACCTTCACGCGCGGCGGCTTCCAGTTGCGCAAGATCGGGATAGTTACGCCAGCTCAGCTCGACCTTGAGCGCATTTGCCAGCCACTTCATCAGCTCGACGTTAACCCCGGACAACCGCTGCAAGCGGCGATCGTATTGCGCATAGGGCACTTGCAACACCACTCCGACGCGCAATTCATTATGTTGCGCGAGCCATTGCTGCTGGCTCGCAGACAACTGCGCGACGTGCGCCGGTGGCGCAGGCGCCGCCCAGCCCATCAAGGGAAACCACAAACAGCCGATAACCCACAGACAGCAAAAACGCATCATTGAAATCTCACACACTGACAAATACTGACCAACCCATTAGGCTGCCGGAACCACTTCTGGCCTGGAATATCCGATGCCCCCTGTCTACCGCCTGGCACTGCCAGCATTGTGCCTGTCGCTGATCCTGCCTTGCGCCTTTTCCGTCGAGGCCGCAGACCCGGCACCGGCCGCCGCGGAAAAACCCGCAGAAGAAAAACCGGTTGAACGTCAGCCGCTGCTTGAGCGTAGTCAGGAAGAAGCGGCAGCACTTGAGCGAAAAATTCCCGTTCAGGAACAGCAACAACTCCAGGCCGGCAGCGACACGTTTCTGGCCTTGTGGAAACCGGCCAATACCGCTGACCCCAAGGGTGCGGTGATTATCATCCCGGGCGCTGGCGAAACCGTTGACTGGCCGCAGGCAATCGGCCCGTTGCGACGCCAATTGCCGGACGCCGAGTGGAGCAGCCTGAGTATCACCTTGCCAGACGTGCAAAGCGATGCCATTGCGCCACGTATCGTTGAAGTAACGCCATCGCCCAAAGCACCTGATGCCGGCAGCAAGGACTCGACCACCGCGGCGCCCATCGAGCAGGCGGCGGGCGGTGAAGCGGAGGTGGCCGACAAGGCCATTGCTGAAACCAGCGATGAACAGGTCAAAGCTGACGCCGAACGAATTTTCGCACGCATCGATGCGGCTGTTGCCTACGCCGAACAGCAGAGCGCTCGCAGCATCGTGGTGCTGGGTCATGGCACCGGTGCTTACTGGGCCGCGCGTTACCTGAGCGAGAGGCAGCCCTCGCAAGTCGAGAAGTTCGCGATGGTCGCTGCGCAGACGCCCGTGGCAGCGAAACCTGGCCTGGCTGAACTGACGCCGACACTAAAACTGCCCACCGCCGACATCTTCTATAAGGACAAGCCGCTGGACCGCAACGCAGCTCTGGAACGCTTGCAGGCCAGCAAGCGTTTGAAGGGTTCGGCGTTCAGTCAGGTATCGCTCAAGGCGTTGCCGGGTGACTCGAAAGCAGAGCAAGAGCAGTTGGTTCGCCGGGTGCGGGGCTGGTTGAATCCTCAGGCTGCGGCGGACTGATAGACCGAGTCGCGCCCTTCGCGGGCAAGCCTCGCTCCTACAGGATTTAGTCGTTTGCAATTTTTGTGATTGACTAAATCCTGTAGGAGCGAGGCTTGCCCGCGAAGGCGTCATCACTGACGACGCATCACTTGAAATCCCGCCGCTGACGAATCAACGTATAGGCGTTATGCAGTTCGCGCGTCTTGTCCGTCGCCTCGCGCACCTGCAACGCCGTCGCACCGCTGCCGGCAATTTTGTCCGGATGATGACGACTCAGCAGGCGCCGATAGGCGCGTTTGATCTGCGCCGGTTCGGTGGTGGCGGACACACCCAACAGCGACAACGCTTCCTGATAAGTGATGGCAGTGCCGGCCGACGACTGCTTGTGCGGCTCATAGTCAGACGCCAGCGCCTGCACCTGATACGACGTCCAGCCCAGCCATTTACCCCATTGGCGAATCAGTTCGCGCTCGGCATGCCCGGCACGACCATCGGCCCAGACCATTCGCCAACAGGCGCGCAATACGCCTTCCGCCGCATGGGGTTGCTCACTCAAGCGTCGCAGATAACCGCGCAACCGGTCACGGCCCGACTTGCCGCGGTTGAACGCGGCAATCGCCCGACGCTTGGCCGACTCGGACATGTCCAGTGCCTGCATTTCCAGGCGCGCCTGCTGAATATGCCCGTCGACCACTCGCCCATCGCATTTGGCCAGCCGTCCCAGCAATACGAACAGCAGCTCATCGTTGCGCAGCACCGGCCTGCCACCGAGCTTTTCACGCAAATGCCCCCACGAATGCAATTGCAGGTGCCGATCCAGCGCCTGCCCCAATAAAGCGCCGAGCAAGGCCCCCGGAATGCTGGCAATGGCAAAGCCCGCTCCGGCTCCAATCAGAGTCCCTGGCCACAGCATCTCAGCGACTCGCTTCAATCAGAGTTTCAACTTCCGCCAGACGCTCGTGAGTTCCGACATCCACCCACCGTCCGCTCAGCCGCTCACCCGAGACTTGTCCATCGGCCATGGCCGTGCGCAGCAGCGGTGCAAGCTTGAACGCCCCGGCGGTGTGCCCGTCGAACAGCTGCGGATGCAACACTGCAATGCCGCTGTAAGTCAGGGTCGGCGAATCTGCCTGGCCGTCGTGCACTTGCCCGTCGACCAGCGTGAAATCGCCTGCCGGGTGGTGGCTCGGGTTATCCGCCAATACCAGATGCGCCAGGCCGCTGATGGGTTGATGCAAGACGCTGAAGTCATAGTCGGTCCAGATATCACCGTTGACCACCACAAACGCCTCATCACCCAACAATGGCAATGCACGGAAAATTCCGCCACCGGTCTCCAGCGGTTCACCTTCGGGCGAGTACTGGATGCTCACGCCATAACGCGAACCATCGCCCAAATAGTCTTCGATCTGCTGTCCCAGCCAGGCGTGGTTGATCACGATTTCGGTAAACCCGGCAGCCGCCAGCGCGAGCAGGTGATACTCGATCAGCGGCACCCCGCCAGCGCGGACCAGCGGTTTTGGCGTGGTCAGGGTCAGCGGGCGCATGCGCTCGCCTTTGCCCGCAGCCAGAATCATTGCCTTCATGCATTCACTCCAGCACGCAGACTCAGCAGCAACACATCCAGCTCCGCCAGTTCAGGACGGCGGGCGATCACTGCTTCTATATAAGCAAAGAAGCGCGGCACGTCGGCGAGGTAACGCGGCTTGCCATCGCGATGGCAGATGCGGGCGAAGATACCGATGACTTTCAGGTGACGCTGCACGCCCATCAGGTCGCTGGCGCGCAAGAAGTCTTCGAAGTCTGGCTGGACGGGAATACCGAGGGCGCCTGCCTGCTGCCAGTAATCTTGCAGCCAACCGTGCACTCGCTCCTCGGGCCAGCTCAGGAACGCGTCCTTGAACAGGCACGTCACGTCATAGGTCACCGGGCCATAGACCGCATCCTGAAAATCCAGCACGCCGGGATTTGGCTCGCTGAGCATCAGGTTGCGCGGCATGTAGTCGCGATGCACCAGGACTTTCGGTTGCGCCAGGGCGCTGTCGATCAGCAGCTGCGACACGTTCTGCCAGAGCATTTGCTGTGCAGCGTCGAACTCGATGCCCAACTCACGCTTCACAAACCACTCGGGGAACAATTCCAGCTCGCGACGCAGCAGCGCCACGTCATAACTCGGCAGCGGAGCAACCATCGGCAACTGCTGAAAAGCCAACAGAGCCTGCAAGGCATCCTTGAACAAATCGTCGGCATTTTCGCTGTCGATAACGTCCAGATAGGTCTTGTTGCCCAAGTCATTGAGCAAAAGAAAACCGCGCTCGAGGTCTTCGGCATAAATTTTCGGCACATTTATTCCGGATTTCGCCAGCAAAAAAGCGATATCCACGAAGGGTTTGCAGTTTTCCTGGGGCGGCGGCGCGTCCATTACGACGAAACTTTTGCCGCCGCCTTCCCAACGGAAATAGCGCCGAAAACTCGCATCACTGCTGGCCGCGGTCAACGTGGCCGGGGGTACGACGCCCCAACTCTGCTCTGCAAAGAGGATCGCCAACTGCTCATCGAGCCAAACTTTCAGGTGTTGCAAACGTACATCTTGGTCAGGCATTGCAAGGGTCTCCGACGGCGCTAGCCGTCAAGCGGGTCATGCTTTATTATCCAGCATCTTTTTCAGACCATCGAGAGGCGTGCGGCCCACACCGCGGGCAGATGGCACGCAGGAAGCCCGGACTAATAAGATGGCATTGAAATCCCCCGCGTTTCGTAAAAAATTTCCGTTGTTGGTCACTGGCAGTCTGCTGGCCCTGCAACCTCTAGCCACTTCGTTCGTGGTCGCCGCGGAACAGTATGACTGCTCAGTCTCTGCTTCGGGTGCCTGGAACTGTGCGCCCAAGACGCCGGCGGCTGCTTTGCCACCGCGTCCCATCCATGAGGGCAGCGCAGTCTCCGCGACCGGTGAAGCACCTACCGAGAGCGGCGCCAGTGAAGACACCGGCACCAAGCCTGTGCTGGTCACCGAATCCAAAGGCCGCGCCCTCAAGTCCCGTAGCGCAGACTACAGTCACCTCGACTGGGTTCCGCGCGAGAATCTCACTGCAGCGCAATTGGCCGAAACCGGTCCTTACTGCTCTGGTTCCTATATCGAACCAATTCGTCCTGGCATGAATGACAAGACGAATAAAAGTGACGCCCCGACATTTGTCGGTGCCAAGGCTTCTCGCTACAAGCAGGATGAACAGATCGCTACCCTGGCCGGTGACGTGGTCCTGCGTCAGGGCAGCATGCAGGCCGAAGCCGACGAAGCGAACCTCTACCAGGCCGAGAGCCGTGGCGAGCTGGACGGCAACGTGCGCATTCGCGACAACGGCGCGCTGATCGTTGGCGACCACGCCGAAGTGCAGCTCGACACCGGCGAAGCCAAGGTCGACAACGCCGAATACGTGATGCACAAATCCCGTATCCGCGGTAACGCGCTGTACGCCAAGCGTGCCGAAAACGCGATCATCCGCCTCAAGGATGGTACGTACACCACGTGCGAACCAAACAGCAACGCCTGGCAGCTCAAGGGCAACAACATCACCTTGAACCCGGCGACCGGTTTCGGTACCGCGACCAACGTGACGCTACGGGTCAAGGACATTCCGGTTCTGTACACGCCGTACATCTACTTCCCGATCGACGACCGTCGTCAGTCCGGCTTCCTGCCGCCAACCATTGGCAGCGGCAGCGACACTGGCTTCCTGTTGGTCACCCCGTACTACTTCAACCTGGCGCCGAACTACGATGCCACGTTGTACCCGCGCTACATGAGCAAGCGCGGCCTGTTGATGGAAGGCGAGTTCCGCTACCTGACCAAGTCCACCGAAGGTCAGTTCGGCGCCGCGTACCTCAACGACGAGAACGACGATCGCAAGCTTCAAACGGATTCCGAAAAAAACCGCTACATGTACAACTGGCAGCACAAGGGCGGTCTCGACTCGCGGGTATTCACGCAGGTCGACTACACCAAGATCAGCGATCCATATTACTTCCAGGATCTGCAGACCGACCAGCTTGGCGTGAAGTCGTCCGATTACGTGAACCAGCAGGGCTCTGTCAGCTATCGTGGCGACAGCTACGTTGCACGCCTCAATGCCCAGGCCTATCAGCTGGCGACCGTATCGAACATCACACCGTACGACCGCTTGCCACAGCTCACCTTCAACGGTCAGTTGCCAACGCACCCGAACGGTTTGAATTTCGACTACGAAACAGAAATCGTGCGATTCGAGCGCGACCTGCAAACGGGCTCGTTCTCCGATGAAGACGGCAACCTGTCGCCTCGTCTGGACACCAACGTAGCGGGCCTGGCTCGTGCCAACGGTAATCGTCTGAACCTCAAGCCAGGCGTGAGCCTGCCGCTGGACTGGACGTATGGCTTCGTCAAGCCATCGCTCAAATATCAATACACCCAGTACGACCTGGATCTCGATGGCACCGGTAAAAACGACCTCCTGACGAACCGCAATAACGCTTCGGCGCTTGGCGAGTCGTTCAGCAGCTCGCAAAACCGCGGCGTCCCGATCGCCAGCGTCGACAGCGGCCTGTATTTCGATCGCAACACCTCCTGGTTCGGCAAGAACTACCGCCAGACCCTGGAACCGCGCCTGTTCTACCTGTATGTCCCTGAAGAAGACCAGAAGGACATCCCGGTTTTCGACACCGGCGAATACACCTTCAACTATGCGTCGCTGTTCCGCGACAACCGCTTCTCGGGCTCCGACCGCGTCGGCGACGAGAACAAACTGTCGCTGGGCGTGACCAGCCGCTGGATCGAAGAAAACGGCTTTGAACGTCAACGCATCAGCGTCGGCCAGGCCTTGTACTTCAAGGATCGCGAAGTCCAGTTGCCGGGTATCGACGCAAAAACCCGCGCAGATGCGCAGGCCAACGTTTCTCCGTATGCGCTGGAATACGAATACCGCTGGAACCGCGATTGGCGCACGACTGCCGATTACAACTGGGATCCGGACAGCCACAGCCCTCGCTCGGGCAGTGCGATGTTCCACTACCAGCCTGAAGACAACCCGAACAAGGTCATCAACGCCGGCTATCGCTATCGCAATGACCAGGTCCGTTACGACCAGAACACCGGCCAATGGTCGGTGGGCGGTGGTGACTACGGCACGCCGGGCACCCCGGGTTACGTGAAGGACTACTACAAGATCCAGCAGCACGACTTCTCGGTGATCTGGCCGATCGTGCCGCAATGGAACGCCATCAGCCGCTGGCAGTATGACTACAACCAGAACCGTACCCTGGAAGCCTTCGGTGGTTTCGAGTACGACAACTGCTGCTGGAAACTGCGCCTGATCAACCGTTACTGGGTTTCCTATGACGAATTCAGTCAGGAAGTTCCGCAAAACGAAAAAGGCGACCATGGCATCTTCCTCCAAATCGTTCTGAAAGGTCTCGGCGGCGTTGTTGGCCAAAAAGTAGAGAGCTTCCTCGACAAAGGCATCCAAGGTTATCGTGAACGTGAAGACCAAGCTTTCTGATTGTCTGCGCCCGCTGATGCTGGGCGCGCTGTTCCTGGGTACTGCGGCGAATGCCGCGGTACAGTCCATCGATAAAGTGGTGGCCATTGTCGACAACGATGTGGTCATGCAGAGCCAGCTGGACCAACGTGTTCATGAAGTTCAGCAAACCATCGCCAAACGCGGTTCTGCTGCGCCGCCGGCCAGCGTGCTGGATCAGCAGGTGCTCGAGCGCCTGATCGTCGAAAACCTGCAACTGCAGATCGGCGAACGCTCCGGCATTCGCATCACCGATGAAGAGCTGAATCAGGCGGTCGGCACCATTGCCCAGCGCAATAACATGTCGATCGATCAATTCCGCGTGGCCCTGACTCGTGATGGCCTGTCTTATGAAGACGCTCGCGAGCAGATTCGTCGTGAAATGATCATCAGCCGCGTGCGTCAACGCCGTGTGGCTGAGCGCATTCAAGTGTCCGAGCAGGAAGTGAAGAACTTCCTCGCTTCCGACCTTGGCAAAATGCAGCTGTCCGAAGAGTTCCGCTTGGCCAACATCCTGATTCCTACACCGGAAAGTGCTAATTCCGATGCAATTCAGAGTGCTGCCAAACAGGCCGACGCGGTTTACCAGCAGCTCAAGCAAGGCGCTGACTTCGCTCAGTTGGCAATCGCCAAATCCGCCAGCGAAACCGCACTGGAAGGCGGCGACATGGGCTGGCGTAAAGCCGCTCAATTGCCACCTCCGTTCGATCGCATGCTGAGCACCATGTCGGTCGGCGATGTAACCCAGCCGATGCGCACGCCGGGCGGCTTCATCATCCTGAAGATCCTCGACAAGCGTGGCGGCGAGACCCAGACGCGTGACGAAGTGCACGTGCGTCATATCCTGGTCAAACCTAGCCCGATCCGCGACGAAGCAAAAACCAAGGCCCTGGCCCAGTCGCTCTACACTCGTATCGAAGCGGGCGAAGATTTCGGCGAACTGGCGAAAAGCTTCTCGGAAGACCCGGGTTCCGCTCTCAACGGCGGCGACCTGAACTGGATCGACCCGAATGCATTGGTGCCCGAGTTCCGCGAAGTGATGGCCAAGACCCCGCAAGGTCAGCTGTCCAAGCCGTTCCAGACCCAATATGGCTGGCACGTCCTGGAAGTCCTTGGCCGCCGCGCCACGGACAGCACCACCCAGGCCCGTGAGCAGCAAGCAATGACCGTACTGCGTAACCGCAAATACGACGAAGAGCTGCAAACCTGGCTGCGTCAGATCCGTGACGAAGCGTACGTAGAGATCAAACTCCCTGGTGCAGACCAGGCAGCGCAGTGAAACCCCAACGTTTCGCGCTGACACCCGGCGAACCGGCCGGCATAGGTCCTGACCTTTGCCTGCTGGTTGCCTCGCAAGCCCAGCCACATCCCCTGATTGCCATTACCAGCCGCGACCTGCTCCTTGAGCGGGCCGCGCAGCTGGGCGTGGTTGTTGATTTGCTGCCGGTGACCCCGGACAGCTGGCCGGATGTCCCCGCGCCAGCCAACAGCCTGTATGTCTGGGATACGCCGCTCAATGCGCCGGTGACTGCCGGTCAGCTCGACAAAGCCAATGCCGCTTTCGTACTGGAAACCCTGACCCGCGCTGGCCAGGGCTGCCTGGACGGGCACTTCGCCGGCATGATCACCGCCCCTGTGCACAAGGGCGTGATCAACGAATCAGGTATCGCCTTTTCCGGGCATACAGAATTTCTCGCCGACCTGACGCAGACCGCGCAAGTGGTGATGATGCTTGCGACCCGCGGATTGCGCGTGGCGCTGGTCACCACTCACCTGCCCCTTCGCGAGATTGCCGATGCAATCACACCGGAGCGTCTGGAGCGGGTCACGCGGATTCTGCATGCCGACCTGCAACAAAAATTCGGCATCGCCCAGCCGCGTATCCTGGTGTGCGGGCTCAATCCCCATGCCGGCGAAGGCGGACACCTGGGCCATGAAGAAATCGACATCATCGAACCTACATTAGAGCGCCTGCGTGGCGAAGGCATGGACCTTCGCGGCCCCCTGCCCGCCGACACTCTGTTTACCCCCAAATATCTGGAGCACTGCGATGCGGTGCTGGCGATGTACCACGACCAGGGCTTGCCCGTGCTGAAATACAAAGGCTTCGGCGCAGCAGTCAACGTGACCCTCGGCTTGCCGATCATCCGCACGTCGGTCGACCACGGCACCGCCCTGGACCTGGCCGGCAGCGGCAAAATCGACACCGGCAGCCTGCAAGTCGCCCTGGAAACCGCCTACCAGATGGCCGAGACCCGTTTATGACCGAGCATTACCAACACAAGGCGCGCAAACGCTTTGGCCAGAACTTCCTGCACGATGCCGGCGTTATCGACCGCATCCTGCGCTCCATCCATGCCAAGCCCGAAGACCGCCTGCTGGAAATCGGTCCGGGCCAGGGCGCGCTGACCCAGGGCCTGCTGAACAGCGGTGCCCAGCTGGACGTAGTAGAGCTGGATAAAGACCTGATCCCGATCCTCAACCAGCAGTTCGCCGGCAAGAGCAATTTCAACCTGCACCAGGGCGATGCGCTGAAGTTCGACTTCAACAGCCTGAACGCCGCGCCGAACAGCCTGCGCGTGGTGGGCAACCTGCCGTACAACATCTCCACGCCGCTGATTTTTCACCTGCTGCACAACGCGGGCATCATTCGCGACATGCACTTCATGCTGCAGAAAGAAGTGGTCGAGCGTCTGGCGGCTGGCCCTGGCGGCGGTGACTGGGGTCGTCTGTCGATCATGGTTCAGTACCATTGTCGTGTAGAGCACCTGTTCAACGTTGGCCCAGGCGCATTCAACCCGCCGCCGAAAGTCGATTCTGCCATCGTGCGCCTGGTGCCTCACGCCGTACTGCCGCACCCGGCCAAGGATCACCGCTTGCTGGAGCGCGTCGTGCGCGAAGCCTTCAACCAGCGCCGCAAGACCCTGCGCAACACCCTCAAGTTGCTGCTGAGCAACGACGAAATCACCGCAGCCGGTGTCGACGGCAGCCTGCGCCCGGAGCAGCTCGATCTGGCCGCCTTCGTACGCTTGGCCGACAAGCTCAGCGAACAAGTCCTACAGAAACCCGCCGCCGACTGACAGGCAACAAGCGTTATCGGGTAGGACACCAGCCCTCATGTCTGGTTTACTACCCGATACTTGGCCTAGACTGAGTTCCATCAGCTACGCCCCGCGTCCCGCTTCGTTTTTAAGGCCTCTTGAATGTCCGATCCTCGTTATCAGGTCGACGTCAGCGTCGTCACCCGCTATCTGGCAGAACAATCGCAACCCGAGCAAAACCGCTTTGCCTTCGCTTACACCATCACCGTGCACAACAATGGCGAATTACCGGCCAAGCTGTTGTCGCGGCACTGGGTGATCACCGATGGTGACGGGCATGTCGAGGAGGTTCGCGGTGCCGGCGTGGTTGGCCAACAGCCGTTGATCAAGGCAGGCGAGAGCCATACCTATAGCAGCGGCACGGTGATGACGACCAAGGTCGGCAACATGCAAGGCAGCTATCAAATGATTGCCGAAGACGGCAAACACTTCGACGCCATCATCGCTCCGTTCCGCCTGGCGGTGCCCGGAGCCCTGCACTGATGGCGACGTACGCCGTTGGCGACCTGCAAGGTTGCCTCGAACCGTTGAAATGCCTGCTCAAGCAAGTCGCCTTCGACCCTGCCCGGGACAAACTGTGGCTGGTGGGCGATCTGGTCAACCGTGGCCCGCAGTCGCTGGAAACCTTGCGCTTCCTCTATAGCATTCGCGAATCACTGGTGTGCGTGCTCGGCAACCACGATCTTCATCTGCTGGCCGCCGGGCATAACATCGAACGCCTGAAGAAAGCCGACACCCTGCGCGAGATTCTCGAAGCACCGGATCGTGTGGAACTGCTGGAATGGGTGCGCCAGCAAAAGCTCATGCATTACGACGAGCAACGCAACATCGCCCTGGTCCACGCCGGCATCCCCCCGCAATGGTCGCTGCGCAAAGCCCTGAAGTGCGCCGCCGAAGTCGAAGAAGCCCTGCGCGACGACAATCGCTTCGCGCCTTACCTCGACGGCATGTACGGCAACGAACCGCTGAAATGGGACAGCGATCTCAAAGGCGTAACCCGCCTGCGTGTGATCACCAACTATTTCACCCGCATGCGTTTCTGCACCAGCGAAGGCAAACTCGACCTCAAGGGCAAGGAAGGCGTCGACACCGCGCCGCCAGGTTATGCGCCGTGGTTCACTTACAAAGAGCGCAAGACCAGGGACGTGAAGATCATCTTCGGCCACTGGGCAGCGCTCGAAGGCCAGTGCAACGAGCCGGGCATCTTCGCCCTCGACACCGGTTGCGTCTGGGGCGGTTCGATGACTTTGATGAACGTCGACACCCTTGAACGCCTGCAGTGCAAATGCGACGAGCATGGCCACACCTTCCTGCCGTCAGTCGCCTCCCCTATTTCCGAACAAACGCCAGCCAGCGCCCGGCGCTAGACTGCGCTTTCAGCCGAGCCACAGGAGCCCGCCATGAGCGAATTCAAACGTATCCCCCCAGAACAGGCCCAGGCCCTGCGCGAACAAGGCGCAGTGGTGGTCGATGTTCGAGACCCGGCAACATTTGCCGCGCTGCACATCAGCGGCTCGAAGCATCTGGACAACCATTCCCTGCATGCTTTCATTCAGGGCGCGGATCTGGACGCACCGACGGTGGTGGTCTGCTATCACGGCAATTCCAGCCAGGGCGCAGCGGCCTACCTGATCAGCCAGGGCTTCTCCGATGTCTACAGCATGGATGGCGGTTTTGAGCTGTGGCGTACGACTTATCCTTCGGAAACTGCGCAAGGCACTTCCGAATAATTTTTTTGTAACGTGCAAGCCCCGGCTGCCGCGGGCTCGCGCGGTGGCAGACGAACGGTCTGCCACAACTAATTACGTATCTCGCCTTTACCTCCCGAATAAGCAACTATCCTTAAGCGCAGGCCATCCAAAACAGGGGAGAGCCGGTACACCGGCGCGCGGGTCATCGGGAGTAGCTTTCGGGGCGGTACGCTTTGAAAGGGTTCTGGGGGGTAAACAGCGACTGCATATCCGGTCGCTGCCAGCATCGACTGACTGATCCGGCGTCGGCTCCACGTATCGAGCGAGGTGACGTCATGAGTATCTTTAGCCACTTCCAACAACGCTTCGAGTCCACACGCCAGGAAGAACTCTCACTGCAAGAGTACCTGGAGCTGTGCAAAAAGGACCGCAGCGCCTACGTTTCCGCCGCCGAGCGTCTGTTGCTGGCCATCGGAGAACCGGAGCTGCTCGACACCTCGACCAACTCGAGGCTTTCGCGAATCTTTTCCAACAAGGTGATCCGCCGCTATCCGGCCTTTGAAGACTTCCACGGGATGGAAGAATGCATCGACCAGATCGTCTCGTATTTCCGCCATGCCGCTCAGGGCCTGGAAGAGAAAAAACAAATCCTCTATCTGCTCGGTCCCGTCGGCGGCGGTAAATCGTCCCTGGCCGAGAAGCTGAAACAGCTAATCGAGAAGGTGCCTTTCTACGCGATCAAAGGCTCGCCGGTTTTCGAATCTCCTTTGGGTCTGTTCAACGCCACCGAAGATGGCGCGATCCTCGAAGAAGACTTCGGCATTCCGCGGCGCTATCTCAACACCATCATGTCGCCATGGGCCACCAAACGTCTGGCCGAATTCGGCGGTGACATCAGCCAGTTCCGCGTGGTGAAGCTCTATCCGTCGATCCTCAACCAGATAGCCGTGGCCAAAACCGAGCCGGGAGACGAAAACAACCAGGACATCTCGGCACTGGTGGGCAAGGTCGATATCCGCAAACTGGAAGAATTCCCGCAAAACGACGCCGACGCCTACAGCTACTCGGGCGCACTGTGCCGGGCCAACCAGGGCCTGATGGAATTCGTCGAAATGTTCAAGGCACCGATCAAGGTGCTGCACCCATTGCTGACTGCCACCCAGGAAGGCAACTACAACAGCACCGAAGGTCTGGGGGCGATTCCGTTTACCGGGATCCTGCTGGCCCACTCCAACGAATCGGAATGGCACACCTTCCGCAACAACAAGAACAACGAAGCCTTCATCGACCGGATCTACATCGTCAAAGTGCCGTACTGCCTGCGGGTCAGCGACGAAGTGAAGATCTACGACAAGCTCTTGTTCAACAGCTCCCTGGCCAAGGCGCACTGCGCACCGGACACGCTGAAGATGCTCGCCCAGTTCACCGTGCTCTCGCGCCTCAAGGAGCCGGAAAACTCGAACATCTACTCCAAGATGCGGGTCTACGACGGTGAAAACCTCAAGGACACCGATCCGAAGGCCAAGTCGATCCAGGAATACCGCGACAATGCCGGTGTCGACGAAGGCATGAACGGTCTGTCGACCCGTTTCGCGTTCAAGATTCTGTCGAAGGTCTTCAACTTCGATCCGCACGAAATCGCCGCCAACCCGGTGCATTTGCTCTACGTGCTGGAACAACAGATCGAACAGGAACAATTCCAGGCTGAAACCCGCGAACGCTACCTGCGCTTCCTCAAGGAGTACCTGGCGCCGCGTTACATCGAGTTCATCGGCAAGGAAATCCAGACCGCCTACCTCGAGTCGTACAGCGAGTACGGCCAGAACATCTTCGATCGCTACGTGCTGTACGCCGACTTCTGGATCCAGGACCAGGAATACCGCGACCCGGAAACCGGCGAGATCCTCAATCGCGTGGCGCTGAACGAAGAACTGGAGAAAATCGAAAAACCAGCCGGCATCAGCAATCCGAAGGATTTCCGCAACGAAATCGTCAACTTCGTGCTGCGCGCCCGTGCCAACAACAACGGCAAGAACCCGACCTGGCTCAGCTACGAAAAACTGCGGGTGGTCATCGAGAAGAAAATGTTCTCCAACACCGAGGACCTCCTGCCCGTCATCAGCTTCAACGCCAAGGCGAGCAAAGAGGACCAGCAGAAGCACAACGACTTCGTCACACGGATGGTCGAGCGGGGCTACACCGACAAACAGGTACGACTGCTGTCCGAGTGGTACCTGCGGGTCAGAAAATCACAATAACCCGCTGCCGGTCAGACCGGTTGTCGTCAGCCAGAGGCCTGTGCACGCATTTTCTGTTACACAGGCCTCTGGAAGGTGTTCGAAAGTCGGTAGCGAGTTCAGGCAGCATCCAAAGCGCTTGGGGGAGCGTTGAATATCCCTTGGCCCTCGGTCCGATGCTGCATCACCGCTCGCCCCTTTCAGGACAGCTTCTAAGGAGCAGTCATGAGCTATGTGATCGACCGACGTCTCAATGGCAAGAACAAGAGCACGGTGAACCGTCAGCGGTTTCTGCGGCGTTACCGTGATCACATCAAAAAGGCTGTCGAAGAGGCGGTCAGCCGGCGCTCCATCACCGACATGGAACACGGCGAACAGATCAGCATTCCCGGCCGCGACATCGACGAGCCGGTGCTTCACCACGGTCGCGGGGGCAAACAGACCGTCGTG
Source organism: Pseudomonas sp. PDM03 (assembly GCF_014852385.1). Taxonomy (NCBI): domain Bacteria; kingdom Pseudomonadati; phylum Pseudomonadota; class Gammaproteobacteria; order Pseudomonadales; family Pseudomonadaceae; genus Pseudomonas; species Pseudomonas sp. PDM03. The sequence goes on along the minus strand of NZ_JACVBM010000002.1, from coordinate 387,438 downwards.
CACCCCGGCAACAAAGAGTTCACCAGCGGCGAGCACATCGCCCGTCCGCCCGGAGGTGGCGGCGGCAGAGGGCCCGGCAAGGCTGGCAACTCGGGCGAAGGCATGGACGAGTTCGTCTTCCAGATCACCCAGGAAGAGTTCCTCGAGTTCATGTTCGAGGACCTGGAACTGCCCAATCTGGTCAAGCGCAACCTGACCGGCACCGATACCTTCAAGACCGTTCGCGCAGGCATCAGCAACGAAGGCAACCCGTCGCGGATCAACATCATCCGCACCTTGCGCTCAGCCCACGCCCGACGAATCGCCCTGTCCGGCAGCAGCCGGGCGAAACTGCGCGAAGCCAAAGAGGAATTGCTGCGACTCAGGCAGGAAGAACCGGACAACTTCGGCGATATTCAGGAAATCGAGGCGGAAATAGAAAAACTCAGTGCGCGCATTCATCGCATACCGTTCCTCGACACCTTCGACCTCAAGTACAACCTGCTGGTCAAGCAACCCAACCCCAGTTCGAAGGCGGTGATGTTCTGCCTGATGGACGTGTCCGGCTCCATGACCCAGGCGACCAAGGACATCGCCAAGCGTTTCTTTATCCTGCTGTACCTGTTCCTCAAGCGTAACTACGACAAGATTGACGTGGTTTTCATCCGCCACCACACCAGTGCCCGGGAAGTGGATGAGGAAGAATTCTTCTATTCCCGCGAAACCGGCGGCACCATCGTTTCCAGTGCGTTGAAACTGATGCAGGAGATCATGGCCGAACGCTATCCGAGCAACGAGTGGAACATCTACGCCGCCCAGGCTTCCGACGGCGATAACTGGAATGACGACTCGCCGATCTGCCGCGACATTCTGATCAACCAGATCATGCCGTTCGTGCAGTACTACACTTACGTTGAGATCACCCCGCGCGAACATCAGGCCCTGTGGTTCGAGTACGAGCGCATCGCCGAAGCCTTTTCTGACACCTTTGCCCAGCAACAACTGGTCTCGGCCGGGGATATCTATCCGGTCTTCCGTGAACTCTTCCAGCGCAGGTTAGTGACATGACCGCCAAAGAGCAGAAGCGCCAACCCATTTCCACCGGCTCCGAATGGACGTTCGAGCTGATCCAGGCCTACGACCGCGAAATCAGTCGTATCGCGGCTCGTTATGCGCTCGACACCTACCCCAACCAGATCGAAGTGATCACGGCCGAGCAGATGATGGATGCGTATGCCTCCGTCGGTATGCCGCTGGGTTATCACCATTGGTCGTACGGCAAACACTTCCTCAGCACCGAAAAATCCTACACTCGCGGGCAGATGGGGCTGGCGTACGAAATCGTGATCAACTCCGACCCCTGCATCGCCTACCTGATGGAAGAAAACACCATCTGCATGCAGGCATTGGTGGTGGCTCACGCCTGCTACGGGCACAACAGCTTCTTCAAAGGCAACTACCTGTTTCGCACCTGGACCGACGCCAGTTCGATCATCGATTACCTGGTGTTCGCCAAGCAGTACATCATGCAGTGCGAAGAGCGCCACGGCATCGATGCAGTCGAGGACCTGCTGGACTCCTGCCATGCGCTGATGAACTACGGGGTTGACCGCTACAAACGCCCTTACCCTATTTCCGCCGAGGAAGAACGTCGTCGGCAAAAGGACCGGGAAGAGCATTTGCAGAAACAGATCAACGATCTGTGGCGCACCATTCCGAAAGGCGCGGACAAGTACAGCGACCGGGACAACGCACGCTTCCCCGCCGAACCGCAGGAAAACATCCTGTACTTCATCGAAAAACACGCGCCGCTGCTGGAGCCCTGGCAGCGGGAGATCGTGCGGATAGTGCGCAAGATCGCGCAGTATTTTTACCCGCAACGCCAGACTCAGGTGATGAACGAAGGCTGGGCCACGTTCTGGCATTACACCCTGATGAACGACCTGTACGACGAAGGGCTGGTCACCGACGGCTTCATGATGGAGTTCCTGACGTCCCACACCAGCGTGGTCTTCCAGCCGGGCTTCGACAGCCCGTACTACAACGGTATAAACCCCTACACCCTGGGCTTTGCCATGTACCGTGATATCCGGCGCATGTGCGAAACCCCCACCGAGGAAGATTATCGCTGGTTCCCGGAAATCGCCGGCACCGACTGGCTATCCACCATCAAGTTCGCCATGAGCAGCTTCAAGGATGAAAGCTTCATCCTGCAGTACCTGTCGCCGAAGGTGATCCGCGACCTGAAATTGTTCAGCATTCTCGATGATGACCAGAAGGACGACCTTCTGGTGCCGGCCATCCACGACGAAGATGGCTACCGCACCATCCGGGAAACCCTGGCCGCGCAGTACAACCTGGGCAATCGCGAACCCAACATCCAGATCTACAGCATCGACCGCCGCGGAGACCGCTCCCTGACCCTGCGTCACCAGCAACACGACCGCAAACCGCTGGGCGAGTCCACCGAGGAAGTGCTTAAACACTTGCACCGCCTCTGGGGCTTCGACATTCACCTGGAAACCCTGCAAGGGGATCAGGTGATGAAAACCCACCACGTACCGCCCAGAAGCGAGCACAGCGAAGGCGAATACGGCCGGCTGGACCTGGCCGTCATTCATCTTTGATCCTGTTCGTGCCTCCGCAAGCTCGACGCAACGGTTATTCTGTCGGGCTAACGGAGGTTTTTTATGCAGATTTATAAAGTCGGCGGTGCGGTACGCGATCGCCTGCTGGGCAAACCTGTCACCGATATCGACTGGGTCGTGGTCGGCGCCACCACCGAAGAAATGCTCGCCAAGGGCTATCGCCCGGTGGGCGCAGACTTCCCGGTGTTTCTTCATCCAAAAAGTGGTGAAGAATATGCCCTCGCCCGGACTGAACGCAAAAGCGGACGCGGTTACGGCGGTTTTACCTTTCACGCCAGCCCTGAAGTCACCCTCGAAGAAGACCTGATTCGTCGCGACCTGACGATCAACGCCATGGCTGAAGACGATCAACAGAATTTGACCGACCCGTACCAAGGCCAACGCGATCTCGAAGCTCGCGTTCTGCGTCACGTTTCCCCCGCATTCGCCGAAGATCCGCTCCGTGTTCTGCGCGTTGCGCGCTTTGCCGCTCGTTATGCGGAATTGGGCTTCACCGTCGCACCGGAAACGCTGGAGCTGATGCGCCAACTCAGCGAGTCGGGCGAATTGGAGGCATTGACCGCCGAACGCAGCTGGAAAGAAATTTCCCGCGCACTGCTGGAAGATCAACCGCAGGTGTTTATCGAAGTGCTGCGCCAGTGCGGCGCTCTCAAGGTACTGATGCCGGAGGTCGATGCGCTGTTCGGCGTACCGCAACCGGAAGCTCATCACCCGGAAATCGACACGGGCGTGCACACCTTGAGTGTCCTTGAGCAATCAGCGCGGTACAAACAACCACTGACTGTGCGCTGGGCTTGCCTGCTGCATGACCTGGGTAAAGGACTAACGCCCGAGGAGGAATGGCCGCGGCACATCGCCCACGAACACACCGGCCTGAAGCTGATCAAAGCGGTCAATGAACGCTTCAAGGCACCGAAGGACTGCCAGGAACTGGCTTTGCTGGTGGGGCAGTATCACACCCATGGCCATCGCGCCCTGGAGTTAAAGCCCTCGACGTTGCTGGAGCTGCTGCAGAGTTTTGACGTCTATCGTCGCCCGCAGCGGTTTGAGGAGTTTATTGCGGCGTGTGAAATGGACGCGCGCGGGCGCAAAGGGCTGGAGCAGAGAAGTTATCCACAGGCGGATTATTTGCGCGGGGCGGCGAATGCGGCCCGCAGCGTGGCGGTACAACCGCTGCTGGAGAAGGGATTCAAGGGGCCGGAGTTGGGAGAGGCGATCAAGCGTGAGCGGCTTAAAGCGCTGAAGATTTACAAAGAGACGGCGCCTTCCTGAAAAGCTTCGCGGGCAAGTCGGATCGCCGCACCGCTCGCCCCTACAGGGCAAGGCATACTTGTAGGAGCGAGGCTTGCCCGCGAAGGCGTCATTCAGGTCACAACAAATTCTGAGGTGTCAGCTGCTCCCCGCGCCACGCAAACGCCACTGGCGCCAACACCTGATCAATCTGCGCTTGGCCCCACAACGTCGCAAAGCTTTTGCCTACGCCCGGATGCACACGATCCGGTGCAATGAGCGACAACGGCCACAATACGAAGGCATTTTTCAGGATCTCTGCCCGCGGCAGAATCAATCCGTCGAAGTTGCCCACCAGATCACCGAACAACAGCACGTCGATATCCAGCGGCAAACCCTTGCGGTCCGGTGCATAGCGGCCGTTGTCTGCCTCGATGAATTTCAGTCGGCGGTCCAGCTCTATCAGTGGCAAATCGGTGTAAGCCGAAACCACGAAATTGAAGAACGGCCCGCTCTTGATCCCCACCGGCTGGCTCTCAAACACCGCCGAGCATCTTATATCCACCAGAAAACCCGCCAGGGCTTCCAGGCCAGCCTGCAAATGGGTTTCGCGCTCGATATTGCTACCGAGCCCGAGGTACACCTGTGTCAGCGACATCCGCGCTCGATCTCCACGCCCACACCACCGATGGCCGCCGGGACGGCACCTGGCTTGGTCAGTTTGAGACGCATCCAGGTAATGTTGAACTCGCTCATCAGCACTTCAACCAGACGCTCGGCAAAGGTCTCGACCAACTGGAACTGCGCTTGCTCGGCAAAGGCCTGGATGCGCGACGAAACGCTCGCGTAATCGAGCGCCAGGGTCAGGTCATCACCGGCCGCGGCCGGGCGATTGTCCCAGGCGAAGCTCAGATCAAGACGCAAGCACTGTCGGATGCCTCGCTCCCAGTCGTAGGCACCGATCACGGTGTCGACTTCCAGGCCCTCGATAAACACTCTGTCCAAGCACTTTTCTCCGCTGCACGACAAGGGCGCAATGCGCCGTTAGAATCAGGGCGTCCTCGCCCGGAATAGTTAGCATGTTTTGGTTACTGGCGACTCTCGCCTACCTGCTCGGCTCTCTGTCCTTCGCCATTTTGCTCAGCCGCCTGACCGGTAACCCCGATCCGCGAATGAGTGGCTCGGGCAATGCCGGTGCCACCAACATGTTGCGTCTGGCCGGCAAGAAACTCGCCATCCTGACCTTGATCGGCGACCTCTGCAAAGGACTGCTGCCGGTGCTGATCGCCGGTGTTGCGGGTCTTTCGCTGCAAGAACAGGCCTGGATCGGCGTTTGCGCCGTCATCGGCCACCTGTTCCCGCTGTATTTTCGCTTTCGCGGTGGCAAAGGTGTCGCCACTGCTGCCGGCATGTTACTGGGGCTTTACCCGCCAGCAGCCCTGCTGGCGGTCTGTGCCTGGCTGCTGACGTTCTACCTGACCCGCACCAGCTCACTCGCCGCGCTGATCGCTACACCGTTGACCCTGCCGCTGCTGGCCTGGCAGGAACCGGCGGCCTTGCTGCCCATGAGCGCGCTCACGGGCATGATCGTCTGGCGCCATCGAGGCAATCTACGCGACCTGTTTGCCGGGCGCGAACGGCATTTTTAAATACCGGACGTGAGCGCCGCTCATCACAGCCCTGACAATTGCTCCATCGGCCAGCGTGCCTGCACGCTGATCGCCAGACTTTCGTGCTGACCGGCCTGCAAGCGCTGGCAGCCGGCAAACGCAATCATTGCGCCATTGTCGGTGCAGAACTCCGGACGGGCGTAAAACACGTCGCCCTTCATGTCGCCGAGCATTTTTTCCAGTGAAGAGCGCAATGCCTTGTTGGCGCTGACGCCGCCTGCGATGACCAGACGCTTCATGCCCGCCTGTTTCAGGGCGCGCTTGCACTTGATGGTCAAAGTCTCCACCACGGCCTGCTGGAACGCCAGCGCGATGTCGCAACGGGCTTGCTCGCTGTCGTCCCCGGCGCTGACGCTCTGCTGCCAGGTGTTGAGGGCGAAGGTTTTCAGGCCACTGAAGCTGAAAGCCAGGCCTGGGCGGTCGCACATCGGACGCGGAAAAGTGAAACGTCCTGCAACGCCCTGCTCCGCCAGACGAGCGATTTCCGGACCGCCCGGATAATTCAGCCCCATCATCTTCGCAGTCTTGTCGAAGGCTTCACCGGCAGCATCGTCGAGGGTTTCGCCCAAGAGCGTGTATTGACCGATCCCGTCGACCTGAACCAGCTGCGTATGACCGCCCGACACCAACAAAGCGACGAACGGGAATTCCGGCGGTTGCGACTCCAGCATCGGCGCCAGCAAATGGCCTTCCATGTGGTGTACGCCGAGCGCCGGAATGCCCCAGGCAAAGGCCAGCGCCTGAGCACAGGAAGCACCGACCAGCAGCGCCCCGACCAGCCCTGGACCCGCGGTATAGGCGATCGCGTCGATCTCGGTGGGCACGCAGCCCGCCTCGGCCAACACCTGACGAATCAAGGGCAGCATGCGTTTGACGTGGTCACGCGAAGCCAGCTCCGGCACCACGCCACCATAGGCGCGATGCAGGTCGATCTGGCTGAACAGCGCGTCGGCCAGCAAGCCGCGTTCACTGTCATATAATGCGACACCGGTTTCGTCGCAGGAGGTTTCTAATCCCAGTACTAGCATGGGTTTGCGCCTTGTTTAGGCTGAATTCGAAGGCGCGCATAATAGTCGCCATGTGATGCCCCGACTAGCGGTTTTCGATCAGAGGCTTTGCATTCCGAGCGATGAGGGGTTAACATCCGCAACCCTTAAAAACCGACGTCTTCAAGTGCTCTTTTGCCGCGAGGATGTTGACCCCGGTAATGAATGAAGGTAGCTCTGGATGCCAGCCGTCAAAGTAAAAGAGAACGAACCCTTCGACGTAGCTCTGCGTCGTTTCAAGCGCTCCTGCGAAAAAGCCGGTGTACTGGCTGAAGTTCGTAGCCGCGAATTTTACGAGAAGCCAACTTCTGAGCGTAAGCGCAAAGCAGCAGCCGCTGTTAAGCGTCACGCCAAGAAAGTTCAGCGCGAACAGCGCCGCGCCGTTCGTCTGTACTAATACACAGACGTTCGTAGCAAGCTTCTGCCAAGCCCGGCCCTCAGCCGGGCTAATGGCATTTGCGGACAACGCTTGATGCTTCACCGTCAAAGCCGCAGACGCGACCGAGACAAACCTGCTTCACAGCGTCAGACCTGGCTCTTTTGCCAGCGGTGCACGTCTTTTCTGACGAGCCTTCCAAGGCTACTGACGAGCACACCCACTGATTCCTCTCACGACGATCAGCCCAAGGCACCTTCTTGCGTGCCCGCTTATGAGCTATCCGAGGCCATCGACTGGCCGCAGCGGATTCAGCGAAACACTTTCAAATAGTCGAATACTGATTGGTATTAACGTCAGTGGATTTTCGGCAGATACACTTCCCGACAGCGATTACGCAGACAACACTGGTCGAGCCGCACACTTTGCGCGCCTCAAGCAATGACCCGCGTTCGCCGGCCCTTCGTTTTGGGTCCATTTCAGCGCAGATGACGAGACCGCCATGGCCGGGCTAATTCCCCAGAGCTTCATTGACGACCTTCTGAACCGCACCGACATCGTCGATGTGGTCAGCTCGCGCCTGCAACTGAAAAAGGCCGGCAAGAACTACACTGCCTGCTGCCCGTTCCACAAAGAAAAAACCCCTTCTTTCAGCGTCAGCCCCGACAAACAGTTCTATTACTGCTTCGGCTGCGGTGCTGGCGGTAACGCCCTCGGCTTCATGATGGACCACGACAACCTGGACTTCATCCAGGCTGTCGAAGAACTGGCCAAAGCCGCCGGCATGGAAATCCCCCGCGAAGAAAGCGGCCGGCCGCACAAACCGCGGCAGCCGACCGATTCGCCGCTGTACCCGCTGCTCACTGCCGCCGCCGATTTCTATCGTCAGGCACTGAAAAGCCATCCGTCGCGCAAAGCCGCCGTGGATTACTTGAAGGGTCGCGGACTGACCGGCGAGATCGCCCGTGACTTCGGCCTCGGTTTCGCTCCGCCCGGCTGGGACAATCTGTTCAAGCACTTGAGCAGCGACACCCTGCAACAGAAAGCCATGGTCGATGCCGGCCTGCTGATCGAAAACGCCGAAACCGGCAAGCGCTATGACCGCTTCCGCGATCGCGTGATGTTTCCGATCCGCGACAGCCGAGGCCGCATCATCGCTTTTGGTGGCAGGGTATTGGGCGATGACAAACCGAAATACTTGAACTCACCGGAAACCCCGGTATTCCATAAAGGCCAGGAACTCTACGGCCTCTATGAAGCACGCAAAAACAACCGCAACCTCGACGAAATCATCGTCGTCGAAGGCTACATGGACGTCATCGCCCTCGCCCAGCAAGGCCTGCGCAATGCTGTCGCCACACTCGGCACCGCCACCAGCGAAGAGCACTTGAAGCGTCTGTTTCGCGTCGTGCCCAACGTTTTGTTCTGCTTCGACGGCGACCAGGCTGGCCGTAACGCCGCATGGCGAGCACTGGAAGCCACCCTGCCTTGCCTGCAAGATGGGCGACGGGCGCGCTTTCTGTTTCTGCCCGAGGGCGAAGACCCGGATACGCTGGTCCGCTCCGAAGGCACCGATGCGTTCCGCGCGCGGATCAACCAGCACGCGCAGCCATTGGCAGACTACTTCTTTCAGCAACTGACCGAGGAATCGGACCCGCGCTCGCTCGAAGGCAAGGCCCACATGGCCACCCTCGCGGCGCCGCTGATCGACAAGGTTCCGGGCGCGAACCTGCGGATCCTCATGCGCAAGCGCCTGTCCGAAATCACCGGGCTCAGTGGCGAAGCGGTGACCCAACTGGTGCAAAGCGCACCTCAGGACGCGCCGCCTGCCTATGACCCGGGCATCGATTACGACGCGATGCCGGATTATGGCGATTACCATCAGCCGCAGGCGCAAGAGATGTACGTGCCGCAGCAGGAATGGACGCCGAAGAAACCCGGCGCCGGCGGCAAGAAATGGGACAAGAAACCGTGGGACAAAAATGGCAAGCGTGGCGGTGAACGCGATCAACAAAGCGCCCCGCGCACACCGATTGCCGTGGAAGCCCCGACCCTGATTGCGCTTCGCACGCTCATTCATCACCCGGAGCTGGCCGGCAAGGTAGAAACCGCCGATCACTTCGCCAATGAGAGCAACACCTACGCGCAATTGCTGGTGGCCCTTATCGAGGCCGTGCAAAAAAATCCTAAGCTAAACTCAATTCAGTTAATGGCCCGCTGGCATGGGACGGAGCAGGGACGTCTTCTCAAAGCATTGGCGGAAAAGGAATGGCTGATTGAAGGCGGCAACCTTGAACAACAGTTTTTAGACACCATTACTAGGCTATCAGCCGGTCAACACACCGATAGCCTGGAAGCACTTATCAGAAAAGCAAGACAGCCGGGATTGACCGCAGAGGAAGCAAATCAGATCGCAAATCAGATGCGCGACCTATTAAAACGCAATATGACTGTACCAAACCCGACCTCAACTGGCGCGTGAGGTCATAGCTCAGGTATAATCCTCGGCTTGTTTTTTGCCCGCCAAGACCTTCAGTGGATAGGGTGTTATGTCCGGAAAAGCGCAACAGCAGTCTCGTATCAAAGAGTTGATCACACTTGGTCGTGAGCAGGGCTACCTGACTTACGCGGAGGTCAACGACCACCTGCCGGAGGATATTTCAGATCCGGAACAGGTGGAAGACATCATCCGCATGATCAATGACATGGGGATCAACGTATTCGAGGTTGCGCCAGATAAGGATTCCCTTATGCTGGCCGACGCCGATACCGACGAAGCCGCGGCCGAAGAGGCAGCAGCAGCGTTGGCAGCGGTCGAAACCGACATCGGTCGCACCACCGACCCGGTGCGCATGTACATGCGCGAAATGGGTACGGTAGAGCTCCTGACACGTGAAGGCGAAATCGAAATCGCCAAACGTATTGAAGAAGGCATCCGCGAAGTGATGGGCGCAATCGCGCACTTCCCTGGCACGGTTGACCATATTCTCTCCGAATACACTCGCGTCACCACCGAAGGTGGCCGCCTGTCCGACGTCCTGAGCGGTTATATCGACCCGGACGACGGCATTGCGCCGCCTGCTGCAGAAGTGCCGCCGCCAGTCGATCCGAAAGCCGTGAAAGCGGACGACGATACCGACGACGATGACGCCGAAGCTTCGGATGACGAAGAAGAAGCCGAAAGTGGTCCGGATCCGATCATCGCCGCACAGCGTTTTGGCGCTGTCGCTGATCAGATGGAAATCACCCGCAAGGCTCTGAAAAAGCACGGTCGCAACAACAAGGCAGCTATTGCTGAACTGTTGGCCCTGGCTGAGCTGTTCATGCCGATCAAACTGGTGCCGAAGCAATTCGAAGGCCTGGTCGAGCGTGTTCGCAGTGCCCTGGATCGTCTGCGTCAGCAAGAGCGCGCGATCATGCAATTGTGCGTGCGTGATGCCCGTATGCCGCGTGCCGACTTCCTGCGCCAGTTCCCGGGCAACGAAGTTGACGAAAGCTGGAGCGACGCTCTGGCCAAAGGCAAAAGCAAATATGCTGAAGCCATTGGTCGCCTGCAGCCGGACATCATTCGTTGCCAGCAGAAGCTGACCGCGCTGGAAACCGAAACAGGTTTGACGATCGCCGAGATCAAGGACATCAACCGTCGCATGTCGATCGGTGAGGCCAAGGCCCGCCGCGCGAAGAAAGAGATGGTCGAAGCGAACTTGCGTCTGGTGATCTCCATCGCCAAGAAGTACACCAACCGTGGCCTGCAATTCCTCGATCTGATCCAGGAAGGCAACATCGGTTTGATGAAAGCGGTAGACAAGTTCGAATACCGCCGCGGCTACAAATTCTCGACTTATGCCACCTGGTGGATCCGTCAGGCGATCACTCGCTCGATCGCCGACCAGGCCCGCACCATCCGTATTCCGGTGCACATGATCGAGACGATCAACAAGCTCAACCGTATTTCCCGGCAGATGTTGCAGGAAATGGGTCGCGAACCGACCCCGGAAGAGCTGGGCGAACGCATGGAAATGCCTGAGGACAAGATCCGCAAGGTATTGAAGATCGCTAAAGAGCCGATCTCCATGGAAACCCCGATCGGTGATGACGAAGACTCCCATCTGGGTGACTTCATCGAAGACTCGACCATGCAGTCGCCAATCGATGTTGCTACCGTTGAGAGCCTTAAAGAAGCGACTCGCGAAGTCCTGTCCGGCCTCACTGCCCGTGAAGCCAAGGTTCTGCGCATGCGCTTCGGTATCGACATGAATACCGACCACACGCTTGAAGAGGTTGGTAAGCAGTTCGACGTGACCCGTGAACGGATTCGTCAGATCGAAGCCAAGGCGCTGCGCAAGCTGCGCCACCCGACGAGAAGCGAGCATCTGCGCTCCTTCCTCGACGAGTGATCACAAAACCCCCGGCCCAGGCCGGGGGTTTTGCTTTATGCAGATTAAATCCCCCGCACTTCCCTCCCGCCGAATTGCCCGTCTACACTCGAAACATTCCCCCGAGCCATAACGAGACCGTTATGCCCAGACTGCCGACCGTGCTTTTTTTGCTGTCGCTGATGACCTGGACCGCAACGGCTGGCGCGCTGACTCTGACCGACGAAGAACGTAGCTGGTTGACGGCCCACCCTGACTTACGCTTGGGTGTCGATGCGTCATGGCCACCCTTTGAGTTTCGTGACGATCAGGGCCGCTATCAGGGCCTTGCGGCGGATTACATCGATCTGATTCGCCAACGCCTGGCCATCAAGCTCACGCCCATCGAGCCTGTGAGCTGGACGGCTGTGCTTGAGCAGGCCAAACAAGCGAAACTGGACCTGTTGCCGGGCATCATGTCGACCCCGGAGCGTCAGAAATACCTGGCGTTTACGCGCCCCTACCTCGACTTTCCGATCGTCATCCTTGCCCACGTCGGAGGCGCTCAACCGCACAAGCTTGAAGAGTTGTACGGTCTGAAAATCGCCGTGGTGGAAAACTACGCGCCTCATGAACTGCTGCGCACTCACCACCCCGACCTGAATCTGGTGGGCATGCCCAACGTCAGTTCGGCCTTGCAGGCACTGGCGACCGATGAAGTGGACGCGGTGGTCGGCGATCTCGCATCCAGCGTCTGGAGCTTGCGCCAACTCAAGCTCGATGGGCTCTATGTCAGCGGCGAGACGCCCTATCGCTATCAACTGGCCATGGGCGTGCCTCAGGACAAGAAGATTCTGGTCGGCATCCTCGACAAAGTCCTGGCGGACATGACACCGGCAGAAATCAGCGCTATCCAGGAACATTGGGTCGGTAACGTCCTCGATCATCGAACCTTCTGGTCCGACCTGATCATTTACGGCCTGCCGGGGTTGCTGTTGCTGATCACCGTGCTGGCGGTGGTCATCCGGATCAATCGCCGACTGAGTTCGGAAATCTCCCGCCGCGTCGACCTGGAGCAGGAACTGCGCAGCAGCGAATACCATTATCGCGGGCTGGTGGAGAGCCTTTCCGCCATCGCCTGGGAAGCGCGGATCACCGATTTCACCTATAGCTATGTGTCGCCCCACGCCGAAGAGTTACTCGGTTATCCCCTGTCCCACTGGCTGATTCCGGGGTTCTGGCGCAACATCATCCACCCCGCCGACCTGACTCGCGCCCAGACCTTCTGCGATCACGAAGTCCTGGCCGGGCGCGATCACAGCCTCGATTACCGGGTCATCACCGCCGACGGCCGTTGCCTGTGGGTGCGCGACATCGTCAGCCTGATCGAGCACGGTCATGAGCCGGTGATGCGCGGGCTGATGATCGACATCAGCGAAACCAAGCGCACCGAAGAGGCGTTGCGCCTGTCGGAGCAGAAGTTTGCCTCGGTGTTCCAGCAATGCCCGGACATTTTGGTCATTGCGCGACTGTCGGATGGCTGCCTGCTGGAGGTCAACGAAGCGTTCGAGGAGCAGATTGGTCTCAAAGCCGAGGACGTCATCGGTCAGACCGCCACCGACCTGAACATCTGGGGCATACCCGGCGTTGGGCCAGGCCTGTTGCAACGCTTGCAGGCCGGCAGCATCCGCAACCTGGAGATGCCCTTTCGCCGCAGCAATGGCCAAGTGTTTACCGGCCTGATCTCCGCCGAACCTTTCGACCTCGACACGACCCCGGCGCTGGTGGTGGTTGTGCGCGATATCAGTAAGCTCAAGGAAACCCAGCAACAGCTGCAAACGTCCGAAGAAAAATTCGCCAAAGCCTTCCACGCGTCCCCCGACGGTTTGCTGTTGTCCCGGCAAAGCGATGGCTTGCTGCTGGAGGTCAACGAAGGCTTCAGCCGCATTACCGGCTTCAACAGTGCAATGTCGGTGGATCGTTCGGCGCTTGAGCTGGGGATCTGGGTCAACCTCAACGAACGCAAACAGATGCTCGACCTGCTACACCGGGACGGTTTCGTCCGCGACTTCAGTTGCCATATCCGCCGCAGCGACGGGCAGATCCGCCTCTGCGAGGTGTCCAGCCGGCCGCTGCCGATCGGCGATGAAGACTGCATGCTGACCATCGCCCGGGACATCACCGAGCGACACCTGATGCAGGAAAAACTGCAACAAGCCGCGACGGTGTTCGAGAGCACCGCCGAGGGGGTTTTGATCACCGATACGCAGCAACACATCAGCGCGGTCAATCGCGCGTTTACCGAAATTACCGGCTACAGCGAAAGCGAAGCACTGGGCCACACCCCGCGCCTGCTAGCCTCGGGCCTGCATGACAGCGCTTTCTACGCGGCCATGTGGCATCAACTGACCGCCGAAGGCCATTGGCAGGGCGAGATTTCCAACCGGCGCAAAAACGGCGAGTTGTACCCGAGCTGGCTGACCATCAGCGCCGTGCGCAACCGCGACAAGTTCATCACCCACTTTGTTGCCGTGTTCGCGGACATTTCCAGCCTGAAACACGCGCAAGCCAAACTCGATTATCAGGCGCACCACGACCCGCTCACCGGCCTGCCCAACCGCACACTGTTCGAAAGCCGGCTGCTGACCGCGCTCAACAACCAGCAGGAAAACGGCGGCCAGGGCGCGGTGTTGTTCCTCGATCTGGACCGTTTCAAACACATCAATGACAGCCTCGGCCACCCGGTCGGCGACCTGCTGCTCAAGGGCATCGCCGTGCGTCTGAAGGAGCAGTTGCGCGATATCGACACCGTGGCGCGACTGGGAGGCGACGAGTTCATCATCCTGCTGCCAGGCCTGCAGCAATCCACCGACGCCGACAATATCGCAACCAAGTTGCTCAACTGCTTCAGCGCGCCATTCCAGGCCGGCGAGCATGAGTTCTTCATCAGCGCCAGCATCGGCACCAGCCTGTATCCCAAAGACGGCTGTGACGTCGCCACGCTGGTCAAAAACGCCGACGCGGCGATGTATCGCTCCAAGGCCAAGGGTCGCAACCGGGTCGAAAGCTATACCCGCGACCTGACCGCCCAGGCCAGCGAGCGCGTCGCACTGGAACACGAACTGCGCCGTGCCATCGAGCGCAATGAGCTGTCCCTGTGTTACCAGCCCAAAATCAGCCTGGAGGACCATCGCCTTGTCGGTGCCGAAGCGCTGATCCGCTGGCATCACCCGACCTTCGGCGCCGTACCGCCAGAGCACTTCATTCCGCTGGCCGAAGAGAACGGGATGATTCTGCAAATCGGCGACTGGGTGCTCGAGACCGCATGTCGGCAGATGTACGAATGGAATCAGACCTATGAATGCCTCGGCCCGCTGTCGGTCAACCTCGCAGGCGCACAACTGCGTCAACCCAACCTGCTCGGCCGGATCGAACAACTGCTCAAGGACAACGGCCTTCAGCCCGGGTTATTGCAACTGGAAATTACCGAGAACTTCATCATGAGCCAGGCCGAGGAAGCGCTGGCGGTGCTGCATCAACTCAAACACCTGGGTGTGCAACTGGCCATCGACGACTTCGGCACCGGCTATTCCTCCCTGAGCTACCTCAAACGCCTGCCGCTGGATATTCTCAAGATCGACCAGTCTTTCGTCCGCGGCCTGCCGGATGATCCCCACGATGCGGCAATCGTCCGCGCCATCATCGCGCTGGGTCGCAGCATGCAATTCACCGTGATAGCCGAAGGTGTCGAGACTCTGGCGCAGCAACTATTTCTCGCCGAAGAAGGCTGCGAACAGATTCAGGGCTACATCGTCAGCTTGCCGTTGCGGGCGGACGAATTCGCCGCGACGTTTCTTCGTATAGCCGTATCGGATTTTTCGGATAGCACAGCCGAGAAACCGTCGCTATAATCCGCGGCCTACTGAGGGCCTATAGCTCAGTTGGTTAGAGCAGAGGACTCATAATCCTTTGGTCCACGGTTCAAGTCCGTGTGGGCCCACCAAATTGAAAGCCGCGCACCGCGCGGCTTTCGCCGTTTCTAGCCCTCGAAAATTTTGGAGTGATCCATTTCACAAAATGGGTTTCGTCCAAAATCCGTCCAATTCACTTTTAGACGGCTGATTCTTCGGGCTCTTCACCGTCCATTATCTTCTCGAAAATGCTCGCCAACGGATTCAATGAAACCACCTCAGCCATATGCCCAGGACTGAAGTGCACGTACTTCTGAGTCATGGCCAACGTCGCGTGCCCCAACACCCGCTGAAGCGTCAGGATGTCCCCACCATTCATCATGTAATGACTGGCGAAGGTATGTCGCAGGACGTGCGTCATTTGCCCCTCAGGCAGCTCGAAGCCAATGGTTTCAACAGCACGGCGGAAAGTGTTGTAACAAGGCGTGAAGGGCAGCGCGGCTTTGAGTCGATCTTCCAGGCGCTGGGAGATAGGCACCGACCGGTTCTTGCTGGACTTCGTGCGGCTGTAATGAATCAGCTTATGACGCACTTGGCGCAGCTGAAGCTTCTCCGCTTCGCCCCACCTGGCACCGGTGGCCAACATCCCCGACTTTATCTAGCAGCAGCAGGGCGACGGCGAGGTGTTCGTCGGCAGTTGGGCAGATAGCTTTTTCGGCACCCGCGAACCGCTGCAGCTGCCGGCCGAGCTGTTCGACGGCTACCAAAGCAATCAAAGCGCGATGGTTGCGGCCCTTCCCGGGTTGCGACCAGGAGCATCGATCAATCAAGGCGATCGGATCACGTCCGTGACGCTCGCCGGCAACCAGATGGCCATCCGATGGAAGACGCAATCCGCCGCGCAGTAGACCGGCAATTCCCTGAACTGAGTGGCGGTTACCACCTGCCACGCTTTGGCCGTGTGGTGGCCGTTCCTGATGCACCTGCAGCACCTGGTCTGTGTGACGACTTCCGGCCACGCTTTGGCGTCGACGTCGAAGTGCTGCTGCCCGATGGCGAGCCGGATCCGGCTCTGCCGATCCTTGCCGGTTTGCCGTTGCCGGCACCGATGGGCGGACAAGAAGCCGGCATGTTCGGCTTCCCCGAGGAAGGCACCACCGTGGTGGTCAGCTTTGCCTACGGCCTGCCGAACAAACTCTTTATCACGCAAATATTGCCGCACGGCCTGAGCCTGCCCCGGGTGCCGAAGGGCGACCATGTGTGGCAGCACAGCGAAGCCTGCCAGCAGCGCGTCGACGCCGATGGCAACTGGCTGCGCCAGACTGACGGCAAGATCCAGGACAAGGCGAGCGAGCGCGAAGTCGAAGCCCTGGACAACACCGAGAGCTTCCAGAATCACACCAGGACGGTGGACGACCATTCGACCGAGTCAGTGGGGGGCATCAAAAAGATCGAGGCGCTGGGCGCCATGAAACTGCTGTCGGGGGGATCCGCGAGCCTGGCGGCTGTGGACGATCTGCACCAAGCCACCGGTCGCGATTTGAACCTGGTGGTGGGGCAGAAGCACAACGCCACGGTGGGTGGCGATATGCAGGAAAGGATTCAGGGCCTGCGCGAAAGCGCGGCTGGAATTAGTCAGCGCCTGCAAGCGCCCAGAACCTGGTTAGGGTCTGAAGAAGTAAATGCGCTGCAGGTCCTATGCGATCTGATTGATTTGGTCCATCGGATGAACACTCAGTTGGCCATTCATACCCATGTACCAGGACCGTTACCTAGTCCAACTGATAAAGCATACTTTGTAGAAAGCTCAAAAGACGTTCTCATATTGGGAGCAAAACTAAGAAGTATTACGGAGACATCCTAGCTTTTTGCAGTGCTTTAGCTCCATTACGTATTTTTTGTCCGTGAAAATACTCTCTGTAAAAGTTCCTTGTCCCGAGCGTCATGGAGTTTAGAAACAACATGTCCGACTCGAACTCATCACAATTTTCAGAGTAATTTAGAATAGTCATAATTTGAGGGATACTCATAAAAAAGGAGTCATGAAAAGGGTGGCCGCTTTCATCATACTCTCCATTAATGATAGCAAGCCGCCGAATTTCGGCAGTGTACTCACGCCACTTTTTTAGCTCCTTATCTATTTTTTTATCCGGGTGGTTTAATGTTGTATCTGTGGCATGGAGAAGTATTTTTTGCAAGCTGACTTTGTCCTGCAAAGCGCCGAAATCGTTCAGACTGACGGAAATTCTTTTGATTTTTCGATCACCCAAAACCACTATCATTTTTTTATTTTTGTGTATTAACTCAATTGACGCATTGTCTTTTAGATGGCGCTCTATATTCATTGCTTGCTTATGAGAGAACATCAAGCTATCCGCAAGATCGGCAAGCAATGAGACCTCATCACCTGACATTGCTTTTCTTGTCAGTCCTTTTTTCTTTATCTCAAATATAAAAACTGTTTTATCTGTCTCGACTATCAGATCACATTCGAATTCATCCACACCTTTTTTATCTTTTTTGGCGCCGTAAGCGATTTTAATTTCTTTCTTGTAAAACTCTTCTCTTAAGAAGTCCTCAACCTCGTAACCTAAAAGTATGTCGTTTTGTTGAGATCGTTGATTGTTTGGGGCTGAGATAACGTTTAGCACAGAGTTGAGCGCACCGAGTGCACAAATGCTTCTTGGATATAGGTAGTACTCGCCATTTATCGCGATAGCAGGTTTGAAATAATAGTCGATATCATCACTAACGGGCGGAAACTCAAGAGTAGTATTCACCTCGCCAGGTTGAAATGAAAGGTATTCTCTCATTATCCTATCCACTAAATACTCCGGAATTTTTGAGTGTTTAGCAATGACTCTAATGTTTGTCGACGATGCAACTTTATCCTTCGCTAAATCCATTAATGAATTGGCCACACGGCAAATGTCTTTCAGCTTAAGCTCATTGGACTTGAAATTATTCTCCACAAATGATTTGGAGAGCCGAGTTAAAATCAATTTTGCGTGCTGACTCTTAATTTGCGAAAAACTTATCAGATTGTCATACCAAACTGACTCTTGCAAAAAACGGATAAATCTATGTGCTGGAAGAAATAGTGTCTCCCATTGAGAATATATCTGTATTTCAAAGATCGTAGTCAAATCCCTACATAGCATTAGCAAGCTGAGGAACTCATCATTGTGCTCCTTGCTCCCCCTATCTCCAATATGCCTTGCACCGATCGCTAATAAATAGCCATATGGGACATCAGCCTTGGTTGCTTGATGGTTTACTGAGATTCTCCGTAGCCCTACGAACCTGCCGGGGCCTGATTTGTACTCTGGCGACAGATAGTTAAATAATGTTTTTAAAAGGTTTTTGCCTCCTATGAGCTTACAATGTTCATATATTTTTGCGTTTATCAACTCATAGCTTTCTTCACTTATAAATAGCTCATGTTCTTTTTCCGTGAATCGAACCCCATATTTTTCTAGATTTGCATAAGCGAGGGCGAATTCATATATTTGATCATTGAAGTCTGCCGATGCTTGAAGGTCGAACCAATGAAATACATGCCTGTATTGAACTGCTAGGAAAATGGCTTCTTTCCAGTTCGTTTCCTCACTCGCCACCCCATCTTCTGGAGTGTAACCTCTAACTGATTCGGACAAGCAATTCAATATCCTAAGATAGTGACTATGGTCCCTCTTGTTTTTAATGCTCCAGATTGCAAGCTGTTTTTGAAGGAGATCAAAGTTCTTAAAAAAAATTAGTGTATCACCCTTCATCTTATTTCTTATCAACTGATAGGCTTTACTGTAATTATGATCTGCTGACTCTGCTGCATCGAGAGCTTCTGGATGTGTCGTATCGCATATATGTAAAAATTCTTCGAACGTCATACTTACCCATTCCCTTGCAGTTTCAACGGCACCAGGAGCAACGTCGATCCTTTGTTTGTTTGTCTTATAGTTACATTAGATCTGCCACTATTCCAGCCTGCACCACCGGAATTGTGCATAGGCGCATCCGTGGATGTACTCAATCCCGCTTAAGACAAATTTCTAACCGCTATCCTGCCAGCGTTGCGTCCAGCCGATGTGGTAAAGGATTGGGGGCATTCATATATCGAAGCCTGCCCGAGCCACATTCAAGACCAAGGCAAACCCTGAGAGACTGCTAACCGCTGAGTCCTAAAGCTCCTCCAACCGGGCGGAGTTCCGCAGGTGCAGCGGAAGACGCTCCTGAGCAGCAAGGCGCTTGTACTCAGCTTCGACCATTGGATTAAGAGTTTTTCGCAGGACATCGGCAAGCTTGTTGGCCACACTCTCGTTTAGCGATTTGATGGACCCTACCCTTCCCGCCGAGCAAACCCTCTGTTTCTCGCTGATATCCAAAGCATCCAAAACCCCCTTTAGGTAAGCCCACAGATAATCGCTCTCACGGTGCAAGGCAGCACTTTCGGGCGCCTCCTGATAATCCCAGTCGACCCTGAACAACTTACCGACCTTCGTAATCTCAATTTTTGGCAGCGCTGGCTGTCGTGACATTTGTCCTCCTTAAGAACACTTCGTATATGGAAGGTCTGAGAGATCCTCTATAACCAGCCGGTCAGAGGGTCAGATCCATCAATGGCAAGCTCATTGTAGAAAAACACCTCGCCAAGAAAAAAACACCTGAAAAAGCACTTATCCCCCTCCCGCCGACGGGCCTCGTCTAGTTTTTTTGTGCAAACAAGGCAGAAAGGAAAGTCATAGTCACAGGTCAAGCTAGCCGGGGGGTTACAGGCCGAACGGCTGATTGCACTGAATGTAAAACATTGCAAAAAAGTGAAGCGGTCGTGCTCTACTCTCTTCAAGAGTAAGACAGAAGGCTAAGACATGAAGCCCCATGATTACGGGGGCCAAACGAAAAAAAACATACATTTTTGTGAGTTTTTTGCTTTTGCTCACATCGTTTTCGCTGACGTTTTTGGGCATCTGAATTTTATGCGATTGGCTTCGAAGGCAAGCTGGCCGCGACTCTCCGGGAAAAGTGCAGTTTCACAATACCTCCCCAGTGGAAGGTGGGAGGCACCCGCAGTTCCTAAGCAAGTAATTTTTCGGTCAGCCTGGCCGCAGGGATGGGGAAAACATGCGTATTTTTATCGATGAATCAGGAACGTTTACCTTCACACCTAAGCACAACGCCTGGAGCGCCTTGGCCGCAGTCGTTATTTTGGAAGATGCGATGGACGCGGCCGAAAGCGCACTTCAACAATTCAAGGTCGAAAACGGGGTTTCCCCAACCGACGAGTTGAAGCTTGGAAAGGTGGGCGATGAAATGAGCTACTTTCGCCTTTTAAACCGGCTGGCTCAGTTGAATTGCACGCTATATGCACTGGCAACGGATGCCCATCTCAACACACCCGAAACTGTAGGTACTCACAAGGGAATGAGCGCTCAGGGGCTTGTAGAGCACATAGATAAACTGGTTCACCAAACCCTACGAGACGATGTCCTGAACATCTCCAATCAGGTGCTCAGACTCTCGGACCAGCTCTACATCCAGTTCATCTGTCAAATCAAGCTGATGCATTACGTGGTTTCGCAAGCGATGAATTACTACGCCCAACGCAACCCGGAGACTCTTGGATCGTTCGTATGGCGGGTGGATCAAAAAGATCCGGTAAGAAAAACTGAGTTCGAAGATGTGTTTGAAAACCTCAGCCCACCGTATCTACAAAGCATGTCTATAACTGACCCATTGCCAAGAGTCGAAGGCTTCGATTACAGCCACATGGCAAGGTATGACTTTTCAGAGACGGAGAAACCTTCCTATCTCAACGATCACTACAACCTTGACCTCGATTTGCGTGATGTATTGGACATAAAGAAATTGATCAGAGAAGACATCCAATTCGTTGACTCAAAAGTCGATTTTGGTATTCAGTTGGCTGACCTTTTGGCGTCGGGGTTAAGACGCTGCCTGAGACGGGAATTTAAGGACAACCTTAGGGCTGCCACGTTTCTAGGTCGCCTAATGGTCAATCGGGGACGCAGTCAGCAACCTGTGCTGCTGTTATCGCTTGGCGAAGAAAAACCTCTCGACAAAGCTACAGAAAAACTGATCAACATGATGACACGACAACAACGCCCCATGATCAGAAGGTGAATCGTCGGTGGGGTCGATGATCCATACCCGTCCAAAGCCCGTCCAATTCAGGAAGATTTCATTACTGCATATATGCACATAAAAATCCAAAACTGTTGATTTATCTGGGCTTCCCTAATGAGTAGGCCACTCTAACTCGGGCTCATAATCCTTTGGTCCACGGTTCAAGTCCGTGTGGGCCCACCAAACAAAAAAGCCGCGCTTAATGCGCGGCTTTTTCGTGTCTGAGTGACTGGTTTTTGTAGCACTATTTTTCGGATCGCTCAGTTCGCAAAATTTTCGATCTTTACCTGGCCCTCAGGAAAGGTCGCGATGATTTCCAGCTCGCCCCCCATTGCGCGGATGTAGTTGCGCAGCGTGCTGATGTACATGTCTGTACGTCGTTCCATCCTGGAAATTGCCGCCTGATTGACATGCAGCATCTTGGCCAGTGTTTCCTGGCTCAACTCCTGGGCCTTACGCAGCTCGTGCAGGGGCATTTCCTTCAGGTGCTGCTGGAACAACCGCTCTGCGTTTGCGCGAGACTCTGGCGTCATACGAGCTTGAAGTTCAGCAAATTTTTTAGCCATCGTTGCGGCCCTCTTTACGCAATGTTTCCAAATGGTCGTCATACAGTTTTTCAGCCAGCGGGACATGCTCGTCATACCAACGGTTTTGCCCGGTTTTATCCCCTCCGATTAAAAGTAGTGCGCATCGGCGTGGATCAAACGCATAAAGCACGCGAATGGGACGACCGGCATGCTGGACCCGCAACTCTCGGAGGTTGCCCAGTCGTGAACCTTTAATGTCGCTGCTATGTGGGAAACGCAGGCCCGGGCCGAGTAACCCAAGCAGATCGACGCTGGCTGACACCGAGGACTGCTCTTTCGCGTCCAACCTCTCCCACCAGCCTTCAAATTCATCGGTGTATTCAATTTCCCAACCCATACCAATATGCCACCCAAGGAATATGATCTCAAGGGAATAACTTTAGGCATTAGCGGCCGTGCGGCCACCTTGGTTGCCAATGCAATTGTTAAGGGCGGTTTCGAGCGGGATGTGGGTGTTCGGCTTCTGGCGTTTGGTTTTGTTTACTTCAGGTGGCGCAATATCGGATGACGTCCGCAGACCTTGTAGGCAAACTCCGAATCGTGTTTTGTGGGCACTTTGATGCCTTGTTGCGCTGTTCTTCGACGGGATAGTCTCCGGACGTCGCTGCAAATGCAGTGATCGGGTGTGGTAACCCGGCGAAACCAGCGCACTAATGCACGCATTACGAACGAAGGTAGTTTTCAGGCCTGAATTCTTGATATGGCGGCTGTGCGTGGGACGCCCTCGGGCGTGCCGGTTTCCTTGGTTCCCGGTTTACCACCCTGCGTACAGCTGCCACCTTTTCGTGTGGTAACGAAAAATGGCAGCTCCTGGAACCCTGGAGTAAAACCATGCCCCAAACAAATCCGCTCCACCCCTCAGAACTGAAAACCATCGGCCTCACCCCCTTCATCTACTGCTCAAACCAACCGCTGTTCCATGTCAGTAGTGGCGTTCCCCTCGCCGATGCTCTAGCTCAGGCCTCAAATCTGTTGTACCTCGCCAAGGAGCTGACCATGGACGCCGCCTACGCCAAAGACACCGACCGCCACGCCTGGGCAGCGCATTACCTGACGTCGATGAGCAAGGCCGTGGTCGATGATGTGATGAAGGTGCTGGAGCGCGGACCTGATCGCGCCAATACGAAGTCCGAAAAATAGCGGCCAATTGACCGTGGAATGAGCCCCGAGAATTCGGGGCTTTCACAGGATGATCGGTGGTGCGTTGTCTTACGCCCAAACACCCAACGCTGGAATGGCCTGCACTGGCCGCAACCGCTCAAGCATTTCACGCGTAAACACCACCTCATACGTATCCGCTGCCCTGCCCCACTGCTCCACGATGACCATGGCGTCGACCAACACGCGCCCCAGTTCGGTAATCGTGTCCGCCAGATCCTCGACGATTGCTTGAGTCCGGCCCCACATGCGATCAGTCATCGCTTGAAGCTCAGCCGCAATACGGTCAGATGACGCAGGGTCCGTATCGGGACAGGTGATGTTGCGCAGTAAATGCTGAAGCTCTTTTACTTTTGCATAATCCTGTTCCGCCCCCAGCGCACCTTTCAGGATGGTGACGGCTTTCGTCTTGTCGACGCGATTCCCGGACCGATGTGTCGAAGACAATGTCTGCCCGATGGCGCCAGCCATCAGGACCATTATTCGGGCTTCCACGTGCGCTTTCATTGCTTCCATCGATGAAATCGGGCGCGCCAGGGTAATGGCAGCGCCCCCTTGATGGCGCAAATCCATGGTCACGGACAGAGTCACGCCGCCGGTTGCAAACCCCAATGCGCGGGCCACGACGTAGTGGCCCATTTCGTGATGGGCGATCTGTAATGCGTGATCCCGTATAGCGGGAGACATCTTCGTTGTCATTTCCATTGCCCCGCACTCTTCGAATTCGACTGACTGTTAGTGTCCATTCTGTCGAGCGAAGTAGGAAGATTCCCAAGTTGTTGAAGCTCTATTCTTATAGGCCCTGTTACGCGGCTTATCGAGCTCGGGTCAGTGTTTACAGCCAGTACAATCAGACTCAAAACCTGAAAAAGACAAGGTTCCTCGTCAACAAAAACAGCGAGATTCCTCATGCAAAACCTGGCCTATCCGCTTATCGACCTTTCAGCAAAAAACTTGCAATGCGAAGCGGTTCTACCTAGTCTTCGCCGCAACACACCCGCCATGCCTATAGTTGCGTCAGCAGCCAAGCACAAATTGAGCGGGTTTTTTTTGCCCGGAGTTTTTAGGGCATGAGAGTCTTTGGTAAACCGGTGATCGACATCACTGCCCAAATCGAACTGCTCAAGCAGCGTGGCCTGCAAATCCAGGATGAGGCTCGAGCACAGTACTTCCTGCAAGCTGTCAGCTTCTTCCGCCTCACACCTTACATGCGTACGTTTCAGCATGCAGACGATCAAGATCACCCTTTCCGCAAGGGTTCCGAATTTCGTGAACTGACCACGCTCTATGAGTTCGACCGCAGGCTGCGCCTACTTGCAATGGATGCCATCGAGCGTGTCGAAGTTGCCGTTCGTTCATTGATCAGCAACCACATGGGCCCCACTCACGGCGGGCATTGGTACATGGAAGTCCGGCTGTTTCAGCACACCTATGACCACGCTCGATTGATGGAGACCATACGCACCAAGCAAAACAGCGCCAAACGCGATTACGAAAAAGACTGCCAACGGATAGACCGCCTGCAAACCGATACCAGGCGTAAAGATCATCTTAAGCGGCAACGTGCGAAAGAAAGCTATGCCCGGCACTATCCGGTAACGTACGACCAGCCGTCACTGATGCCCGGATGGGCCATGCTGGAAGAGCTGCCCCTGGGAGATCTGTCTCACCTTTACAAGGGACTTGCCCGCGACGCAGACAAGAAAGTTATCGCCAAGTACCTTGCATTACCTGCACCTCTGCTGCAATCGTGGCTGCATACCCTGACCACCATTCGCAACATTTGCGCCCATCACGCGCGGCTGTGGAATCGGGAGCTGGGGATACGACCTGAACTGCCTAAGAAAACCAGTTTTCAATGGCCACAGGCATTACTTCAGCAGGGACAGCATCCGCGAATTTTTTCGGTTTTGTGCATCCTAAAACACTTGATGCACCAAGTGAGCCCACACACCCATTGGGATCGCCGTTTACTAGAACTGATGCTGGAATTTCCCAGTCTGAATCAGCGAGCAATGGGATTTCCACAGGAGTGGCACCAAGACCCGTTCTGGCAGATAACTGAGTAATTTCAAAAAAGAAAAAGCCGCGCAATTGCGCGGCTTTTTCGTACGTGCGATTCAGCCTTTACTCAGGCAAGGCATACGCAATCACGTAATCCCCACGATCCGTTGACTGACGTGCACCGCCCACCGTCAGCAGGATGTACTGCTTACCGGTTTTCGGCGAAACGTAAGTCATCGGACCCGACTGGCTACCCACCGGCAAACGCGACTTCCAGATCTCATTCCCGTTACCCGTATCGAACGCCCGCAGGTAGAAATCCTGGGTACCAGCGAAGAACAGCAGGCCGGACTGGGTAGCCAGGGAAGCACCGAGGGTCGGCATGCCAATCGGAATCTGCAAATGCATGCGGATGCCCAGCGGACCGGTGTCTTGCACGGTGCCGACCGGCACTTGCCACATCAGTTTGTGGGTCTTGAGGTCGATGGCGGACATCGTGCCGAACGGCGGCTTCTGGCACGGAATGCCCACCGCCGAGAGGAAGCGTTCGCGCATCGCCCCGAACGGTGTGCCTTCCTGTGGCACGACGCCCATTTCGATACCGCTAGCCCCGGCGGCGATCTTGTTGCGCGGGATCATGTAGTTGGCGAGGCCCAGGCGCATGTCGTTGACGAACATGTAGTTCGTGTTTGGATCTACCGAGACGCTGCCCCAGTTCATGCCGCCCAACGAGCCCGGGAATTGCAGCGCGCGGTCCATGCCCGGCGGGGTGTAGACGCCTTCGTGGCGCATGCCTTTGAACTGGATGCGGCACATCAACTGGTCAAACGGCGTGGCGCCCCACATGTCGGCTTCGGTCAGGGTCTTGTTGCCGATGGACGGCATGTCCACCGAGAACGGCTGGGTGGGCGAATAGCGTTCGCCGGGCACACTACCTTGCGGAACCGGGCGCTCTTCGACGCGCGCGATCGGCACGCCGGTTTCGCGGTTGAGCAGGAAGATCTCGCCTTGTTTGGTGACTTGCGCCAAGGCTGGCTGCAGGCCACCCTTGTTGTCCGGCACGTCGTACAACAACGGTTGGGCCGGCAGGTCGAAGTCCCACAGGTCGTGATGGGTGGTCTGGAAGTGCCAGCGCACCTGACCGGTCTTCACGTCGATGGCGACGATGGACGAACTCCACTTGTCATCGAATGCCGTGCGTTGGCCGCCGAAGAAGTCTGGCGTGGCGTTGCCGGTGGGCAAGTAGACCAGACCGAGTCTGGCGTCGTAGGACATGGCCGACCAGACGTTTGGTGTGCCGCGCGTATAGGTCTCACCAGCCGGTGGACGTTTGGTGGTGTTCGGATTGCCCGGATCCCACGCCCACACCAGTTCACCGCTGCGTACATCGTAAGCGCGGACCACGCCTGGCGGCTCGCCGGTGGAGTAGTTGTCGGCCACACGGCCACCGACGATCACCACGTCACCTGCGACCAGCGGGGTCGAGGTTTGCTGGTAGTAACCGGGCTTCACTTCACCCATGTCGGTGGTCAGATCGACCGTGCCTTTGTTGCCAAACTCTTCACACGGCTTGCCGGTCTCGGCATTGATCGCAATCAGACGGGCATCGCCGGTCGGCAGAAACAGACGTTTCGTACAGGCAGTCGGCTGGTTATCCGAAGACACTGGCGTCTCGGAATAACCCAGGCCACGGCAACGCTGCCAGTTTGGCGCAGTACCTTGCGGGTCGAACTTCCAGCGTTGGGCGCCGGTGTCGACATCCAGCGCGAAGACTTTGCCGTAAGCGGTGCAGGTGTAGACCGTGTCGCCGATTTGCAGCGGGGTGTTCTGGTCTTCAGCGCCAGCGCCGGTGCTTTGCGGGATATCGCCGGTGCGGAACGTCCACGCCACCTGCAACTTGTCGATGTTGCCTTTGTTGATCTGGTCCAGCGCGGCAAAGCGGTTGCCAGCGGTGGTGTTGCCCCAATGGGCCCAGTCTTTCTGTTCGGTACCCGGAGCGACCGGCGTAACAGCCGGTTCAATGCTGGCCTTGACCACATGGGTCGGCACGAACATGTAGGCCATCGTTGCGACAACGCCGACGCCCAGAATACCGGCGAGGCCATAAGCGCCACGGCCGGCAGTCGCGCCTGAAGCACGCACCAGCGTCGGATAGATCAGCGCAACGACCACGCCGATCACGGCGAAGGTCAGCACGCGCGAGACCAATGGCCAGTATTCGAACCCGGTGTCCCATACGGCCCAGATCGCGGTAAGAATCAGCGCCACACCATACAGCCACGCACCTTGTGGCTTGCGACGGGCGATCATCAGCCCGGACACCAGCATCGCCAGGCCCATCAGCAGGAAATACCAGCTGCCGCCTAGCGAGACCAGATAACCGCCGCCACCGGCCAGGCCGAGTCCGATCAACGCAATCAGGACACCCAGCCCCGACAGCAACCATTTGCCGCCGCCGGCAGCCCCAGAATTATTCATGTCGGTAATTTTTCCCATTTGTGACAAGCGCGGAATAATGTACTACCTAGTTACTTATGGCAAATTGTCGCAGGCAAAAATGGCATGAACGGTACTGAGGCTAGATCAAACATCCGGTATGCGAGCGGTGCTGTAACATGCTGACCCATTGATTTGTGTTGCTGGAGACGACCATTGCCTGACACTCGCCCGCCCGTTCTTGACGAAATCGACCGCCAATTGATCGCGGCCCTGCAAATCAATGCCCGCGAAAGCGTGGCCATGCTCGCCCGGCAATTGGGCATCGCCCGCACCACCGTGACGTCGCGGCTGTCGCGACTGGAAAAGGCCAGGGTCATCACCGGTTACGGCGTGCGCCTGGGCCAGCGTGTGGTGGACGGCGGATTGCAGGCGTACGTCGGGATCACGGTGCAACCGCGCTCGGGCAAGGAGGTGTTGCGGCGATTGAGCGCGATGGCTCAGGTTCAGCAGTTGTGTGCAGTGAGTGGCGAATTTGATTATGTGGCGTGGCTGCGCGCTGATTCGCCGGAGCAACTGGATCAGTTGCTGGATCAGATCGGCAGTGTGGACGGGGTGGAGAAGACGACCACGTCGATCATTCTCAGCAGCAAGATAGATCGCGGCCAGCCGGTTTAACGCCGAGCAAGGTGGGAGCGAGACCGGCCTGCTCGCGAATCGATTTACGCATCACTATCAATGTCGACTGACACTCCGTCATCGCGAGCAGGCTCGCTCCCACACTGGACGGTGTGTAGCAATAGCTCGTCATTTTGCACAATTAATTAGCAAAACGACGACACATTGCGTCTTATTAACGTGTTCTACGCTCTCTAGAATGGCTGCCATCTTTTCCTATACTCAGACGCGCACCCCGCGTCCGGTCGCCAGCAAGGTCAGCCATGAACAAGAACAATCGCCATCCTGCAGACGGTAAAAAACCAGTCACCATTTTTGGCCCGGACTTTCCTTTCGCCTTCGACGACTGGATCGAACACCCGGCCGGCCTCGGCAGCATTCCTGCGCACCACCACGGCGCCGAAGTAGCGATTGTGGGCGCCGGTATCGCCGGTTTGGTCGCGGCCTACGAACTGATGAAACTGGGCCTCAAGCCCGTCGTCTATGAAGCCTCGAAATTGGGCGGCCGCCTGCGCTCGCAGGCGTTCAACGGGACCGATGGCATCGTCGCCGAACTGGGCGGCATGCGCTTCCCGGTGTCGTCCACCGCGTTTTACCACTACGTCGACAAGCTCGGCCTCGAGACCAAACCCTTTCCCAATCCGCTGACCCCGGCCTCTGGCAGCACCGTCATCGACCTGGAAGGCAAAACCCATTACGCACAGAAACTGGCGGATCTTCCGGCACTGTTCCAGGAAGTGGCTGACGCGTGGGCGGACGCACTGGAAGCCGGTTCGCAGTTCTCCGATATCCAGCAAGCAATCCGCGACCGTGACGTGCCGCGCCTCAAAGAGTTGTGGAACACCCTGGTTCCGCTGTGGGACGACCGCACCTTCTACGACTTTGTCGCCACCTCCGAAGCCTTCGCCAAGCTGTCGTTCCATCACCGCGAAGTATTCGGCCAGGTTGGTTTCGGCACTGGCGGCTGGGACTCGGACTTCCCGAACTCGATGCTGGAAATCTTCCGCGTAGTGATGACTAACTGCGACGATCACCAACATCTGGTCGTCGGCGGCGTCGAACAAGTGCCGCAAGGCATCTGGCGCCATGCGCCGGAACGTTGCGTGCACTGGCCCGAAGGCACCAGCCTCAAGTCGCTGCACAGGGGCGCACCACGCTCCGGGGTTAAAAAAATCGCTCACGCCGCGGACGGTCGTTTTGCGGTCACCGATAACAATGGCGATACCCGCGAGTACGCGGCGGTGCTGACCACCTGCCAGAGCTGGTTGCTGACCACCCAGATCGAGTGCGACGAAACCCTGTTCTCGCAAAAGATGTGGATGGCCCTCGACCGCACCCGCTACATGCAATCTTCCAAAACCTTCGTGATGGTCGACCGCCCGTTCTGGAAGGACAAGGATCCGGAAACCGGCCGCGACCTGATGAGCATGACCCTCACCGATCGCCTGACCCGCGGCACCTATCTGTTCGATAACGGCGACGACAAGCCGGGCGTGATTTGCCTGTCGTACTCGTGGATGAGCGATGCGTTGAAAATGCTTCCACACCCGGTGGAAAAACGCGTCGAACTGGCGTTGAACGCGCTGAAAAAGATCTACCCGAAAGTCGACATCGCGGCGCGAATCATCGGCGATCCGATCACCGTGTCGTGGGAAGCCGACCCGCATTTCCTTGGCGCCTTCAAAGGCGCATTGCCCGGTCACTACCGTTACAACCAGCGCATGTATGCGCACTTCATGCAGGCTGATATGCCAGCCGAACAGCGCGGGATTTTCATCGCTGGCGACGACGTTTCGTGGACGCCGGCGTGGGTCGAAGGCGCGGTGCAAACCTCGCTCAATGCGGTGTGGGGCATCATGAAACACTTCGGCGGTGAAACTCACGCCGAGAACCCGGGTCCAGGAGATGTGTTCAACGAGATCGGTCCGATCGCCCTGCCCGAGTAAAAGGAGTTCGAAATGCGCGTAGCCCTTTACCAATGTCCACCACTGCCTCTGGACGTCGCCGGCAATTTGCAACGCCTGCATCAACTGGCGCTGGAGGCCAAAGGCGCCGATTTGCTGGTGCTGCCGGAGATGTTCCTGACCGGTTACAACATCGGCGTCGATGCCGTCAGGGTCCTGGCGGAGGTGCACAACGGAGAGTCGGCGCAGCAGATCGCGCGCATTGCCAAGACCGCAGGGATCGCCATTTTGTATGGCTATCCCGAGCGTACCGAAGATGGGCAGATCTACAACGCCGTGCAACTGATCGACGCCAATGGCGAACGCCTTTGCAACTACCGCAAGACTCACCTGTTCGGCGACCTCGATCACTCGATGTTCAGCGCCGGCCAGGATGATTTTCCGCTGGTGGAGCTCAACGGCTGGAAGCTCGGTTTCCTGATTTGCTACGACATGGAGTTCCCGGAGAACGCGCGGCGTTTGGCCCTGGCCGGCGCCGAGCTGATTCTGGTGCCGACGGCGAACATGATTCCTTACGACTTCATCGCCGACGTCACAGTCCGCGCCCGCGCCTTCGAAAACCAGTGTTACGTGGCGTATGCCAATTACTGCGGCAACGAAGGCGACATCCACTACTGCGGCCAGAGCAGCATCGCCGCGCCGGATGGCAGCCGCATCGCTCAGGCGGGCCTCGATGAAGCGCTGATTGTCGGTGAGCTGGATCGCCAGTTGATGATCGATTCCCGCGCGGCCAATCGTTACTTCCTCGATCGCCGCCCCGAGCTTTACGGCGAGCTGAACAAGCGCTGACACCCAGTAATCCGCTAGCATTAGCGCTTCCCTGTTCTGGAAGTGCTCATGCCTGCGCTGAATCCCCCTCGCCCTCACACTGAAACCCTGGCCAACGGCCTGCGGGTGACGCTGCGTCATGCCCCGAATCTGAAGCGTTGTGCGGCCGCGTTGCGGGTCACTGCGGGCAGTCATGACGTGCCATTGGCATGGCCAGGCCTGGCGCATTTTCTTGAGCACCTGCTGTTTCTCGGTACCGAGCGTTTTCCTGCGGAACAAGGGCTGATGGCCTACGTACAAGGTCATGGTGGCCAGGTGAATGCACGGACCAGTGAGCGCACCACCGAATTCTTTTTCGAATTGCCACCTCAAGTTTTCAACGGAGGATTGCAGCGTCTGTCAGACATGCTCGCTCATCCGCGTATGAATCTGGACGATCAGTTGCGGGAACGGGAAGTGCTGCACGCGGAGTTTGTCGCCTGGTCGCAGGATCCTACGGCACAGCAGCAACTGGCGTTGTTCGATGGGCTTTCGCCGACTCATCCGTTGCGCGGCTTTCATGCCGGCAACCGCGACAGCCTGCCCGTGCAGCAACCGGAGTTTCAGCAAGCGCTGCAGGATTTCCATCAGCAGTTTTATCAGACCGGACAGATGACGCTGAGCCTGGCCGGCCCGCAAAGTATCGAAGAGTTGAAGCAAATGGCGCTGAAATTCGGCGAAGTGATTTCCATGGGAGAAAACCTCCCGCAACAGGCTCCTGTGCCGCTGATGGAATCTTCAGTCGCAAGTTATCAACAGGCTGGCGAGCGTCGGCTGGATCTGCTGTTTACCTTCGAAGCACTGCCCAATGCGTCGACCGAAGCATTGGCGTTTCTGTGCCATTGGCTGAACGCCGCGAAACCCGGCGGGCTACTGACTGTATTGCGCGAATGCGGTTTGGCTGAGCATCTGAATGCCAAGCCACTGTATAAATTTGCCGGACAAGCCGTGCTGCACGTTGAATTCACAACGACCGCCTCGGCGAGCGTCCTGAGCGAGAAGCTCCTGGATTGGCTGGGCTTTTTTGCAGCTCAGCAAGATTGGGCCCTTCTGCGTGACGAGTACGCTGCCGTGCTTCAGCGCCAGCAACAAGTCAGCAGTGCGCTGCAACTGGCCCGACTCGACAGCGAACAGCTTGAAACCGGGTTATCCGAGCAGAGCGTTGCTGCGCTCAAGGACATCCTGAAGAAAATCGGCGCTGTGGATAACTTCAGTGGTGAATGGCAACTGCCGACACCGAATCCGTTCTTGCGCGCCGAGGCGCCACCCTCAAATGCCGGCCTGATTCGCGGCCAGACCAGTAAACACCGTGGCCTGCGGACATTTGCGCAGGACCGCTCGCGCAGCCGTCGCGAAAACTCGCCGATGCAATTCAGCCAGGCCCTGCCGGACAACACCGCTGAAGGCGCGATTTATCTGCGCTGGCGACTGGAGTCCAAACCTCAACCCCGCCATCAACAGGGTCTGGATAACCATCTGCAACCGCTGCGCGAGGATGCCCGTCAGGCGGGCGTCGACTTTTCTTTCAGCGCTTCTGGAAATGAATGGTTGCTGAAAATGACGGGGCTGCAAGAGTCGATGCCGACCGTCCTCGAACATGCGCTGAAAGAGCTGACAAACCCTGACGCCGGTTTCCCACAGGAAGAACCGAAAAGCGCCGCGTTGATACCGATTAAACAACTGCTGAAAGCGCTGCCTGATCATTGCCTTGAGCAAAGCTCAGTCGCTGATGACTTGCAGCAGCTGTGGTCGACGGCGCGCTGGGAAGGCCTGGCAATCGGGTTGTCGGCACAGACTCAAGCAGCGATGGGGTTCGCCCTGAGTCGCGTGCCCGGCATTGCGGACACTCAACCGTCGCCGCTGTCCTCGATCAACGGGCAGCGTCTGTGGACCGCCCTCGACACCGGTTCCAGCGAACACGCGCTGTTGCTGTTCTGTCCGACGGCCACACAGGAAATCTCTGACGAAGCTGCGTGGCGTTTGCTCGCGCACATTTATCAGACGCCGTTCTACCAGCGTCTGCGCGTTGAGTTGCAACTGGGTTATGCGGTGTTCAGTGCGCTGCGTCAGGTCCATGGGCAGACGGGTGTTCTGTTCGGCGTGCAATCACCGAGCGTCGCCCCTCTAAACCTGCTGCAACACATGGAAGACTTTCTGAACGACTTGCCCACAATGATCGACGGCATCGACGAGGCGACCTTCGTTGCCCAGCGTCAGGCCTTGGCCGATCAATTCCAGATCCCTGCATTGCCCGTCGCCCAGGCCGCCGAACTGCTCTGGCAGGGCAAGCTGGCCGGCCACTCGTCGGATTATCTGGCACAGCTTCCCCAATCCATTCTGGACATCGATCGTTCTGCCCTGCGCACCGCCGCACAACGCCTGATCAACGCCGAGGGCGGCTGGCGCTGTCTGGCCAGCGGTTCGCAGCCAGAGGCGCCTTGGCAAGTGGCAAAATGATCATTACCGCTGGTGCAATTAGCTTTTTCCGAGAATGCAGGCCAATCACTCTGTAATTTTGAGTAACATAGCCACCTAACTATCTGAACATCTCCGGCTGGAGGTGGACTATATGTATAGATCTCAACCGTCCCATCACCTGAAGGAGCGCTCCCATGTCCTGGTCCAAACCTGCTTACACCGACCTGCGTATCGGCTTTGAAGTCACCATGTACTTCGCAAGCCGCTAAGCTTGTCCTGCCGTTCAGCGCCTCGGTTTGCCGAGGCGTTTTTATTTTCAGCGTTGAAATGATGGAGCACCCATGTTTGTCCAGATTCTAGGTTCCGCCGCCGGCGGCGGTTTCCCCCAGTGGAACTGCAACTGCGTGAACTGCGCAGGTTTTCGCGACGGGAGCCTGAATGCCAAGGCGCGGACCCAGTCGTCCCTCGCGATTTCCGATGACGGCGTGAACTGGGTGCTGTGCAACGCCTCGCCGGACATCCGCGCCCAGCTCCAGAATTTTGCCCCGATGCAACCGGGCCGCGCCCTGCGCGATACCGGTATCAGCGCGATCATCCTGATGGACAGCCAGATCGACCACACCACTGGCTTGCTCAGCCTGCGCGAGGGTTGCCCGCACAACGTCTGGTGCACCGACATGGTCCATGAAGACCTGAGCACCGGTTTCCCGCTGTTCACCATGCTGACCCATTGGAACGGCGGGCTGAACTGGAACCGCATCGAACTCGACTGCAGCTTCACCATCCCGGCCTGCCCGAGTCTGCGTTTCACTCCGCTGCCGCTGCGCAGCGCCGCGCCACCGTACTCGCCGCACCGTTTCGACCCGCATCCGGGCGACAACATCGGGTTGATCATTGAAGACCTGAACACCGGCGGCAAGCTGTTCTACGCGCCGGGCCTGGGCAAAGTCGACGCGCCGCTGCTGGAGATCATGGCCGGCAGCGACTGCCTGCTGGTGGACGGCACGATGTGGGACGACGACGAAATGCAGCGCCGTGGTGTCGGCACCCGCACCGGCCGGGAAATGGGCCATCTGGCGCAGAACGGCCCCGGCGGTATGCTGGAAGTGCTGGAACAGTTGCCCAAGCAGCGCAAGGTGCTTATCCACATCAACAACACCAACCCGATCCTCGATGAGGATTCGCCGGAGCGCGCCGAGCTGGCTCGGCGGGATGTTGAAGTGGCGTATGACGGCATGAGCATTGTGTTGTAGGACACCGAGACCGCTGCGCGGTCTATCGCCAGCAGGCTGGCTCCCACATTGGATCTGCGGTCACACCAAATCCCTGTGGGAGCGAGCCTGCTCGCGATGAGGCCCGAACAGACACAACAGAATCCACCGGTTGTTCCCCGGAGACCGAAATGACTGACACCCCACTGTCCCCCGCCGAATTCGAAGCCGCCCTGCGCGCCAAGGGCGCCTATTACCACATCCATCACCCCTATCACGTGGCGATGTACGAAGGCCGGGCGACCCGCGAGCAGATCCAGGGCTGGGTCGCCAACCGCTTCTACTATCAGGTGAACATCCCCCTGAAGGACGCCGCGATTCTGGCCAATTGCCCGGACCGGGAAATCCGTCGCGAGTGGATTCAACGCCTGCTCGACCATGACGGCGCCCCCGGCGAAGACGGCGGCATCGAAGCGTGGCTGCGTCTGGGACAGGCCGTCGGCCTCGACCCGGACCAACTGCGCTCGCAGGAGCTGGTGTTGCCCGGCGTGCGTTTCGCCGTGGACGCCTACGTCAACTTCGCCCGCCGGGCCAGTTGGCAGGAAGCCGCCAGCAGCTCTTTGACCGAGCTGTTCGCGCCGCAGATCCACCAGTCGCGCCTCGACAGCTGGCCGCAGCATTACCCATGGATCGACCCGGCCGGTTACGAATATTTCCGCACCCGCCTGGGCCAGGCGCGCCGCGATGTCGAACACGGTCTGGCGATCACCTTGCAGCACTACACGACGCGGGAAGGCCAGGAGCGCATGCTGGAAATTCTCCAGTTCAAACTGGACATTCTTTGGAGCATGCTCGATGCCATGAGCATGGCCTACGAACTGAAACGCCCGCCGTATCACAGCGTGACCGAGCAACGGGTCTGGCACAAAGGAATCA
Organism: Pseudomonas sp. PDM03; assembly: GCF_014852385.1. Classification (NCBI taxonomy): domain Bacteria; kingdom Pseudomonadati; phylum Pseudomonadota; class Gammaproteobacteria; order Pseudomonadales; family Pseudomonadaceae; genus Pseudomonas; species Pseudomonas sp. PDM03. Next base: position 351,883 of record NZ_JACVBM010000002.1, on the reverse strand, counting down.
GCTTATGAGTTTTGATCGCAGCAAGACCCCAACCTGGCGTCCAGGCTACCGGTTCCAGTACGAACCGGCGCAGAAAGGCCATGTGCTGCTGTACCCGGAAGGCATGATCAAACTGAATGAAAGCGCCGCGCTGATCGGCGGTTTGATCGACGGCGAACGTGACGTCGCAGCGATCATCGCCGAACTGGACGCGCAGTTCCCTGGCGTGCCAGAGCTCGGTGATGACATCGAGCAATTCATGGAGGTCGCCCGTGCTCAGCACTGGATCGAACTTGCCTGATTCCGTGTCGGACAAGTTACCGCCCAAACCGGAAATCGGCCTGCCGCTGTGGCTGCTGGCCGAGCTGACCTACCGCTGCCCGCTGCAATGCCCGTACTGCTCCAATCCGCTGGATTTCGCCGAGCAAGGCAAAGAGTTGAGCACCGAACAGTGGATCAAGGTGTTCCGCGAAGCACGGGAAATGGGCGCGGCGCAGCTGGGCTTTTCCGGCGGTGAACCGCTGGTGCGCCAGGACCTCGCCGAACTGATTGCCGAGGCGCGCAAGTTGGGTTTCTACACCAACCTGATCACCTCCGGCATCGGCCTCACCGAGCAGAAAATCAGCGACTTCAAGAAGGCCGGCCTGGACCATATCCAGATCAGCTTCCAGGCCAGCGACGAGCAGGTGAACAACTTGCTGGCCGGCTCGAAAAAAGCCTTCGCGCAAAAGCTGGAAATGGCTCGCGCAGTGAAAGCACACGGTTATCCGATGGTGCTGAATTTCGTCACCCATCGGCACAACATCGACAAGATCGACCGGATCATCGAGCTGTGCATCGCCCTTGAGGCGGACTTCGTCGAACTCGCCACGTGCCAGTTCTACGGTTGGGCTCAGCTCAATCGGGTCGGTCTGCTGCCGACCAAGGAACAACTGGTCCGGGCCGAACGCATCACCAACGAATACCGCGCAAAACTCGAAGCCGAAGGGCATCCGTGCAAGCTGATTTTCGTCACGCCGGACTATTACGAAGAACGCCCGAAAGCCTGCATGAACGGTTGGGGCAGTATTTTTCTGACAGTAACCCCGGACGGAACCGCGCTGCCGTGTCACGGCGCCCGACAGATGCCGGTGCAGTTTCCTAACGTGCGCGACCACAGCATGCAGCACATCTGGTACGACTCGTTTGGCTTCAACCGCTTTCGCGGTTACGACTGGATGCCCGAGCCCTGCCGCTCGTGCGACGAGAAAGAAAAGGACTTCGGTGGCTGCCGCTGCCAGGCCTTCATGCTCACCGGTGACGCCAGCAACGCCGACCCGGTGTGCAGCAAGTCGGAACATCACGGCGTGATTCTCAAGGCCCGCGAAGAAGCCGAGCACGCGACCCAGACCATCGAACAACTGGCCTTTCGCAATGAACGAAACTCACGACTCATCGCAAAAAGCTGAACCCTTCAGCGCCGCCAAAGCGGTCGCTGCCGGTGTCGACTTTGCCGAACTGCAGGTTGGCCAGCATGGCCTGTTCTGGAACGAGTACCGTCCCGAGGACGCCGCTTGTCGAATCTGGCATTGGCGTGATGGCCAGGCACATTGCCTGACGCCAATGGGTTTCAGCGTGCGCAGTCGGGTGTACGAATATGGCGGCGGAGCGTTCTGTCTGACAGATGACGGGTTGGTTTTCGTCAACGAGGCGGATCAGCAGCTGTATCGCCAATCGCTCAAAGGCGAAACGCCCGAAGCGCTGACGTCCGGTGAATGCCGCTACGGCGATCTGCAATTTGCCAATGGGCAAGTGTTGGCCGTTGAAGAGCATCGGGACCGGCATCGACTGGTGGCCATCGATCTGGCGGACAGCACGCGGCATCTGTTGGCCGAGGGTGCTGACTTTTATGCCTCGCCGACACTGAGCCCCGATGCTCGACGGTTGGCCTGGATCGAGTGGAGCCGCCCGGACCAACCATGGACCGCGACGCGCCTGATGGTTGCCGAGCGCCAGAGCGATGGACGTTATGCTCAAGCGCGTTGCCTGGCGGGTGAAGATATTCAGGAGTCGTTGCAACAACCGCGATTCGATGACGGTGGCCGGCTATTTTGCCTGACGGATCGCGGCGGTTACTGGCAGCCGTGGGCGGAGTCTTCCGATGCGTTGCGCCCTTTGCCCAGCGCTGCGGCTGATCATGGACCAGCGCCCTGGCAGTTGGGTGGTTGCACTTGGCTGCCCTTGGGTGAAAACAGCTATCTGGCCAGTTGGACCGAAGGCGGATTCGGCCGACTGGGCATTGGCGGTGACACTACAGAAGATTTCACCGGGGACTACAGTCGATTCCGACATCTGGCACTGGATGAACAATTCATCTACTGCATCGCCGCTTCGCCGGTCAGTTCATCAGCCGTGATCGCCATCGACCGCAAGACCCGAGCCGTCAGGGTATTGGCCGGTGGAGTCGCGCCGCTGCCCGCCGATCAGATCAGCATCGCGCAAACCCTGCGCTACCCGAGCGGTTCGGGCGAGGCTCACGGTTTTTTCTACCCGGCGATGACCGGCGAAGCGAAACCGCCGCTGGTAGTGTTCATCCACGGCGGCCCGACATCAGCGTGCTACCCGATGCTTGATCCACGCATCCAGTACTGGGCACAACGCGGCTTCGCCGTGGCCGACCTCAACTACCGTGGCAGCAGCGGCTACGGCCGCGCCTATCGCCAGGCGCTGCATTTGAGTTGGGGTGAAGTGGATGTGGAAGATGCCTGCGCGGTAGTCGCCCATCTCGCCGAGCGCGGATTGATCGATGGCGACCAGGCGTTTATTCGCGGTGGCAGTGCCGGCGGCTACACCACGCTGTGTGCATTGGCGTTCAAGAAGGTCTTTCGCGCCGGTGCCAGCCTTTACGGCGTCAGCGATCCCGTTGCCCTGGGCCGCGCAACCCACAAGTTCGAAGGCGATTACCTGGATTGGCTGATTGGCGATCCTGAGCTGGACGCCGAGCGCTACGCCGCACGCACGCCCCTGCTGCATGCGAGCAACATCAGCGTGCCGGTGATTTTCTTTCAGGGCGAACTGGACGCTGTGGTCGTTCCGCAACAGACCCGCGACATGGCCGAGGCGCTGCAGCAAAACGGCATTCTGGTACAGGCGCATTATTACGCGGACGAACGTCACGGCTTCCGCAAGGCCGGTAATCAGGCCCATGCGCTGGAACAGGAGTGGTTGTTTTATCGACGGGTGATGGCGCTCGAAAGCTGAAACCGTGTCGCTCCCTTCGCGAGCAAGCCACGCTCCCACAGGATCTGCAGCGGGCACAAACTCTGTGGGAGCTGGCTTGCCAGCGAATGCGATCTATCTTGCGCTGCGAACCTTAGCGCTTGGCGATGATGTACACCGCATGCACGATCCCCGGAATATATCCGCACAACGTCAGCAGAATATTCAGCCAAAACGCACCAGCGAAACCGACTTGCAGAAACACGCCCAGTGGCGGCAATAGAATGGCGATGATGATGCGAATGAAGTCCATGGGGCAGCTCCTGAATTGAAGTGGGCTCACGTGAGCCTTACTGCTAATCGACCAACACCGTTCGTCAGGGTTCAGTGCTGTTCCTCAGGCCAGTATCTCCAGACCGTGTTTCTGTACGATGCTCAATAACTTCAGCGCCATGCCACTGGGGTGTTTGGCCCCTGCTTCCCACTGTTTGACCGTCGACGCGCTGGTGTTCAGATAACGCGCAAATACCGGCTGGCTGACGTTGTTGCGCTCGCGCAGCGCTTTGATCTGCTCTGCAGGAATCGCGTCCGGTACCCTCGCGAGACAGGATTCATCGAACTCGCGCATGGTTGCCTTGCTGATTGCGCCGATGGCGTACAAGGCACTGGCGGATTCGTGTACTGATTCCAACGCCTCACTTTTGAATTTCTTACTCATGAGATATCTCCAAAAACTCCCTCGTATCCAGTAAGTACTGGACTTGCAACTCTGTCAGCCCCTCGTAGGCCTTCGCCACTTTCCGAAAACCGATCAAATCGGCCTGACTGATATTGCTCTGATCCTGCTTGGCATAGAGGAACTGATAGATCCAGTAACGACCGCCCTTCGCCACAACAATCGAGCGGTGGCGATTGGCATTCAAACGCTTCTTCCAAACCCCGCCGCCGAGACTTTCCACCTGGCCCTTGGGCACTTCGGTGAATGCCTCCCGAAGCTCATCATCACCAATCCAGGCCTTACCCGCCTGCATCGCAAAACGCTTTGTCTTGAACAACCTTGGTGACATTGGCACCCCTTCCAAAAAACATACCACTGAGTGGTATAGAAATCAAAACCAGGAATCCTTCACTGGCACCGGCACTCCCTGCCGGCTTTTCTAAAAAGCCACCGATTTAGCTCCCGTTCAAGCGACGAAGTGCGCCTGGCAAAACGCAGAGACAAAAAAACGCCCCACGTCAAAAGAATCAAACGTGGGGCGATGCGTTATACCGCGAGACGGTTCGGGAATTCGTGTAGGACGGTTCTGATCAGACGGCAATCCCTTTGCGGCATTGCAGTTGTGCGGTGCGCACGCGGGAAAACGCGCGGGCCAGGCGCAGGAGCATTTCGTCGATGTTGGATTTACTGACCGTGAGCGCTGGGGTGAATCGCAGGCAATCGGCTTGCGGGGCGTCGAGCAGCAAGCCTTCGTACAGCGCTGCTTTGACTACGGCGTCAGCCGAATCGTCGGACAGGGTCAGACCCCAGAGCAATCCCTGACCGCGCAGTTCGCCGTGTCCATAACGATGAGCCAGACGTGCCAGGCCTTCGCGCAAGTGCTGGCCGGTTTCCCTGACATGCTCGAGAAAGCCCTTGTCCTGCACGCTATCGAGCACAGCCAGGCCAGCAGCGGTCATCAGCGCGTTGCCATGGTGAGTGCCCGTCAGCTCGCCGACGTCGAAGCAGCAGGCTTTGCCTCGCGCCAGCAGCGCCGCCAAGGGCACACCACCGCCCAGGCCTTTGCCGAGGACGACGATATCGGCTCGCACACGGTAGGACTGTTCTGCGAGTAAGGTGCCGAGTCGACCAAGACCGGTTTGCACTTCGTCGAAGATCAACAGGATGCCAAGCTCACGGCACAGGCGTTCGACGCCCTTGAGGTAATCCTCGGTAGCGGGAATGACCCCGGCTTCGTTCTGGATCGGCTCAAGCATGATTGCCACGGTTCGGGCATCAACGGCGGCGTGCAGAGCGGCCAGATCATTGAACGGTACGTGGCTGAAGCCTGGAAGTTGCGGGTCGAAGCGGTTGGTCAGCCTGGAACTGTCCGACGCCGGGATCGTCCCGAGACTACGGCCATGGCAACCGTTGTTGGCCACGATGATCCGCGACGCACCGCCGCGATGTTGCTGGCCCCACTTGCGCGCCAGTTTGATCGCCGCTTCACAGGCTTCACTGCCACTGTTGAGCAGGTACGCCTGGTCACTGCCAGTGCTGACGCAGAGCCGCTCGGCGAGGTTGAGCATGCCGCGGTTGTGCAGGCCGAAACCGGGGTTGATCAGCGATTGAGCTTGCGCCGTGATTGCGTTGACCAGTATCGAAGGGCTATGTCCGAGGCTATTGGCCCCGCCACCCTGGGAAAAATCCAGATAGGCGCGGTCTTCGCTGTCCCACAACCAGGAGCCCTGACCGCGCACAAAAATCTGTTTCGGCCGCTCGACACTGGGCATCAGGCACTCACTGGAAAGATTGTCACTTTTGTACGACAGGAAAGTGTCCGCGCTCAGGTCATCAAGGCTGGGAGCGTTGCGTCGTAAATTGAACAAATTCATCCGAAAACACCTCGTGTGAAGTGTTTTGCCTTACCTATGTAAACACCTTCGGCGTAAACGGTTGTCATCGCGTTCTATGGCCCTGTAAGCCCTGTGAATGCGGTTAGACTAGGCTCAGGCAGGACCTTGAGCCATTTCGATTTCCCAGCATTTTCAATAAGTAAAACTTATGGATTTTAAACAACTGCGTTATTTCGTCGCGGTCTACGAAGAGGGCCATGTGGGCCGGGCCGCCGAGCGGCTTTCAATCTCCCAACCGGCACTCTCCCAACAGATTCGCCAGCTCGAACAACACCTCGATGTGAGCCTGTTCGAGCGCAGCAGTAAACGCTTGCTGCCGACCCTGGCCGCGCACACGTTGTACAACCACGCCCTGCCCTTGCTCGACGGCCTGCAACGGGCGCGTGAAGCATTGGGCAACTTCAAGGGACAAGCGCTGCGCACCCTGGCCATTGGCGTGCTGCAAACCGTCCACACCAGCCTGGTGCCGCAGATGCTCGAACGCGTGCGCAAGGCGCAGCCGCACCTGGTGGTGCAGATCTATGAACTGACGGGACTGGAAATCGAACGACGGCTGCTCAACGGTTCGCTGGACATCGGCATCAGTTACCTGCCGCCCCGTCAGCCGGGGCTACACGGCGTGATGCTGTACGAAGATGAACTGACACTGGTCATCCCGGCGGATCATCCGCTGCGTGAATTCAAGAAAGTCTCCATGAGTCAGGCCGCCGAGTTGCCTATGTTGCTGCTGGGTGAAGAGTTTCAGGTGCGACAAATCTGGCAGACGCAACTGGCCAGCCTGGGACGACGCCCGCAAGTGCAGGCCGAACTGAACAACATGGCGGGGATTCTCGACAGCCTGCCGCACACCCGGTTGGCGACTGTCCTGCCCGGCCGCTCGCAGAAGATGCTGGGCAATGACGAACTGCTCTGGAAGCCGCTGACCGAGCCACGGGTGCCATTGAAAGTCGGGTTGGTGTGTCGCGATGTGCAACGGCAACAAGCGTCATTGGCGTTGTTGCGGACCTTGCTTGAAGAAGTGATGAATGGCCCGAATGAAGTCCCGACAACCCTGGACGGGATGAGCTGACTACTTTTCTGCGGGCAAAAGAAAACCCCGCCGAAGCGGGGCTTTGCAGACTGTTTCCCTGACATCCATTTCACTCCGCCGTCCTGGCAGAATCCTACGTGTCCGTGTTGTTGCTTTGCGCTTCCTGCGCGACGTCCATGTGAAGTAGATTAGCCGTGGATCCAATTTGCATCTATGGGAGAAAAGCAGCACGTCATGTAAGAGAATGCTTACATGACGTTACATTGTCAGAACTGCGCCGCGTCCAGCAGGAACAGCGACTCGCTACCGGCCTTCACCGACGCACTCAACGAGTGAATACGCGGCAGCAGGCGTGCGAAATAGAACCGCGCCGTGCCCAATTTGCTTGCGTAGAAATCGTCCTGCGCTTCTTTGCCTAAGGCGGCCTTGGCCATCAGTGCCCACATGTATGCGTAAGCCACGTAACCGAAAGTTTGCAGGTATTCGACCGAAGCCGCGCCGATTTCATTCGGGTTGTTTTTCGCCCGATCCAGCAACCACGCCGTCAGTTCGTCGAGGGTGGTCACGGCATCGTTCAGCGGCTTGGTGAACTCGTCCAGCTCAGCGCTGGCCGTCGCGGTGAAGTGACGAATCTCGTCGGCGAACAGGTTGTAGAACGCCCCGCCGCTGCCAACGATCTTGCGTCCTACAAGGTCCAGCGCCTGGATGCCGTTGGTGCCTTCGTAGATCTGAGTGATGCGCACATCGCGAACCAGTTGTTCCTGGCCCCACTCACGGATGTAACCGTGGCCGCCGAAAACCTGCTGGCCGTGAACGGTGGTTTCCAGACCGAGGTCAGTCAGGAACGCCTTGGCTACCGGGGTCAGCAGCGCCACCAGGTCTTCCGCGCGTTTGCGGGTGGTCGCGTCTTCACTGAACTTGGCGGTGTCCAGTTGCATCGCCACGTAAGTCGAGAAGGCACGGCCGCCTTCGTTCGAGGCTTTCATGGTCAGCAGCATACGACGCACGTCCGGGTGGACGATGATCGGGTCGGCCACTTTGTCCTTGTTCTGCGCGCCGGTCGGCGAACGGCTTTGCAGGCGGTCGCGGGCGTATTCAACGGCGTTCTGGTAAGAGCGCTCGCCAGAGGCCAGGCCCTGGATACCGACGCCCAGACGCTCGTAGTTCATCATGGTGAACATCGCCGCCAGGCCCTTGTTCGGCTCACCGACCAGGTAACCCACGGCTTCGTCGAAGTTCATCACGCAAGTCGCGGAGGCCTGAATGCCCATCTTGTGTTCGATCGAACCGCAGGTCGCCGGGTTACGTGCACCGAGGCTGCCATCGGCATTGACCATGAACTTCGGCACCAGGAACAGCGAAATGCCTTTCGGCCCCGCCGGTGCATCCGGCAGTTTGGCGAGTACCAGGTGAATGATGTTCTCGGTCAGGTCGTGTTCGCCGCCGGTGATGAAAATCTTGGTGCCGCTGACTTTGTAGGAACCGTCCGCCTGAGGCTCGGCCTTGGTGCGGATGATGCCCAGGTCTGTACCGGCGTGCGGCTCGGTCAGGCACATGGAACCGGCCCAGACGCCGGCGTACATGTTCGGCAGGTAAGCGGCTTTCAGCTCGTCGCTGGCGTGGGCGTTGATCGACAGGCAAGCACCGGCGGTCAACATCGGGTACAAGCCGAACGACAGGCTCGCGGAGTTGACCATTTCTTCGACCTGGGCCGAAACCGCCTTGGGCATGCCCATGCCGCCGTAGGTCGGATCGCCACCGACGCCGACCCAACCGCCTTCAGCGTAAGTCTGATAAGCCTGTGGGAAACCTGCCGGCGTGGTGACGGCACCGTCCGCCCAATGGCAACCTTCTTCGTCCGCCGCGCGGCTCAGGGGCGCGATGCTTTTGCTGGTGACCTTGCCGGCTTCTTCAAGGATGGCTTCAACGGTTTCCGCGTCAACGATGTCGGCCAGCGCAGGCAACTCGGCCCAGAGTTTGGCGACCTCGAATACTTCATTGAGGACGAAGCGCATATCGCGCAGGGGCGCTTTGTAGTCAGCCATGGCAAACCTCGCAGGATCTTTACAGGTGATTCGTAGGAAGAGTGTTTTCGTTGGGTCCGAGTGTAACCCAACAACTTTTGCGACACATAGGGTCAGGCTGTGACCGTTTTGTAATTTTTGGTCATTGCGTTTTTGTGTCTGCTAGAACGCCTTCGCGGGCAAGTCGGATCGCCGCATCGCTCGCTCCTACAGGGTTTGCGCCATTTCGATTTGGTGCATGACCTGTAGGAGCGAGCGATGCGGCGATCCGACTTGCCCGCGAAGCTTTCAAACGTAACCGTTACAGCGCAAACAACTCCGCCGGCAGCTTCATCAAGCAATCGCTACCCGCCTCGATGGCCGCGCGATGTGCGGCGGTGCGTGGCAGCAATCGCTTGAAGTAAAACTCGCTGGTCGCCAGTTTGCCCCGGCAGAAATCGGCATCGCCGCTGCCCGCATCCAGCTGCGCCTGAGCCACCAGCGCCATGCGCAGCCACAAGTAACCGAGGATGATGTAACCGCTGTACATCAGGTAATCCACCGACGCGGCGCCCACTTCGTCCGGATTTTTCATCGCGGCCATGCCGACCTGAGTGGTCAGCTCACCCCACTGCTGATTCAACCCGTTGAGTTGCGCCATGTAGCTGGCGAGTTGCGGATGATCGGCGTTCGCCGCGCAGAACTTGTGAACGATTTTGGTAAAGCCGCGTAGCAGTTTGCCCTGGCTGCCGAGCACTTTTCGCCCGAGCAAATCCAGCGCCTGAATGCCGTTGGTGCCTTCGTAGATCGGTGCAATCCGGCAATCGCGAACCAACTGTTCCATGCCCCACTCACGAATGAAGCCGTGGCCGCCGAACACCTGCATGCCGTGGTTGGTCACTTCCAGCCCGGTGTCGGTCATGAAGGCCTTGCAGATCGGCGTCAGGAACGCCAACAGGTCTTCGGCGTCCTGCCGCGCGGTTTCATCCGGGCTCAGGTGCGCGGCATCCAGAAGTTGCGCGGTGAAGTAGGTCAGCGCGCGATTGCCTTCGTTGAAGGCCTTCATGGTCAGCAGCATTCGACGCACATCAGGATGAACGATGATCGGGTCGGCGGCTTTTTCCGGTGCTTTGGGGCCGGTCAGCGAACGCATCTGCAAACGATCATTGGCGTACTTGATCGCGCCCTGAAAACTCGCTTCCCCCAGGCACAAACCCTGCATCCCGGTGCCGAGACGCGCATGGTTCATCATGGTGAACATGCAGTTCAGGCCCTTGTTCGGCTCACCGATCAAAAAGCCCTTGGCCTCGTCGAAGTTCAGCACGCAGGTGGCCGAGGCCTTGATACCCATTTTGTGTTCGATCGAGCCGCAGGAAACGCCGTTGCGCGCACCCGCCTCACCTTCGGCATCGGGTAGGAATTTAGGCACGATGAACAGCGAAATGCCCTTGGTGCCCGCAGGCGCATCCGGCAGTTTCGCCAGCACCAGGTGAATGATGTTGTCGCTCATGTCGTGCTCGCCGGCAGAGATGAAAATCTTGCTGCCGGAGATCGCGTAACTGCCATCGGCTGCTGGCACGGCGCGGGTCTTGATGATGCCCAGGTCTGTGCCGCAATGGGCTTCGGTCAGGCACATGGTGCCGGTCCATTGGCCCGCGGTGAGTTTGCTCAGGTAGGTGTTTTTCTGTTCTTCGGTGCCATGGGCGTGGATCGCCGACATCGCGCCGTGCGTCAGACCCGGGTACATGCCCCAGGAAGTGTTGCTGGACCCGACCATCTCGCTGATGACCAGCCCCAGGGAACTCGGCAAGCCCTGGCCGCCATAAGCGGGATCGGCCGCCAGACCATGCCAGCCACCTTCGACGTATTGTGCGAAGGCTTGCTTGAAGCCTGTAGGCGTTGTCACCACGCCATTGTCGAAATGGCAACCCTCTTCGTCGCCGCTGCGATTGAGCGGTGCGAGCACGTTCTCGCAGAACTTCGCGCCTTCTTCGAGGATCGCATTGACCATGTCCGGGCTGGCATCCGTGGCGCCCAGTGCGGCGTAGTTGCTGTGAAAGTCGAAGACGTGGTCGATCAGAAAGCGCATGTCGCGCAGGGGAGCTTTGTACTCGGGCATGGTCATTTCTCCGGCAGCAGATTGATCAAACCTACTGCCGCCGACCACGCCTCACAATCACAGTCCAGACGCTGAATGCGCCATCATCACTCAACCCGCAGCCGCCTCGCGCACCGCACCACGACGGTTCTGACCGTAAGCCACCACGCAGTTTCGCCCGGCGCCTTTCGCGGCGTAGAGCGCCTCATCGGCAGACTTGAGCACTTTTTCCGGGTTGCGTTGTTCCACGCGTTCGGCGACGCCGATGCTGACGGTGACCGACACGCTCGAAGCCCCTGATCCGGCACGACGCTGACGACCTTGCTGGTCATCCTGAGGACGGTTGTCCTGGTTCCGCAGTTGAATGTTGTAGGTGGCGATGGATTCGCGGATGACTTCCAGGTGCGGCATGCACTCTTCAAGCGTCTTGCCCGCGAACACCAGCGCAAATTCCTCACCACCGTAGCGATACGCCCTGCCGCCGCCGCCGATTTTCGACAGTTTGCTGGCTACCAGCCGCAGCACCTGATCGCCGACGTCGTGGCCGTGGGTGTCGTTGAATTTCTTGAAGTGGTCGACGTCGCTCATCGCCAGCACGTAATTGCGCCCCAGGCGCTGCATGCGTTCGTTCAACGCGCGGCGGCCAGGCAAACCGGTGAGCTCATCGCGGAAGGCCATTTGATAGGCTTCATGGGCAACCGCCGCGGCAATCATCAACATCACCTGGCTGCACATGATGTTCAGGGTGAACGGCAGGATGAACGTCTTCGGCAACGCCCAGAACAACCCGAGCAAACCCACCAGTTGGGCGGCGTGCAAAGGTCTGGGGTTGCGCCAGTATTGCCAGCTCAGCAGCAGGAACGAGGCGATAAACACGGGGTAGGACAGCTGAATCAGGCTCATCCACGCGCCATGCAAGGCTGGCCAGCGGATTTCCGACAGCCACATCAACAGCGCTTGTGGGTAACTTTGCTCCAGGCCTAACGCCACGCTGCCGACGGCCAGCAACACCGCGAAACGCGCGATCATGTCCTGAAACAGATGGGTGCGTTCCTGCCACGCCGCGAATATGCCAAACATCAGCGGCAGCAACAGACAGCACAGGTGAAAGACCACGGCGGCGTCTTCACGCACTCTGCCGTTGTCGCGGTAATAGTCGGTCTGGGTGTCGAGCAGGTAGTAGGCGATGTACACCGTGACCATCAGAAACAGTTCACGCTGACGTCGGTAAACCGCGCAATAAGCGCCGCCGAGCAACAGCACCAACGTAGGCAGCACGTTGAACAGCGAAGTGAAGAAGACGTTCAGGTCCTTGACGTACGCAGCCGCCAGCCCCGCAAGCAAAAGCAGAAGTGACGGTAGGAAATGACTGAAACGTACAGCGGAAGAACGCGGCAAGGGTAAAGCTCCGACCCGTCATGTCTATAGATGGCATTGTGCCCACTACTTTAACGGCAGTGACCCTGATTTTCTGAGTGATTTGCTAAGGTTTTTTTGACGCCGCATTACTGACTACTATCCGGCCAACCAGCAATGCACGGTTCCCCCATCAAAGGTCGTAACAAAAGACGGGAGAACTGCCCCCGACCGTGATTTTTTCACCAAAGTCGAGTTGAAAAAAAACCGCCACTCCCGAAGGAGCAGCGGTTTTTTCAGAAGGCTGCGTTAAGGCTTAGTAGCCCAGTGCGAAGTCTTCTTCTTTCATGTCCATCAGGTTGTTGGCGCCCGACAGCATGGTTGCAACGTGAGTGCGGGTACGCGGCAGGATGCGCTGGAAGTAGAAGCGCGCAGTCTGCAGCTTGGCGGTGTAGAACGCCGTTTCGGTGGTGCCGGCTGCCAGTTTCTCGGCCGCCAGGCGTGCCATGTCAGCCCAGAAGTAGGCCAGGCAGGCGTAACCGGAGTACATCAGGTAGTCCACGGAGGCCGCGCCAACTTCTTCGCGGTCTTTCATGGCTGCCATACCGACCTTCATGGTCAGCTCGCCCCATTCTTTGTTGATTGCAGCCAGCGGTGCGACGAATTCCTGAACGGCTTCGTTGCCTTCGTTGGTCTGGCAGAACTTGTGGACGATCTTGGTGAAGCCTTTCAGGGCTTCGCCTTGAGTCATCAACACTTTGCGGCCCAGCAGGTCGAGTGCCTGGATGCCGGTGGTGCCCTCGTACAGCATCGAAATGCGGCTGTCGCGAACGTTCTGCTCCATGCCCCACTCGGCGATGAAGCCGTGGCCGCCGTAGATTTGCACGCCGTGGTTGGCGGATTCGAAACCGACTTCGGTCATGAAGGCTTTGGCGATTGGCGTCATGAACGCCAGCAGTGCGTCGGCTTTCTTCTTCTCTTCTTCGTCCACGCCGTACTTGACGATGTCGACTTGCTTGGCGGTGAAGTAAACCATTGCGCGGTTGCCTTCGGCGAACGCTTTCATGGTCAACAGCATGCGACGGACGTCAGGGTGCACGATGATCGGGTCGGCGGCTTTTTCCGGCGCTTTCGGGCCAGTCAGGGAGCGCATTTGCAGACGATCGCGAGCGTATTTCAGGCCGCCCTGGAAACCGATTTCGGCGTGGGCCAAGCCTTGCAGCGCGGTACCCAGACGTGCGGTGTTCATGAAGGTGAACATGCAGTTCAGGCCTTTGTTCGCCGGGCCGATCAGGAAACCGGTGGCCGCGTCGAAGTTCATCACGCAGGTGGCGTTGCCGTGGATGCCCATTTTGTGTTCCAGGGAACCACAGGTCACGGCGTTGCGCGCACCGATCGAACCGTCTTCGTTCGGCATGAATTTCGGAACGATGAACAGCGAGATGCCTTTGGTGCCAGCCGGTGCATCCGGCAGGCGAGCCAGCACGATGTGGACGATGTTGTCGGCCATGTCGTGTTCACCGGCCGAGATGAAGATCTTGGTGCCGGAGACTTTGTAGGAACCGTCGGCCTGAGGTTCGGCCTTGGTGCGCAGCATGCCCAGGTCCGTGCCGCAGTGCGGTTCGGTCAGGCACATGGTGCCAGTCCATTCGCCGGAGACCAGTTTGGTCAGGTAAGCATGTTGCTGCTCAGGCGTGCCGTGCTCGGAAATGGTGTTCATCGCGCCGTGCGACAGGCCCGGGTACATGCCCCACGACCAGTTGGCTTCGCCAACCATTTCGCTGACTGCCAGCCCCAGAGACTCCGGCAGGCCCTGGCCGCCGTGCTCTACGTCGTGGGCCAGGCTTGGCCAGCCGCCTTCAACGAATTGCTTGTAGGCTTCTTTGAAGCCGGTCGGGGTTTTAACGCCGGACTCGCTCCAGGTGCAGCCTTCGGTGTCACCCACGCGGTTCAGCGGAGCCAGTACCTGCTCACAAAACTTGGCGCCTTCTTCGAGAATGGCGTCAACCATGTCCGGAGTTGCGTCCGAGCAAGCCGGAAGGCTCTGATAGTGCGCTTCGTAGCCGAGCAGTTCGTCACGAACGAAGCGAATATCACGCAAGGGGGCCTTGTAGTCAGGCATAGCGATAAACCTCTGCTGATGTAACCGGGAATGAACGACCGCGTTGATTTGTTGTGACGGTCAAACAGTTGTTTGAAACATACGTTTACGCCCAAATCTTGTCAAGCGCCGATCTTTTTCCGTTCGTCTTCACCCCCCGCGCAAAGCTGCACACGCAACAACGCAACGCCGTTGACTGAGCAACACGTCCTGCAGAAAAGTTTAGTTGGGAGAGAAGGACTTACACACAAAAACGCCGCGAAGGGTCGCGGCGTTGGCAGAGCGGTTTCAGCAGATGATCAAGCGAATGTGTCGATCAGCGTACCGAGCATTTCATCGGAAGCTTTGGCAACTTTGACACCGGCCTCGACCTGAAACTTGCCCTGAGCCATCTCGACCATGTTGCTGGCGAGGTCCGACTGCTGACTGCGATCAACCGAGCGCAGGCGATTGACCTGAGCATCGGAGGACTGGCTGGTCACCGAACGCTCGACCGAATTGTTGGCAATCTGGCCGGAGGCTTGATCGACACGGTTCTGCCCCGTCTGAATAGTGCTCAGACCAGCATAAAAAGCGGTACTTCCTGAGATTTCCATGGGAGAACTCGTCCTACAAAGGATCAACAGCGGCCATTGAACCAGACCCGCCTGCAAAAGGCCCGACAAAAACACTAATGGCACAGTGCCTTGTCATAGGTAAAACCAGTGCTTGAAACCTCAGTCCAGCAAATCCAGCTGAAGGTGTTCCGCCACCGCCTCGGCCGTCACCAACTTGAGTTTCGGCACGCGCCCCAGGCACGGCGCGGGGATCCGCTCGGCCAGCGTGGCCAGGTTTTCTTCAAGGCGCGCAGTCTTGGCATCGATGATGTTGGCCACCCAACCCGCCAGTTGCAAACCGTCCCGGGCAATCGCCTCGGCAGTCAGCAGCGCATGGTTGATGCAGCCCAGCCGTACGCCGACCACCAGAATCACCGGCAGATCCAGCGCCATGGCCAGGTCCGACAGGTTGTCCTGATCCGCCAGCGGCACGCGCCAACCACCAGCGCCTTCGATCAGGGTGAAATCTGCCTGCATCTCCAGAATCTGCTGCATTGGCATCAGCAACGATTGCACCGTCAACGCGACGCCGGCCTCGCGCGCCGCCAGATGCGGAGCGATGGCCGGTTCGAAGGCCACCGGGTTGACTTGTGCATACGTCAGCGGCACTGAACATTCCGCCAGCAGCGCCAACGCATCGGCGTTGCGCAAGCCCTTGGGCGTCACATCGCAACCGGACGCCACCGGTTTTCCCGCCGCCGTACTCAGGCCGGCCAACCGCGCGGCATGCAGCAAACCCGCAGCCACGGTGGTCTTGCCGACATCGGTGTCAGTCCCGGTGATGAAATACGCTGCGCTCATAAGGGTTTCTCCAAAACGGCGTACACCACTTGATAAGTCGCCGGCAGGCCTTGGGCCTGACGAAACTGCTCATACGCCTCGACCAGGCCGAGGATCCGTGCCCTGCCGGTCAAACCACCCGGCCGACCGGGGTTCAGGTTGTGCGCGCCCAGCGCCTTGAGTTCATGAGTCAGGCTGCGCACATCCGGGTAATGCAGCACGTGAGGACGGGTTTGCAGACTCGCGACCTTCAAACCGCTGGCCGCACACAGGTGTTGATAAACCCCGAACTCGCGGAAGCGGTTGACGTGCACCATGCCATCCACCTGACGCCAACTGTCTCGCAGCTCAAACAGTGTGCCCACGCACAGACTAGCAAACGCAAACATTCCGCCGGGTTTCAGCACACGATGGGCTTCACTGAGCACCGACGCAAAATCCGCGCACCATTGCACCGCCAGGCTGGAGAAAATCAAATCACAGGTCGAATCCTGCAATGGCAACCGCTCTGCATCCCCGGCGATGAAGTGCATGGCCCCGCCCAATGGACGCGCGTGATTGAGCATGCCTTCGGCGATGTCGAGCGCCACGCCGTGACCGCCAGGAAAACGCTCACCCAGCACACGACTGAAATGCCCGGTGCCACAGCCCAGATCCAGCCAGCGACCGGGCACGAAATCGTCCGGCAAACGGCTCAACAACTGGCTACCGACGTCACGCTGCAATTCGGCCACGCTGTCGTAGCTGGCCGCCGCACGGGAAAAGGACGCCGCCACCTGGCGTTTGTCCGGCAGGCCGCCGGGCAGGCTGGGAAGGGATAAATCAGTCATCACCGGACTCATGCAAAAAGGCCTGGATCGCCCCCGCCACACCGTGGGGGTCTTCCAGAAGAAACGCGTGGCTGGCCTGTTCAATCAGGCCGATTTCGACGTCCGGCAGCAACGCCAGCAAATCCCCCGCCGCTTCGGCCGGAACCAGTCCGTCGAGGCCGGCGAACAGGTGCAACTGCGGGCCGCGAAACGCCTGCAACGCCTGACGGGTATCCAGTTGTGCAAGCAGCTCCAGGCCGCTCATCAACACCGCAGCAGAGGCGTTTGGCGCACCACCGAGCAGCAGCCGCGACAGCCCGCGAGGGTCTTCGGCGCCTTGCGCGCACAGCAGCGAAAAGCGTTTCAAGGTCATGCGCGGATCGGCATTGCAGCCTGCCAGAAACGCATCAAAGGTTTCGCCTGGCATCGCGCTCGGCCACTGTTCATGGGCAACAAAAGAAGGATTGCTCGCCAGGGTCAGCAAGCCGCAGCAACGATCACCGCGTCGCGCCGCCAACTCGGAGGCAAGCATGCCGCCGAGCGACCAGCCGCCAAGCCACGCATCCTGAGGTACGGCCGAGTCGAGTTCGTCGAGCCATTCTTCAAGGTCGCTGGACTCCAGATCCGGCAACGGTTCGATCTCGACGCGCAGGTGTTCGTCCAGCCCCTGCAACGCAGCCGCCAGGGGTTCCAGCGGAGAAATCCCGAGACCCCAGCCGGGCAGCAGAATCAGGCGATTACGCATGGCTTGGCTCCGGTCCCAGTTGTTGAAAACAATCGGCCAGTCCATTTAACAATAGCTGCACCTGCGCTTCGCTGTGGGCAGCGGTCAGGGTTACCCGCAGACGGGCGCTGCCGGCGGGTACGGTCGGCGGGCGGATCGCCGTGACCATCAAGCCGCGTTCGCGCAGCATCTGCGACAGTCGCACCGCGCGCCCGGCGTCGCCGATCATGATCGGTTGAATGGGCGTGAAGCTGTCCATCAACTCCAGGCCGATCTGCTCGGCGCCGTGGCGGAACTGACGGATCAGCGTTTTCAGATGCTCACGCCGCCAGTGTTCGCTGCGCAGCAACTCCAGACTTTTCAGCGTCGCACAGGCCAGGGCCGGCGGTTGGCTGGTGGTGTAAATGTAGGGACGGGCGAACTGGATCAGACTCTCGATCAGCTCTTCGCTGCCGGCGACGAACGCGCCCGCCGTCCCGAACGCCTTGCCGAGGGTGCCGACCAGCACGGGCACGTCTTCCTGGCTCAGGCCGAAATGCTCGACGATCCCGCCGCCATTGGCACCCAGCGGACCAAAACCGTGCGCGTCATCGACCATCAGCCACGCACCTTTGGCCTTGGCTTCTCGGGCCAGCGCTGGCAGGTCGGCAATATCGCCGTCCATGCTGAACACGCCGTCGGTGACCACCAGCGTATTGCCGGTGGCTTTCTCGAGACGATTGGCCAGGCTCGCTGCATCGTTGTGCAGATAACGATTGAAACGCGCGCCGGACAACAAACCGGCATCGAGCAACGAGGCGTGATTGAGGCGATCTTCGAGCACCGTATCGCCCTGCCCCACCAGCGCGGTGACCGCCCCGAGGTTGGCCATGTAGCCGGTGGTGAACAGCAACGCCCGCGGGCGGCCGGTCAAGTCAGCCAGCGCTTCTTCCAGCTCGTGATGTGGCGTGCTGTGGCCGATGACCAAATGCGAAGCGCCGCCGCCGACGCCCCATCGAGAAGCCCCGGCGCGCCAGGCCTCGATCACTTGCGGATGATTGGCCAGACCCAGGTAATCGTTGTTACAGAACGCCAGCAACGGCTGGCCATCGACCACCACTTCCGGGCCCTGAGGGCTTTCGAGCAAAGGGCGTTGGCGATAGAGATTTTCGGCACGACGGGCAGCAAGGCGTGCGGCGAGATCGAAAGACATGCAGGCCTCGAAGGTCAGAGTGTAGGAGCCGGCTTGCTGGCGATAGCATCACCGTGGTCCGTCTGGATGACCGAGGGGATGCCATCGCCAGCAAGCCGGCTCCTACAAGGTTTCGCGTTGGTTAGACGGCGGCGTTGTAGAACTGCTCGCTGCTCTTCTGCTCCACCAGCGCCTGCTCGATGGCGGCCTGATGCACTTCGTCGGCGTGCTCTTCGCGCGCTTCCGGCAGGATGCCGAGGCGCGAGAACAGTTGCATGTCCTTGTCGGCCTGCGGGTTGGCGGTGGTCAGCAATTTGTCGCCGTAGAAAATCGAGTTCGCGCCGGCAAGGAACGCCAGGGCCTGCATCTGCTCGTTCATCGCTTCACGGCCGGCGGACAGGCGCACGTGGGACTTCGGCATCAGGATGCGCGCCACGGCGAGCATGCGGATGAAGTCGAACGGGTCGATGTCTTCGGCGTTTTCCAGCGGCGTACCGGCAACTTTCACCAGCATGTTGATCGGCACCGATTCCGGATGCTCTGGCAGGTTGGCCAGCTGGATCAGCAGGTTGGCGCGGTCATCGAGGGACTCTCCCATGCCGAGGATGCCGCCGGAGCAGATCTTCATCCCCGAATCACGCACGTAGGCCAGGGTTTGCAGGCGCTCGCTGTAGGTGCGGGTGGTGATGATGCTGGTGTAGAAATCCGGCGAAGTGTCGAGGTTGTGGTTGTAGTAATCGAGGCCGGCCTTGGCCAGCGCTTCGGTCTGCTCCTGGTCCAGACGGCCGAGGGTCATGCAGGTTTCCAGGCCCATGGCCTTCACGCCTTCGACCATCTTCAGCACATACGGCATGTCTTTGGCCGACGGGTGTTTCCACGCCGCGCCCATGCAGAAACGCGTCGATCCGATGGCCTTGGCGCGAGCGGCCTCTTCGAGGACCTTCTGCACTTCCATCAGTTTTTCTTTTTCCAGGCCGGTGTTGTAGTGACCGGACTGCGGACAATATTTGCAATCTTCCGGGCAGGCGCCGGTCTTGATCGAGAGCAGCGTGGAAACCTGGACGCGGTTGGCGTCGAAATGCGCGCGGTGCACGGTCTGCGCCTGAAACAGCAGGTCATTGAATGGCTGAACGAAGAGTGCTTTGACTTCGGCCAAAGACCAGTCATGACGCAGGGTTGCAGAGGTGCTGGCGCTCATGGGCGTTTCCTTTGTTTTATGCTGGGCAAGCGGTCGGGGGACGGAATACCCACAGACGCGACACGGATGTTCGGCATATTTAAGGAAGAGCGATGCGCTGTCAACCACGATACGAAGGACCGGTTTACATCTGGTTAAAAAACAACCAGCCCTGTTTGCTCTGCGACGAGACGGCCGAAGAAGCCACGCCGATCTGCATGGCCTGCGAAACCGAGCTGCCCTGGCTCGGCGATCACTGCCAGACCTGCGCCCTGCCATTACCCGCGGCGGGCCTGACGTGCGGCCAGTGCTTGCAGCAACCGCCACCCTTCGAGCAAGTCATTGCCCCGTGGACCTACGGTTTTCCGGTCGACAGCCTGATCACCCGATTCAAGCACAACGCGAAGTGGCCGTATGGTCGCCTGCTCGCCGAACTTCTTGCTCAATACCTGCAACATCGCTTCGATGAAGGGTTGGAACGGCCAGATGCGCTGGTCCCCGTTCCGCTCGCCGCTAAACGTCTGCGCCAACGGGGCTTCAACCAGGCCGCGATGCTGGCCCGCTGGTTGAGCGCCAGCCTGGATATTACCTGTGACGAACAGCTGCTCAAGCGGATTCAGGACACCAGCGCGCAACAGGAGCTGAAGGCCGATGCGCGCAGGAAGAACCTGCGTAACGCTTTCGCGCTGATGCCCGGAGCCCTGATCAAGGGCCGTCACCTGGCGCTGGTTGACGACGTACTGACCACCGGCGCCACGGCCCAGGCATTGGCTCGTCTATTAATGGATGCCGGCGCGGCGCGAGTCGACGTTTATTGCCTGGCCCGCACCCCAAAACCCGGCGACACCAATTGACTAATGCCTGACACAAAACCTGTGGGAGTGAGCCTGCTCGCGATGGCGGTTGGTCAGTAATGTAGATGGCGACTGACCAGCCGCCATCGCGAGCAGTCGAGCGTCGACCGGCTGCTCCCACAGGAATCGTGGCTGACTTGACTCCCGGGCCGTGAGCCGCCAACGTCGTGCCCATCGCCACAGCCCGAAGCGTCTCGCCATGTCCTTGCCTACGTTGTTGTCCCAGCACATTGTCCGTCGCCCGCAGCGCATCGCCTTGCTGCAACACATCGCCGAACAGGGCTCGATCACTCGCGCCGCGAAAAGCGCGGGCCTGAGTTACAAAGCGGCTTGGGATGCCATCGACGAGCTGAACAACCTCGCGCAGAAACCGCTGGTGGAGCGCAGCGTCGGCGGCAAGGGCGGCGGTGGCGCCAAGCTGTCCAGCGAAGGCGAGCGCGTATTGCGTCTGTATCAAAAGCTGCAAACGTTGCAGGCGCAGGTGTTGGAAGCCGCCGAAGACGCCGGCGACCTCAACCTGCTCGGCCGTCTGATGCTCAGAACCAGCGCGCGCAATCAATTGCACGGCAAGGTCGTGGAAATCGAAGCTCAGGGACGCAACGACCTGATCCGCCTGGAACTGGCTGAAGGCTTGATCCTCGTGGCGCAGATCACTCACGACAGCACCCTGCGCCTGGAACTGCAAATCGGCACCGAAGTCGTCGCCCTGATCAAGGCCGGCTGGCTCGACCTGCTGGGTATCGATGACGAGGCAACGCCTGGACACAATTGCCTGACCGGCACCCTTGAAGAAATCCTCGACGCCGAAGACGGCCCGAGTGAAGTGCGCATCGGCCTGCCCAATGGCCAGACGCTGTGCGCGCTGGCCGAACCGCTGCACTTGCGAACCCACGGTCTGGCCACCGGCAAAGCGCTGCGGGTGCAATTTTCCCCCTCCAATGTGCTGCTCGGTACACCGCTCTGAAACACAAGCGTCATTAACGCGCTTTAAGGTGACTGCAAAAACCAGCAGGGAGCCTGATGTGAGCCTATTAGAAGACAACCAATCCACCGACCTCGAGCAAATGGTCGGCCTCAGCCGTCGTGGTTTCATCAGCGCGGGCGCCCTGTGCGGTGCCGCGATGTTCCTCGGCGGCAACCTGCTGAGCCGCAGCGTGCTCGCGGCCAGTGTCAGCGCAGGCACCAGCAAACTGTTGGGTTTCGACAGCATTCCCGCCGCCACCAGCGACGCAATCACCCTGCCACCGGGCTACAAGTCTTCGGTGCTGATCAGTTGGGGCCAGCCGCTGCAAAAGAACGGTCCGGCATTTGATCCAAGCGGCAACGGCAGCGCCGAGCAACAGGAAGTCCAGTTCGGCGACAACAACGACGGCATGAGCCTGTTCGAATTTCCGGGTGAGAAAGACCGGGCGCTGATGGCGATCAACAACGAATACACCAACTACCGCTACCTCTACCCGCACGGCGGCATGCCGCAATCGGCCGAAGAAGTGCGCAAGGCGCTAGCCTGCGAAGGCGTGTCGGTGATCGAGGTGCAGCGCAAGAACGGCCAATGGCAATTCGTTCAGGGCTCGCGCTACAACCGCCGCATTCACGGCAACGCACCGATCAGCCTCAGCGGCCCGGCTGCCGGCCACGCGCTGGTGAAAACCAGCGCCGACCCGCACGGCAAGAACGTGCTTGGCACCTTCCAGAACTGCGCCAACGGCAAGACGCCGTGGGGCACCTACCTGACCTGTGAAGAGAACTTCACCGACTGTTTCGGCAGCAGCAACGCCGAGCAGAAATTCGACGCCGCGCAAAAACGCTACGGTGCGGTGGCGACCAGTAAAGAGATCAACTGGCATCAACACAACGAGCGCTTCGACCTGGCGAAGAACCCCAACGAACTCAACCGTCATGGCTGGGTGGTGGAAATCGACCCGTTCGATCCGACATCGACACCGGTCAAGCGCACCGCGCTGGGCCGCTTCAAACATGAAAACGCGGCCCTGGCCGAGACCCATGACGGCCACGCCGTGGTGTACATGGGCGACGATGAACGCGGCGAGTTCATCTACAAGTTCGTCAGCCGCGACAAGATCAACCACAAGAACCCGAAAGCCAACCACGACCTGCTGGACCACGGCACCTTGTACGTAGCGCGTTTCGACGCGGGCGACGGCAATGCCGATCACCCGAAAGGCCAGGGCGAGTGGATCGAGCTGACCCACGGCAAAAACGGCATCGACGCCAGCAGTGGTTTTGCCGATCAGGCCGAGGTGCTGATTCATGCACGCCTCGCCGCCACGGTGGTGAAAGCCACGCGCATGGACCGTCCGGAATGGATCGTCGTCAGCCCCAAGGATGGCCAGGTCTATTGCACGCTGACCAACAACGCCAAGCGCGGTGAAGACGGTCAACCGGTGGGCGGGCCGAACCCGCGTGAGAAGAACGTCTACGGGCAGATTCTGCGCTGGCGCACTGACCGTGATGATCACGGCTCGAAAAGCTTTGCCTGGGATCTGTTTGTGGTCGCCGGCAACCCGGGTGTCCACGCCGGCACGCCGAAGGGTGGTTCGTCGAACATCACGCCGCAGAACATGTTCAACAGCCCGGACGGTCTGGGTTTCGACAAGGCCGGACGCTTGTGGATCCTGACCGATGGCGATTCGAGCAACGCCGGTGATTTTGCCGGCATGGGCAACAATCAGATGCTCTGTGCCGACCCGGTGACCGGTGAGATCCGACGCTTCATGGTCGGGCCGGTGGGTTGCGAGGTGACGGGGATCAGCTTCTCGCCTGACCAGAAGACGCTGTTTGTCGGGATTCAGCATCCGGGTGAAAACGGTGGCTCGACGTTCCCTGAGCACTTGCCGAACGGCAAGCCGCGGTCTTCGGTGATGGCGATATCCCGCGAAGACGGCGGGATCGTCGGCGCCTGATACAGCCCCATCGCGAGCAGGCTCGCTCCCACACTGGATCTGCGACACACCACAAATCCCCTGTGGGAGCTAGCCTGCTAGCGATGGCAACACCACTCATCTCAAGCCTTAACACTAAAGAAGCCCCGTCTGCGCTACCATGCTTGGCCGGACGCGGCAGCCTGCTGCGCGCAGGAGTCAGCATGGCCCACCCGTTTGCAACCCTCACCCCAGACCTCGTGCTCGATGCCGTCGAAAGCATCGGCTTTCTCAGCGACGCGCGCATTCTGGCGCTCAACAGCTACGAGAACCGCGTCTATCAGGTCGGCATCGAAGACTCCGAGCCACTGATCGCCAAGTTCTACCGCCCGCAGCGCTGGACCAACGAAGCGATTCTCGAAGAACACCAGTTCACCTTCGAACTCGCCGAGTGCGACGTGCCGGTGGTGGCGCCAATGATTCACAACGGTGCCAGCCTGCACGAACACAACGGTTTCCGTTTCACCCTGTTCCCCCGCCGTGGTGGCCGCGCACCGGAGCCGGGCAATCTCGATCAGCTGTATCGGCTGGGCCAACTGCTCGGTCGCCTGCACGCCGTCGGCTCGACCAAACCGTTCGAACACCGTGAAGCCCTGGGCGTGAAGAACTTCGGTCATGCCTCGCTGACAACCTTGCTCGAAGGCAACTTCATCCCTAAAAGCCTGCTGCCGGCCTACGAGTCTGTCGCCCGTGATCTGCTCAAGCGTGTGGAAGAGGTCTACAACGCCACGCCGCACCAGAACATCCGCATGCACGGCGATTGCCACCCCGGCAACATGATGTGCCGCGACGAGATGTTCCACATCGTCGACCTGGACGACTGCCGCATGGGCCCGGCGGTGCAGGACATCTGGATGATGCTCGCCGGTGACCGTCAGGAATGTCTGGGGCAGTTGTCGGAATTGATGGACGGCTACAACGAGTTTCACGATTTCGACCCGCGGGAGTTGGCGCTGATCGAACCGCTGCGCGCGCTGCGCCTGATGCATTACAGCGCGTGGCTGGCACGCCGCTGGGATGACCCGGCGTTCCCGCACAGTTTTCCGTGGTTCGGGACGGAGCGGTATTGGGGTGATCAGGTGTTGGCGTTGCGCGAGCAACTCGCCGCCCTCAACGAAGAACCCCTGAAACTGTTCTAACCCTTGTAGGAGCCGGCTTGCTGGCGATGGCATCACCGCTGTCATTCAGAACGACCGCGTCGATGCCATCGCCAGCAAGCCGGCTCCTACAAAATATCTGACATGTCTATACAATCCTCTCTTTGTTAGCTGCCTAAGCAAGGATTCTGCATGCAAGCCGCCAACCCCCGTCGCGGGTACATCCTGGGCCTGAGTGCCTACATCATCTGGGGCCTGTTCCCGATCTACTTCAAAGCCATTGCCAACGTGCCCGCCGTGGAGATCATCATCCATCGCGTGCTCTGGTCGGCGCTGTTCGGCGCATTGCTGCTGATGGTGTGGAAGCATCCGGGCTGGTGGCGCGAGTTGCGTGACAACCCGAAACGGCTGGCGATCCTGGCCTTGAGCGGCACGCTGATCGCGGCCAACTGGCTGACGTACGTCTGGTCGGTGAACAACGGGCGCATGCTTGAAGCCAGTCTCGGTTACTACATCAACCCGCTGGTGAACGTGTTGCTGGGGATGCTGATCCTCGGCGAACGGTTGCGGCGTATGCAGTGGATTGCCGTGGGACTGGCGGCGGTCGGCGTCGCGCAACAGGTGTGGCAAGTCGGCAGTCTGCCGTGGGTGTCGCTGGTGCTGGCGTTGACGTTCGGCTTCTACGGATTGATCCGCAAGCAGGCGCCGGTCAAGGCGCTGCCGGGCCTGGTGGTGGAAACCTGGATGCTGGTGCCGATTGCCATTGCCTGGCTGCTGTTCAATCAGACGGCCGTCAGCGCCCAACCCGAATTCTGGACCACGTCCGAAGCCTGGTGGCTGGTCGCTGCGGGTCCGGTAACGCTGGTACCGCTGGTGTGTTTCAACGCCGCCGCACGGCATTTGCCCTACACGACACTCGGATTTCTCCAGTACCTGGCGCCGACATTGGTGCTGTTGCAAGCCGTGCTGCTGTTTGGCGAGCATCTGTCGTCCAGCACACTGGTCGCCTTCATCTTTATCTGGGCAGGCCTGGCGGTTTACAGCATCGATGCGTGGATAAGTCTGCGCCGCCGCAGCTGATCAAAAATCGTACAAACCTCTGCAGGCCACGCCTCTCGTGGCCTGCATCGATCCTTCCCAAGGTTATCCACAGCGTGATCCCCGGCGTTTGTGCGCAACTTGTTGAAACTGATGTTTTTTTGATCAGATCTTGAAGAAGCCCGGCCGGCGTGGGCTGGCGGGCTGTCTCTACAGGTTATCCACAGGCAGGTGCACGTATAACTTGGATAACCCTGTCAGGGGTCGCTGCGCAATACCAACTCCACCATCAAATCGTCCGCCAGGGTTTCCAGGCGCGACTGCAACACGTCCAGCGACAAGGTCAGCGGCACCGCAAGAATCGCTTCGGCGTGGAACAACGGCTCGCTGCTCATAGGCGCCGGACGCACTTCCGTCACCAGCCGCTCCAGGTTGACCCCTTGCTCACTCAACAGACGCGTGATGTCGCGCACGATCCCGGGGCGATCATTGCCGACCAGTTCCATCGCAATCGGTTTCCAGGTGCAGGATTGTTCGATGCCGCTTTCGGCGATCAGCACGCGAATGCCATGGGTGGACAACGCCTGTAAGGCATCGACCAATTCGTCGTAGGCCTCGGCCGGCACGCCCACCCGAAGAATCCCGGCAAACTGCCCGGCCATGCGTGACATGCGGCTTTCCAGCCAGTTGCCGCCGTGCTCGGCAATGCACTGGGCGATGCGCTCGACCTGCCCAGGCTTGTCCGGTGCGAAAACAGTGAGTACGAGGTGGTCCATGGCGCAGCCCTCTTTTGTTGTAGAAAGAGAAGTATAGGCAAGGGGCGATCCTGTGTTGATTCGTCTGGCGCCCGCTGGCAAGCCAGCTCCTACAGGGTCTTGCACAAACCTTGTAGGAGCTGGCTTGCCAGCGATCCGGAGCACCGCCAATCTGAAGCGGACAACAAATCGTGTACAACTTCTTATATTTAACTGGAACAATCTCATACTTTTTTGAGAACATCCCTATCCCCGACGTGACTGCAATGCGTCACGGGGTCGCAGAACGACGTAATTAGTCTAATTTTCACAACCGCAATTCATCATGTAGTATGCCGCAGCGCACACTACATAACGTTGGATCGATGTCTGCCACAGGCGCAGTCGCAGCCCTGAAAGCCCTATCAGCAAGGCCTCAACGCCGTTGATCGGTTCCATCCCAGCCGCCCGAAATGGCATGTACTGGTGGAAGGGGTTTGTGGTTTAAATAGCCAGAGGCTTCATTGTTAATTTGAAGAGCTGAAAAGCGAAATAGCTGAGCAGAGTGAGGCAAGCAATGACTGAACACGTTCAAGTCGGTGGCCTGCAGGTCGCCAAAGTCCTGTTCGACTTCGTGAACAACGAAGCCATTCCCGGAACCGGCCTCACCGCCGATAAATTCTGGGCCGGTGCCGACAAGGTCATTCACGACCTGGCGCCGAAGAACAAAGCCCTACTCGCCAAACGCGATGATTTCCAGGCTCGTATCGACGGTTGGCACCAATCCCGTGCCGGTCAGGCGCACGATGCCGTGGCTTATAAAGCCTTCTTGCAAGACATCGGTTATCTGCTGCCAGAAGCGGCCGATTTCCAGGCAACGACGCAAAACGTCGATGACGAAATCGCCCGCATGGCCGGCCCGCAGCTCGTGGTGCCGGTGATGAATGCGCGTTTCGCGCTCAATGCTTCGAACGCCCGCTGGGGTTCGCTGTATGACGCGCTCTATGGCACCGACGCCATCAGCGAAGCTGACGGCGCGGAAAAAGGCAAAGGCTACAACAAGGTTCGCGGCGACAAGGTGATTGCCTTCGCCCGTGCCTTCCTCGACGAAGCGGCGCCATTGGCTGCCGGCTCCCACGTCGACTCCATCGGCTACAAGATCGTCGGCGGCAAACTGGTGGTCGCCCTTAAAGGCGGCAGCAACAGCGGCCTGCGCAACGACGCTCAGCTGATCGGTTTCCACGGCGATGCCGCTGCACCGACCGCGATCCTGCTGAAAAACAACGGCCTGCATTTCGAAATCCAGGTCGATGCCAGCACCCCGGTCGGCCAGACCGACGCTGCCGGCGTCAAAGACATCCTGATGGAAGCTGCACTCACCACCATCATGGACTGCGAAGACTCCGTCGCCGCTGTCGATGCCGATGACAAAGTGGTGATCTACCGCAACTGGCTCGGCCTGATGAAGGGCGACCTGTCGGAAGAAGTCTCCAAGGGCGGCAAGACCTTTACCCGCACCATGAACGCCGACCGCACCTACACCGGCGTCGATGGCAAGGAATTGAGCCTGCACGGTCGTTCGCTGTTGTTCGTGCGCAACGTCGGTCACCTGATGACCATCGACGCGATCCTCGATAAAGACGGCAACGAAGTGCCGGAAGGCATTCTCGATGGCCTGGTGACCTGCCTGGCGGCGATCCACAGCCTCAACGGCAACAGCTCGCGCAAGAACAGCCGCACCGGTTCGGTCTACATCGTGAAGCCGAAGATGCACGGTCCGGAAGAAGCTGCGTTCACCAACGAGCTGTTCGGTCGCATCGAAGACGTGCTCGGCTTGCCGCGCAACACCCTGAAAGTCGGGATCATGGACGAGGAGCGCCGAACCACGGTCAACCTCAAGGCCTGCATCAAGGCCGCCAGCGAGCGCGTGGTGTTCATCAACACCGGTTTCCTCGACCGCACGGGCGATGAAATCCACACCTCCATGGAAGCCGGCCCGATGGTGCGCAAGGCCGACATGAAGGCCGAGAAGTGGATCGGCGCCTACGAGAACTGGAACGTCGATATCGGTTTGAGCACCGGCCTGCAGGGTCGCGCACAGATCGGTAAAGGCATGTGGGCGATGCCCGACCTGATGGCGGCGATGCTTGAACAGAAAATCGCTCACCCATTGGCCGGCGCCAACACTGCTTGGGTGCCATCGCCAACGGCTGCCGCGCTGCACGCGCTGCACTACCACAAGGTCGACGTGTTCGCCCGTCAGGCCGAACTGGCCAAACGTGCACGCGCCTCGGTGGATGACATCCTGACCATCCCGCTGGCGGTAAACCCGCAGTGGACCGCGGAACAGATCAAGAACGAACTGGACAACAACGCCCAGGGCATTCTCGGTTACGTGGTGCGCTGGATCGACCAGGGTGTTGGCTGCTCGAAAGTGCCGGACATCAATGACATCGGCCTGATGGAAGACCGTGCCACGCTGCGTATCTCCAGCCAGCACATCGCCAACTGGTTGCGTCATGGCATCGTCACCGAAGCGCAAGTGATGGAAAGCCTCAAGCGCATGGCGCCGGTGGTTGACCGTCAGAACGCCAATGACGCGCTGTACCGTCCGCTGGCACCGAACTTCGACAGCAACATCGCCTTCCAGGCGGCGGTCGAACTGGTGGTTGAAGGCACCAAACAGCCGAACGGCTACACCGAGCCGGTTCTGCACCGTCGTCGTCGCGAGTTCAAGGCTGCAAATGGCCTGTAACCGAGCGTTGATGCCGTGACAAAAAAAGGCCCTGATCTTCGGATCAGGGCCTTTTTTGTTTGCAAATGCTATCCCCTGTAGGAGCCGGCTTGCCGGCGATGGGGCCGTGACATTCAACATCTATGTTGACTGTTACACCGCGATCGCCGGCAAGCCGGCTCCTACAGGGAAATGTTCAGGACCGACAGGTTTTGGTTAAGGCTCCAACCCCAACTCATGCTTGACCAGCTTTAGCAGTTTCGCGCTATCAATCGGCTTGAGCAAAAAATCCACCACGCTCAAATGCATGGCGGCAATCGCGTCCTTCACGTCGGCATCGCCGGAAACGATGATGAACGGCATGGCGCCCCGAACGGACTCACGGACCTCGCGGATCAACTCCAGGCCATCAATGCGCCCCATCCGCAGATCAGTAATCACCAGGCCTATCGAGGGTTTCTCTGCCAGCATCTTGAGCGCGGTTTCACCGCTGGCTGCGGTCATGCAACGAATACCATCCAGACCAAGAATCTCCGACAACAGCTCGCGCGCATCTTTATCGTCATCGACGATCAGCACCCGTTGCGGCGGCAAGTCGGGTTCCAGCATGACGGCACTCAGCGCCTCGCGCTCGGCGTCACTCAAAATATCGTGGTCGGACATGGTTTTCTCTAAGCATCCAATATCATTCCCTAGCACAGTGGTGAGACATCGCTAAGCGGGCCTTCAATGTGCACTTCGTCGGATTTATTTCCTATAGGGGGAAGGATAGGTTCTTCCCAAGATTGTGTAAGGCATTTCCGAAATTTCATCGCCGCAAGGCCCGACCTAGACTTACGTCCAATGGGCACCCCGCGCGCAGGGGCCGACCATGACTGAGTCATCCGACAACAACAATTCATAAAAGACTGCGGTAATGGTTATGAGTAAAGCGGACGCCTTCACACAGGCAGGGAAAACCGCGGTATTGCAGAACATCCAGGGCACTTTGCAATTCCTTCAGCGCTTCCCGCCCTTCAATCAAATGGAACACGCTCACCTGGCGTACCTGGTTGAACAATGTCAGCTACGTTTTTATGCCCCCGGCGAGAGCATCATCAAGCCCGCCGATGGCCCGGTTGAGCATTTCTACGTCGTCAAACAGGGCCGGGTCGTGGGTGAACGTCCCCACACGGCCAAGGGCGGCACGGAAACCACCTTCGAAATCACCACCGGCGAATGTTTCCCCCTCGCCGCGCTGCTGGGTGAGCGTGCGACGCGCACTGAACATCTGGCTGCCGAAGACACCTTTTGCCTACAGCTGAACAAGCTGGCGTTCATCAAACTGTTCGCACTTTCCAACGCGTTTCGTGACTTTGCCCTACGCGGCGTGAGCAGTTTGCTGGACCAGGTCAACCAGCAAGTCCAGCAAAAAGCCGTGGAAACCCTCGGCACCCAATACTCGCTGAATACCCGTCTGGGCGAATTGGCCATGCGTCACCCGGTGACGTGCAGCCCGACCACGCCGCTGCGGGAAGCGGTCACCCTGATGCACGAGCAGCAGGTCGGCAGCATTGTGGTGGTCGATGAACACAAGGCGCCGTTGGGTATTTTCACCCTGCGCGACTTGCGCCATGTTGTGGCCGAAGGCATCAACGACTTCAACGAAGCCATCGAACGGCACATGACCCAGGCGCCGTTTTTCCTGACGCCGGACCACAGCGCTTTCGATGCCGCGATTGCCATGACCGAGCGGCACATCGCTCACGTCTGCCTGGTCAAGGACCAGCGTCTGTGCGGCGTGGTCTCGGAGCGCGACTTGTTTTCCCTGCAACGGGTCGACCTCGTGCATCTGGCGCGAACCATCCGCAGCGCCCAGCGCGTGGAAAACCTGGTGGCGCTGCGCGGCGAGATCGGTCAATTGGTCGAGCGCATGCTGGCCCACGGTGCGTCCTCGACCCAGATCACCCACATCATCACCCTGCTCAACGATCACACCGTGTGCCGGGTGATCGAACTGACCCTCGCCGAGAAAGGCGACCCGGGCGTGCCATTCAGTTGGTTGTGTTTCGGCAGCGAAGGCCGCCGCGAGCAGACGCTGCACACCGACCAGGACAACGGCATTCTGTTCGAAGCGCGGGACGCCGCGCACGCCGCCGAGATTCGCGGCAAGTTGCTGCCCATCGCTCAGCAGATCAACCAGAGCCTGGCGCTCTGCGGTTTTACCCTGTGCAAAGGCAACATCATGGCCGGCAACCCCGAGCTGTGTTTGTCCCGGGCCGAATGGGCGCGGCGTTTTGCGGCATTTATTCGTGAGGCGACGCCGGAAAACCTGCTGGGCTCGAGCATCTATTTCGACCTGCGCGTGGTCTGGGGCGACGAGCAAAGCTGCGAGCAGCTGCGTCGGGGGATTCTCGATCAGGTTGCCGACAACCGATTGTTTCAGCGAATGATGGCCGAGAACGCCTTGCGCAACCGTCCACCCGTAGGGCGTTTCCGCGAGTTTGTGCTGGCGCGCAAAAATGGCGAGAAAGCCACGCTGGACCTGAAAGTCCAGGGCCTGACCCCGTTTGTCGACGGCGCCCGACTGTTGGCCTTGGCCCATGGCATCGAGGCGAACAATACGCTGGAGCGCTTTCGCCAGTTGGTCGACAAAGAAGTCATTGATCGACTGGACGGTGCGGCGTACGAAGAGGCGTATCACTTCATTCAGCAAACCCGCATGCAGCAACATCAGCTACAGACCCGGGAGAATTTGCCCTACTCCAACCGGGTCGATCCCGACAGCCTCAATCATCTGGACCGACGCATCCTGCGTGAATCCCTGCGCCAGGCCCAACGCCTGCAAAGCAGCCTGACCCTGCGGTATCAGCTATGAGCCTGTTTTCATGGCTGCGTCCGGCAGGGCCGATGCTGTCCGGGGACTTGCTGCAACGTCTGCAACGCTTGCCGGCGCGGGCCGAGCTCAGAGAATGCAGCCTGCGCGAGCAGCGCTGGGTGGTGCTGGATCTGGAAACCACAGGGTTGAACCTGAACAAGGATCGGGTGCTGTCCATCGGGGCGGTGGTGATTGAGGACGGGGCGATCGACTTCAGTCAGCAGTTCGAACGCACTCTGCAATGCGCGGACATGAAAGTGGCGCCGAGCGTGTTGATTCACGGTTTGGGCCCGAGCGCGATTGCCGCCGGCAGTGATCCGGCGCAGGCGTTGGTCGAGTTCATGGAGTTTGTCGGCGACAGCCCGGTGCTGGCGTTTCATGCGCCGTTTGACCAGCACATGCTCGGCCGCGCACTGAAAGATCATCTGGGCTACAAGTTGCAGCATCCGTTTCTGGATGTGGCGGATATCGCCCCCCTGCTCTGCCCTCAGGCGCACATTCGCGAGGCGGGGCTGGATGAGTGGATCGACTGGTTCAAGCTCGAGGTGTTCGAACGCCACAACGCCAGTGCCGATGCGCTGGCGACCGCCGAGCTGGCGCTGATCCTGTTCAGCCGCGCGCGGCAGCAGCAGATTCATAGCCCGTTGAATCTGCAACAGCGGTTGAGTCAGTGGAAGCGCAGGCAGCGGGCGCCTTCCTTTTAAATTTGTAGCGCCTGTTCCGACGCCATCGCTGGCAAGTCGGATCGCCGCACCGCAGCTCCTACAGGGTTTGTGTTGCCCGCCGATTCCGTGAACGACACAAACCCTGTAGGAGCTGGCTTGCCGGCGATGAACGATAACGCGGTCTGGCTGAACACACGCCCATCAAAACCACCTGACCAGTGGCCAATTGCTTACCTCCCCCGCCTCTGCCACAATCGCGAACAATTCTCGTTAGTTAACACTTCCCAATCGGTGATGCTGCGTGTCGTCAGTCCAAAGCCCCCACAGTGAGCTCGTCGGTGCGTTATATCGCGACCACCGCAGTTGGCTATTGGCCTGGCTTCGACGCAATGTCGCCTGCCCGCAACGGGCCGAAGACCTGAGTCAGGACACCTTCGTGCGCTTGCTGGGCCGTGATCAACTGAACGAACCTCGCGAACCGCGGGCGTTTCTGGTGGCGATTGCCAAGGGCCTGCTGTTCGACTATTTCCGCCGCGCTGCGCTGGAACAGGCCTACCTCACCGAACTGATGCTGATCCCTGAAGGCGAACAACCGTCGGTGGAAGAACAGCAAATGATCCTCGAGGACCTGAAAAACATCGACCGCCTGCTCGGCAAGTTGTCGAGCAAGGCGCGGGCGGCGTTTCTCTACAACCGTCTGGACGGCCTCGGCCACGCGGAAATCGCCCAGCGCCTGGGCGTGTCGGTGCCGCGGGTGCGTCAGTACCTGGCTCAGGGCATTCGTCAGTGCTACATCGCGCTGTACGGTGAGCCGGTGTGAGCCCGGTCAGTTCCAAACCCGTCTCGGCACAGGTGCTGGACGCCGCGATTGCCTGG
This sequence comes from Pseudomonas sp. PDM03, assembly GCF_014852385.1. Lineage (NCBI taxonomy): Bacteria > Pseudomonadati > Pseudomonadota > Gammaproteobacteria > Pseudomonadales > Pseudomonadaceae > Pseudomonas > Pseudomonas sp. PDM03. The sequence continues at coordinate 318,451 of NZ_JACVBM010000002.1, read as the reverse complement.
CAATTGTCGCTGGATTCCGGCACCCCGGTGGAGCGCGAAGAGTTTGCCAAATGGCACGCCGCCCACGAAGAGCACGCCCGCGCCTGGCGCCAGTTGGGCATGCTCGACCAGCGTTTCAGCGTGGCCAGCGGCCCGGCCCGCACTGCGTTGCTGCAATCGCGCGAAAGCATTCGCCGACGGGTGCGCAAACTCGGCAGTGGCGTGGCCAGCATCGTTGCGGTGCTTGGCCTGGCGCTGTTTGCCGGTGATCGCTATCTGCCGGTCGACTATTGGCTGGCGGATCAGCGCACCGCCACCGGCGAGCAACGCACCCTGCGCCTGAGCGACGGCACGCTGATCAACCTCAACACTCACAGCGCCGTGGATGTGCGCTTTGATGAGAAGCAGCGCCGGGTGATTCTTCAGGAAGGGGAAATCCTCGTCGAAACCGGTCATGGCGACGCCCGGCCGTTTATCGTCGAAACCCGCGAAGGCAGCATGCGCGCGCTGGGCACGCGGTTCCTGGTCAAGCGCGAGGAAGAAGGCACGCGCCTGAGCGTGCTGCAGTCCGCCGTGGCCGCCCACCCCGAGTCGGGCACTGAAGAACAGATCCTGCACGAAGGCCAGCAAGTGCTGATGCGCAACAATGGCCTGGGGCCGATCATCGCGCTCAACCTCGGTGCCGACGCCTGGACCCGCGGCATGCTGGTGGTGGACAACGCACGGCTGGAAGACCTGGTTCACGAGCTCGGTCGTTATCGGCGCGGGCATCTGGGCGTGGCGCCCGAGATCGCTGACCTGCGCATTACTGGCAGTTTTCCGTTGCACGATACCGATCTGGCGTTGAGCGCACTGTTGCCGACGCTGCCGGTGCAGATCGAACAGCACACACCGTGGTGGGTGACGGTGGCGAAGGCTGATGCCAAGCCCTGAGAAAGTTGTCGTCTGAGCGGACGCCTTCGCGAGCAGGCTCGCTCCCACATTTGACCGCGATCCCCTGTGGGAGCGAGCCTGCTCGCGATGGGGCCATCAGCCTCACCACAATTGCTGAATCGAAATTATTTTCATCCAGCCCTATCACTTTTTGATTCTCGTCCGGCACCTAGGCAATTGAGAAGTATTCCCTTTCAGGAGCCGTTGCATGTCCCGTTCGCTAAACACCTTGTTGCGCCCCAGTCTGCTGGCGGTCGCCATTGCCCTTTGCGCCCCTCTGGCCAGTAGCCAACTGATCGCCGCCGAACAAGCGTCCAGCGTTCGCGCCTACAACCTGCCGGCCGCGCCATTGGCCACAACGTTGAACCAGATCGCCAGCCAGTCGGGCCTGGCGCTGTCGCTGAATCCGTCGCTGGCGGCGGGCAAGATGTCGGCACCGGTCAATGGCCAGTTCGACGCGGTTGGCGCCTTGCAGGCAGCTTTGCGTGGCACCGGTCTGCAACTGGAACAGAGCAGCACTGGCACCTACAGCCTGGTGGCCATGCCTGAAGGCGTGGTGGCCCTGCCGGAAACCAGCGTGATCGGCGTAGAAAACACGGAAAACGCCTGGGGCCCGGTTGACGGTTACGTCGCCACTCGCACCGCTGCCGGCACCAAGACCGATACGCCGATTGTCGAAGCACCTCGCTCGATGTCGGTGATCACCCGCGCCCAGATGGAAGATCGCGGTGTACAGAACCTCGATGACGCCGTGCGTTACATGCCAGGCGTGATCGCCAGCAGCTATGGCAGCGACTCCCGCGCCGACTGGCTGCGTGTACGCGGCTTCGAGCCAACCCAGTTCCTCGACGGCCTGCCGTTGCCAAAAGGTTCCTACGCCAACCCGAAGGCTGAAACCTGGAACCTGGAACGCATCACGCTCCTGCGCGGCCCGGCCTCTTCGGTATACGGCCAGACGCCACCGGGCGGCATGCTCGACATGGTCAGCCGCCGTCCCGATGCCATTGCCAGCCACGAAGTGCGGGCCGAAGTCGGCAGCAACAATCGCAAGCAAATCAGCTTCGACAGCACCGGAAAAATCGATGACGAGGGTCAGTTCCTGTACCGCGTCGACGGTGTGGTGCGTGACAGCGGCATGCCGGTCGACCACATTGATGACAAGCGCTACAACCTCGCACCGAGCCTGACCTGGAACATCGACGACGACACACACCTGACCTTCCTCTCGCAGTTCACCCGCGACGATACCGGGGTCAGCGGCCAGTTCCTGCCTCTGCAAGGCACCAAACTGGCCTCTCCGGCCGGGGCGAAAATTTCGCACCATAAAAACCTTGGCGATCCGGACTCCGATCACTACGACCGCACCTATTACGCACTGGGTTACGCCTTCGACCATCGCCTGAACGATGTCTGGCAGTTCAAGCAAAACCTGCGTTACACCAAAAGCGATCTGTCGTTCCAGCAAGCCTATGCATCGTTCGGTGACGTCGTGGCGGCGGACGGCACCCTGCGCCGCCTGGTCGATCAGGTTGATGAGGACATCAGTCAGTTCGCCGTGGACAACAACTTCCAGGCCGACTTCCAGACCGGCGCGCTGAGCCATGTCGTGCTGTTGGGCCTGGACCACCAGCGGACCAACACCAATTACAAATGGCTGGAAGGCAACGCGCCCGACAGCAATGTGATCAAGCCAATCCGTGGTGCGGACTTCTCCAACGTCGCGTACAACACCTTTTACGACTACAACCAGAAAACCAACCAGACCGGCCTCTACGCCCAGGACCAGATCTCCCTGGACAAATGGCGCCTGACCCTCGGCGGCCGCGAAGACTGGACTCACAGCTCGACACAGTTCAATAACCAGGGCGATGCCACCAACACCCAGCGCGACAAGGCTTTCAGCGGCAACGCAGGCCTGAGTTACGTGTTCGACTCCGGGATCACGCCGTACATCTCCTACACCGAGTCGTTCCAGCCTTCGATGGGCGCCGATGCCAGTTCGACCAAGTCGTTCAAACCCACCGAAGGCAAGCAGACCGAAGTTGGCGTGAAGTACCAGCCACCGGGCAGCCGCACCTTACTGACCGCCGCCGCGTTCGACCTGCGCCAGCAGAACGTGTCGGTGTCGCAGAACAACGTCACCAGCCAGATCGGTGAATTGAAAGTGCGCGGTATCGAGTTGGAAGCCGTCTCCGATGTCACCGACAACCTGAAACTGGTGGGCTCCTACACCTACACCGATACCGAGATCCTCAAGGGCGACGACAAGGGCAACCGGATGAAACTGGTCCCGCGCAATCAGGCCTCCCTGTGGTCCGATTACACGTGGCACACCGGTGTGCTCGACGGTTTTGGCGTGGGCGCTGGCGTGCGTTATGTCGGCGATACCTACGGCAACACGGCCAACACCAACAATGGTCACGTGGGTTCGTACACCGTGTACGACGCCGCCGTGCATTACGACCTGAGCCGCATCAACCCGGTACTGGCAGGCGTTTCGGTTGACGTCACCGCGAAGAACCTCTTCAACAAGGACTACCTGTCGACCTGCGATGGCACCTGGTGCTACTACGGCGACGAGCGCAATGTCGTGGCGGCAGTCAACTACAAGTGGTAATCCGCTGAGCGGATTACAGCCACACAAGGGTCACGGTACAGCCGTGGCCCTTTTGCATTTGGATGGGTCATGAAAAGCAAAACCATTCGCCGCTGGTCCTTTGTCCACACCTGGACCAGCCTGATCTGCACGGTCTTCCTGCTGATGCTGGCGCTGACCGGCTTGCCGTTGATCTTCCACCACGAAATCGACCACTTGCTGGGCGATGCCGCCGAGTTGCAGCAACTGCCGGCCGACACCCCGCAGCTGAATCTGCAGCAGTTGGTGCAGGCAGCCCAAAAACATCGGCCCAGCGAAGTCATGCAGTATTTCGGCTTCGACGAAGACGAACCGAACGCCGCCATCGCGATCATGGCTGCCACCGCCGGCACCGAACCGAATTCGTCGCACACGTTCATGCTCGACGCCCGCACCGGTGAAGCGCTGGAGATGCCATCGGCCAACGGCGGCTTCATGATGGTCATGCTGCGCCTGCACGTGGACATGTTCGCCGGCCTGCCGGGCAAGCTGCTGCTGGCGTTCATGGGGATTCTGTTTGTAGTGGCTATCGTGTCCGGGACGGTGCTGTACCTGCCGTTCATGCGTCGGTTGAAATTCGCCACCGTACGCCAGGACAAATCCACGCGCCTGCGCTGGCTCGACCTGCATAACCTGATCGGCGTCGTCACCCTGACCTGGGCGCTGGTGGTCGGCGTCACCGGCGTCATCAGTGCCTGCGCCGACCTGCTGATCGCCGCGTGGCGCAATGACAGCCTGAGCGCGATGGTCGCACCGTATCGCGATGCGCCGGCGCTGACGCAACTCGCGCCTGCAACCCGCTTGCTCGACATCGCCAAAGAAGTCGCGCCCGGTATGCAGCCAGACTTCATCGCCTTCCCCGGTACGCGGTTTTCCAGTGAGCACCATTACGCGGTGTTCATGAAGGGCAGCACGCACCTGACCTCGCATCTGCTGACGCCGGTGCTGATCGACGCCAGTACCCTGCAAGTCACCGCCGTGGCCGAACGGCCGTGGTACATGGACGCCATGGGCATGTCGCAACCGTTGCACTTCGGCGATTACGGCGGCATGCCGATGAAAATCCTCTGGGCGACCCTCGATGTCCTGACCATCATCGTGCTCGGCAGCGGGGTTTACCTGTGGGTCGTGCGGCGCAAAGCGGCAAGGCCTGTACTGGAACAAGCGGAGGCCAACGCATGAAGCCGCGGCAGTCGAATTTCTGGAAGGTCTTCTCCACGCCCACCGTCATCGCGCTGCTCAGCGCTGCCGGGTTGTTCGCCGCGTTACTGGGCGATGGTGTGTGGGATGGTTTGAGCTGGCTCGGCTTGGGCATTCCTGCCGCGCTGGCCCTGCGCGGCCTCCTGCAACGCCGCTAACCACACCAAACCTGTAGGAGCCGGCTTGCTGGCGATGGCATCGACTCGGTTTTTCAGATGCACCGAGGTGATGCCATCGCCAGCAAGCCGGCTCCTACAAGTTGTGTGATCCACGCGCTATGCTCCCGACACTGCAAACCGACCGAGATGCTGCCATGTCCGCCCCGAGCATGACCCTCTACCACAACCCGTTGTCGCCCTTCGTTCGCAAAGTCATGGTGCTGCTGCACGAGACCGGTCAGCAAGACCGCGTCGCCCTGCAAAACTGTGTGCTGACCCCGGTCGCCCCGGACCTGCCCCTGATCGATGACAACCCGCTGAGCAAAATCCCGGCCCTGCGCCTGGCCGACGGCAACGTCATCCATGACAGCCGGGTGATTCTCGATTACCTCGACCACCAACACGTCGGCAACCCGCTGATTCCCCGCGAAGGCTCCGCGCGCTGGCGTCGCCTGACCCTGGCCTCCCTGGCCGACGGAATCATGGACGCTGCGGTGCTGGTGCGATACGAAGTCGCCCTGCGCGCCCCGGAAAAACACTGGGACGAATGGCTCGACGGCCAACGCGACAAGATCCGCCGCGCCTTGGCGCTGCTGGAAAAAGACGCGATTGCCGAGCTGACCAGCCATTTCGATGTGGCAGCGATCAGTGTGGCGTGTGCATTGGGTTACATCGACCTGCGCCATCCGGATCTGGGATGGCGCGAGGTGAATCCGAAGCTGGCGGACTGGTATTTTGAGGTGAGCCAGCGACCTTCGATGGTGGCGACGATGCCGAAGGGCTAGATTTTCGCTGACTGTTCCGGCCTCTTCGCGGGCGGGCTCACTCCTACATTTTGATTCGTGGTGTGCATATATTTTGTGTTCACTGGAGATCCAGTGTGGGAGCGAGCCTGCTCGCGATGGCACCACACAGGATCTACCGGAAACAACCCAAAAATCAGCGTCGCCAACACCTCCCCCTCCCGCTGATCCTCACGCAACCCCAACGACCGACTCATTCCACCACCCCGATATCGAACTCAAGCGGCTTGGCTGTCTTCTGCCCGATCCCGTACCAGTCCAGTTTGCGGGTCAGCACCATGAACACGCCCAGCAACCCGAACAACAGCAACGACCCCATCAACAGCGCGTAATCCTCGGCGCTCAACAAGCCATAGAGCAAGCCATACAACGCCGCCAATCCTGCCGAAAAACTCAAGCCGTGGCGCACGCTGCGCAGCACATGGCAGACATAGAAACCGATCAACAACACACAGCCGCTGGCCGACAACAGATACGCCAGGGCAAAACCGATGTGCTCGGACAACGACAGCAACAGCAGATAAAAGAACGCCAGCGCCACGCCCACCAACGCATATTGCACCGGGTGCACCGCCAGGCTCTTCAGGACTTCGAAGAGGAAGAAACCGGCGAAGGTCAGGACGATGAACAGCAATGCGTATTTGATCGCCCGGTCGCTTTTCAGGTACTGGTCCACCGGGTCGATGAAGCTCACGCCGAAGCTGCGGCCGCTGAACGCGTCACAGTCGCCGCCGGACACGCAACTGCTCAGCGCTTCTTGCAGGTTGGTGGAGAAAAACGAGGTCTGCCAATTCGCGGTGAAGCCCTGATCGGAGACTTCGCGCTGGGTCGGCAGGTAGTTGCCGATGAAACTCGGATGCGGCCAATTCGCGGCCAGCGAGACTTTGCTGGTCTTGCCCACCGGGAGAACCTGCAACTGGCCGGTGCCTTGCAAACGCAGGTCGAAACCGAAGGCCAGCTCCGTGGCCTGACGTGGGTCAAGCGCTGGCAGCGTCACGTGCACACCTTCGCCCAACCAGCCCACCTGACTGCCGGGGATGAAGTCCAGGCGCTGGTCATTGAGCTCCAGTTTCAATGCATTCTCGATGCCGCGAATGTCGCTGATCCCGACGGCGAGAAATGGCTGATCGAACTGGTAGTCGGCGAAATCTTCCTTGATGCCCAGTTGCGCCGGGACCGAGAAGTGTCCGCTGATGCGGTTGTCGGCGTGGAACAGCCGCGCCTCGTAGATGCCCCGCGAACGCAGCTCGGTCTGGACCTGCCCGTCGAGGTCGAAACGCTCCGGCAGGAAGTACAAACGGCCGCGCTCTTCGCCGATGTCCTGGTAACGCTCGTTGGTTTTTTCGTTGAGCTTCCAGGTGCGTACCACTTTGCGATAAGGCACCACCATCAACGGCCCGCTCAGGCGCTGGCTGTAGCTGGAACTGCGCGCGATGTCTTCGAGCACACCGTCGCGCAGTTCCTGGCGCTCCTGGATCACGCCGTTGATCATCAGCAACGGGATCAGCAGCAACAGAATCAGCAGGGCAATGGCCCCGAGTTTTATGGTCAGATTTCGGTTCATGGGACTCTCCCTGTTTGGATGGGGAGAGTCTGGGATGGGTGTGTGGGGGTTTTGTGGGGGGAGTATGGAGATTATGTGGAGACTGGGCCGGCGATTGGCCGCGACTCGGTTCTAAGCCAGCCGCAACGTCACTTCAACACCACCCTCGACATTGCCGATGCTCAATGTCCCGCCATGCAGCTTCACCACTTCCTCTACAAAATTGAGCCCCAACCCTGTGCTCTTGCGCCCACTGTCCGGACGCGGCAACGAATAAAAGCGCTCACTCAATCGCGGCAACGCGTATTCGGGAATCGCTTCGGCCTGATTGAACAGTTTGAACTCAATCTGTTCGCCAATCCGCTCGGCGCTGAATCGCAGCACGCCATTCACCGGCGTGAAATCCAGCGCATTTTCCAGCAGATTACCCAGCGCCTGACGCAACAGAAACGGTTCACCGGTCAGCGTCAGATCCCCTGGAATCGCCTGATCCACGCGTAACCGTTTGCCTTCGATGCGCCCGGTCTGAGCACTCAGCAGCTCATCGACCAAACCCGCCAACGGCACGGCCACCCGCTCTTCCAAGCCTTGGCGCTGCTCAACCTGCGCCAGGTTCAGCAACCGTTCGATCAACTGCTGCATCCGCACGCTTTCGCTGTCGATGTTGCTGACGAAACGCTGTCGTTGCGCCAACGGCATCTCCCCTTGCAGCAATTCCGCCGCACCACGAATCGCCGCCAGCGGGCTTTTCAATTCATGGGTCAACGTGTGCACGTAACGCTCGACGTAGGCCTTGCCTTCGAGCTGCGTGCGCATCTGTTCCACAGCAGTCGCCAGTTGCTCAAGCTCGCCGCCGCGATAGTGTGGAACCTCGACTCGCCGGCCTTCACTCACGGCTTTCGCATAAGCGGTCAAGCGCCGCAGCGCCGCGCTCAGCCACCACGACAGCAACGCGCCAAACAGCAAGCCGAGCCCGATCAGCCCGGCGCCATACGCGAGCAATCGGCGTTCAGTGCGATCGACGTAAGGCTGCAACGAACTATTGGGTTTGGCCACGGTGACCACGCCGATGATCTGACCGTTGTCGCGGATCGGTGCGCCAACGTGCATCACCGAAGAGCTGGCATCGTTCGGATCGCTGCGACTGGAGCGGGCGCCGTATTCACCGCGCAAAGTCAGCAGAACATCGTTCCAGCGCGAGTAATCCTGACCCACCGCCACACCGCTGGAATCCAGCACCACGATGCCCTTGGCGTCGGTGACGTAGATGCGGTGGTTGACCTGATTTTTCGGCAACCCCCAGATGCTCGCCTTCGGTTGCCGCTCGCCATAGGCCTTGAGCAATTCGGGCCAGCGGTTCTGATTGAGCGTGCCGGCCTTGAAATCATCGCGCAGGATTTCGGCCATCAGGTTGGCGGTATCGACCAGGGTTTCTTCGGTGGACTGACGCACGCCGGGGCGGATTTCCTCCATCACGGTGTTGAGCACGAAGTAACCGGTCAGGCCGATGAACAGCACATAGACCAGGAATATCCGGATCCCCAAGGGCATCAGCTGTGCCCCGGACTGTAGCTGTAACCGAGGCCGCGATGGGTCTGGATCGGTTCGGCGTCAGCCTTCACCAGACGCAATTTGGCGCGCACGCTCTTGATGTGGCTGTCGATGCTGCGCTCATACCCGGCGTCGGCGGCGACGCCCAGCGCATCGAGCAACTGCTCACGGCTGAACACGCGTTCGGGTTGTTCCAACAGGCATTGCAGCAGACGGAATTCGTGGCGGGTGAGGCTCAGCAACTGGCCGCGATAGCAGATCTGTACCCGCTCGCTGTCGATGCGAAACAGCGCATAGCCAGCGTCGGGCACTGCACGCGGCGCCATGCGCTTGAGGATGGCCCGCACGCGTGCGGCCACTTCCCGTGGGCTGAACGGCTTGACCACATAATCGTCGGCGCCGATTTCCAGGCCCACGACGCGGTCGATTTCCGCATCACGCGCACTGAGGAAAATCACCGGCACTTCGCTGAAACGGCGCAGTTGCTTGCAGGTTTCGAAGCCGCTGATATCCGGCAGGCCGATGTCGAGAATGATCAGATCGGCCGGCGTCTGCCGCTGATGCTCCAGCGCGGCGGCGCCAAGGCTCAGCCACGTCGTGGTGAACCCTTCGCCCTGCAAGGCGAAAATCAGGGTGTCGGCAATCGCCGCTTCGTCTTCGACAATCAGGATATGAGGCATGGCGTCCGAGCCCGGCAGTTGAGTGGGCGAACGGTGCCCCATGCCTCACGTCACGTCAATGAGACCACTTGAAATCAGCAGTCGGGCTTGTCCGCCGTAAAACGCCGCGCCGGGTTCACGGCCGCGCCGAATTCACGCAGGGCTTTGGCGCCGATCAGCAGCGGGTAGTTGAAGCTGCTGCGGTCGGTGAGGTTGACCTCGACCGTGCGCTTGACGTTGCCCAGGCACAGTTCCAGATCGACCACCGGACGCTTGGTGGGCGCCGCGACATCTTCATCCTCGTCCTCTTCGGAGCGGGTCTTGATCTTGCTGATCCGCGCGACCTTGTGTTCGTAGACCTTGTTGCTCGCGTCTTTGGTGGCAAGGCGGAAGCGCACCCATTCTTCGCCGTCGCGGGTGAAGGTTTCGATGTCCTTGGCCGACAGCGAGGCGGTCAGGGCGCCGGTGTCCATTTTGGCCTTGAGCACTTCACCGCCGATTTCCGGCAGCGCAATGTATTCGTAGCGCCCGTACAGGGTCGGCTCGGCGGCCAGGACCGGCAGGGCCACGAGGGAAAGCAATGCGAGGAGGGATTTCACGTAAGGGGCATCCTGGGAAAGTGGGCAGCGGAATTTTAGACCGTCGGTGAGCAATTCGTTCGTTCTTGAGATCGCTTCGCGGGCAAGCCTCGCTCCTACAGGGATAGCGGGAAACCTGTAGGAGCGAGGCTTGCCCGCGAAAGGGCCGGAATGATCACCACAGCCCCAGCATACCCACGCAACCGTGAAACATTCGTTCCCCTCCGATTTGGCCTGTCGCCCGAAGCTGCTTATCATGGCGCGCCCAGACGCTTTCAAGAGTTACTTATGCGCCGCCTGCTCACCGGCTGTTTCGTTACCCTGCTGCTGTTGCTCAACACCCTGGTCCTGTTCGGGCCGCTGATGGTGTTTGCCCTGCTCAAACTGGTCCTGCCCGGCCGCTTGCGTGATTACGCATCAGCGGCAGTGATGTGGATCGCCGAGACCTGGGCCGAGATCGACAAGCTGATCTTCCGATTGTGCATCCCCACGCAATGGGACGTGCGAGGCGGCGATGACCTGCGGGTCGACACGTCGTATCTGGTGATCAGCAACCACCAATCCTGGGTAGACATTCCGGCACTGATCCAGACGCTCAACCGGCGCACGCCGTTCTTCAAGTTTTTCCTCAAGAAAGAACTGATCTGGGTGCCGTTCCTGGGCCTGGCGTGGTGGGCGCTGGATTACCCGTTCATGAAGCGTTACACCAAGGCGTTTCTGGCGAAGAACCCGACGCTTGCCGGCAAGGACCTGGAGATCACCAAAGCGGCGTGCGAACTGTACAAGCGCCAGCCGGTGACGGTGGTCAATTACCTGGAAGGCACCCGGTTCACGGCGGCAAAAAGTACTCAGCAGCAGTCACCGTTCACCCATTTGCTCAAGCCCAAGGCTGGCGGCGTGGCGTTTGTGCTGGCGGCAATGGGTGAACAACTGGACGCCATTCTCGATGTGACGGTGGTGTATCCGCAGCAGAAGATTCCGGGGTTTTGGGATTTGATCAGCGGCAACGTGCCGAGGGTCATCATCGACATCAAGACCCGCGAACTCGACCCCGCGTTGTGGCAGGGCGATTACGAGAACGATCCGGTGTTTCGCGAAACGGTCCAGAACTGGGTCAACCAGCTCTGGATCGAGAAGGACCGGCGCATCGACGCCTTGCGCGCCGAGCGCCGCTGAATCAGGTGCCGGCGCCCCAGATCCCGCCCAGGTTCTGCAGCAGCGAGCCGGCGACGCCCTGCTGACCGAGGTATTGCAGAATCAGCGGGGCAAACTGACCGATCATGCCGCTTTCCATGCCCAATGCGCTGAACGCATTGTTCAGGTCATTGGTGTCCTTGACGTTGCCCAAGACATTGTCCAGCCCGGCCACCTTGCCGGACGAACCGAGCAAACCGGCGATGGCACCCAGTTCACCGCCGCCGGACAGCATGTCGATGCCCGGTACGCTTTGGGCCAGTTCCGAATAGTCGGTTGAACTCAATTGATTCTTCGCCAGGCCGAGCATCGCTCCGGTACCGCCAAGCAATTGTTGTGGCGTCAGGTTCAACTCGCTGAGCGCACCCAGCAGATCGGCTGTTTCAGCAGTCGGCGCTGCCGCTGTGGCGGTGTTATCGTCCTTCATGCCGGAAATGGCACTGGCTGCATCGCTCAAGCTGAACTGCGCGAAGACCGGACTGGCCACCAGAGTCATGAGCGATGCCAGTACAAAACCACGTGAAAACTTCATCCAGACATCCTCTTGCGCCATGAAAACCGCCCGGCAATGGGCGGAAAAACCTGCCGATTTGACTCGGCTTCTGCCGGCATGTTCCTCAGCGCTACGCCCATTTTGGGCCCGTTCGTCACTGGACAGATGGATGACTCAAACAAAAACGGCGACCCGAGGGTCGCCGTTTTGCATTGCGTGAAGCCTTATGCCGCGCTGAACAGTTTGTGTGGATCGATCACAAACTTCTTCGGCACGCCGGCATCGAACTCACCGTAGCCCTGAGGCGCTTGATCCAGGCTGATCACCTGAACGCCCACCACTTCGGCGATGTTGATGCGATCCCACATGATCGCCTGCATCAGCTGGCGGTTGTACTTCATCACCGGGGTCTGGCCGGTGTGGAAGCTGTGGGATTTGGCCCAGCCCAGACCGAAGCGAATGCTCAGACTGCCCATTTTCGCGGCCGCGTCCACGGCACCCGGGTCTTCAGTCACGTACAGGCCTGGGATACCGATTTTGCCGGCTACCCGAACCACACCCATCAGCGAGTTGAGCACGGTGGCCGGAGCCTCGTGCTTCACGCCGTCATGGCCGTGACCGCGCGCTTCGAAGCCCACGGCGTCGATGGCGCAATCCACTTCTGGCTCGCCCAGCAATGCGGCGATTTGTTCGTGCAGTGGGGTGTCCAGGGACAGGTCGGCGATTTCGAAGCCCTGCGCCTTGGCGTGCGCCAGGCGAACGGTGTTGACGTCACCGACGATGACCACTGCCGCACCCAGCAGGCGAGCGGAAGCGGCAGCCGCCAGACCAACCGGACCGGCACCGGCGATGTACACCGTGCTGCCCGGGCCAACGCCAGCAGTCACTGCGCCGTGGTAACCGGTCGGCAGGATGTCGGAGAGGCAGGTCAGGTCGCGGATTTTTTCCATCGCGCGATCGCGGTCAGGCAGTTTCAGCAGGTTGAAGTCAGCGTACGGCACCATCGCGTACTCAGCCTGGCCGCCGGTCCAGTCGCCCATGTCGACGTAACCGTAAGCACCGCCCGGACGTGCCGGGTTAACGCTGAGGCAGACGCCGGTGTGCATTTCCTTGCAGGAACGGCAGCGCCCGCAAGCCACGTTGAACGGAACGGACACCAGGTCGCCGATCTGCAGGTTCTCGACGTCGCTGCCCTTCTCGATCACTTCACCGGTGATTTCGTGACCCAATACCAGACCGGTTTGAGCAGTGGTACGACCGCGCACCATGTGCTGGTCGGAACCACAGATGTTGGTGGAAACCACGCGCAGGATCACGGCGTGGTTGATCTTCCTGCCACGCGGGTCCTGCATTTTCGGATAGTCGATTTTCTGTACTTCGACCTTGCCAGCGCCGAGATACACCACACCACGATTGCCAGACATGCTTTCACCTCGCTGTTGTTTTTATGTAATAGCCGCGTCGCCCAGGATCGGCGGCGCGTTGATTGCTCGGGTTATTGCCTGTGTGTCTTGTGTTGCTTGTAAGGGCCTCATCGTCGGCAAGCCGGCTCCTACAGGGGATCGCGTCCGTTGCCGAATTTTGTGGCGGCCCTCAATCCCTGTAGGAGCCGGCTTGCTGCGGGCGGCGTTCCGACGATGGGCTGCGAAGCAGCCCCAAAATCTAAAGAACGACGGTGCGATTGGCGTTCAAAAACACCCTTCTTTCGATGTGATACCCAACCGCTCTGGCCAACGTCAGCCCCTCGATATCCCGCCCCTTGGCGATCAAATCTTCCGGGTAATGACTGTGGTCCACCACCTCCACGCCCTGGGCGATGATCGGGCCTTCGTCCAGGTCGTTGTTGATGTAATGCGCCGTGGCGCCGACCAGCTTCACGCCCTTGTTGTAGGCCTGGTGATACGGCTTGGCGCCTTTGAAACCGGGCAGCAGGGAGTGATGGATATTGATCGCCTTGCCATCGAGCTTGCGGCACAGCTCCGGCGACAACACCTGCATGTAGCGCGCAAGGATCACCAGTTCGGCGCCGGATTCTTCGATCACCTGCAACACCTGGCGCTCTTGCGACGGTTTGTCGTTCGGGTCGAGCGGGAAGTGGTAGTACGGAATCTGGTGCCAGTCGGCCAACGGCTTGAGGTCCGGGTGGTTGGAAACCACGGCGGCGACGTCCATCGACAACTGGCCGATGCGTTGGCGGTAGAGCAAATCGTTGAGGCAGTGATCGGCCTTGGAGACCATGATCACCACTTTCGGGCGGTGATGCGGCGGGGTCAGCTCGAAGATCATGCCGAACGCCTGGCCACGCTCTTCCAGCCCTGCGCGGAAGGCTTGTTCGTCGAAGCCGTCTGGCTGACGGAATTCCACGCGAATGAAGAAACGACCCGAGAGCCGGTCATCGAACGAATGGTGCTCGGTGACGTAGCAGCCCTGCTCGAACAGAAAGCGGGTCACCGCGTCCACGGTGCCGAGGACGCTTGGGCAGTCGGCGGTCAGAATCCATGTGTCTGGGGCGCGGCTCATAGTGCGGTGACTCCTGTTGTTATGGGCAACCGCTGCGCGGTTGATCGCCAGCAAGCCGGCTCCTACAGGTCAGATGAACAACATGTAGGTGCCGGCTTGCCGGCGATAAAATCTCAGGCCTGAACGCTAAGCCCGTACTCGGCCGCCGCATCCTGCAACCACAACCACCAGTAATCCGAGAAGCTGCGACGGATCAGCAGTTCCCAGGTGTCTTCGGCGGTGTGGCGGATCACCAGTTGCGATTTGGCAAACACGGTGCCGACAGCCTTGCCGACCGGGAAGCTGTTGGGGTGTACGTCGTAGCTGGTGGACTTCATCAGCACCTGGCGCACGTTCGGACCGCTCAGTTCGAGGATCTGCTGGCCACCGCTGACGTTGACGATCTGGATGTGCAGGTCGCCCAGCGCTTCACGGAGCTTTTTCTCGGCGGCAAATTCTTCGCCGGTCGGCACGATCAGCAAATACTCATCCGGCCCCATCCATTGCAGGCTGGTTTCGCCCTTGACGATGACGGTCAGCGCGCTCGGCAATTCGATGCCCAGGGCCTTGTGCACGCCAGCGGCGAACGCGGCATCGTGGCCATCGCCACGGATGGTCAGGTGGCCGAGGAGTTTTTTCTCACGCACGATCACGCCGGCGTTTTTGCGACCCTTGCCGACCAGGCTGGCGAGGTCGGCATGATGCAGCGACGACTCGGCCTTGGCCCCGGTGGTTGGGCGTTGTTGGTAAACATTGGCTGCGGTCATAAAGCACCTGTTCCTGAATTCTGTTGATGGTGCGGTTGCCTCCTGTAGGAGCCGGCTTGCTGGCGATCCAGACGACGCGGTGTATCAGGTGCACCGCGTTATCGTTCATCGCCAGCAAGCCGGCTCCTACAGTCCTAACCACATCCGGCAATCACACGTTCTGGCGATCGCCTTTCGGATCGAAGAACACCGAAGAAACGATTTCCGCCTCGATCACGCTGCCATCGGCCAGCGGTGCGAATACGCGCTCGCCGATCCGCTTCAAGCCGCCCTTGACCACGCCCATGGCAAACGAATAGCCGAGGGAGTTGTGCAGATAGCTGGAGGTGACGTGACCGACCATCGTCATCGGGATCGTCTGCTTGGTGTTGAACACCAGTTGCGCACCTTCCGGCAGCCATTTGGTCGGATCGATCGGCTTCAGGCCCACCAGTTGTTTACGTTGATCACGCACGCAGTCTTCGCGGTTCATGCCACGCCAGCCGATCCACGAGAACGGTTTGGTGCGACCGACACACCAGCCCATGTTCAGGTCGTCCGGGGTCATCGAGCTGTCAGTGTCCTGACCGACGATGATGAAGCCCTTCTCCGCACGCAGGATGTGCATGGTTTCGGTGCCGTACGGCGTCAGGTTGTACTGCTTGCCGGCCTCGGCGATTTTTTCGAGCACGCCCATGGCGTAGTCGGCTTGCACGTTGACTTCGTACGACAGCTCACCGGTAAACGAGATCCGGAACACACGCGCCGGTACACCGCCGACCAGACCTTCTTTCCAGGTCATGAACGGGAAGGCTTCGTTGCTCAGGTCGATGTCGGTGACTTCGCTGAGCAGCTTGCGGCTGTTCGGCCCGGACAAGGTCATGGTTGCCCAGTGATCCGTCACGGAAGTGAAGTACACCTTCAGCTCTGGCCATTCGGTCTGTGAGTAGATTTCCAGCCATTGCAGCACGCGCGCAGCGCCGCCGGTGGTGGTGGTCATCACGAAATGGTTGTCGGCGAGGCAAGCGGTGACGCCGTCGTCGAAGACCATGCCGTCTTCTTTACACATCAGGCCATAACGCGCCTTGCCCACGTCGAGCTTGGTCCAGGCGTTGGTGTAGACGCGGTTGAGGAACTCACGCGCATCCGGGCCTTGAATGTCGATCTTGCCGAGGGTCGACGCATCCAGCAGGCCGACGCTGTCGCGCACGGCTTTGCATTCGCGTTTCACGGCGGCGTGAATGTCTTCACCGTTTTTCGGGAAGTACCAAGGACGTTTCCACTGACCGACGTCTTCGAACTCGGCGCCGTTCTTCACGTGCCAGTGATGTAGCGCAGTGAAGCGTACAGGTTCGAAGATGTGCCCACAGTGACGGCCGGCCACGGCGCCGAAAGTCACCGGCGTGTAGTTCGGACGGAACATGGTGGTGCCCATCTGCGGGATGGTCACGTTCAGCGAACGGGCGGCAATGGCCAGGCCGTTGACGTTGCCGAGCTTGCCCTGGTCGGTGCCGAAGCCCAGTGCGGTGTAGCGTTTGACGTGTTCGACCGACTCGAAGCCCTCGCGGGTCGCCAGTTCGATGGCGGCGGCGGTGACGTCGTTTTGCAGGTCGACGAATTGCTTCGGCGCACGTGCGGTGTTCTTTTCGTGCGGCACCTGGAACAGCGCCAACGTAGGCTCTTCCAGACGGCTCAGGGCTTTCGGCAAGGTGCCTTCGACCACACTGAAACCGGCTTCGCTGGCTGCACGAGCGCCGCCTTCAAAACCGTCGGCCAGCGAATCGCCGAGGCCGTAAACGCCGTTGATGCCACCGACGCACACGCGTTTCTGCGGTGCTTCGCCCGGCACGAAACCGAGGATGTCTTCACGCCAGATTGGCTTGCCACCCAAGTGCGAAGCCAGGTGAACCACCGGGCTGTAACCGCCGGAACTGGCGATCAGGTCGCAATCAAGCCACTCGCCTGGGCTGGTCACGGCGTGGGCTTTGACGTCGATCGCGGCAACGCGAGCGGCGGTCACGTGCTTGCTGCCACGGGCCTCGATCACGGCGCTGCCGGTCAGGATGCGAATGCCTTTGGCGCGGGCTTCTTCCACCAGCGCACCACGTGGGTTGCTGCGGGCGTCGGCGATGGCCACCACTTGCAGGCTGGCGTCGAGCCAATCCAAAGCAACGCGGTAGGCGTGATCGTTGTTGGTCGACAGCACCAGTTTTTTACCCGGTGCCACGCCGTAGCGACGGACGTAAGTCGACACAGCGCCGGCGAGCATGTTGCCCGGCACGTCGTTGTTGCCGTAGACCAGTGGACGCTCGTGAGCGCCGGTCGCCAGCACCACACGCTTGGCGCGAACCCGGTGGATGCGCTGACGCACCTGGCCAATCGGGGCGCGGTCGCCGAGGTGATCGGTCAGGCGCTCGTGGATGGTCAGGAAGTTATGGTCGTGGTAGCCGTTGACCGTGGCGCGCGGCAACAGCAGCACGTCCGGGGTGTTCTTCAGTTCGTCGAGGACGCTGGCGACCCATTCCACGGCAGGTTTGCCGTCGAGGCTTTCGCGGGAGTCGAGCAGGCTGCCGCCGAACTCTTCCTGCTCATCAGCCAGAATGACGCGAGCACCGCTGCGAGCGGCTGCCAAAGCAGCGGCCAGGCCAGCCGGGCCACCGCCGACGATCAGCACGTCGCAGTGCTGGTTCATGTAGTCGTAGGTGTCCGGATCGTTCTCGGTCGGCGAGCGGCCAAGACCGGCAGCCTTACGAATGTACTTCTCGTAAGTCATCCAGAACGATTGCGGGTACATGAAGGTTTTGTAGTAGAAGCCCGGCGGCATCAGCTTGCCGCCGACCTTGCCGAGAATCCCCATCATGTCGTTATTCACGCTCGGCCAGCCGTTGGTGCTGGTGGCGACCAGGCCCTGGTACAGCGCTTGTTGCGTGGCGCGTACGTTCGGGATTTGCGTGGCTTCGGTCGCGCCGATCTGCAGCACGGCGTTCGGCTCTTCGGCACCGGCGGCGAAGATGCCGCGCGGACGGGAATACTTGAAGCTGCGACCGATGATGTCGACGCCGTTGGCCAGCAGTGCAGCGGCCAGGGAATCGCCTTCAAAGCCTTTGTAGGTCTGGCCGTTGAAGGTGAAGCTCAGCACTTTGTTGCGGTCGATCCGTCCGCCGTTGGACAGGCGATTGATCTGGCTCATACCTTCTCTCCCAGAGCCGTCGTAGCCGCTTTCGAGCTATCGGTCTTGTCGGTGAATTGTGGCTTGGTGCCGATCTTGTAAGTCTCGAGAATCTCGTAGGTCACGGTGTCGCGGGTGACGTTGAAGTACTGACGGCAACCGGCAACGTGATCCCACAGCTCGTGGTGCAGGCCGCGAGGGTTATCGCGGAAGAACATGTAGTCGCCCCACTCCTCGTCGGTGCAGGTGTTCGGATCCAGTGGACGCGGGATGTGCGCCTGGCCGGATGCGTGGAATTCCTCTTCAGAGCGCAGCTCGCCGCAGTGAGGACAGAAGATATGCAACATGGGGATTTCTCCTGTTAGTGGGCAACCGCAGCAGCGCCGTGTTCATCGATCAACGCACCGTTGTGGAAACGGTCGATGGAGAAAGGTGCGGCCAATGGGTGCATTTCACCCTTGGCCAGGCTCGCGGCAAACACGTTGCCCGAACCAGGTGTTGCCTTGAAGCCACCGGTGCCCCAACCGCAGTTGAAGAACATGTTCGGGACCGGGGTTTTCGAGATGATCGGGCAGGCATCCGGCGTGGTGTCGACGATGCCGCCCCACTGCCGGTTCATGCGTACGCGGGACAAGACCGGGAACATCTCGACGATGGCCTGGATGGTGTGCTCGATCACCGGGTACGAACCACGCTGGCCGTAGCCGTTGTAGCCGTCGATACCGGCGCCGATCACCAGGTCGCCCTTGTCGGACTGGCTGATGTAACCGTGTACGGCGTTGGACATGATCACGCTGTCGATAATCGGCTTGATCGGCTCGGACACCAGCGCTTGCAGCGGGTGGGATTCGATCGGCAGACGGAAACCGGCGAGTTTGGCCATGTGCCCGGAGTTACCGGCGGTGACCACGCCGACGCGCTTGGCGCCGATGAAGCCCTTGTTGGTTTCAACGCCGATGCACACACCGTTTTCCTTGCGGAAACCGATCACTTCGGTCTGCTGGATCAGGTCCACGCCGAGAGCGTCAGCGGCACGGGCAAAGCCCCATGCCACGGCATCGTGACGAGCCACGCCGCCGCGACGCTGGACGGTTGCGCCCATCACCGGGTAGCGAGTGTTCTTGGAGCAGTCGAGGTACGGAATTTCGTCCGCTACTTGCTTGGCATCGAGCAGCTCGCCGTCCACGCCGTTGAGGCGGTTGGCGCTGACCCGACGCTCGGAATCACGAATGTCCTGCAGGGTGTGGCACAGGTTGTAGACGCCGCGCTGGGAGAACATCACGTTGTAGTTCAGGTCCTGGGACAGGCCTTCCCACAGTTTCATCGCGTGTTCGTACAGGTGCGCCGACTCGTCCCACAGGTAGTTGGAGCGAACGATGGTGGTGTTGCGCGCGGTGTTACCGCCGCCCAGCCAGCCTTTTTCGACCACGGCCACGTTGGTGATGCCGTGTTCCTTGGCCAGGTAGTAAGCCGTGGCGAGACCATGCCCGCCACCGCCGACGATGACCACGTCGTAGACCTTTTTAGGGGTCGGCGTGCGCCACATTTTCTGCCAGTTTTCATGATGGCTGAGGGAGTGTTTGAAGAGGCCGAAGCCCGAGTAGCGTTGCATAGTCATTTACTCCAAAACCGCGCTCAGCGATAAACCGGGAAGTCCGCGCACAGGGCCGACACTTGCTGCGCGACGTTCGCTTCGACATCGGCGTCGCCGAGGTTGTCGAGGATGTCGCAGATCCAGCCGGCCAGCGTGACGCACTGGGTCACCTTGAAGCCGCGAGTGGTCACCGCAGGGGTGCCGATGCGCAGGCCGGAAGTGACGAACGGCGACTGTGGATCGTTCGGGACAGCGTTCTTGTTCACAGTGATGTGGGCGCGACCGAGTGCTGCATCCGCCTCTTTGCCGGTGAGGCCCTGACGAATCAGGCTGACCAGGAACAGGTGGTTATCGGTGCCGCCGGACACTACATCGTAGCCGCGTTTGATAAATACGCCGGCCATGGCCTGGGCGTTATCGATCACTTGTTGCTGGTAAGCCTTGAAGCCTGGCTCCAGCGCTTCCTTGAAGCACACCGCTTTACCGGCGATGACGTGCATCAGCGGGCCGCCCTGGGCACCCGGGAATACGGCTGCGTTGAGCTTCTTCTCTATTTCTTCGTTGGCCTTGGCCAGGATCAGGCCGCCACGCGGACCGCGCAGGGTCTTGTGGGTGGTGGTGGTCACCACGTCGGCGTACGGCAGTGGGTTCGGGTACAGGCCGGCAGCGACCAGACCGGCAACGTGGGCCATGTCGACGAACAGCAGCGCACCGACCTTGTCCGCGATCTGACGGAAGCGTGGGAAGTCGAGGGTCTTGGAGTAAGCCGAGAAACCGGCAACGATCATCTTCGGCTTGCACTCGACGGCCAGGCGCTCGACTTCGTCGTAGTCGATCAGACCGGTCTTGGTGTCGATGCCGTACTGCACGGCGTTGTACAGCTTGCCCGAGGAGGAAACCTTGGCGCCGTGGGTCAGGTGACCGCCGTGGGCCAGGCTCATGCCCAGAATGGTGTCGCCGGCTTGCAGCAGGGCCAGGTAAACGGCGCTGTTGGCCGAAGAACCGGAGTGTGGCTGCACGTTGGCGTAATCGGCGCCGAACAGTTGCTTGGCGCGTTCGATGGCCAGCGCTTCAACCTTGTCGACGTGCTCGCAGCCACCGTAGTAGCGCTTGCCCGGATAGCCTTCGGCGTATTTGTTGGTCAGACCGCTGCCCTGCGCTTCCATGACGCGTTTGCTGGTGTAGTTTTCGGACGCGATCAGCTCGATGTGATCTTCCTGGCGTTGCTCCTCGGCATTCATCGCCGCCAGCAGTGCATCGTCGTAACCCTTGATCTGGTCTTGCTTGCTGAACATCGCGTCTCTCCCAGCGGCATCTGTGCGCCATTCGTCTCGGTAAGGCACGGCGTTTCGGCAGTGCCCTTTGATAGCGATGGTATGACCGGCGCAGACAGGTCAAATGCCTACGGACGCCACGCAAAGGTGCGTTTACGACATGGCGGGAAATGGCATGCCGAACACGCCCCCCGAACCAGCACAGATCCCCTGTAGGAGTGAGCCTGCTCGCGATAGCGGTGTGTCAGGCAACATCAATTTTGGCTGTGATGGCCTCATCGCGAGCAGGCTCGCTCCCACAGGGGTTATGCGATGACCTGGCGGACGAGTAGTAGAAGCAGGAAATGCGCGGGATAGAGCGCATACGCCCAACGCCGCATCGGCGGTGGCTTGATATGTCGCGCATGTCGCAACAAGAACAACCCGAGCCATGGCGCGATCAGACAAATGGCAATGCCGAGGATCGCCGCACTGTTACCCAGCCGGGCGGAGTAATACAGCACCTCCCACTGATTGGCGGCCAGACAGATCAACCCCGGCAACAGGCTGAAATACCAGGGTCGCTTGATCACCAGCAACCTCGCCAGCGGCAACAACACACCAAAAACGCCGAACATCAGGTATTCCGTGAACACCGCTGCCAGCAATAAGGCAGCGACTGCGAGCAAGCGCGATGGCAGCGCCTTCTGCTGCCAGCCACGCGCGACCAACAGCCCAAGCGCCAGCGTAGGCAGCACGTTCAAGGTGTCGGGATCGGGGATGAACATCCTGTAAGGGATTTCGCTGATAGCACTAAACAGAATCAACCAGCCCAGATACCGCCATTGATGTGTGACTTGTCGTGAACGCGACAGGTTCGCCGCCATTGCCAGACAGAACCACGGAAACGCCAGGCGTCCGGGCACATACAGCAGATCGAGGGAATAACCGACATATCGCAGGTGATCGAGCACCATGCTCAGCAGCGCCAGCCACTTGAGCAGATCCAGTGCCCCATCCCGTTGAGTCATGTGCATAATCGCCCGTCGTCTTTGTATTTTTCTGTCAGACGCATCCTGTGTGCTCGCCGGATGATCTTCGGTAAAGTGCGCACCATCATTGACCACGAGACGCTTCACCATAAGCGTCCCGACCACGGAAAGCAGGGCCATGACCGATAAGAGCCAACAATTCGCCAGCGACAACTATTCCGGTATCTGCCCTGAAGCCTGGGCGGCGATGGAACAGGCCAACCACGGCCACCAGCGCGCCTACGGCGACGATGAATGGACCGCTCGCGCGTCCGATGATTTCCGCAAACTGTTCGAAACCGACTGCGAAGTGTTCTTCGCCTTCAACGGCACCGCCGCCAACTCCTTGGCCCTGTCGTCGCTGTGCCAGAGTTACCACAGCGTGATCTGCTCGGAAACCGCCCACGTCGAAACCGACGAATGCGGCGCGCCGGAGTTCTTTTCCAACGGCTCCAAGCTGCTGGTCGCCCGCACCGAGAACGGCAAGCTGACCCCGGAATCGATCCGCGAAGTGGCCCTCAAGCGCCAGGACATTCACTACCCGAAACCGCGCGTCGTGACCCTGACCCAGGCCACCGAAGTCGGCAGCGTCTACACCCCGGAAGAAATCCGCGCCATCAGCGCCACCTGCAAAGAGCTCGGCCTGAACCTGCACATGGACGGCGCGCGCTTCTCCAACGCCTGCGCATTCCTCGGCTGCACACCGGCCGACCTGACCTGGAAGGCCGGCGTTGACGTGCTGTGCTTCGGCGGCACGAAAAACGGCATGGCAGTGGGTGAAGCGATTCTGTTCTTCAACCACAAACTGGCCGAAGACTTCGACTACCGCTGCAAGCAGGCCGGGCAACTGGCCTCGAAAATGCGCTTCCTCTCGGCGCCGTGGGTCGGGATCCTGGAAAACGACGCCTGGCTCAAATACGCCCGCCACGCCAACCATTGCGCTCAACTGCTGGCGGAACTGGTCAGCGATATCCAGGGCGTGGAGCTGATGTTCCCGGTGCAGGCCAACGGCGTGTTCCTGCAACTCTCGGAACCAGCCATCGCCGCACTGACCGCCAAGGGCTGGCGCTTCTACACCTTCATCGGCAACGGCGGCGCACGTTTCATGTGCTCTTGGGACACCGAGGAAGAACGCGTACGTGAATTGGCAGCGGATATTCGCGAAGTGATGTCCCGCTAACAACACAACCCCTGTAGGAGCCAGCTTGCTGGCGATTGCCGCAACGCGGTGCACCTGACACACCGCCATCGCCAGCAAGCCAGCTCCTACAAATTCCCGCCCTACCTCCCATTCCGCGTACGACACAAAACCTGTAGGAGCCAGCCTGCTGGCGATCCAGACGACGCGGTGTGCCTGACACACCGCCATCGCCAGCAAGCCAGCTCCTACAAATACCCGCCCTACCTCCCATTCCGCGTACGACACAAAACCTGTAGGAGCCAGCCTGCTGGCGATCCAGACGACGCGGTACACCCGACACACCGCCATCGCCGGCAAGCCGGCTCCTACAAATTCCCGCCCCACCTCCCATTCTGTGTACGACACAAAACCTGTAGGAGCCAGCTTGCTGGCGATCCAGACGACGCGGTACACCCGACACACCGCCATCGCCGGCAAGCCGGCTCCTACAAATCCCCCGCCCCGCCCCCATTCTGTGTACGACACAAACCCTGTAGGAGCCAGCTTGCTGGCGATCCAGACGACGCGGTACACCCGACACACCGCCATCGCCGGCAAGCCGGCTCCTACAAATCCCCGCCCCACCTCCCATTCCGTGTACGACACAAAACCTGTAGGAGCCAGCTTGCTGGCGATCCAGACGACGCGGTACACCTGACACACCGCCATCGCCAGCAAGATGCACCACGCATGTTGGTCTACATTGAAGCGCTCAGATAACAATAATCAGGAGCGCACGCATGTCCCTTCAAGGCAAAACCCTGTTCATCACCGGCGCCAGCCGCGGGATTGGTCGTGAGATCGCGCTGCGGGCCGCACGCGATGGGGCCAACATCGTGATTGCAGCCAAAAGTGCCGAGCCGCACGCCAAATTGCCGGGCACGATTTTCAGCGTCGCAAAGGAAGTCGAAGCCGCCGGCGGCAAGGCGCTCGCCCTGCAGGTGGATGTGCGTGATGAAGTCGCGGTGCGTGAAGCACTGGCCCAGGCCAACGAGCATTTCGGCGGCATCGATGCGCTGGTCAACAACGCCGGCGCGATCAAGCTGACCGGGGTTCAGCACATTGAGCTCAAGCGCTTCGACCTGATGCATCAGATCAACACCCGCGCCGTATTGCTGTGCAGCCAGGCAGCCCTGCCTTACCTGAAGAAAAGCAGCGGTCATATTCTCAACCTGTCACCGCCACTGAACCTGGCAACCAAATGGTTCGCCCAATACAGCCCGTACACCGTGACCAAATACGGCATGAGCATGCTCACGCTGGGCATGAGCGAGGAATTCAAGAATTACGGGATCAGCGTCAATTCGCTGTGGCCGCAGACCATGATCGCCACCGCCGCCATCGAGTTTCAGCTAGGCTCGCGTGAATCCTTCAAGCACGCGCGCACGCCGGAAATCATGGCGGATGCCGCCCACGTTATTTTGAGCAGCGCAGGACGCAGCCTGACCGGGCGTTTGTTGATCGACGAGGAAATACTGCGGGAAAACGGCGTAACCGAATTCGAACACTATCGATTCGCCCCTGACAGCAGCGAAACGCTGATGCCGGATCTGTTTATCAATTGAGATATCCACAACCCTTGTAGGAGCGAGCCCTGCTCGCGATGAACTTAAAGACGCCGCGTTTATCCAGAATGCATGCGTTATCGTTAACGTCCATCGCGAGCAGGGCTCGCTCCTACAGGGATCATTCGGCAGCTTTTAGAACTCGATTCGCACGTCGCCCTTCGGCACGCTGCAGCACGACAGGATGAACCCTTCCGCTTCGTCTTCCTCGGTGATCCCGCCGTTGTGGTCCATCTCGACCTCGCCACCCAGCTTCATCACCTTGCACGTACCGCAGATGCCCATGCCGCAGGCCTTGGGAATCAACAGACCGAGCTTGGCCGCCGCCGCATGCACGGTTTCACCCGGCGCCACGCGAATGCTCTTGCCGGAAGCCGTGAATTCCACTTGATGCAGATCCGCCACGTCGACTTCCGGCGCATCCGCCGCTTGTTCGGCTTGCTCCACCGCATCGGCGCGGGCTTCCGGTGGCGTGGCACCGAAGGACTCTTCGTGATAGCGCTTCATGTCGAAGCCAGCGGCCTCGAGCATGCGCTTGACCGCGTTCATGTACGGCGTCGGGCCGCAGCAGAAGACTTCGCGCTCCATGAAGTCCGGCGTCATCAGCTCGAGCATCTTGTGGTTCAGATAACCGCGATAACCGGCCCATGGCTCACCCAGACCGTGCTTCTCGCAGATCAGGTGCAGGCTGAAGTTATCGATCCGCGATGCCATGTGTTCCAGCTCACGGTGGTAAATGATGTCTTTCGGGGAGCGGGCGCTGTGGATAAACACCATGTCGACGTTGCCGTTGGTGTCGTAGAACCAGCGCGCCATGGACATGCAAGGCGTGATGCCGACGCCGCCACTGAGGTACAGGACCTTGGGCGCGGGAAAATCCATGGCGTTGAACAGCCCGACCGGGCCGTGAACCGCCAGTTCCTGGCCTTCATGCAGGGTGTCGTGCAGCCAGTTGGAAACCTTGCCACCTGGCACGCGCTTGATCGTGACCGAAAAGCTGTACGGCACCGACGGCGAGCTGGAAATGGTGTAGGAGCGCATGATAGGCACGCCTTCGATTTCCAGCTCCAGGGTGACGAATTGCCCCGGTTTGAAGAAGAACAGGATCGGCTGGTCGGCCATAAAGCAGAAGGTGCGCACATCCCAGGTTTCCTGGATGACTTTGACGCAACGGACGATGTGTCGGCCATTGGCCCAGGTCTGGGTGGTTACCGGATTCAGGAAGCTGTTGGACATGCTGTTCTCCACCGCCGATGGTCGGCCTTATGTTGACGATTCTGCGTATAGCGCAGATCACCCATTTACCTATCTGCGACATTCACATACTTATCGCGACCAGCCCCCAACTGCCGGGGGTTACGCGTCGGGAACAGATTGGGCCATGTCGCCCATGGATAAGGTTCCGGGCAACGCCGGCCCCACACTCGCCCCATACCAAGACATAACCTTTACACCTTGCGTAGCAAACCTGATTAGCCACTTTCGCCGGCCACACAGAATGGCCTTGAGGATTAAATGATGGACGTCACTACTACCCTGAGCCTGGGCGATCCACTGGAACCCGCACGCAAGGCCACCGCGCAGATGCTGCAAGAGCGCGAACGCACCTTCTCGCTGCCGCAGCCGTTTTACTCTGACGAGCGGCTGTTTGATATCGACATGCAGGAGATCTTCCAGAAAGAGTGGTTGATCGCCGGCATGACCTGCGAGATCCCGACCAAGGGCAACTACCTGACCCTGCAAGTCGGCAAGAACCCGATCATCGTGATTCGCGGCGCCGAAGGCGTGGTTCACGCCTTCCACAACGTCTGCCGTCACCGTGGTTCGCGGCTGTGCACCAGTGAAAAAGGCAAGGTCGCCAAGCTGGTCTGCCACTACCACCAGTGGACCTACGAGCTGGACGGCCGCCTGCTGTTCGCCGGCACCGAGATGGGCGCCGACTTCGACATGAAGCAATACGGCCTGAAACCGGTGAACGTGAAGACCGCCGGCGGCTACATCTTCATCAGCCTGTCGGAGAATCCGCCGGCCATCGATGACTTCCTGTCGACGCTGAACCATTACATGGAACCGTACGACATGGAGAACACCAAGGTGGCTATCACCACCACCTTGATGGAAAAGGCCAACTGGAAGCTGGTGCTGGAAAACAACCGCGAGTGCTACCACTGCAACGCGTCGCACCCGGAACTGCTGAAAACCCTGCTGGAATGGGACGACGTCACCGACCCACGCGCCGACCAGGCGTTCAAGGACCACGTCGCCGCTTCCGCCGCAGCCTGGGAAGCCGAGAAGATTCCTTACGCCCACGCCAGCTTCGGCCTGCGTAACCGTATCGTGCGCATGCCGTTGCTCAAGGGCACCGTGTCGATGACCATGGACGGCAAACAGGGTTGCGCCAAACTCATGGGCCGCATCAAGAACCCGGACCTGGGCTCGATGCGCATCCTGCACCTGCCGCACTCGTGGAACCACTGCATGGGCGACCACATCATCGTCTTCACTGTGTGGCCGATCAGCGCGCAGGAAACCATGGTCACCACCAAGTGGATCGTGCACAAGGACGCGGTCGAAGGCGTCGACTACGACGTGGAGCGCATGCGCCAGGTCTGGGATGCCACCAACGACCAGGACCGTCGCCTGGCTGAAGAAAACCAGCGCGGGATCAACTCAACCGCGTACCAGCCTGGGCCTTACTCCAAGACCTATGAGTTTGGTGTGGTGAACTTTGTGGATTGGTACAGCGAGCGTCTGCTGAACAACCTCGGCGCCGAGCCTGCGCCTTACCTCAAAGGGGTTCCGGTTCAGGGGTAAAGATCAAAAGCATCGCGAGCAAGCTTGCTCCTACAGGTCCGGGTCGTTCACAAAATGGGTGTACACCTCGATCCTCTGTAGGAGCAAGCTTGCTCGCGATGGCGCCATCCCTCACAACACATCCCCTTCTGACTCTCCACGACCTTAGAACTGTACGAAATATGATCTATTCCGTTCAGCGCTATACCCTCCGTGGCTTCCAGCCTTCCGCAAACAAGTTATCCACACCTCCACCCACAGCTAATGGGGACAAGTGTGCGAGGCTCCCAAACTTTCTCCACAGAAACCGAAGAAAATCCGTGACTTATCCAGAAGCAGGGTTTTGAACAGCAACTGGTTGTTTTTTAACCTAACACTTGAAAGCCACGCAATACGTGGGCTGCAGCGGATGGCGAACACCTTATCCACAGAAGCGCCAACAGACTTTGGGGGCAACTTCGCCGACTCTGTGGAAAACCGCCGAAACCCGCGATAAATCAGGGTTTACGCGAGGTTCGCCCCTCCAATCTGGCAAATTGATCATTTTTTAATCATGCAGCTAACAGGCCCGGTTTATATGGCCTGTAGCGGACAGCGAACATCTTATCCACAGAAGCGCCAACAGAGATTGGGGGCAAGTATTGGCGAACGAACAGACTTATCCTCTGGAAAAAGCCCGAAAAAACCGCAACTTAGGCTGGTTGTTTTTTGTACGAAGGCTTGCAGGGCTTGATTCGTATGGCGTGCAGCGATGGGCGAACACGTTATCCACAGAAGCGCTAACAGGGATTGTGGGTAACCGTGATCAAACCCTGTTGAAACAGGACAAGCCCGAAGCAATATCCAGATTCAACTCGTAATCATTGAATGCACGCCATCCGAGCAAAATCGACGGCACGTACTGCCCAAGCAGCATCGACGGCGGGATCGTAAAGTCCGGGTAGTACTTGTAGGCGATCAGACGGGTACGCCCGGACAAGCTCAACTCGCCCCTGAAGATCTGGTGGTGCGGCTTATCGATGACATGAACAGGTGAAGCGCCGGGCGAGGCGGATGTCAGGTAATCCACATTGCCGGTGTCGATAATCGCCACGGTCGCACGCCGATCCAGCCGCGCAGCAATGGTCAATCGTTGATTGATATCGATACGGACGAAGGTGACCGGCGAATCACATCGTGTGGGCGCCGCAGCGTTGATCTCCAGCGTCTTTTTCGTAATGTTCAATCGTCCCAGCTTACCGATCAGGTCGAGCCCCAATAAGTTATCCCGATCACTGACAAACACCAGGACGTTCCTGAACTCGCTAGCACCGATCTTCAGGGACTCAAGGATTCCGAGCTTGGCCGCCAGGTCCCGCTCGCCGTAGAAGGTGCTGTAGCCGTAATCAGAGTCGGTCAGGAGCTTGATGCCCATCTGCTTCGCGGTTTCGCTGTTGACCCGGGTTTGCGGGGCGCCCGTGTCGAGGATGAACCGCTCCGACACGCCGTTGGCGGCTCTTACATCGAGGTACGGCAGCACCTCATTCGTCTCGCGGCCATCATTTGGGGAAGGATGAATCGGCAGAACTTCGCGTCGCGGTGATCTTGTCAGCGAGAAATCGGCGACCTGGCGCAAGGTCGCGATCGATTCATTGCCGAACATGGAGAATAACGCGCTGAGCTCAGGGTCATTGGCGATGGCCTGAGCGTGGCGTTGCTTGATTGCCAGGTAGTAATCGGGCAGCTGGTTGGCGGCCTTGGTCTCGAACATTCTGGCGAGAACGGTGACTGAACAATTGAGGTTTTTATCAGGCGCCAACACCTGATCGCAGTGTTGCTTCATCTGTGTCAGGGAGGCGTGCCGGCCCTGCGCAGAGTCGATCCATTGATAGAAATCCGGATCGCCCTGGCGGGTTTCAGCGGCCGCAGCCATCACAACCAGCATCACGCCACAGATCAGACATGTCTCACGCCGACTGACCGTGTTCATCGGCAACCCATTCCTGAAAACGAGTTTTATGAATCAGCGCTGCTGCCGCCTCGGGCCGCTCATTAAGAAATGTAGCTCACTAGGGCCACTGCATGAGGTAAGCGTCGCCGGTCACCCGAATCATCGGGTGTGGCGTGATCTGGCAGGTATCGACGATGCGGAAACCATGCCGCTCATAGAAACGACGGGCGCCGGTGTTGACGGCGTAGTCGATCAGGCTCAAGCCCTTGAGCCCCAACTGGCTCGCGCGTTCGTGAGCGTGGGCGAGGAACTGCTTGCCAAGGCCCTGGTTGCGCCAGCCTTCATGCAGCGCGAGGCTGGAGATGTAGAGCGTGTCGGGGATTTCCATGTCGGCATACGGCGCCAGCACCGGGTCGGTCGTGGGCTCGGCCAGCGGATCGTGGCGCATCACATAGCTGTGCATCATGCCGATGACGTGGCCGTCAGCCTCGGCGATGAGGCAGTTCTGGTAGGAGAAATCCACGTCGTCACGGGCGTAACGCAGGGCGCCGACGTCCAACAGATCCTGGCCGGGTTCGGCGATTTGGCTCCAGATGTAATCCGAAGCGCCCTCAGAGGAAATCTGGAACAAACGGGCAATTTCCCGCGCGTCCGCGCGCAGGGCCGAACGAAATTTGACGGTCATTAAACTTTCCCCCTGTGGGAGCGAGCCTGCTCGCGATAGCGGTGGATCAGTCGCCGATGATATTGACTGACCCACCGCTATCGCCGGCAAGCCGGTCTCGCTCCCACATTTGATCTGTGCTGAGTGTTGGTTAGCGGACCACGCCTTCTTCGATCAGCAATTTGAGAATCGCTTCGGCACCCGCTTGCGCCGTGACGCCTTTGAGCACCTGCCCGCCGCCGCCACTGGCCTTGGCTGTCGCCGCTTTCATCCGGTCCGCGCCGCTTTTGGCCTTGATCACCTTCAAGCGTTTAGGCCGAGGTTTGGCCGGTTGCAGCGTCGATACGGCCAGCAACGCATCATCGATCACTTCAACTTCATCCGCCTGCAACACACCACGCCGGGCCGGGCCGTACGCGCTCTGACGAGGCTTCGGCGCCGCGTTATCCACAGTCGCCAGGAACGGCAGCCGCACCTTCAAACGACGGCGCTGACCACGGGGCAACGCTTGAAGGACAAGCGCCGAACTGCCATCGATGGATTCAACCTGAGCCAGCCCGACCACCAGCGGCCAGCCGAGGTTTTCCGCCAGCAGGAACGGCAGCATGCCCGAGCCTTCGCCGGTTTCTGCCTGGCTGCCAGTCAGCACGACTTGTGCTCCGGCATCGCGCAAATAGGCGGTCAACGCCGGCAAGGCATCGGCACCGGATGGTTGCTCCAGCACATGCAGTTGTTCCAGGCCCATGCCCAGATAGGCGCGCAGCGCAGGCTCCGCGACGTCGCCGGCATGCAGCACTTGCAGGTTATCCCCAGCCAGTTGCAGACCCAGTTCCACCGCCCGCGCATCCTGCTCCGCGCGACGTGGCCGGCCGGAGGTCGGGTGGGCGCCGATGGACACCAGGCTGATGATTTTCGTGCTCATAACCCTTTCCTTCCCTTAAGCCGCATCGCGCTTGGCGTCGTTGCGATAAGCCGCTATCGCATCGATCAAGGCTTGAAGAATCTCGGCACTCTCGCCGATCACCGACAGGTCGGCCCGTTTGATCATGTCGCAACCTGGGTCGAGGTTGATCGCCACCACCTTGTCGCAGGCACCGATGCCTTGCAGGTGCTGGATCGCCCCGGAAATCCCCACCGCCACATAGACCCGCGCAGTGACCCACGTGCCGGACGCGCCGACCTGACGGTCACGGGCCATGAAGCCATCGTCGACCGCCACACGGGATGCGCCTTCGGTGGCACCCAACGCTTCGGCAGTCCTGTGGAAAAGTCCCCAGTCCTTGACGCCGTTGCCGCCGGAGAAGATGAACTCGGCTTCGGCCATCGGAATTGCCGCCGGATCCACGGCCACAGCGCCCAGATCCTCGATCCGCGACAGGCTGCGTGCCACGGTTGTGGATAACTCCACCGGCAAGGCTTCATGACGGGTTTCGCTTACCGGCTCGGCGCATTCGGCGGCAGCCAGAATCAAGCGTGCGACCGGACGCGCAAGGTCTTGCAACCCGGCACCGGCGCGGCCGATGCATTCCTGATCCTTGACCTGCCAGACCCGCGTGGCCGGGCGTTCGCCCAGTGCAGCGGCAAAGCGCCGACCGAGTTCGCCGCCACCGCTGCGGCTGTCCGGCAGCAGCCAGTGACGCGGGCTGAACTGGTTATCCACAGCCCGCAGGCCCTGGACACGTTGCTCCGGTGCATAACCACTGAATTCGTCGCCTTCGAGCACCAGCAAGCGATCGACGCCGGCGGTGGCAAAGGCGTTTTCCTTGTGTTCGCCGAAGACCACGGCCAACACCGCGCCGTCCTTGCCGGCCAACTGGTGGGCCAGGCCAAGCAAATCCTTGTCGTGGCTGCTCAAGCGGCCGCCGACCATGTCCGGCACCACACTGATGTAAAACGCAGGTGCTGGCACTTGATGCAGCGGCAATTGCACTTCAACAGCCGCCGAGCGTTTGGTTGCCCCGCCCTGCTGCGCGCCGCTGCGGTCGATGCGCTTGATGCCGTTGGGACCGATAAAGCCGATGCCATGCGGGTTCTTGCGAATGATGCCGTTCGGCCCCATCCAGCTGTGTTGCGCCGGCTGCATGGCCGCGTGCAGCGGGTGCAGGCGGTTACGGGCAATCCATTCGGCGCGGGGGTCGCGGCGGATAATGTCGCTCATCAGTGGGCCTCCGCAGGTTCACGTTGGGCCGGTGTGGACGGTTTGCTTGGCGCTGCGTCTTCAAGCAGTGCGTCCGCCACCAGCTCGGCGATGTCCTTGATCAACGGCCGCGGTTCGACCACGCCTTCGAGCATCGCGGTGCATTGTGGACAACCCACGGCCACCAGTTCGGCGCCGGTTTCGCGGATGTCTTCCATTCGCATATCGGGGATCCGCTGCTTGCCCGGAATATCGGTGATCGGCGCGCCGCCACCGCCGCCGCAGCAGCGTGAACGGAAACCGGAGCGTTGCATCTCTTTCACTTCAATCCCGAGGGCGCGCAGCACTTCACGCGGTGCCTCGTATTCGCCGTTGTAGCGACCGAGGTAGCACGGGTCGTGATAGGTCACGCTGCTGCCTTTGTGCTGACCGAGATTGAGCGCGCCGGCGTCGATGATTTCCGCCATGTAGGTGCTGTGGTGCTGCACCAGGTAGTTGCCGTCGAAGGCGCCGTACTCATTTTTCAGCACGTGGAAACTGTGCGGGTCGCAGGTGACGATGCGGTTGAAGCTGTACTTGGCCAGGGTCTGGATGTTGCGTTTGGCCAGCAACTGGAAGGTCGCTTCATCGCCCAGACGTCGGGCCACGTCACCGCTATCGCGTTCTTCGAGACCCAGTACCGCGAAGTCGACCTTGGCCGCTTTCAGCACTTTGACGAAGGCACGCAAGGTGCGCTGGTTGCGCATGTCGAAGGCGCCGTCGCCGACCCAGAACAACACGTCGGTGGATTTCTTCTCGCTGAGCAGATTGAGGTTCAAATCCGCCGCCCAGTTCATCCGCCCGCCCGGTGCGAAACCGCCAGGGTTGTCGGTGGCAATCAGGTTTTCCAGGACTTCGGCGCCCTTGTTCGGGGTCGCGCCTTTTTCCAGGGTCAGATGGCGACGCATGTCGACGATGGCATCGACGTGCTCGATCATCATCGGGCATTCCTCGACACAGGCACGGCAGGTGGTGCAGGACCACAGCGTTTCGGCGTCCACCAGACCGTTGACGATCGGTTGATGCGGGTTGCCCGCGTGTTCGCCGATGGCTTTGCCCGGATAGGGGCTGCCAGCGAACTTGGCGTCAGTGCCACCAGCGAGGCCGACAACCATGTCCTGAATCAGCTTTTTCGGGTTCAGCGGCTGGCCGGCGGCGAACGCCGGGCACGCGGCTTCACATTTACCGCATTGCACACAGGCGTCGAAACCGAGCAGTTGGTTCCAGGTAAAATCCTTGGGTTTTTCCACGCCCAGCGGTGCGCTTGGATCGTTCAGGTCGAGCGGTTTCAAACCGGTGGAACGACCACCGCCAAAACGTTCGGCGCGACGGTGCCAGGCCAGGTGCAGCGCACCGGCGAAGGCGTGCTTCATCGGCCCGCCCCAGGTCATGCCGAAGAACAACTCGCTGACGCCCCACAGCACGCCGATCCCGAGGATCGCTGCCACCACCCAACCGCCGAAATTCTCCGGAAGGATGCCAGCGACCGGCAGAGTCAACAGGAAGAAGCTCGCCGAGAACGCCAGCAAGCTTTTCGGCAGGCGCATCCACGGCCCTTTGGACAGGCGAGCCGGCGGGTTGCGACGACGCAGGTACACAAAGATCGCACCGACGAACATCACC
Organism: Pseudomonas sp. PDM03; assembly: GCF_014852385.1. Classification (NCBI taxonomy): domain Bacteria; kingdom Pseudomonadati; phylum Pseudomonadota; class Gammaproteobacteria; order Pseudomonadales; family Pseudomonadaceae; genus Pseudomonas; species Pseudomonas sp. PDM03. The sequence goes on along the minus strand of NZ_JACVBM010000002.1, from coordinate 284,502 downwards.
ACTGTCATCAACAACAGCGCGTAACCGAGGATGCGGTTATGCAGGCCGAAACCGTGCACCAGAATCGCCAGCACGATGGACGCCACCGCACCACCGGCCGTGGCCACGTGGGTGTTGGCGATGTATTTGTCCCGCGCGACAACATGGTGCAAATCGACCATGTAGCGCTTGGGCATGGCGAACAGGCCACCGATCAGGTCGACCTTGGAGGCTCGGCCCCGGCGCCACATAGCCACCCGCCGCAACGCGCCGAGGACAGCAAGGCCCAGGGCAGCGAACAACAGGATTGGAAGAAGGGTGTTCAACATAGGTGTTGCTCCCAAAGACCTCGGGGTCTTGCATGGGCCTTGTAGGAGCCGGCTTGCTGGCGATTCAGACGCCTCGGTGAATCAGGCAGTCCGCGTTATCGTTCATCGCCAGCAAGCCGGCTCCTACAGGAGGTTGGCTTAGAAATCCTTGCACAGCCGCAGCGCGTCGTAGATCGCCGCGTGCACGTTACGCTGGGCCACGCAGTCGCCGATGCGGAACAGCAGGTAGCCGTCACCACTCTGCTCAAGGCATGGCTGCGGCTTGATCGCGAACAAGGCTTCGACGTCGATCTGGCCTTTGTTACGCGAGCCGTCCTTCAGCGCGTAGTAGATTTCTTCGTCCGGGCGCACGCCGTTTTCCACGACCACCTGGTCGACCACCCGCTCCTCTTTGGCGCCGGTGTATTCGTTTTCCAGCACCGCCACCAGCTTGTCGCCTTCGCGGTAGACCTTCTCCAGCATCATGTCGCCGGTCATGATCACTTCTTTCGGGTACATGCTGCGGTAGTAAGTCGGGAACGACGTACCGCCAATCGCGACCCCGGGCTTGATGTCGTCAGTGACGATCTCGACCTGGCTGCCCTTGTCGGCGAGGAAGTCGGCAGTCGACATCCCGGTGAACTCGCAAATCGTGTCGTAGACCAGCACGTTCTTGCCCGGCGCGACCTTGCCGTCGAGCACGTCCCAGCTGCTGACCACCAGGCCTTCAGCCGCGCCCCAGTGTTCGTTCTGCTCAAGGAACGGATGACCGCCGACAGCCAGCACCACCACATCCGGACGCAGGTCCATGATGGTCGGTGCATCAGCCGCAGTGCCCAGGCGCAGGTCGACTTTCAACCGTGCCAGTTCCAGCTGATACCAGCGGGTGATACCGGCGATCTGGTCACGCTGCGGCGCTTTCGACGCCGTGGTGATCTGCCCGCCAATGAATTCCTTTTTCTCGAACAGGGTCACGTCGTGGCCACGTTCGGCGGCCACGCGGGCGGCTTCCATCCCGGCAGGACCGGCACCGACCACCACCACCTTGCGTTTCACGCCGGTGGTTTTTTCGATGATGTGCGGCAGGCCCATGTATTCACGGGAGGTCGCCGCGTTCTGGATGCACAACACATCCAGGCCTTGATACTGACGGTCGATGCAGTAGTTCGCGCCGACGCATTGTTTGATCTGGTCGATCTGGCCCATCTTGATCTTGGCGATCAGGTGCGGGTCAGCGATGTGTGCGCGGGTCATGCCGACCATGTCGACGTAACCGCCTTCCAGAATACGGGTCGCCTGGTTCGGGTCCTTGATGTTCTGTGCGTGCAGCACCGGAACCTTGACCACTTCCTTGATGCCGGCCGCCAGGTGCAGGAACGGCTCCGGCGGGTAGCTCATGTTCGGAATCACGTTGGCCAGGGTGTTGTGGGTGTCGCAACCCGAACCCACGACGCCGATGAAATCGAGCATGCCGGTGTCGTCGTAATACTTGGCGATCTGCTTCATGTCCTCGTGGGACAGGCCATCCGGGTGGAACTCGTCACCGCACAGACGTATGCCCACGCAGAAATCGTCACCGACCTCGGCGCGCACGGCTTTCAACACTTCCAGACCGAATTTCATGCGGCCTTCGAAGCTGCCGCCCCATTCGTCGGTACGCTTGTTGACCCGCGGGCTCCAGAACTGGTCGATCATGTGTTGGTGCACGGCCGACAGCTCGACACCGTCCAGGCCACCGGCCTTGGCACGACGGGCCGCTTGGGCGTAGTTGCCGATCACCCGCCAGATTTCTTCCGGCTCGATGGTTTTGCAGGTGGCGCGGTGCACCGGTTCACGGATACCGGACGGCGACATCAGCGTCGGCCAGTTGAAACCGTCCCAGCGCGAGCGCCGGCCCATGTGGGTAATCTGAATCATGATCTTGGCGCCGTGCTTGTGCATGGCGTCGGCCAGATTCTGGAAGTGCGGAATAATGCGGTCGGTGGACAGGTTCACCGAACTCCACCACTCCTGCGGGCTGTCGATAGCCACCACGGACGAACCGCCGCAAATCGCCAGGCCGATCCCGCCCTTGGCTTTCTCTTCGTAATACTTGACGTACCGATCGGTGGTCATGCCGCCGTCGGTCGCGTAGACCTCGGCATGCGCGGTGCTGAGCACGCGGTTACGGATGGTCAGTTTGCCGATCTGGATCGGCTGGAACATTGCTTCGAAAGCCATGGCGGGTTCCTCGACTTACAACGGCTTGACGGTGAACAAACCGTCGTCGTGGCCTTCTTCGGAGCCACCGTAGACTTGTTCGGCAACGGTGCGAATCTTGCTGCCGCGGGCTTGCAGAATCTGGTCCATGGCACCGGCAAACCAGCCAGTGAACATGTAGTCGACCTTGCGCCCGACCTTGCCGTACACATAGACGAACGCCGAGTGTTCAAGCTTGACGCTGGCGGTGCCTTTGTCGAGGTCGATGTCCTGGATCTTGAACAGGCCCCAGCCGCGTTGCGACAGGCGCTTCATGTAGTGCTCGAACACCGCGACGCCTTCCAGGCCGTGGCATTCAGCTTCTTTTTCACACCAGTGCCAGGCGGATTTGTAGCCGGCCTTATAGAGAATTTCGGCGTAGGCGTCGGCGCCCAGCACTTCCTCGATGCCCATGTGGTTGTTGACGAAGAAATGACGCGGCACGTACAGCATCGGCAGGGCGTCGGAGGTCCAGACACCGGTTTCGCTGTCGACTTCGATAGGCAATTGCGGGGCGATCTTGGCCATGGAAACTTAACTCCAGAAAAATTTTGGTGTTGCCCCCGGCACGGATGGCCGGGGGAAAGAATTCAGAGGTGCGGCGGCTTATTCGCCCCAGACATCTTTCAAGACGTTGACCCAGTTCTCGCCCATGATCTTGCGGACCACGCGCTCGGAATGGCCGCGCTGGAGCAGGGTTTCGGTCAGGTTCGGGAACTCGCCGACGGTGCGGATGCCCAGCGGGTTGATGATCTTGCCGAAGCTGGTCAGACGGCGGGCGTAGCCCTTGTCATGGGTCAGGTATTCGAAGAAATCCTGGCCATGGCCCTGGGTGAAGTCGGTGCCGATGCCGATGGCGTCTTCGCCGACGATGTTCATGGTGTATTCGATGGCTTCGGCGTAGTCGTCGATGGTCGAATCGATGCCCTTGGCGAGGAACGGCGCGAACATGGTCACGCCGACGAAACCGCCGTGGTCGGCGATGAACTTCAGTTCTTCATCGGATTTGTTGCGCGGGTGAATTTTCAGACCCGACGGCAGGCAATGGGAGTAGCAGACCGGTTTCTTCGATTCGAGGATGACTTCTTCGGAAGTCTTGGAACCGACGTGGGACAGGTCGCACATGACCCCGACGCGGTTCATCTCGGCAACGATTTCGCGACCGAAGCCCGACAGGCCGCCATCACGCTCGTAGCAACCGGTACCGACCAGGTTCTGGGTGTTGTAGCACATCTGCACGATACCGACGCCGAGCTGCTTGAACACCTCGACATAGCCGATCTGGTCTTCGAAGGCGTGAGCATTCTGGAAGCCGAACAGGATGCCGGTCTTGCCCTGCTCCTTGGCTTTGCGGATGTCGGCGGTGGTGCGAACCGGAATCACCAGGTCGCTGTTCTCGCGGATCAGCTTCTGGCTGGCGGCGATGTTGTTGACGGTGGCCTGAAAGCCCTCCCACACCGACACGGTGCAGTTGGCCGCGGTCAAACCGCCCTTGCGCATGTCTTCAAACAGCTCGCGGTTCCACTTGGCAATAATCAGCCCGTCGATAACGATGCTGTCGGCGTGCAATTCGGCTGGGCTCATCAGGCTGTCCCCTATTAGCGATTCATGCGCCGAATCGTGTGCCGGCGCTTTGGGGCCAGCATATGCCTGAGCACCGGTGCAGCCGGGTGCAAAAACGACAGGGGGTTTGCCGAAAGCGTCAATCTGCGACAAAGGGTCGTCGTTGAACGTCGCGGGCCACCTGTTCAAGGGCTTGCGCATGGGCCAGAATTCGGCGCATTACGGAATTTGGGCCAAAAAAGGGGCTGAGGCGCAATGAAATCGATCTTACTGGCAATGGCACTGATAGCGACCGGCGTACAGGCGGCTGAAGAGTCCGACATCAACCCCTGCGATGCAGTCGAAAACGACGTCCAGACCCTGGAATGCTCGGTCTACAGCCGAACCACCGCCGAAGACCTGCTCAAAGACAACTACCAGAGCCTGACCGAGCGCATGCAAACGCTCTACGGCAAGAACCCGACACAACTGGCCGACATCACCGCCAAACTCAAGGCCGCCCAGCAGCAATGGCTGAAGACCCGGGATGCGGATTGCACAGTTGAAGCGTTTCCGGCGACCAGCGGCAGCAAGGCATTCACCATTGCGCAGAACGATTGCGTGGCGCGGATGAGTGATGAGCGGTCGGAGTTTTTGGAGTCGATTGGGCAGGAGTGAGGCGTTAGAGCGCCTGCCATACTGACTCAAGAGCGGTCAGCAGTTTATTGCTCGCCGTTTTATCTATTTCCAGATCGGCGCAACAGACACTCCAATCGGAAAAAGCGTCCAGCGTCTGTTCGATGTAGCGTTCGGGCTCAAGGAAACTGAATGGTTTGCACACCTCAAAAAGTGCTTTGCGTGTGGGTTTTCCTCTCCCCGCGAATGCCGTGGTGTGCTCGTTGCCGCGCCCTGCCGTACTGGAAAAGGTCAGATCGTAAGCCGGAGCCATTCTCCAGCCGTCCTTGTCGCCAAAAAACGAGAAATTCTTCGCGTGATCGTCATGGTTATGAGCGAGAGCGTTAAAGATCATCAATCGGGCCATTTTCTCGACTTCGGTCGCATCCTTGGTCATTGCCCAGGTCGCTCGCAACAAATCACTGTAATCAAGGCTTGGCGCACGGAAGTCGGCATATAGAATCGCCGCAGCAGTCAGCATGTGGCGCTTGGCGCCTGCTTCTCGATCGAAGCGTTTTGTGGCGAAGAACCGCTCGATCCCCTTGGTGGTCTCTACCTGAAACAGTTTCGACTCGGAAACTTCGATCCCTGCCCGATGGGCTATCAAAGCATAAGCCCGCTCAATGGCGCCGCTGTCATGATGCTCCTCTTCACAGCGAAACTTGATCAGCCAGCGCTCATAATCCTCGGGCATTTCGCCAAATGACGAAACGGCGCGACGCTTGTCTGGCGATAGACCGATAACCACTTTGGGTCGAGCGCCACCGGGGGAACCACCAGCCAGCCGTAACGATGTGATGACCTCGTCGGTGCTGCCGGAAAGTATGGTTTGTGATGCCTCATAAAGGGCGGCCAGATCAAGCTCTTCGTCCGCCTCAACGGTTTCGAACATCGGCACATATTCAAGCGCGCCCATGCTTCGATTGCCCATGTAGGCCAGACGATCCAGCGGGCCGATTGCGTGCCGCTCGATGCTCAACCGGGTTCGGAAAAATCGATCCATGAGCAGCAATCCCCAGCCATCGGGCAACGAATCGCTGAAGGCACCGTGCAGGCCGTCGAACAGCTGTGGATCGGCCGCTCTCTGGGGTTTGACCGAGAAATCCATATGAAACGGCGCAAGGTTGAAACCTTTCACCAACCAGCCCGGATCATAAGAAAAGAACACACCTTGCCGAGGAATCGCGACCAGTTCGCCGACTCGTGATCCTTGAAGCATGACGCTAAGGGCATTGACGGATTTCATTGTCGGCCACGAGCCCTTTCGTAGTTTTTCAGATCCTGAAGCGTCAGCGTCTGGGTAGAGGCGAACAAATTCGTCAACGGCTCCTCTGCCCCCAAGCAAGTCGCGATCAGCAGCAACCCATCCAGAGAGATCTTCCCGGTCGTCTCAAAGCGTTTGATGTTCGACTCGGGGACGCCTGACTTTTGGGCGAGCGTGCGCCGCGAAAGGTTTTTGCTGAGCCTCAGACGCTTTGCATTCCCGGCAATCTGTAAAGCGATCTCTCCGGGGGAATAGAGGATATGAGTAAGGGCCATGAGTCGACCTCAAGAGGAATGTGAGCAAGTGTAGCAGCGCCAGAAATTCGTTATTTTTTAAAGGCTATATTTTATCCGTTAAAATCAATACAAATATTTAAAGGTCAATATTAAGTCCTTTATAAAAATCAGATATCACACCAAGATAAATTTCGGGACTAAAAAACAAGTTTCCTACAAACCTGACTGACTGTACCTACAGCATTCCGCCACCTCGGAGCCGACCCTTCAGTCGGGGCAACATCCCGACATGCTTCGTTAATTGGCCGAGGTGAAAATATAAGCAAAGATTCGCAAATCTTATAAAAGACTTATATTCTCCCATGAACAGCATTCACTGGACTCGAAAGGCCGTAAAGCAGCTTTTGAAATTGCATTCCGCTCACCAGATCCAGGTTCGTGATGCCGTCGCGGCGCTAACAGGCATGCCTGATACAGGCAATGTCAAAGCGCTCATCGGTCATGACTATGCCTATCGACTTCGAGTGGGTAACTATCGAGTCATGTTCGACTGGGATGGCGCAATCAAAGTGGTCAGTATTCAAGAGGTCAAAAAACGTGATGAGCGCACCTACTGACGTTCAAATTATCAATGATGCAGACGGAAACCCCGCGTTCGTGGTTATTCCTTACGCGCAGTACGTGGCGCAAAAAATCGAGCCCGACCTGATCCCTCACGAAGTGGTCAGTCGTATCGTCGATGGTGCAACACCGATTCGTGCCTGGCGCGAACACTTGAACCTTACACAGGATGAAGTGGCCAAACGTATGGGCATTTCTCAACCGGCTTTTGCCCAGCAGGAGACCGTCGCGAAGCCTCGCAAGGCCACTCGCGAGAGAATTGCTGCAGCTTTTCGCATCACGGCCAGTCAACTTGAGCTGTAGGCTGCACACAACCATTTGGGAAAGGGATCGAAATGAAAATCTGCGGCATCGAAATCAAAGGCAGCGAAGCGATCATCGCCGTGGCCTCCCTCGACGATCAGGTGCTAAGCCACGTCGCGCTGAACACCAAGAAAATCGCCCTCGACGATGACGACGAAGCCGCCAACGTGAAAGTCTTTGCCGCTCAGGTCGCATCGTTTGTACGCGAGAATTCCATAGACCGGATCGCGATCAAGAAGCGCAGCAAGAAAGGCGAATTCGCTGGTGGGCCGACCACGTTCAAGATCGAGGGCGTTTTTCAGTTGCTGGAGAATTGCGAGGTGATTCTGCTGTCACCGCAGACGATCAATGCGCAGAACAAAAAGTTTGATTTTGAGCTGCCGGGGACGTTGAACAAGTATCAGCATGAGGCTTACAAAGCCGCTTGTTCGGCACTGATGAAAAAGTAAACGCGACACGACCTGTAGGAGCGAGGCTTGCCCGCGAAGGCGGAGTGTCAAACGACGGTGATTTCGATTGAGGCGGCCTCTTCGCGGGCAAGCCTCGCTCCTACAGGATTCGGTTTTTTCAGTTGGTAGAGTCAGGCTTTCTGGGTTTGTCGGCGGTCTTCCCGTGGACACCGCTCAAACTTCGCCCGATAACTACGGGTGAAGTACGACGGCGACTCAAACCCGCACGCAATGCTCACTTCCAGCACACTCATATCGGTCTGCCGCAGCAACTGCCGCGCCTTCTCCAGCCTTAACCGCAGGTAGAAATTGCTCGGTGTGTCGTTCAAATGCAACCTGAACAACCGCTCCAGCTGCCGCCGCGTCACCTTGATCGACTCCGCCAGCTCCAGCGTGGTCAGCGGTGGTTCGCTGTGTTGTTCCATCTCGCCGATCACGTGAACGAGCTTCTTGTTGCTGATGCCATAGCGCGTGGCGACTTCCATGCGCTGGTGGTCTTTGCGCGGGCGGATGCGGCCAAGCACGAATTGTTCGCTGACCTGGATCGCCAGATCCGGGCCGTGGGCCTGGGCGATGAGGTCGAGCATCAGGTCGATGGAGGCAGTGCCACCGGCCGAGGTGATGCGCCGACGGTCGATCTCGAACAGCTCCTGAGTGACGCTGAGCTGTGGATAAGATTCCTTGAACGCGTCGATGGCTTCCCAGTGCAGGGTCAGGCGATGCCCATCAAGTAAGCCGGCCTCGGCGAGGACGAAGCTGCCGGTGTCGATGGCGCCGAGGGTCACGCCTTCGTTGTCCAGCCGGCGCAGCCAGTGCTCCAGCGCCGGTGTGGCGAATTTCAACGGTTCGAACCCAGCGACCACCAATAGGATCGCGCCTTTCTTCAGCGGTTCCAGTGCTGCATCGGCGTTGACCGACATGCCGTTACTGGCCAGCACCGCCCCGCCATCCGCACTCAGCACATGCCAGCGATACAGCTCGCCGCGAAAGCGATTGGCGACCCGCAACGGCTCGATGGCCGAGATGAAACCGATGGCCGAGAAACCCGGCATCAACATGAAGTAGAAATCCTGGGACATGGAGCGCACTCGATTCGCGGGTAACGAGAGGGAGGGGAGCGTGTGCTGTTGATACGCCACTTGCGAGCGGCATTCAAGTGGACAGGTCGCTGCAGTGCAAGAGCTGGTCGCCGCAGTGCGTTTTCATGGGCGCTTAGCTGCGTAACTTGGCATCACCGGCACACAAAGATGACCGGACCCACAATAACGAACTGCCGAGGAAACCTGAGATGAAACGACTGATCAGCAGCTGTGTTCTTGCACTCAGCGGTACCGCTTTCCTGAGCGCCAGCGTCATGGCCGCCGAACCTGCATCGTGCCAGAACGTACGCATGGGCGTCGTGAACTGGACCGACGTGATCGCCACCAGCGCCATGACCCAGGTCTTGCTCGATGGCCTCGGCTACAACACCAAACAAACCAGCGCCTCCCAGCAAATCATTTTCGCCGGGATCCGCGACCAGCGCCTGGACCTGTTCCTGGGCTACTGGAACCCGCTGATGACTCAAACCATCACGCCGTTCGTCGATGGCAAGCAGGTCAAAGTGCTTGAGGCGCCCAGCCTGAAAGACGCCCGCGCCACCCTCGCGGTTCCGACTTACCTCGCTGACAAGGGCCTGAAAACCTTCGCCGACATCGCCAAATTCGAGAAAGAGCTGGGCGGCAAGATCTACGGCATCGAGCCAGGCTCGGGCGCCAACACACAGATCAAAGAGATGATCGCCAAGAACCAGTTCGGTCTCGGCAAATTCCAGCTGGTTGAGTCCAGCGAAGCCGGAATGCTGTCGGCGGTGACCCGGGCGACCAAACGCAACGAAGCCATCGTGTTCTTCGGCTGGGCGCCGCACCCGATGAACGTCAACGTGAAGATGACCTACCTCACCGGCAGCGACGACGCCCTGGGCCCGAACGAAGGCATGGCGACTGTCTGGACCGTCACCTCGCCGACCTACGCCGAGCAATGCCCGAACATCGGCCGCTTGCTGAGCAACCTGACCTACACCGCCGAAGACGAGAGCCGGATGATGCAGCCGCTGCTGGATCACAAGGACGCCTTCGAATCGGCCAAGCAATGGTTGAAAGATCACCCGCAAGACAAGCAGCGCTGGCTGGAAGGTGTAACCACTTTCGATGGCAAACCAGCGGCTGAAAACCTGCAACTCACCAGCAAATAGCTCTTCAGTAAACAGACCCGAACCGAACCACCGATTCGCAGCCCGACCGGGCTGCGAACGGGACCACCACGCCTGCAAGGAACCACCTCATGAACCACGACGTCATCATCACCTGCGCACTTACCGGTGCTGGCGACACGACCAGCAAAAGCCCACACGTGCCGGTCACCCCGAAACAAATCGCCGCTGCCGCCGTGGAAGCCGCCAAGGCCGGCGCAACCGTGGTCCATTGCCACGTTCGCAACCCGCAAACCGGCAAATTCAGCCGTGACGTGGCGCTGTACCGCGAAGTGATGGAGCGCATCCGCGAAGCTGACGTCGACATCATCGTCAACCTCACCGCCGGCATGGGCGGCGACCTGGAAATCGGCGCTGGCGAGAACCCGATGGAGTTCGGCCCGAACACCGATCTGGTCGGCCCGCTGACCCGTCTGGCCCACGTCGAAGAACTGCTGCCGGAAATCTGCACCCTCGATTGCGGCACCCTGAACTTCGGCGACGGCGACACCATTTACGTCTCCACCCCGGCGCAGCTGCGTGCAGGCGCCAAACGCATTCAAGAGCTGGGCGTGAAAGCCGAGCTGGAAATTTTCGACACCGGTCACCTGTGGTTCGCCAAGCAGATGATCAAGGAAGGCCTGCTCGACGACCCGCTGTTCCAGCTGTGCCTGGGCATCCCGTGGGGCGCACCGGCTGACACCACCACCATGAAAGCCATGGTCGACAACCTGCCGGCAAATGCCGTGTGGGCCGGGTTCGGCATCGGTCGCATGCAAATGCCGATGGCCGCGCAAGCGGTGCTGCTGGGCGGCAACGTGCGGGTCGGTCTGGAAGACAACATCTGGCTGGACAAGGGCGTGTTGGCGACCAATGGCCAACTGGTCGAACGCGCCTCGGAAATCCTCAGCCGCCTCGGCGCCCGGGTTCTGACACCGGCTGAGGGCCGGGCAAAAATGGGCCTGACCAAGCGCGGCTGAATCCGAATCACCCTTTCCCCTGTGGGAGCGAGACCGGCTTGCCGGCGATGACGTCGGTACATCCGACGCATTATCTGCGGCAGTAACACCGCCATCGCGAGCAGGCTCGCTCCCACATTTTTTGAGCCAAATTCAGGAAGTTGCCATGACCTTCATCACCGAAATCAAAACCTTCGCCGCCCTGGGCAGCGGTGTCATCGGCAGCGGCTGGGTGTCCCGCGCCCTCGCCCACGGCCTTGATGTTGTGGCCTGGGACCCGGCACCCGGCGCTGAAGCCGCGCTGCGCAAACGCGTCGCCAATGCCTGGGGCGCACTGGAGAAACAAGGCCTGGCACCCGGCGCGTCGCAGGATCGCCTGCGCTTTGTCGCAACCATCGAAGAGTGTGTTCGCGATGCCGATTTCATCCAGGAAAGCGCCCCTGAACGCCTGGAGCTGAAGCTGGAACTGCACAGCAAAATCAGCGCCGCAGCCAAACCAAATGCTCTGATCGGTTCCAGCACCTCGGGCCTGTTGCCGAGCGAGTTCTACGAGAGCTCGACCCACCCGGAACGCTGCGTCGTCGGTCACCCGTTCAACCCGGTTTACCTGCTGCCATTGGTGGAAGTGGTCGGCGGCAAGAACACTGCGCCGGAAGCAGTACAAGCGGCCATGAAAGTCTACGAATCCTTGGGCATGCGCCCGCTGCACGTGCGCAAGGAAGTGCCAGGGTTCATCGCCGACCGTTTGCTCGAAGCGCTGTGGCGTGAGGCCCTGCACCTGGTCAACGACGGTGTGGCGACCACCGGTGAAATCGACGATGCGATTCGCTTTGGCGCGGGTCTGCGCTGGTCGTTCATGGGCACGTTTTTGACCTACACCCTGGCGGGTGGCGACGCGGGCATGCGCCATTTCATGGCACAGTTCGGGCCGGCATTGCAGTTGCCGTGGACGTATCTGCCGGCGCCGGAGCTGACCGACAAGCTGATTGATGATGTGGTGGACGGCACCAGCGATCAGTTGGGCAAACACAGCATTTCGGCGCTGGAGCGCTATCGTGATGACTGCCTGCTGGCGGTGCTGGAGGCGGTGAAGACCACCAAAGAGAAGCATGGGATGGCGTTCGCCGACTAAACCCCGCCGCGCCCTGTAGGAGCCGGCTTGCTGGCGATCGGATCGACGCGGTGTTTCAGAGTGACCGCGTTATCGTTCATCGCCAGCAAGCCGGCTCCTACAGGTTCTCGTTACCTCAGGAACTGATCGCATGCCTGCTCTTACGACTTACAGCACCAAAATCATCCCCGACTGGGTCGACTACAACGGCCACCTGCGCGACGCGTTTTACCTGCTGATTTTCAGCTACGCCACCGACGCACTGATGGACCGGCTGGGCATGGACAGCAACAACCGCGAAGCCAGCGGCAATTCGCTGTTCACCCTCGAACTGCACCTCAATTACCTGCATGAAGTGAAGCTCGACACCGACGTAGAAGTGCACACCCAGATCATCGCTCACGACAGTAAACGCCTGCACCTCTATCACAGCCTGCACCTGGTCGGTGACGACAAAGAGCTGGCGGGCAACGAGCAGATGTTGCTGCACGTCGACCTCGCCGGTCCCCGCTCCACGCCGTTCAGCGAAGACACGCTGGGCAAGCTGCAAGCCATCGTTGCGCAACAAACCGACCTGCCCACCCCTGACTACATTGGCCGAGTGATCGCGTTACCCCCAAAAAAATAACAAGGAGATCGCCATGAACACCGCCGCCGCTTTTGCTGACTTCCGTACTTATCCGTTGATCAGCGCGCTGAGTGGCGTGCAGGCCCTGACGGATCGCGTTCTCGTGAAATGGGCCGATGACCGTGTCAGCCCCTTCCATCACCAGTGGTTGCGTGACAACTGCCCTTGCCCGCAGTGCGTCTACACGGTGACCCGTGAGCAAGTGCTGGAAATCGTCGACGTTGCGCAAGACCTGATGCCCGCAGAGACAAGCGTCGACCCTGAAGGTTGCCTCTGCATCCAGTGGCAGGACGGTCACCTCAGCCGCTTCGATCCGGGCTGGTTGCGGGCCCACGCCTATGACGACGAGTCCCGCGCCGAACGCCGCGCCGCAAAGCCAAAATCCCGTCTGTGGAAAAGCGACTTGTCACTGCCGGTGTTCGATTATCAAGCGCTGATGGACGACAACGACGCCTTGTTGCAATGGCTGTTGGCGGTGCGCGATATCGGCCTGACGCAAGTGCGCGGCGTGCCCACCGAACCCGGCTCGTTGAAGCTGATTGCCCAGCGGATTTCCTTCATCCGCGAGAGCAATTTCGGTGTGCTGTTCAACGTGCAATCCAAGGCCGATGCCGACAGCAACGCCTACACCGCTTTCAACCTGCCGTTGCACAGCGACTTGCCGACGCGGGAGTTGCAACCGGGGCTGCAATTTCTGCATTGCCTGGTCAATGACGCCGACGGTGGCGAGAGTATTTTCGTCGACGGTTTTGCCATCGCCCAAGCGCTGCGCGAGGAAGATCCCGAATCGTTCAAGGCCCTGTGTGAAATCCCCGTGGAGTTTCGAAACAAGGACCGTCACAGCGACTATCGCTGCCTCGCGCCGGTCATCGCCCTGGATGCACTGGGGCAGGTGTCTGAAATTCGTATGGCGAACTTTTTACGCGGGCCGTTCGATGCGTCGGTGGAGGAGATGCCCAGGTTGTACCGCGCTTATCGACGGTTTATTGCGATGACTCGCGAGGGGCGGTTCAGGCTGATGCAACGGCTCAACCCCGGGGAGATGTGGTGCTTCGACAATCGCCGCACGTTGCATGCGCGTAATGCGTTTGATCCTGCCACGGGAGCACGGCATTTCCAGGGGTGCTATGTCGATCGGGATGAGTTGTTGTCGCGGATCCTGGTTTTACAACGCTAGACCGCGTCATCGTTCATCGCGAGCAGGCTCGCTCCTACAGGGTTAGCGTGGCTTCTGTAGGAGCGAGGCTTGCCCGCGAAGGCGTCAGCGCAGACACCCCCTATTCCCCGGATGCACAGGCAAAAAAAACCCCGATCAAGCCGTGACAGGATCGGGGCAGAGGTGGGTACTGTTGAGGAGCCGTTGCGCGAGGGTGACCAAACCTTCGTGAAGCCAGCTGAATCCAGTGTGCCCACTCCTATCCTTCGCGAGTTAGCCGAAAACGACCTGTTCATAGGTATTGCGGCCATTGCGACAAATCGTCCTTGCCGATGCCAACGGCCCCTACGAGAATCGAACCACGACACCGTTCCCTGAAGAAGGATTGCGTCATGATGCACGCCGATTTGATTGACCAGGAAGACCTGTTGGGCCAGCTGAAATCGTTGGGCTTTCAAGTACCGATCGGCTCAACAGCCGAGCAGGCTTGCGAGTGTGCGGTGAGGGGTTTGAACGATGAACGGGCGATGACACTGCGGACCATGGTCAAACAGATGTACACCAGCAGCGCGACGATCCTGCCGGCAGTGCGTCAGGCCATCGACAAGCAGCTGCTGCCGGCATTGGCTGAATACCAACAAAGCCGCCGCGCCTGACGCGTCGGCGGTTTGCTAGAGTGATCGCTTCCTGACCACCACGAGCGATCACCGATGTTCCGAATCCAACACTGCCAGTCCGGCGAACAAGCGGGCTGGCTGCCTTTGCGCCAGGCACTCTGGCCTGATGCTTCGGAACAGGAGCATCGGGACGAAATCGCCGAACAGCTGCGTCAGCCGCAACGCTATATCAACTTCGTCGCCTACGACGCGGGTGAACAGCCCGTCGGCCTGGCCGAAGCCTCATTGCGCCACGACTACGTCAATGGCACCGACAGCTCGCCGGTGGTGTTCCTGGAAGGTATCTACGTGGTGCCGCAGCAGCGCCGCCATGGAGTGGCCGCACGACTGATCGAACACGTTGCGCTATGGGGACGGGAACGCGGTTGCGTGGAAATGGCCTCGGACACCGACGTCGATAACCTGCCGAGCCAGGAGACGCACAAGGCGCTCGGTTTCGAGGAAACCGAGCGCGTCGTGTTTTTCAGGCGTCAGCTCTGATCAGAGCCGTACGCTGGCGAAGGTCGACTCGTTGCGTGCCTGACTCAACGCCGACAACGGCCCGGACAACGGCGACAGCACCAACGCTTGCGGCAGCGGCATCATCGCCACTTGTTGCGTGGTATTGGAGCCTACGCGCTCGTCACGCGGTGGAATGCCGAAGTATTCGCGGTAGCACTTGGAGAAGTGCGGCGTGGACACGAAGCCGCACACCGACGCCACTTCGATGATCGACATCGGCGTTTGCTTGAGCAACTGCCGGGCACGGATCAGGCGCAGTTTCAGGTAGTAACGCGACGGCGAGCAGTGCAGGTATTTCTGGAACAACCGCTCGAGTTGCCGACGTGACACGGCGACGTACACCGCCAGTTCGTCGAGGTCGATCGGCTCTTCGAGGTTGGCCTCCATCAGCGCGACGATTTCCTGCAACTTCGGCTGGTTGGTGCCGAGCATGTGCTTGAGCGGCACACGCTGGTGATCCTGTTCGTTGCGGATACGCTCGTAGACGAACATCTCCGAAATCGCCGCCGACAGTTCACGCCCGTGATCACGGCTGATCAGGTGCAGCATCATGTCCAGTGGCGCGGTGCCGCCGGAGCTGGTGAAACGGTTACGGTCGAGGGTGAACAGGCGGGTACTCATCGCCACACGCGGGAAAGCTTCCTGCATCGAGGCCAGGCATTCCCAGTGCACGCTGCAATCGAAACCGTCCAGCAGGCCGGCGCAGGCCAGGGCCCAACTGCCGGTGCAGACCGCACCCAGACGCTTGGATTGACGCGCCTGGCTTTGCAGCCATGACACGTGTTCGCGAGTTACCGTACGCTGAATACCGATACCGCCGCAGACAATGATGGTGTCCATGGGAGGTGCTTTGTGCATGGAGGCGTCGGGGGTGATCTGCAGACCGTCACTGGCCCAGACCTGACCGCCATCGACGGTGAGCGTGGTCCAGCGATACAGCTCGCGACCGGACAATTGGTTGGCCATTCGCAGGGGTTCTACGGCGGAGGCCAGAGAAATAAGCGTGAAATTGTCCAGCAGCAGAAAGCCGATGGATTGAGGCGCACGGTTCTGGGGTTGAGCCCCGGAGTTGAACGTCGTCATCGCGGTATCTCCTCACACAAAGCAGGTGATGGCCTCAGGCGGAGGCTCTTGTTATTGCCATCGTTCTCGCGTGGGAGACGGGCTTTGTAATGACAGAGCAATTGCCATGCCTAAAATTGAATACGCGTTCAATAACTCCTGAAAACGACGTCGCAGCCTGTCTATATAAGCCGCGTCACGAGTAGGGGTTATAAGTGGCATTCACAGGGGCAAGCGCTCTGCCGTGTTGCGTGTGAGCAAATCGGTAGCACTTGTGGGAACAGGCCTGCGACGACTTCGGAAAGAGTGTCACCGCAGGCACAGGGGACGGACGGTCAGGGCCAGGTTGGATCCCTGACGTGTTGCAATGCACTTATCTGTAAGCGACGCGCCAAAACGTGGCGCGTTTTCAATCCGGTGTTCACTTAGTGCGCAGTTTTGACTGGTCTGACGTTTTTTGTAGGAGCCGGCTTGCTGGCGATGGCATCACCGCGGTTAATCAGCCACACCGCGTTGTACGGATCGCCAGCAAGCCGGCTCCTACAGGGTCAGCCGACTCAGCACTCAACCGCGCTAACCGCCAACCCGCCCCGCGATGTCTCTTTATATTTGTCATGCATATCCGCCCCGGTATCTCGCATGGTGCGGATCACCCGGTCCAGCGAAATAAAGTGCTGGCCGTCACCACGCAACGCCATCTGCGCCGCGTTGATCGCTTTCACCGCGGCAATCGCGTTGCGCTCGATGCACGGCACCTGCACCAACCCGCCGACCGGGTCGCAGGTCAGGCCGAGGTTGTGTTCCAGGCCGATTTCCGCCGCGTTGCACAACTGCTCCGGCGTGGCGCCGAGAATCTCCGCCAACCCGGCCGCCGCCATCGCGCAAGCCGATCCGACTTCGCCCTGGCAACCGACTTCCGCGCCGGAGATAGAGGCGTTCTTCTTGCACAGAATCCCCACCGCCGCGGCACCGAGGAAATAGTCGACCACGTTGGCGTCCGTCACCACCTCGCTGAACTTCATGAAGTAGTGCAACACCGCCGGAATGATCCCCGCCGCGCCATTGGTAGGCGCCGTGACCATGCGCCCGCCGGCCGCGTTTTCTTCGTTGACCGCGAGGGCGAACAGGTTGACCCATTCCATCGCGCTCAGGGTCGAGCCGATGACGTTGGGCTTGTTCAGTTCCTGCAGGCTGCGGTGCAATTTGGCCGCGCGACGGCGCACGTTCAGGCCACCCGGCAGGATGCCTTCGTGCTTGAGGCCTTGCTCGACGCAATCTTGCATGGCCCGCCAGAGTTTCATCAGGCCGGCACGGATTTCGTCTTCGCTGCGCCAGACCTTTTCGTTGGCCATCATCAATTCGGCCACGCGCAGGTTGTGCTTCTGGCAGAGGCTGAGCAGCTCGGCGGCGCTGGAGAAATCGTACGGCAACACCGTGCGATCCAGATCCACCACACCGCTGGAAGCTTGTGCTTCATCGACGACAAAGCCGCCGCCGACGGAATAGTAGGTGTCGCGATGCAACTCGCCGTCATCGCCTTCGGCGACCAGGGTCATGGCGTTCGGATGGAACGGCAGGTTTTCGTCGATCAGGCGCATGTCCCGCGCCCAGATGAACGGCACCGGCAAGCGGCCATCCAGCAACAGGGTGTGGGTTTCGCGCAGGGTTTCAATGCGGATGCCGATTTGCGACGGGTCGATCGCGTCCGGCCATTCGCCCATCAGCCCCATGATCACCGCGTTGTCGCTGCCGTGCCCAATGCCGGTGGCCGACAACGAGCCATAAAGCTGGACCTCGACACGCCGCACTTGCTCCAAAAGCCCCTGTTCACGCAAACCTTGCACGAACAGTGCCGCGGCGCGCATCGGCCCCACGGTGTGCGAACTGGAAGGGCCGATGCCGATTTTGAACAGGTCGAAAACGCTGATAGCCATTACTGCCGAACTCCTGGATATGCCAACTCCGGGCGCAAAAGCGCCCGGTGACGGAGCTGCTACGCTCAAGCTGCAATCCGCCGGTATGGCTGCATCATCAGGCTTTTACCGTGTCGCTCGACGTCCAGTACCGACGCACTCTTGTCCACCAGCGCCGTGTGCGTTTTACGCTGCTTTTTCGCCGTTTTTTTGCGGCTCAGGTGGGCAAACGGGGCTGAAAAAATCTGTAAACGACGTCACCGACACTGGATGCGACCATCCCTGTACTGGATACGACGCACCCTGTAGGCGTCAGATTTTCACTGGTACATGATCGTATCGACTCGATTGCAAGGCGCCGTGGTAGAGATGTCTCCAAAACGCCATCCAACCGCAACCTATAAGTGCGGTGGTCCACAGTCGGAACACTGCCAAAAAAAACACCAAGGAGTCCATCCATGAAAGGTTCCCCGTCGTTGTTGTTGGCCGCCATGCTGAGTCTGCCGTTACTGGCTCAAGCCGCAGAACCCGCTCAGTGCAGTACCGTAAACTTCTCCGATGTCGGCTGGACTGACATTACTGTCACCACCGCCACCACCAGCGTCGTGCTCGATGCCCTGGGCTACAAAACCAAAACCACAATGATTTCCGTGCCGGTGACCTACAAGTCGCTGGCCGACGGCAAGAACATGGACGTATTCCTGGGTAACTGGATGCCGACCATGGAAAACGACATCAAGGCCTACCGCGACGCCGGCACCGTGGACACCCTGCGTGCCAACCTCGAAAACGCAAAATACACACTCGCCGTCCCGGAAGAGTTGTATAACAAAGGTCTGAAAGATTTCGCCGACATCGCCAAGTTCAAGAAAGAACTCGACGGCAAGATTTATGGCATCGAACCGGGTAACGACGGCAACCGTCTGATCCAGAGCATGATCGACAAAGACGCCTTCGGCTTGAAAGCCGCCGGTTTCAAGGTGGTCGAATCCAGCGAAGCCGGCATGCTCTCGCAAGTCGATCGCGCCCAGCGCCGCAACACCGCCGTGGTGTTCCTGGGCTGGGAACCGCACCCGATGAACACACGATTCAAGATGAAGTACCTGACTGGCGGCGACGAGTTCTTCGGCCCCAACTTTGGTCAGGCGACCATCTTCACTAATACCCGCAAGGGTTATGCCCAGGAATGCAGCAACGTTGGACAGTTGCTGAAAAACCTGGTGTTCACCCTCGACATGGAAAGCACGCTGATGGGCAACGTCCTGGACGACAAAATGAAGCCTGACGCGGCCGCCAAGGCCTGGCTGAAGAAGAATCCACAGGTGCTCGATACCTGGCTCGCTGGCGTGACCACCATTGACGGTAAACCAGGCCTGGAGGCCGTTAAAGCCAAGCTCGCGCAGCCTTGAATTAAGAAGCACCGCTTACGCCGGGCGGGCTAGCCCGCCCGGGCTGTTTATTTCCTTGCATGCGGACGTTCACTACCATGCTGATTGATCAGAAAATACCTCTAGGCCAGTACATCGCGGGCTTCGTTGAATGGTTGACGCAACACGGCGCCAACACCTTCGACGCAATCGCCGTGTCACTGGAAACGATGATCCACGGCGTGACTTTTGCGCTGACCTGGTTCAACCCGCTGGCATTGATCGGCCTCATCGCGCTACTGGCACACTTTATTCAACGAAAATGGGGGCTGACCGTTTTCGTCATCGCCTCCTTCCTGCTGATCCTCAATCTGGGGTACTGGCAGGAAACCATGGAAACCCTCGCCCAGGTGTTGTTCGCCACCCTGGTCTGCGTGGTCATCGGCGTGCCGCTGGGCATCGTCGCCGCGCACAAACCGATGTTCTACACCCTGATGCGTCCGGTGCTCGATCTGATGCAGACCGTACCGACCTTCGTTTACCTCATTCCTACCCTGACCCTCTTCGGTCTAGGTGTGGTCCCGGGTCTGATCTCCACGGTGGTGTTCGCGATTGCCGCGCCTATCCGCCTGACCTACCTGGGTATTCGCGATGTCCCGGAAGAATTGATGGACGCAGGCAAAGCCTTTGGCTGCTCGCGACGTCAGCTGCTCTCACGGATTGAATTGCCCCACGCCATGCCAAGCATCGCGGCCGGTATCACCCAGTGCATCATGCTGTCGTTGTCGATGGTGGTGATTGCGGCACTGGTGGGCGCCGACGGCCTGGGCAAACCCGTGGTCAACGCACTGAACACTGCTGATATCGCCCTGGGCTTCGAAGCAGGCCTGGCGATCGTATTGCTGGCGATCATGCTCGACCGTATCTGCAAACAACCCGACGCTAAAGTAGGGGGTGACGCATGAGCATTATTCGCTTCGAAGACGTCGACGTGATCTTCACCAAAGATCCGCGCGAAGCCTTGAAACTTCTCGACCAGGGCATGACCCGTAACGAGATCCTGAAAAAGACCGGGCAGATCGTCGGCGTCGAAAAAGCCAGCCTGGATATCGAGAAAGGCGAAATCTGCGTGCTGATGGGCCTGTCCGGCTCCGGTAAATCCAGCCTGCTGCGTTGCATCAACGGCCTCAACACCGTGAGCCGCGGCAAGCTGTTCGTCGAGCACGAAGGCAAGCAGATCGACATCGCTTCCTGCACCCCGGCAGAACTGAAAATGATGCGCACCAAGCGCATTGCGATGGTGTTCCAGAAGTTCGCCCTGATGCCATGGCTGACGGTGCGCGAGAACATCAGTTTCGGTCTGGAAATGCAGGGTCGGCCGGAGAAGGAACGCAAACGACTGGTCGATGAAAAACTTGAGCTGGTGGGCCTGACCCAATGGCGCAACAAGAAACCCAACGAGCTCTCCGGCGGTATGCAACAACGTGTGGGCCTGGCCCGCGCGCTGGCGATGGACGCCGACATTCTGCTGATGGACGAACCGTTCTCGGCCCTCGACCCATTGATCCGCCAAGGCCTGCAGGACGAACTGCTGGAGCTGCAAAGCAAGCTGAACAAAACCATCGTCTTCGTGAGCCACGACCTCGATGAAGCACTGAAGCTGGGCAGCCGTATCGCGATCATGAAAGACGGTCGGATCGTCCAGTACAGCAAGCCGGAAGAAATCGTTCTCAACCCGGCGGACGACTATGTGCGGACCTTTGTCGCCCACACCAACCCGCTGAACGTTTTGTGCGGTCGCAGCCTGATGCGCACCCTGGACAACTGCAAGCGCATCAACGGTTCGGTCTGCCTGGATCCGGGTGGCGATTCGTGGCTGGACCTGGCGGAAGGCAACACCATCAAAGGCGCACGCCAGAACGGTGCGAGCCTGGACCTGCAGAACTGGATCCCGGGGCAAGCCGTCGAAGGCCTGGGCCGTCGTCCAACGCTGGTGGACTCCAACATCGGCATGCGCGATGCGCTGCAGATTCGTTATCACACCGGCAACAAACTGGTGCTGCACGACAACAACAAAGTGGTCGGGATTCTCGGCGACAGCGAGCTGTATCACGCACTGCTCGGCAAGAACCTGGGGTAAGGCAACACACACAAAAACGCCGCGACAGGATCGCGGCGTTTTTGTTTGTGGATATCGGGTGATGCAGTGTTGAAGTTGAAGCCCCCATCGCCAGCAGGCTGGCTCCCACATTGAAATGCATTCTCTTGTGGGAGCCAGCCTGCTGGCGATGAAGCCGACGCGGTGCTTCAGACTGAAACACCGCGTCACTTACAACTTATTAGCTATAGACCCGGCCAAGGAGCTGCCGATGGCTTTCAAACTGATCGAGCACGTCACGAGTGATCTGATCCTGAGTGAAGCCCATCAGGTCGTAGTCCTGGCTGCCATTGTGCAGGTACACCTCGGCGCGGTAGTAACGGGCGCGAGGTTCATCGGCACTTTCAGCCGACACCGTGTCGCTCGCCGCTGCCAAATAACCGTCCAGGCTCACTTCGTAGACAAAAGGGTTGCCCTCTTCCATCTCGATGCGCACGCCCATGCAACGCTTGGACTTGCCCAGCAACGTTTGCACGTCCAGGCCTTTACCACGCAATTGCACCACGGCCTCTTCCAGCGCAGGGCTGACTTGCTTGTCCATGAAACGCTGAACGATCGACTGGTTCGGTTGCAGGTCCAGCTGAGTCAGACGCTCGCTGAAACCACGACGACCGCGCGCCGCCAGTTCCGCTTGCTCCTGTTCGATCTGCACGTCCTGGCGCATGGCCTTGTGCAAGCCGAACATGAAGAACACCAGCACCACCGAGAACGGCAGACCGGCCAGCACCACCATGGTTTGCATGGCTTCGAAGTTACCGGCGAACAGCAGGCCGATGGTCACCAGGGTGATCACAACGGACCAGAAGATTCGCAGCCAGTGCGGCGCATCTTCGTCGACGTTGCCGCCCTTGCACGAAAGGTTGGCCATCATCACCGCGCCGGAATCCGCCGGGGTCAGGAACAGCACGAAACCGACGAAAATCGACACGCCGATCACCACTTTCGACGCAGGGTAATGCTCAAGCAACTGGTAGATCGCCATGGACGGCTGTTCCAGCGCCGTCTTCCCGAGCTCCACCGCCCCGTGGTTCATCACCAGGTCCAGGGCCGAGTTACCGAAGATCGACAGCCACGCCAGGGTGAAACCCAACGGAATCAGCAGCACGCCGGCCACCAGTTCACGCACGGTACGACCACGGGAAATACGCGCGATGAACATGCCTACGAATGGGGCCCAGGAAATCCACCAGGCCCAGTAGAACAGGGTCCACAGGCCCAGCCAGCGGTCGGACTTCTCACTGTCGCCTTCATACACATAGAGGTCGAAGGTCTTCAGCACCACGCCGTTCAGGTAGTCACCGACGTTCTGCACGAAGCCGTTAAGCAGGTGCAAGGTCGGGCCGAACAGCAGCACGAAAATCAGCAAGCCGCTGAACAGCACGATGTTCAGGTTGGACAGACGACGGATGCCGTTTTCCACACCAGACACGGCGGCGATGGTCGCCACGGTGCTCATCACGATGATCACGATCAGCAGGTTGGTGTTGCTGTGTTCCATGCCGAACAGGTTTTCAAGGCCCGACGACACTTGCAGCGAACCAATCCCCAGGTTCGTCACCAGACCCAACAGGGTCACGAACATGCCGAAGCCGTCCACCGCGTGACCGGCAGCGCCTTTGACCCAACGCTCACCGACCAGCGGATACAGCGCCGAACGCAACGCCAACGGCTGGTTATGACGGTAAGCAAAGTACGCCACGGCCAGGCCGACCAATGCGTAGATCGCCCAGCCATGCAGGCCCCAGTGCAGGAAGGTCAGCTGTACCGCCTGACGCGCGGCCATGTTGCTGGCCGAAACGCCTTCCGGCGGATTGAAGTAGTGATCCAGCGGCTCGGACGCACCGAAGTACAACAGCGAGATGCCGATACCCGAGGAGAACAGCATCCCCGCCCAGGCGCCGTAGCTGAAGTCCGGGGTGTCGTCCTTGCTGCCCAGTTTGAGCTTGCCGTAGGACGAAAACGCCAGGCCGACCACAAATACCAGGTAAGCGGCGATCACCACCATGTAGTACCAGCCAAAGCTGCGGGACAGCCACGCCTGGGCGATACCGAGCAATCTGCCAGCCTCTTGCGGGGCGATGATCAGAATGGCGGTCAACAGCAGAATCAGCGCGGTAGAGGTGTAGAACACCCAACCGTTGACCGTCACCTTCTCGGGCGGGGTCTTTATTAGAGAGGCAGAACTCATGGCACAGATGCTCCAGGCAGTGCGAGAGAAGAACACAAGGCAGCGCGTTACCCGACCAATCGGTTAGTTGGCAGCCGACCGGCGGGTGATATAAAGACAACCCGAAAAAAGCCCGAAGCCCTTAAGCACCAGTGCGTAGGGGTTTCGAGCCGTTTTGGATGTCGGGTTATCGCCATTTACACGTAGGAAAAACCTGTAAGCAGCGACGATTTGTCGCAGATCTTATTCTTTGTTGATTGAACGTTCAATCAAAACAAAATAGACTGGCCCTCAATCCGATAGACGTTTTGCGTCTGCCGGAAGGCCTAAGGAGATGTGCAAGATGCCCAAGGTCGGTATGCAACCCATCCGCCGCCAGCAATTGATCGAAGCCACCTTGCTGGCCGTCGATCAGGTCGGAATGGGGGACGCCAGCATTGCGCTGATCGCCCGTTTGGCCGGTGTCTCGAACGGCATCATCAGTCACTATTTTCAGGACAAGAACGGCCTGATCGCTGCCACGGCGCAGTACCTGATGAGTGTCCTCAGCGAGAACGTCACCGCGCGCCGTCAGGCGCTGACAGATGCCAGCCCGCGGGCGCATCTGCAGGTGATCATCGAAGGCAACTTCGACGCCAGCCAGGTCAATGGCCCGGCAATGAAAACCTGGCTGGCCTTCTGGGCCACCAGCATGCACCACCCGTCTTTGCACAGGTTGCAGCGGATCAACGATCACCGTCTGTATTCCAACCTGTGCTGCCAGTTCCGCCGCGTATTGCCGCTCGATGACGCGCGCAGTGCAGCCCGGGGCCTGGCGGCGTTGATTGACGGTTTGTGGTTGCGCGGCGCGCTGTCGGGAGATGCTTTCGACACGGAACAGGCGCACCGGATCGCTTACGAATACATGGATTTCCAACTGGCCAAGCAGGTGAGTTAGAGCACACATAAAACGCTCAACCCCTGAACCGCCACTGACCAGCGTGCCAGCGCTATACGGCACGCCCAGTGGTCAACGCCAACCACTTATGCACTTGCGAGGACACTATGGCCCGTTTCGAACTGCAAAAACTCTACATCGATGGCGGTTACTCCGACGCCAGCAGCGACGCCACTTTCGAAGCCATCAACCCGGCTAACGGTGAAGTCCTCGCAAAAGTACAGCGTGCGACCAAGGAAGACGTTGAGCGCGCTGTAGTCAGCGCCGAAAAGGGCCAGAAAATCTGGGCTGCAATGACTGCCATGGAGCGTTCGCGCATCCTGCGTCGCGCCGTTGACATCCTGCGCGAGCGCAACGATGAACTGGCCGCCCTGGAAACCCTGGACACCGGCAAGTCGTTCTCCGAAACCAAGTATGTCGACATCGTTACCGGCGCCGACGTGCTGGAATACTACGCAGGCCTGGTCCCAGCCATTGAAGGCGAGCAGATCCCGCTGCGCACCACTTCGTTCGTTTACACCCGTCGCGAGCCGCTGGGCGTCGTGGCCGGTATCGGCGCGTGGAACTACCCGATCCAGATCGCCCTGTGGAAATCCGCTCCTGCCCTGGCGGCCGGTAACGCGATGATCTTCAAGCCAAGCGAAGTCACTTCCCTGACCACGCTGAAACTGGCCGAGATCTACACCGAGGCAGGCCTGCCAGCCGGCGTGTTCAACGTATTGACCGGCAGCGGCCGTGAAGTCGGCACCTGGTTGACCGAACACCCGCGCATCGAAAAAATCTCCTTCACCGGCGGCACCGACACCGGCAAGAAGGTCATGGCCAGCGCTTCCGCTTCGTCGTTGAAAGACGTAACCATGGAACTGGGCGGCAAATCCCCGCTGATCATTTTCGACGACGCCGACCTCGATCGCGCCGCCGACACCGCGATGATGGCCAACTTCTACAGCTCCGGCCAGGTCTGCACCAACGGCACTCGCGTGTTCGTACCGAGCCATCTGAAAGCCGCTTTCGAAGCCAAGATCGTTGAGCGCGTTGCGCGCATCCGCGTTGGCAATCCGGAAGACGAAAACACCAACTTCGGCCCGCTGGTCAGCTTCGCCCACATGGAAAGCGTGCTGGGCTACATCGCCAAAGGCAAAGAAGAAGGCGCTCGCGTGCTGTGCGGCGGCGGCCGTCTGACCGACGGCGAATTCGCTAAAGGCGCGTTCGTCGCACCGACCGTGTTCACCGATTGCACCGACGAGATGACCATCGTTCGCGAAGAGATCTTCGGCCCGGTGATGGCGATCCTGACTTACGAAACCGAAGAAGAAGTGATCCGTCGTGCCAACGACACCGACTTCGGCCTGGCCGCGGGCGTCGTCACCAAGGACCTGAACCGCGCTCACCGCGTGATTCATCAACTGGAAGCCGGTATCTGCTGGATCAACGCCTGGGGCGAGTCCGACGCGAAGATGCCGGTCGGCGGCTACAAGCAATCCGGTGTGGGTCGTGAGAACGGCATCAGCTCGCTGAACAACTTCACGCGCATCAAATCGGTACAGGTTGAGCTGGGCGATTACGCCTCGGTGTTCTAAGGCGATATCCGCTTCGCCTGCGAGGCCGTCATCGCCAGCAGGCTGGCTCCCACAGGAGTACGCATTCCAATGTGGGAGCCCGCCTGCTGGCGATCGAGTGCGCAGCACTCGCCCGACCTGACCAACTTCAAAGAGGGTGCATTCAATGTCCCAAGAATTCGATTACATCATCATCGGTGCCGGCTCGGCCGGTAACACCCTGGCGACCCGTCTGACTGAAGACGAAGGCGTCACCGTCCTGCTGCTCGAAGCCGGCGGCCCGGATTACCGCATGGATTTTCGCACGCAAATGCCAGCGGCCTTGGCGTTCCCGCTGCAAGGTCGTCGCTACAACTGGGCGTACGAAACCGATCCAGAGCCACACATGGACGGTCGCCGGATGGAATGCGGTCGCGGCAAGGGCCTGGGCGGTTCTTCGCTGATCAACGGCATGTGCTACATCCGCGGCAACGCGATGGACTATGACAACTGGGCCAAACTGCCAGGTCTGGAAGACTGGGACTACCTGAACTGCCTGCCGTATTTCCGCAAGGCCGAAACCCGCGACATCGGCCCGAACGACTACCACGGTGGCGAAGGCCCGGTCAGCGTGACCACGCCGAAAGCCGGCAACAACCCGCTGTTCCACGCCATGGTTGAAGCCGGCGTGCAAGCCGGTTACCCGCGCACCGAAGACTTGAACGGCTACCAGCAAGAAGGCTTCGGCCCGATGGACCGCACCGTGACGCCGAAAGGCCGTCGTGCTTCCACCGCTCGCGGTTACCTGGACGTCGCCAAGAAGCGCTCGACCCTGACCATCGTCACTCACGCCCTGACCGACAAGATCCTGTTCGAAGGCAAGCGTGCCGTCGGCGTGCGTTACCTGATCGGCGCCGCTGAAGAGCGCGTTGAAGTCCGCGCCCGCAAAGAAGTGCTGCTGTGCTCCGGCGCCATCGCTTCGCCGCAGATTCTGCAACGTTCCGGCGTCGGCCCGGCCGAACTGCTGAACAAGCTCGACATCCCGGTGGTCCACGACCTGCCAGGCGTCGGCGAAAACCTGCAGGATCACCTCGAGTTGTACCTGCAATACGCCTGCACCCAGCCGGTCTCGCTGTACCCGTCGCTGCTCTTGCACAACCAACCGGCCATCGGTGCCGAGTGGCTGTTCAACGGCACCGGCATCGGCGCCAGCAACCAGTTCGAAGCCGGCGGTTTTATCCGCACCCGTCCGGAATTCGAATGGCCGAACATCCAGTACCACTTCCTGCCGGTCGCGATTAACTACAACGGCAGCAACGGTGTGAAAGAGCACGGTTTCCAGGCGCACATGGGCTCCATGCGTTCGCCGAGCCGTGGCCGCATCCAGGCCAAGTCCAAGGATCCGCGCGAGTACCCGAGCATCCTGTTCAACTACATGGCCACCGAGCAGGACTGGCAGGAATTCCGTGACGGCATCCGCCTGACCCGTGAAATCATGCAACAGCCTGCACTGGACGCTTTCCGTGGCCGCGAAATCAGCCCGGGCATTGAAGTGCAAACCGATGAGCAGCTCGACAAGTTCATCCGCGAACACGCCGAAACCGCGTTCCACCCGTCCTGCTCGTGCAAGATGGGCACCGACGAGATGGCCGTGGTTGACGCCGAAGGTCGTGTGCACGGCATGCAAGCCCTGCGCGTGGTCGATGCCTCGATCATGCCGATCATCACCACCGGCAACCTGAACGCGCCGACGATCATGATCGCCGAGAAAATCGCCGACAAGATCCGTGGTCGCAAGCCATTGCCGCGCAGCACTGCCAGCTACTACGTGGCCGGTGACGCTCCGGTGAAAGGCAAGCCTCTGCGTGATGTGAGCGCGACAGCACGCTGATAGCCGCTCTGCAAAACCGCAAACCGCCACCTCTTCGGAGGCTGGCGGTTTTTTATTGCCTTGAATAAGCCACTCACCCTGTCCAGCCCGCAACAAAACTCGCAACACTTACAGGGGACTTCAAACTTAATAGTTGCATTAAGATCAGCGCCAAACAAAAACCTGAGTATCAAGGATGATAATGAATACCCACTATGCAAACCCAACTGTATCAGCCAGCTTATTCCGACAAGCAATAGCAAAAGAAACAACAATCACTCTGAACTTCAACTATCTCAGCGGCATGATCGAAGCGTGGTGGATGAAAAATCACGACCAGAGTATTCATGAGCTGAAAATCCAGCTAATCAATATCTTTGCAACCTACCTCCACCCGGAAGATGCCTACTATTTCGATAAATTAGGGCAAGCACACGACGGCGTGGCCGCCGTGTGCATCAAGAATATCTTCCACCTCGATTCACCCAGGCTGGCCCTGACGGTGCATGAAGCGCTCGCCGATTTGTTCCATCTGGTTGACATCAAATACGACTATGAAGAACACAAAGCCTTATATCTTAAACCGGCAGCAGAAAAATATCGGGAATGGGGAAATGGCTATGGAGATATCACACCGCATTCCGACGACTTGTATGAAAACCTCAGCGTGGATTTCCTGGCATTAACAGTTTGTCGAGACACTACTCATACGCCGACGGCTTATTACTTCCCCGCAAACTTGCTCTGCGATCTTGATAACGAAGACATTGAAACACTGCTTGGCATGCAAGCCAGGTTTATTTCAGGCAAAAACGTCAACGGTTCGAAAGAGCGAATTCGCAATGTCGTTGAATACGACGACCACTACGGCTACCGGTTCTCTCTGGACTTCCGGATCGACCCGCACAACGGTGAGCGGATGCGAGCGGTCAACGGCGGCCAACATGTCCTCGACAAGATAAGAGCCCAGTTGCCCACCGCCAGGCACAGTGTTTCGACAGCCGAGACCGGAACCTTCCTGATCGTGGCCAACCACAAGATCCTGCACGCGCGCCCCATGCTGAACATGAGTGAAGATGCCGTGCGCACCAAGGCCGCCACTTCAACACTGGCCACCACACCTCGCCTGCTGTTTCGCAGCAAAGGCCCCAGGAAACAGTATTACGCGCTGAATGCATCCGACTGTCCGCGGGAAACTTGCTGATGGTTGCTGGAAAACCGCCTTGTCATTCGTCAGCCAAGGTCTTCCAGGAAGGCGCGCGGGATGCGATCAGCTTCGGTGTCGCCTTCCTGTTTCTGTATTTGTCGATCGGGATGGTAGGCGCCGCACAGTCGTTAACCCTGGGGCAGACCCTGGCAACAACCCTGTTGATATTTTCTACGCCGCTACAGTTTTTGCTTCTGCAAAACTACAACGATGGCTGGCTGTTGATCCCAGTCATTCTGGCACTCAACGTGCGATTTCTGCTGCTCTCGGCCGCACTGGCGCCGTACCTGAAGCACGTTTCGACAAGCAACATACTGCCCTCGCTGATCCTGATAACGCCGTCGATATTCACGGCCTGCATGACCCGCTTCAAACAACGAACCGATCACCCCTTCACTTACATGCTCGGCGTGGGCCTGCCGATATTTGCCGTGTCGATTGTGTGTACCTGCATCGGCTTCATCGCCGCTGCCGGGTTGGCGTCGCCGGTGACTACGGCCGTGATGATGATGCTGTTGCCGCTTCAGTTCACCGCACTGGCCGGCAAACACTGGCCGCATTACGCCGAAGTGTCCAGCTACTGGCTGGGCTTCATCGGCGCGCCAGTGCTGGTGTTGTTCTTCAAGGATTACAGCTTGCTCATCACACCGTTTTTGATCGGTGGCGTGACCGTGCTGATTGAAAACGCCTGGACCGAACAAGGAGCGCGCAGCCAATGACAGTTTGGTTTTTGATCGGCTTTGCCGCCGTCAGCGCACTGGCGTTTCGCGCCCTGCCCTTTGCCTTTAAAAACACGACGGCACTGACGCGCACCCACGGTTCGTTTTATCGGTTTATCAACTACAGCGCACAAGCCATGCTGGGGGTGATCATTTATGACACGGCCTTCAACAAACAGGATGCGCCGAGCCTGATGCAACAGTTTGAAAGTCTGGATGCACTGAAGCTGATCCTGCTGCTGGGGACCTTTATTGTGGTCGCCAAAACCAGAAAAATACTTCCCGCTTTCCTGGCCAGCCTGATGATTTATCTGACGGCGGTCGTCTATCTCTATGGCGGGCAGTAAGCCCCGCCCCCTCTCACCACCGTAACCCATGCCATCGCGAGCAGATCACGACACGGTCTGCCCGCGAGCCTCGGCCTTCACGCTGATTAAATATTTCCTACGCAGCTCTGCGCTTGATCCTACCCCCACGCAGGCCTAATCTAGCGCCACGCAAACGTTTCACCCTCCCCTTCGCAACACCGCTGCATCGCCACTCCAGACCAAGGAGGTTCCTGAATGTTCGATTTCCACCCCCAGCTCAAGCAGCGCTTTGCTGCCTTGCGCACGGGCGCTGAATTCTTTTCTCTGCGATACGTGCGCGAGTCCGGCCAATACCTGTCGGTGCGCAAGAACGTTGCCGAACCTCCGAGCCTGAGCCGTGACGAAGGCGCGATGCTGACCGTTCGCGTCAACGGCGTTGAAGCCTACGCCGCGACCAACGACCTGTCGCCGCAAGGCCTGCAATCGGCGCTGGACCGAGCCGAGCAACAAGCTCGCCTGCTCAAGCCTCACGCGTTGCTCGACCTGCGTGAGCAGGCCGTTTCCAGCGACCGAGCCGACTATTTTTCGCCGAACTTCGACCAGCCCTTCCCGTCCCTGAGCGATTGCTACCAACTGCTCGGCGCCGAATCCGCGGCGGTGCCCAAGGACGAGCGACTGGTGAACTGGCAGGTCAGCATCGGCATCACCCATGTCGAGCAGATCTACCTCAACAGCGCCGGCGCCGAACTGCGCCAGGCCCAGCGTTTTGTCTATCCGGGACTCGATGTCACGGCCTACGATGGCAACGACAGCCAGACCCGCAGCCTCGGCCGCGAGAACTTCGGCCAGCAGGGCAGCGCTGATGTCATCAGCCGTTGTGGCCTGATCGGCGCCGGTCCAAAAGTTGCTGATCAAGCATTGCAATTGCTGCTCGCGCCGAACACGCCGCAAGGCCCGCGCGACCTGTTGCTGATGCCCGATCAGATGATGCTGCAGATCCACGAATCCATCGGTCACCCGCTGGAACTCGATCGCATCCTCGGTGACGAGCGCAATTACGCCGGCACCAGTTTCGTCAAGGCCGAAGACTTCGGCCATTTGCAGTACGGTTCGAAACTGCTGAACGTTACCTTCGACCCGGACATTCCCGAGCAGCTCGCCAGCTACGGTCATGACGACGACGGCACTGCCGCGAGCAAGCAATTCCTGATCAAGCAGGGCTTGCTCCTGCGTCCATTGGGCGGCGCACTTTCGCAGTTCCGCGCTGGCATGGACGGCGTTGCCAACAGCCGCGCCTGCGGCTGGAATCGCCCACCGATCGACCGCATGGCCAACCTCAATATCGAGCCCGGCGATCAGCCGCTGGAACAACTGATCGGCAACATCGAGCACGGTATTTTGATGAGCACCAACCGTTCCTGGTCCATCGATGATGCGCGCAACAAATTCCAGTTTGGCTGCGAATGGGGCCAGTTGATCGAAAACGGCGAACTCAAAGGCGTGGTGAAAAACCCGAACTACCGGGCAATTTCCGCGCAGTTCTGGAAGAGCCTCAGCGCCGTCGGCGACGCCAGCACCTTCAAGGTTCTGGGCACGCCGAACTGCGGCAAGGGCGAGCCGAATCAGGTGATCCGTGTCGGCCATGCATCACCGGCCTGCGTGTTCAGCAACGTGGATGTATTTGGGGGAGACGCCTGATGAGCACTTCAAAAAGTCAGGCTGATTCGTTCAAGGCCTTGGTCAACGGGTTGCGCGAGGCGATTCGCGAACCGGAGCAATTCACCCTCAGCTACGCCGCCGAGTCGTCGGCTTTCGTGCGTTTCAATCATGCCAAGGTGCGGCAGGCCGGGCAGGTGCAACAGGCGAGCGTCGGTCTCAAACTGATCAACGACGGTCGCCACGCTGACCTCGACATCACGCTGTCGGGCGATGCTCACGTCGACTCCCAGCGTCTGGCCGAAGGCCTGCAACAGTTGCGCGACACCCTGCCGCTGCTGCCGCAGGATCCGTACTTGCTGCTCAACTACACCGGCTGGCAAAGCAAGAATGTGCAGGAGCATCCGCTGCCGGACACCGAGCAGGTGGTCGCCGAAATCACCCGGGCCGCCGAAGGGCTGGATCTGGTGGGTTTCTACGCCGCCGGCCCGATCAGTCGCGGTTTCGCCAGTTCTTCAGGCGCGTTCGGCTGGCATCAGGCCAACAGCTTCAACTTCGACTTCAGCCTGTTTCATGCAAACGGGCAGGCGGTGAAAGCCAGCTACGCCGGCCATGACTGGAACAGCGAAGGGTTTGCCCGGCGCTTCCAGCAGGCGCGCGAGCAGCTTGAGTTCCTCGGTCGACCATTGCGTACGTTGGCACCGGGTCAGTATCGCGCTTACCTGGCGCCGGCCGCGCTGGAAGAAATCATGGGCATGTTGTCCTGGGGTGGCTTTTCGGCGCAGTCGATTGCCAGCAAGAGCAGCCCGTTGCAGAAACTCTATGCGGGCGATCATTCGTTCAGTCCGCTGGTGTCCCTTGACGAGCAAGTCAGCGGTTCGTTGAGCCCGGCATTTTCTGGCGAAGGTTATCCACGCAGTGACCTGAAGCTGATCGTCGAAGGCAAGGCCGGCGCGCAATTGGTCGGCTCACGCAGCGCCGCCGAATACGGCCTGACGGCCAACGGCGCCAGCGGCGGTGAATCGCCGACCGCGCTGAACATGGCGCCAGGCGCACTTGCCGATGCCGAGATCCTCAAGCAACTGGGCACGGGCTTGTACATCAGCAACCTCTGGTACCTGAATTACTCGGACCAACCGATGGCACGCATGACCGGCATGACGCGGTTTGCGACGTTCTGGGTCGAGAATGGCGAGATACAGGCACCGGTCAGCACCATGCGTTTTGATGACAGTGCTTACAGTTTGCTGGGTTCGCAGCTGGAAGCGTTGACCGAAGAGCGCGAGTTGTTGCTGTCGGCGAGCACTTACAGCCAGCGGGCCACGGCATCGGCGCTGTTGCCGGGCGCGCTGATCAGCAAACTGACCTTGACCCTGTAACCCCGCAAAACCCGTAACAACGCAAAACCTGTAACGACGCAAAACCTGTAGGAGCTGGCTTGCCAGCGATGGCGATCTGTCAGACAACACTTATGTTGAATGTGCCGGCCTCATCGCTGGCAAGCCAGCTCCTACAGGGATTGGGGAAACACCGAAATTCCTGCGACTCAAAACCTGAGGTCCCATGCCCAACCGCCCGCCTCTCGACGCTGTCACCGCCCGCTGGTTGCCGTGGGTCGTCGCTATTGCCTTCTTCATGCAGTCCCTCGACGGGACCATCCTCAACACCGCCCTGCCGGCCATGGCCCGCGATCTGGCGGAAGACCCGCTGCGCATGCAGGGCGTGATCATCGCCTACATGCTCACCGTCGCGTTGCTGATCCCCGCCTCGGGCTGGATTGCCGACCGCTTCGGCACCAAGAAAATCTTCTTCGGCGCGATCCTGCTGTTCAGCTTCGGCTCGTTGCTCTGCGCCTTGTCGAGCAGCCTGAGCATGCTGATCGGCGCCCGGGTGATTCAGGGCCTGGGCGGTGCGCTGATGCTGCCGGTCGGGCGACTGGTGGTGCTGCGGGCCTATCCGCGCTCGGAACTGGTGCGGATCATGGGTTTCATCACCATTCCCGGCCTGCTCGGCCCGTTGATCGGCCCGACCATGGGCGGCTGGATGGTGGAATACCTGACGTGGCACTGGATCTTCCTGATCAACCTGCCGGTCGGCGTCGTCGGTTGCTACGCCGTATGGAAATTCATCCCCGACCTGCGCGGCACTGAACGCACGCGGTTCGACAGCCTCGGCTTTTTGCTGTTTGGCGCAGCGATGGTGCTGATCACCATCGCCATGGAAGGCCTCGGCGAACTGCACCTGCCGCACCTGCGCGTGATGTTGCTGCTGTTCGGTGGCATGGCGTGCCTGGCGGCGTATTGGTTGCGGGCCGGGCACATCGACAATCCGCTGTTCGCACCATCGCTGTTCAAGACCCGCACATTCGCCGTCGGCATCCTCGGCAACCTGTTTGCCCGTCTCGGCAGCGGCGCACTGCCGTTCCTCGTGCCGTTGTTGCTGCAAGTGGCGCTGGGCTATTCGCCGTCGCAAGCGGGGATGAGCATGCTGCCGCTGGCAGCGGCGGCGATGGTCGCCAAGTCGGTGGCGCGGCCGCTGATCGAGCGCCTGGGTTATCGCATTGTGCTGACCGGCAACACCCTGGCGCTGGGGCTGATGCTGGCAAGCATGGGCCTGGTCAGCGAGCAGACGCCGTACTGGCTGCTGCTGGGCATGCTGGCGATTCTCGGCGCGATCAACTCGTTGCAGTTCACCGCGATGAACACCGTGACCCTGATCGACCTCGATGACGCCAGCGCCAGCAGCGGCAACAGCTTGCTGTCGGTGGTCGCGCAATTGTCCCTGAGCCTGGGCGTTGCATGCGCCGGTGCGCTGCTCGGCGGATTCACCGCGGAGATCGGAAACGACGGCGTGGACACGGTGCTGGGCGCGTTCCAACTCACGTTTGTGACCGTCGGAATCATGGCGATGCTGGCCGCGACGATCTTCTCGCAGCTGTCAAAGGAAGACGGACGGCGCGTCAAGCGTCCGGAAGAACACATCGAACCTTAGGGCCAATGGCCATGGGACTGGTACACTGCGCGACATTTTGTTTTGCAGGCCAGTCCCGTGACCACCATCGCCACCGCTTTTAATACTTTGCCGCTGTCCGCCGCCATGCTGGCTAACCTCGACTCCCTCGGTTATGCCCAGATGACGCCGATCCAGGCGCAAAGCTTGCCGGTGATCCTCAAGGGGATGGACCTGATCGCCCAGGCCAAGACCGGCAGCGGCAAGACCGCAGCCTTCGGTATCGGCCTGCTGAACCCGATCAATCCGCGCTTCTTCGGCTGCCAGGCGCTGGTCATTTGCCCGACGCGCGAGCTGGCTGACCAGGTCGCCAAGGAAATCCGTCGTCTGGCCCGCGCCGAAGACAACATCAAGGTCCTGACCTTGTGCGGCGGCGTGTCGTTCGGTCCGCAGATCGGCTCGCTGGAGCACGGCGCGCACATCATCGTCGGCACTCCGGGCCGCATCCAGCAGCACCTGCGCAAAGGTTCGCTGGTGCTTCACGGCCTGAACACGCTGATCCTCGATGAAGCCGACCGCATGCTCGACATGGGTTTCTACGACTCCATCGAAGAAATCATCGCCCAATGCCCGGAGCGTCGTCAGACCCTGCTGTTCTCCGCCACGTACCCGGTGGGCATCAAGCAGTTGGCCTCCAAGTTCATGCGCAACCCGCAGCAAGTGAAGGCCGAGGCGTTTCACGACGACACGCAGATCGAGCAGCGCTTCTACGAGATCTCTCCGGAAGAGCGCATGGACGCCGTGGTCAAAGTCCTCGCGCATCACCGCCCGGCCTCTTGCGTGGCCTTCTGCTTCACCAAGCAGCAGGTTCAGGAAACCGTCGATCACCTGACCGCCAAAGGCATCTCCGCCGTCGGCCTGCACGGCGATCTGGAACAACGTGATCGCGACCAGGTGCTGACGATGTTTGCCAACCGCAGTACTTCGGTACTGGTTGCCACCGACGTCGCCGCCCGCGGTCTGGACATCGATGCGCTGGACATGGTGATCAACGTCGAACTGGCCCGTGATTCGGAAATCCACATTCACCGCGTTGGCCGTACTGGCCGCGCCGGTGAAAAAGGCATCGCGATCAGCCTGGTCGCCCCGTCAGAAGCGCACCGCGCCCAGGCCATCGAGCAACTGCAGAAGTCGCCGTTGAGCTGGGATCAGCTGGACAACCTCAAGTCCCAGGGCGGTGGTCCGTTGCTGCCGCAAATGAGCACGCTGGTCATCGGCGCTGGCCGTAAAGACAAAGTGCGTCCGGGCGATATTCTGGGTGCGTTGACTGGCGATGCCGGCATTCCGGGCGCGCAGGTTGGCAAGATCGCGATTTTCGACTTCCAGGCGTTCGTCGCCGTGGAACGTGGAGTTGCCAAGCAGGCAGTGCAACGCCTGAACGACGGCAAGATCAAGGGCCGTTCGCTGCGCGTGCGTATCCTCTGATCACCTTGTAGGAGCCGGCTTGCTGGCGATGAACGATGACGCGGTCCGCCTGATGGACCGCGGCGCTTGCATCGTCGGAACGCCGCCCGCAGCAAGCCGGCTCCTACAGGTTTCATGTCGGTTTTGAAATTTTTGAGGACACCGTTTTGCGCTCTACCGAAGTCGTGATCATTGGCGCTGGCGCCGCAGGGTTGATGTGTGCGCTGACCGCCGCCGGGCGCGGGCGCAAGGTGATGTTGCTCGACCATGCGAACAAGGCCGGCAAGAAAATCCTGATGTCGGGCGGTGGCCGCTGCAATTTCACCAACATGTACACCGAACCGGGCAATTTTCTCTCGCAGAACGAACACTTCTGCAAATCCGCACTGGCGCGCTACACGCAGTGGGATTTCATCGGCATGGTCGCCAAGCACGGTGTGCCGTACCACGAGAAGAAACTCGGCCAGTTGTTCTGCGATAACAAATCCAGCGACATCCTCGAAATGCTGCTCAACGAGTGCGATCAGGTTGGCGTCAGCCTGCACCTGGACACGTCGATCCAGACCATCGAGAAGCTGGAAAGCGGCTATCTGCTGGACACCACACTGGGCCAGATCACCTGCGAATCCTTGGTGATCGCCACGGGCGGCCTGTCGATCCCGACCCTCGGCGCCACCGGTTTCGGCTACCAGGTCGCGAAGCAGTTTGGCCACGAACTGCTGCCGACCCGCGCCGGCCTGGTGCCCTTCACCATCACTGATCAACTCAAAGAGCTTTGCACCGAACTGTCCGGTACGTCGGTGGATTGCCTGGTGAGCTGCAACGATCAGAGCTTTCGCGAGAACATCCTGTTTACCCATCGCGGCCTCAGCGGTCCGGCGATTTTGCAGATTTCCTCGTTTTGGGAATCCGGCGACCCGGTAGAGATCAACCTGATGCCGGATCACGATGTGCCGAGCTGGCTGCAACAGCAGCAGGCCGAACGGCCGAACAGCGAGTTGAAAACCCTGCTCGGTGAAATCTTCACCAAGAAGATGGCCAACCTGCTGGCAGACAACTGGTTCGTTTCCAAACCGATGAAGCAATACACCCACGCGGAAATTTCCGACATCGCCGAGAAGCTGGCGAGCTGGAAAGTGGTGCCGGCCGGGACCGAAGGCTACCGCACCGCCGAAGTGACCTTGGGCGGCGTCGACACCAACGAAGTCTCGTCCAAGACCATGGAGTCGCTGAAAAGCCCCGGGCTGTACTTCATCGGCGAAGTGCTCGATGTCACCGGGCATCTGGGCGGCTTCAATTTCCAGTGGGCCTGGGCCTCGGGTTACGCGGCTGCGCAATTCGTCTGACACCCCGCTGTACCTGTAGGAGCGAGCCTGCTCGCGATGAGGCCATAACATTCAACAGAGTCGTTGACTGACAGTCCGCTATCGCGAGCAGGCTCACTCCTACAGTTGTGATGTGTTGTTCGGTAAAGGAACAGATTTTGCTGTCAGATGTGATCGGCGCCATTGCGTCGGCGTCATTACTGGCTCAATTTAGCGTCATTGCCTCGGAAGGCCCTCGCACTTCATGCCATCGACCCCTTTTCGTCAGTCCCTGCGTCGCCTCTGGGCGCTGGATAAATTCAGCTACAGCGTACGGGTGTTCATCGCCCTGACCGGCAGCATGGCGCTGTGTTGGTATCAGGATGAAATGGGGCTGCTGATCCCGTTGTTCCTGGGGATCATCGCCAGCGCCCTGGCCGAAACCGACGACAGTTGGCAGGGCCGCCTCAATTCGCTGGCTGTAACGCTGGTTTGCTTCATCGTCGCGGCCCTGTCCGTCGAACTGCTCTTCCCCTACCCCGTCCTGTTCATCATCGCTTTCGCATTGGCCGCTTTCTGCCTGACCATGCTCGGTGCGCTCGGCGAACGTTATGGCGCGATTGCCTCGGCGACGTTGATTCTGTCGGTCTACACCATGATCGGCGTGGACCAGCGCGGCGGCGCAGTGACCGATTTCTGGCACGAACCGGTGCTGCTGGTGGCCGGCGCGGCCTGGTACGGTTTGCTTTCGGTGTTGTGGCAGGCGATGTTTTCCAACCAGCCGGTGCAGCAGAGCCTGGCAAGATTGTTCCGCGAACTGGGCTTCTACCTGAAGCTGAAATCGTCGCTGTTCGAGCCGATCCGGCAGATGGACGTGGAAGCGCGCCGACTGGAACTGGCCCAGCAGAACGGTCGGGTCGTGGCGGCCCTGAACGCTGCCAAGGAAATCATTCTGCACCGGGTCGGCAACGGTCGACCGGGCTCGAAAGTCAGCCGTTACCTGAAGCTCTACTTCCTCGCTCAGGACATCCACGAGCGCGCCAGCTCCTCGCACTATCCGTACAACGCGCTGGCCGACGCCTTTTTCCACAGCGACGTGCTGTTCCGCTGTCAGCGCCTGCTGCGCCAACAGGGCAAGGCTTGCCGAGCGCTGGCGGAGTCGATCCAGATGCGCCAGCCATTCATCTATGACGCCAGCTTCGCCGAAGCCCTCAGCGACCTGCACGCGTCCCTTGAACACCTGCGCATCCAGAGCAACCCGGCCTGGCGCGGACTGCTGCGCTCCTTGCGCGCCCTGGCCGCCAACCTCGGCACCCTCGACCGGTTGCTCAGCGATGCGAGCAACCCCGACGCCCTCGCCGACGCCACCGACAGCAGCCTGCTCGACCGTTCGCCACGCAGCCTCAAGGATGTGTGGATTCGCTTGCGCACGCAGCTGACGCCGACCTCGCTGCTGTTCCGCCATGCCCTGCGTTTGCCCCTGGCGTTGAGCATCGGCTACGGCATGGTGCATTTGATTCACCCGTCGCAGGGTTACTGGATCATCCTCACCACGCTGTTCGTCTGCCAACCGAACTACGGCGCGACCCGCCGCAAGCTCGGTCAGCGGATCATCGGCACCGCCATCGGCCTGACCGTGGCGTGGGCGCTGTTCGATCTGTTCCCGAACCCGCTGATCCAGTCGTGCTTCGCCATCGCCGCCGGCGTGGTGTTCTTTATCAACCGGACCACCCGTTACACCCTGGCCACGGCCGCGATCACGCTGATGGTGCTGTTCTGCTTCAACCAGGTCGGCGACGGTTACGGCCTGTTCCTGCCGCGACTGTTCGATACCTTGCTCGGCAGCCTGATCGCCGGCCTGGCGGTGTTCCTGTTCCTGCCGGACTGGCAGGGCCGACGCTTGAACAAAGTGCTGGCCAACACCCTCACCTGCAACAGCATTTACTTGCGCCAGATCATGCAGCAATACGCCGCCGGCAAGAGCGACGACCTGGCTTATCGCCTGGCCCGGCGCAACGCGCACAACGCCGATGCGGCGCTCTCGACGACGCTCGCCAACATGCTGATGGAGCCGGGGCATTTTCGTAAGGAAGCGGATGTCGGGTTCCGTTTCCTGGTGTTGTCGCACACCTTGCTCAGCTATTTGTCAGGACTGGGTGCGCATCGTGAAACCCAACTGCCGGCGGACGTGCGCGAACAATTGATTGAAGGGGCCGGCGTGAAACTGGCGGCGAGCATCGATGAAATCGCTCAAGGGTTGGCGAGCAAACTGCCGATTGCGATTCAGAGTGATGAGGAAGAGGCGCTGGCCAATGAGCTGGAGCAGATGCCGGATGAGATCGATGAAGGGCAGCGATTGGTGCAGACGCAGTTGGCGTTGATCTGTCGGCAGTTGGGGCCGTTACGGACGTTGGCGGCGCATTTGATCAAGGACACTGGCGAGGATTGAGATGTGTGGTGAGTGGGCCGGCCTCTTCGCGGGCAAGCCTCGCTGCTACAGGGTTCGCGATACCTGTAGGAGCGAGCGGTGCGGCGATCCGACTTGCCAGCGAAGAGGCCATCAGCAACACCCCAAAAACTACATCCCGTGCTGCTTCATCAACTGCTCATAACTGCCATCCGCTTTCATCTCCGCAATCTCACGGTCGAAACCGGCCACGATCTCTTCATGGTGCGGATTTTTCAGGCTGACCAGAATGTGCAGGCTGTTCTCGCTCAACGGCTTGGGCAGGAACTCCACGGCATTGCGCACCTTGGCGGACTCCCGGGCCAGGTAATAACGCGCGACGTATTCGTCTTCCAGCGTCAGCTTGACCCGATCGGCAGCGACCATGCGCACGGCCATGGCGAAGCTGTGCACCGGGACCTTCTGCAGCGAGGCGTCCTCATCGAACGCCGGTGAATAGGCGTAACCGCGTACCACTGCAATCGGGTAAGTGTGCAGCTGCTGCAGGTTGTTGTATTCGATCGGTGCGTCCTTGCGCTTGAGAAAGCGCACGCGGTTGAGCAGGTACTCGCCGGAAAACCGGCCGAGCCTGGTGCGCTCTTCGGTATACCAGGCATTCACCAGCACATCGTAACGGCCTTCGCCCACACCCATCAGGGCGCGTGCCCAGGGCACCTGTTCAAAGTCACTGGCATAGCCGGCTCGCGCCAGCGCGGTGCTGACAATGTCCGTCGCCAGGCCGCCATTGAGCAGCGTCGCATCAGTAAAGGGTGGCCAGGCATCGGCTACCAGTCGCAGCTTTTCCGCTGCCGCGCTCTGAGTCAGCAACAGCAATCCGATCAAGGCCAAAGCTCGATGCAATCGCGGCATGCTCGAAAATCCTTAGCGGGCGGCTGCCCGACGTGTTTTCAGCCAAAACTCCAAGGCCCCGTAACGGCGAAACCCAGGTACCAACATTAGCTCATCGAAGCCACTGCACAGCGCTTCACCCCAGATTACACAAAGAAGACAACGCCGCGCGAATTGAATGATGGCATTTTGGCCTTTGTCACAGATTTCTCTGCCATAAAGACATCTTTCGCCCAGGCGATTAGTATCGGAGCGACTAGGTCAACGGAATGTGAAGATGACAATCGATTGGATCTGCAAGCACCACAGTGATCTGGGCAAAGAGCAGCTGTACGCCATTCTGCAGCTGCGCTCAGAGGTTTTCGTTGTGGAGCAGAAATGCGTCTATCAGGACGTGGACGGCCAGGAT
Organism: Pseudomonas sp. PDM03; assembly: GCF_014852385.1. NCBI lineage: Bacteria > Pseudomonadati > Pseudomonadota > Gammaproteobacteria > Pseudomonadales > Pseudomonadaceae > Pseudomonas > Pseudomonas sp. PDM03. The sequence goes on along the minus strand of NZ_JACVBM010000002.1, from coordinate 243,302 downwards.
CTGGAGGGTGACACCTGCCACTTGATGGCCTGGGACGGCGATCGGCTGGTGGCGTACCTGCGCTTGCTCGACCCGGAATTACAGGGTGGCGACGTGGTGATCGGCCGAGTGCTTACCGCCCCGCAAGCGCGCGGCAAAGGGTTGGGTCATGAGCTGATCGCCCTGGCGTTGAAGCAGGCTGGGAAGCGTTGGCCTGATGTGCCGGTTTATCTGTCGGCGCAGGCGCATTTGCAGGGGTATTACGGGCGGTACGGGTTTGTCGTGGCGGGCGAGGAATACGTGGAAGATGGCATTCCGCATATCGGGATGCGTCGTTCTTGAGGGCCTCTTCGCGGGCAAGTCGGATCGCCGCACCGCTCGCTCCTACATGGACTTCATTGTTTCTGTAGGAGCGAGGCTTGCCCGCGAAGGCATCAGCCGCAACACCGCAGGAGCTAGGGATATTCCAACACCGCTTTAATCTGCCGCAGATTCCGCTCGATCCACCCCCGATCAATCGCTCCCCACTCGCGAATCCGATAACGCCCCGCATGGTTGCGCGCGCCCTCTTCCTGCTCGAACTCGCAAACGATATCCAGATCCGCCAACGCCGCAATGGTGTCCTGCGCCGTGCGCCGGGGCATGCCGGTCACGTCGGTCAATGCCGGGACGCTGCTGGCCAGCCCACTGTCGATCAGGTACGCCACGTACAAACGGCGATAGAAACTGCTCTTGGTCTTGCTCACGTCCATCCACACACTCCTTGGCTACTGCATTTCCCGCCACGTCAGGTACACCCGCAAATCGAATTCGACCTGGTGATACCCCGGCAACATGTGTTCGCACAGCTTGTAGAACGCCTTGTTGTGATCCGATTCCTTGAAGTGCGCCAGCTCATGCACCACGATCATCTTCAGAAACTCGCAAGGCGCCTCCTTGAACAGCGAGGCCACGCGAATTTCTTTCTTGGCCTTGAGTTTGCCGCCCTGCACCCGCGAGATCGTGGTGTGCAGGCCGAGGGCGCGGTGGGTCAGGTCCAGACGGTTATCGAACAACACTTTGTCGATGGCCGGGGCGTTACGCAGGTATTCCTGCTTGAGGTCCAGGGCATAGGCATACAGCGCCTTGTCACTCTGCACGTCGTGCTTTTGCGGGTAGCGTTTGTCCAGGTAATCGCCCAGCCGACCTTCGGTGATCAGCCAGCGCACCTGGTCCTGCAACTCTACGGGATAGGCCTGAAGGTATTTCAACGCGGTCATCGGGATAGGCAACATCAATTACTGAAAGGTCGCCAGTGTAGCGAATTCAGTCGATCAACGTGCTCCAGTCGAACGGCCGCACAAAGTCGCCGACGTCCTCGGCCATCATCGGCCGCGCCACCAGGAAACCTTGCACGTACTCGCAACCATTGGCTTGCAGCCATTCATATTGCGCGATGGTTTCCACGCCTTCGGCGATCACCAGCATCCCGTACTGCTTGCACAGGTCGATCACATTGCGCACCAACGCCGCATCCCGCGAAGAGTCCGGCAACCGGGCGATTACATGCCGGTCAAGCTTGAGCGTGTCCAGTTCCAGATCCCGCAGATGCGACAATGAGCACGGCCCGGAGCCGAAATCATCCAGCGCCACTCGCACTCCCAGATTGCGCAGCAGGCGCAGTTGTTTGCGGGTTTCATCGGGGTTGAGCATCAAGGCCTCTTCCGTGACCTCGACCTCCAGATGCCGCGCCTGCAAGCTGTGGCGCTCCAGCACCTGACGCAACTCAGTGACCAGATTGGGCATGCCGAACTGTGTACTGCTCAAGCTGACGCCCAGCACCAAGTCTTCGGCAAACAAGGTTTCCCAGGCTTTGCGTTGCCCGGCGCCGCGATGATAAATCCAGCTGCCCAGGCGACTGATCAACCGCGCTTCTTCAAGCAACGGCAAAAACAGCCCCGGCGGCACGTCGCCGACGCTCGGATGCTGCCAGCGCAGCAGGGCTTCGAACCCGCGAATCTGCCCTCCGGCAATGGCCACCTGCGGTTGATACACCAGATTGAAATCGCGATTTTCGATGGCGGTGCGCACACTTTCTTCGAGCATCAGCCGTGAGCGCGCCCGACCGTTCATGTCATGGTCATAGAAGCGATATTGCTGACGCCCGGCACGCTTGGCTTCGTACATGGCGATGTCGGACGCTCGCAGCAGACCATCGAGATTGGCCCCGCAATCCGGATAGGTGGCGATGCCGATGCTGGCGCCGAGGGCGATATCCAGCCCATCGATCTGCTGACAGATCGACACCCGCTCAATCAGCTTCTCGGCAATCTTGGCCGCTTGCTCGGGGAACTCCAGATCAAGCAGCGCCGTGAACTCATCGCCGCCCATGCGCGCCAGAATGTCGAAGGGTCGCAAGCAAGCCTTCAATTGTTCGGACACCCAGCGCAACACGCGGTCGCCGGCATCGTGACCAAGGGAATCGTTGACCCGTTTAAAACCGTCGAGGTCGAGGTACAGCAACACCCAGGCGCTGTCGTTACGCTCACCGCGCAGCAGCAGGTTTTCCACGGTCTGATAGAAACCACGGCGATTGAGCAGGCCAGTCAACGGGTCGGTCACCGCCTGGAATTCCAGCTGCTGATGCAGATGACGCACCACCGACATGTCGAGCACCGTCACCACCATCGCGTGTTGCTCGGTTGGTAGTGGCGCACATGAAAGTGCGACAGGCACCTGCTGGCCCGGCGCCGTACGCAATAGCGCATCGTGCAGGCGCAGGGTTTCGCCGCGCTTGTAACCGGCCAGCAGTTCGGAATCGGCCCAGATCGGAATATGCGGCTTTTGCAGATAATCCAGAAACTCTTTGCCTTGCAGGTCTTGCACCGTGGCGTTGAGCAGTCGCGACATCGCCGGGTTGGCAAAGCGAATCAACCCGTCCTCGCCGACCACCAGGATGCCTTCGGCGGCGTTGTCCAGCACCGAGGCGTTGAAGGCGCGTGCGACTTCCAGATCATGGCTCAGGCGCTGCAACGCCCGGCGATTGCGCTGATGCTCGAGCAGCGCCTGGACTTTGGGCTTGAGAATCTGCGGGTCGAACGGTTTGAACAGGTAATCCACCGCACCACTGGCGTAGCCCTTGATCACGGCATCCTGGGACTGTTCGTTGGCGGTGAGGAAAATGATCGGTGTGAGACAGGTGCGTTGACTGCCGCGCATCAGGCGCGCCACTTCAAAGCCGTCCATGCCCGGCATCTGCACATCCAGCAGTACCAGGTCGATATCGTGTTCGAGCAGAAGGCCAAGCGCTTCGAAACCGGACGCAGCAGTGATGACCTGCCAGTCCTGGCGTTGCAGCAACGCGCGCATGCTGATCAGGTTTTCAGGGTAATCATCGACGATTAAAAGGGTTGAGCTGCCTTCGGCTGGCGTGGGTTGCGCGCATTCCATGCTGCTTCTCTATGTCGGGGCGTCAGGCCGGTTTCTCGTGAAAACCGGACAAATGTTACGTCTTCACTCTAGACCGGGATTCGCGAAAGCAGAAGATATCAGTACGCCATCATTTAACTAAAGGGTTCATTGCCCGACTAACGGTCACCTCTACAGACCGCTAAAACCGGGAAAGATGGCCTTTTAACAGGATTTTGACGTCATCCATTTGTCAGACAGACGTTAACAAAATAGCTTTCAACGCTTATAAAGACCGCCCTCAAAGGCGCGTGCTAGAGCTTCTGGTACGTCCGTGCAGCAAAATTCGTGGAAGCTTTGCCTATGATCGATCTCGCATCCTGGAACCTCAGTGTTCCCGTCGGCAACCCGCCGTACACCGTTGAAACGACCAAACTGGTGAATGGGTTCAAGGATCAATACTTCCACTCCGACACTGGCACACTGTTTTTCTGGTCGCCGGTGACCGGCACAAAAACCGAAAACGCTAAGTATCCCCGCACCGAACTGCGGGAAACCTACAGCAACGGCACCCTGAAAAACTGGTACTACCCGGACGCCGACAATTCCCTGCGCGCCACCCTGGCGGTGAACCAGGTGCCGAGCTCCGGCAAAATCGTCATTGGCCAGATCCACGCCTATGAAAGCCAGAAACCCATGGTGAAGGTCGAGTATCAGTACAAGACCACCACCAAGACCGGCAACATCGTCGCCAAAGTGCGCATGCACCCCGATGACGACGTAGGCCGGGTAATCACCATCGCCACCGGCGTGAAACTGGATCAGGAGTTCTCCTACCTCATCCACCTCAGCCCTGGCGGTGCGCTGGGCATCAGTGCCGCGGGTTATCAGTGGGACACCAACATCAGCGCCACGTGGCGGGTCAAACCGCTGTACTTCAAGGCCGGGGTGTATGTGCAGGACAACACCGGGTACACCAGTGAAGGCGGTAAAGTGACATTTAGCAAACTGGATATTGATCACGATAAGTGACGTGAATCGCAGGTGAACTGTGGGAGCGAGCCTGCTCGCGATGGCGGAGTGTCATTCAACGTGGAAGTCGCCTGACACTCCGTCATCGCGAGCAGGCTCACTCCTACAATGACCGCATTTAACACAGAGTTATCGCCCATAAAAAAACCCGCCTCTCGGCGGGTTTTTTGTGCGACTCAAACGCTGAAGGCTTAGTTAACCTTGGCGTTCAACTCACCTTTCAGGTAACGCTGATACATCCCTTCCAGCGAAATCGCTTTGATCTTCGAAGCGTTGCCGGCAGTACCGAAGGCTTCGTAGCGAGCGATGCACACGTCACGCATTGCAGTGACAGTCGCGCCGAAGAACTTACGCGGGTCGAATTCGCTCGGGTTGGTGGCCATCAGGCGACGCATCGCACCGGTGGATGCCAGGCGCAGGTCGGTGTCGATGTTGACCTTGCGCACGCCGTGCTTGATGCCTTCGACGATTTCTTCAACCGGTACGCCGTAGGTTTCTTTGATGTCGCCGCCGTACTGGTTGATGATCGCCAGCCACTCTTGCGGAACCGAAGACGAACCGTGCATTACCAGGTGGGTGTTCGGAATGCGTTTGTGGATTTCTTTGATGCGGTCGATGGCCAGCACGTCGCCGGTAGGCGGCTTGGTGAACTTGTACGCGCCGTGGCTGGTGCCGATGGCGATGGCCAGGGCGTCGACTTGAGTGCGTTTGACGAAGTCGGCAGCTTCTTCCGGGTCGGTCAGCATCTGGCTGTGATCCAGAACGCCTTCAGCGCCGATGCCGTCTTCTTCACCGGCCATGCCGGTTTCCAGCGAACCCAGGCAGCCCAGCTCGCCTTCTACCGAAACGCCGCAGGCGTGAGCCATGGCAACGGTTTGTTGGGTAACACGGACGTTGTAGTCGTAGTCGGTCGGCGTCTTGCCGTCTTCGCCCAGGGAGCCGTCCATCATGACCGAGCTGAAGCCCAGCTGGATGGAGCGCTGGCAGACGTCAGGGCTGGTGCCGTGGTCCTGGTGCATGCACACCGGGATGTGCGGGAATTCTTCGATTGCCGCCAGGATCAGGTGACGCAGGAACGGTGCGCCGGCGTATTTGCGAGCACCGGCCGACGCCTGGACGATCACCGGGGAGTCAGTCTTGTCAGCGGCTTCCATGATGGCGCGCATCTGCTCAAGGTTGTTGACGTTGAAGGCTGGAACGCCGTAGCCGAACTCGGCTGCGTGGTCCAGCATCTGGCGCATGCTGATAAGTGCCATTGTGTGTGTCTCTCCCGGTTTGGGTCGTTAATCGTGCCAGCCTGCCGGAGCGGCGGCGGCTATTCAAGTTATTGCAGATCGGGGGTCAGCCCGGCCTGCGAATTCGGTATTACGCTACTGACCTGCACATCCCCTGTAGGAGCCGGCTTGCCGGCGATGGCGTCCGCACAGACACCACACGCCTCAAGGGCCTCATCGCTGGCAAGCCAGCTCCTACAGAGGTTGCTTCGGCCGTTGTTATTCGGCTTTACAACCGCGGCCGATCAAATCGTTGGTGGCGACCCAGTAAACCAGGCCTTCCTCACCTTTTATGTGAAACGCCAGCATGTCGTTGCTGTACAGCGAACCTTCGGCGCCCGGCTCGAGCTTCAGGCGATAGACCTGATCGGCCCCACCGAGGCGCACGTCGACGGCCTTACGGCTGTCATCAGTGTAGCGCCAGACCACTTTGGCCTGGCTGTCGCAGGTCCAGGTGGCCCAGCTGTCCGTCGATTGGGCCGGCTTGAACAGGTCAAAATTCGAGCAACCTGCCAGCAGCACCAGCGCCGTAATGGCGATAAAACCTTTCATCCGTGTTCCTCGACTGACGGCGCACGCTGCCAGCCCTGAGTAAGGAGTCAGACCCGTCAAGGACAACCATGTTCCTTGGCGGGGGTCTGTGTTTCGTATTTGTCCAGGCCATCAGGCCCGGAACGCTTGTTGAGCACCGGGTTGGTTTCCGCTTGCCAGTCAGCCTGGTAGCAGCTTTTTTGTACCGATTGCGGCGCAGGTTCCGGTGCGGCCTTCGGGTTACTCCCGCAAGCCGCCAGTGAACCGGCGACGATCAACAGCGCTAGCGTCTTGACCATCTGAACACTCCTTTGCCTGGTCAAATCAGCGACCTCAGGCCTTGGCCCGACTTTCCAGGACTTCTACGGCCGGCAACACTTTGCCTTCGACGAATTCGAGGAATGCGCCGCCGCCGGTAGAAATGTAGGAGATCTGCTCGGCAACGCCATATTTATCAATGGCCGCCAGGGTGTCGCCGCCGCCCGCGATGGAGAACGCCGAGCTTTCGGCGATGGCCTGGGCCAAGACTTTGGTGCCGTTACCGAACTGGTCGAATTCGAACACGCCGACCGGGCCGTTCCACAGGATGGTCTTGGACGACTTCAGCAGCTCGGCGAAATTCGCCGCAGTCTGTGGGCCGATGTCGAGGATCATGTCGTCTGCCGCCACATCGGCGATCAGCTTGACGGTGGCGGTGGCGCTTTCAGCGAATTCCTTGGCGACCACCACGTCGACCGGCAGCGGCACGCTGACTTTCGCGGCGATGGCGCGAGCGGTGTCCAGCAGGTCCGGCTCGTACAGGGACTTGCCGACCGGGTGACCGGCTGCGGCCAGGAAGGTGTTGGCAATGCCGCCGCCGACGATCAGCTGGTTGCAGATCTGGCTCAGGCTGTTCAGCACGTCGAGTTTGGTCGATACCTTGGAACCGGCAACGATGGCTGCCATTGGTTGAGCCGGAGCGCCCAGGGCTTTGCCCAGCGCGTCCAGTTCAGCGGCCAGCAACGGGCCCGCGGCCGCGACTTTGGCGAACTTGGCCACGCCGTGGGTCGAACCCTCGGCGCGGTGAGCGGTGCCGAAGGCGTCCATCACGAACACGTCGCACAGGGCGGCGTATTGCTGGGCCAGTTCGTCAGCGTTCTTTTTCTCGCCCTTGTTGAAGCGCACGTTTTCGAACAGCACGATGTCGCCGGCCTTGACGTCAACGCCGCCCAGGTAATCGGCAACCAGCGGCACTTCGCGGCCCAGGGCCTTGCTCAGGTAGTCAGCGACAGGCTTGAGGCTGTTCTCGGCCGAGAACTCGCCTTCGGTCGGGCGGCCAAGGTGCGAGCAGACCATCACGGCCGCGCCTTTTTCCAGGGCCAGCTTGATGGTCGGCAGCGAGGCCAGGATTCGCGCATCGCTGGTGACAACACCGTCCTTGACTGGGACGTTGAGGTCTTCGCGGATCAATACGCGCTTACCTTGCAGATCGAGGTCGGACATCTTCAACACGGTCATGGGTCGCACTTCCTACGGTTTTTTTGAAGTTGCTGTTTGCAGATAGTGTTCTGCAACGTCCAGCATTCGGTTGGCAAAACCCCATTCGTTGTCGAACCAGGCCAGGATGTTCACCAGCCGTGGGCCGGAAACTCGGGTCTGACTGGCATCGACGATCGCCGAATGTGGGTCATGGTTGAAATCACAGCTTGCGTGAGGCAACTCGGTGTAGGCCAGCAGACCTTTGAGCGGGCCGCTGGTGGCAGCCTCGCGCAGAATCCGGTTGACCTCGGTGGCGTCGGTATCGCTCACGGTCTGCATCGTAATGTCGAGGCAAGACACGTTCACCGTCGGCACCCGCACGGCTTTGGCCTGAATTCGCCCGGCAAGTTCCGGCAACAGGCGCTCGATGCCACGCGCCAGACCAGTGGACACCGGAATCACCGACTGAAACGCCGAACGCGTGCGGCGCAGGTCTTCGTGGTGATAGGCGTCGATCACCGGCTGATCGTTCATCGCCGAGTGGATGGTGGTGATCGACACGTATTCCAGGCCGATGGCCTGATCCAGCAGGCGCAACAGCGGTACGCCGCAGTTGGTGGTGCAGGATGCGTTGGACACCAGCAGCTCGTCGCCGGTCAGGCAATCCTGGTTCACGCCGTAGACGATGGTGGCGTCGACATCCGCCTCGCTGGCCATCGGCTGGGAAAACAGCACGCGTGGCGCGCCGGCGTCGAGGAAACGCTGGCCGTCTTCACGGGTGTGGTAAGCGCCGGAGCACTCCAGCACCAGATCGACGCCCAGGGACGCCCAATCGATGCCTTCGGGGGTGGCACTGCGCAGGACCTTCACGCAGTCGCCATTAATATGCAGACAATCGCCGTCGACCTTCACCTCGCCGGGAAAACGCCCGTGCGTGGAGTCGAAGCGTGTCAGGTATTCGATGCTGGCCATGTCCGCCAGATCGTTGATCGCGACAATTTCAAACCCGGCCGCCGAGCCTCGCTCAAACAACGCACGCAAGACGCAACGACCAATCCGGCCGTAGCCGTTGAGTGCAACTTTGTAGGGACGCGGTTGAGGCATGGGGTTCTCGATAATTCGCAGCCAGACGTCATTCTTATATTCAACACACCCCTTGTAGGAGCTGGCTTGCCAGCGATGACGTCATCAGCTTCAACATAAATGTTGCCTGACCGGGCGCCATCGCTGGCAAGCCAGCTCCTACAGGGGATTGCGGTGATCATGAGACCACCGCGTCGTGCTTAGTCTTCCAGCAGCTCTTCAGCCTGACCCAGGATGTTTTCCAGGGTGAAACCGAACTCTTCGAACAAGGCTGGCGCAGGCGCCGACTCGCCGTAGGTGGTCATGCCGATGACGCGACCTTCCAGGCCCACGTACTTGTACCAGTAGTCCGCGTGAGAGGCTTCGATGGCGATACGGGCGCTGACCTGCAACGGCAGGACCGATTGCTTGTAGTCGGCGTCCTGGGCATCGAACACGCTGGTGCACGGCATCGAAACGACGCGCACTTTGCGACCCTGCTCGGTCAGCTTGTCATAAGCCTGAACCGCCAGGCCGACTTCGGAACCAGTGGCGATCAGGATCAGCTCAGGCTCGCCTGCACAGTCCTTCAACACGTAACCGCCACGGGAGATCTCTTCGATCTGAATCGCGTTGCGGGTTTGGTGCTGCAGGTTCTGACGCGAGAAGATCAAGGCCGAAGGACCGTCCTTGCGCTCCAGCGCGCACTTCCAGCTCACCGCCGATTCCACGGCGTCGGCTGGACGCCAGGTGTCGAGGTTTGGCGTGCAGCGCAGGCTGGCCAGTTGCTCGATAGGCTGGTGAGTCGGGCCGTCTTCGCCCAGACCGATGGAGTCGTGGGTGTAGACGTGGATCACGCGCTGCTTCATCAAGGCCGACATGCGCACAGCGTTGCGGGCGTATTCCATGAACATCAGGAAGGTCGCGCCGTAAGGCACCAGGCCGCCGTGCAAGGCAACGCCGTTCATGATGGCGGTCATGCCGAACTCGCGTACGCCGTAGTACATGTAGTTGCCGCTGGCGTCTTCAGCCGTGACGCCTTTGCAGCCTTTCCACAGGGTCAGGTTGGAACCGGCCAGGTCAGCGGAGCCGCCGAGGAACTCAGGCAGCAGCGGGCCGAATGCATTGAGAGCGTTCTGGCTGGCTTTACGGCTGGCAATGGTTTCGCCTTTGGCAGCGACTTCAGCGATATAAGCATCGGCTTTCTCGGTGAAGTCGGCCGGCAGATCACCGCTCAGACGGCGAATCAGTTCGTTCGCTTCGGTCGGGAAAGCGGCGGAGTAGGCAGCGAAACGCTGGTCCCACTCGGCTTCGGCAGCGCGGCCGGCTTCCTTGGCGTCCCACTCGGCGTAGATCTCGGCCGGGATTTCGAACGGACCGTGGTTCCACTTCAGCGCAGTACGGGTCAGTGCGATTTCCGCGTCACCCAATGGGGCGCCGTGGCAGTCTTCTTTACCTTGCTTGTTCGGCGAACCGAAACCGATGGTGGTCTTGCAGCAGATCAGGGTCGGCTGCGCGCTTTTGCGAGCGGTCTCGATGGCGATCTTGATCTCTTCAGGATCATGACCGTCGACGTTGCGGATCACCTGCCAGTTGTAGGCTTCGAAACGCTTCGGCGTGTCATCGGTGAACCAGCCTTCGACTTCGCCGTCGATGGAGATGCCGTTGTCATCGTAGAAGGCGATCAGCTTGCCCAGGCCCAAAGTACCGGCGAGCGAGCCGACTTCGTGGGAAATGCCTTCCATCATGCAGCCATCACCCAGGAAAACGTAGGTGTGGTGATCAACGATGTTGTGGCCCGGACGGTTGAACTGCGCCGCCAGGACTTTTTCAGCCAGGGCAAAACCCACGGCGTTGGCCAGACCCTGGCCCAGTGGACCGGTGGTGGTTTCAACGCCCGGGGTGTAGCCGAGCTCCGGGTGACCCGGGGTGCGGCTGTGCAGTTGACGGAATTGCTTCAGGTCATCGATCGACAGGTCGTAGCCGGTCAGGTGCAGCAGCGAGTAGATCAGCATCGAGCCGTGGCCGTTGGACAGCACGAAGCGGTCACGGTCGGCGAACGATGGATTGCTCGGGTTGTGCTTCAGGTAGTCACGCCAAAGTACTTCGGCGATATCCGCCATACCCATCGGGGCACCGGGATGGCCGCTGTTGGCTTTTTGCACGGCATCCATGCTGAGGGCACGAATGGCGTTGGCACGCTCACGACGGCTGGGCATCGCTGATCTCCTAGGGTTTGAATAAAACGAAACGGAAAAAAGGCGAGCATTTTCCCTCACAGGCATGCCTCGCGGCAATGACAGATAGTCATCTGAAGGCGTTTTTCCAATGGATAAAGACGGTTTCGGCTGGTGAAACCTTTCTGCTATTCGTTTGTAGAGTGGAACAAGTCATCAGAAGTGCCACCCATCGAGCAATATCAAAACTTTTTGATATTGCTCTTGCGGTACTTTCTGACCGTCACTAGACTGCTGGCCCTATGAATTTACGCGTGCCTTCCATTCAACATGACGAGTGCGATGAGCTGGCGGCCCTTTGCAAGGCCGGTGGCGATCCTCTGCGGCTGAATGTATTGCGCGCGCTGGCCAACGACTCGTTTGGCGTACTCGAGCTGGCGCAGATCTTCGGTATTGGCCAGTCGGGCATGAGTCATCACCTCAAGGTGCTGGCCCAGGCCGACCTGGTGGCAACGCGCCGTGAAGGCAACGCGATTTTCTACCGTCGTGCCCTGCCCCACACCGACCTGCTCGGCGGCAAGCTGCACGCCGCGCTGCTCGAAGAAGTGGACAACCTGACCCTGCCTGCCGATGTGCAGTCGCGGATCGGTCAGGTCCACGGGCAACGCGCAGCGGCCAGCCAGGACTTTTTCTCACGGGTGGCGGAGAAGTTTCGCGCCCAGCAAGACCTGATTGCCGGCCTGCCGCAGTACCGCGAAAGCGTGGTGGCCTTGCTCGACAAACTGAGCTTCAGTGAAGGCGCCACGGCCATAGAAGTAGGCCCTGGCGACGGTGCTTTTCTGCCGGAACTGGCGCGTCGTTTCACTCACGTCACCGCACTGGACAACAGCCAGGCGATGCTCGAATTGGCGCGACAGGTCTGCGAACGTGAAACGCTGGCTAACGTCAGCCTGCAACTGGCCGATGCATTGAATGGCGTAAGCCTCAAGGCCGATTGCGTTGTACTGAACATGGTGCTGCACCACTTTGCCGCACCGGCCGATGCGCTCAAGCACATGGCCAAATTGCTGCAACCGGGCGGTAGCCTGCTCGTGACAGAGTTATGTAGCCACAACCAGAGTTGGGCCAGGGAGGCCTGCGGTGATCTCTGGTTGGGGTTTGAACAGGACGATCTGGCCCGTTGGGCCACCGCTGCGGGACTCGTTCCCGGGGAAAGCCTCTATGTAGGCTTACGTAATGGTTTCCAGATTCAGGTCCGCCACTTTCAGCGGCCAACTGGCGACACTCACCATCGGTAAATTCAGGAAAAAATCGAGATGAGCGAATACTCCCTCTTCACCTCCGAGTCCGTGTCCGAAGGGCATCCGGACAAAATCGCCGACCAGATTTCCGATGCGGTGCTGGACGCCATCATTGCTGAAGACAAGTTCGCCCGTGTGGCGTGCGAAACGCTGGTAAAAACCGGCGTGGCAATCATCGCAGGTGAAGTCACCACGTCGGCCTGGGTCGACCTGGAAGAAATCGTGCGTAACGTCATTCTGGACATCGGCTACAACAGCTCCGATGTCGGCTTCGACGGCGCCACTTGCGGTGTGATGAACATCATCGGCAAGCAGTCCCCAGACATCAACCAGGGTGTTGACCGTGCCAAGCCTGAAGATCAGGGCGCCGGCGACCAGGGCCTGATGTTCGGCTACGCCAGCAACGAAACCGACGTGCTGATGCCAGCACCGATCACCTTCTCGCACCAGCTGGTTCAGCGCCAGGCCGAAGCCCGTAAATCCGGCCTGCTGCCTTGGCTGCGCCCGGACGCCAAGTCGCAAGTGACTTGCCGTTACGAAGGCGGCAAGGTTGTCGGTATCGACGCCGTTGTACTGTCGACCCAACACAACCCTGAAGTGTCGTACAAAGACCTGCGCGAAGGCGTGATGGAGCTGATCGTCAAGCACGTGCTGCCTGCCGAACTGCTGACCAAAGACACCCAGTTCCACATCAACCCGACTGGCCAGTTCATCATTGGCGGCCCAGTGGGTGACTGCGGTCTGACCGGTCGCAAGATCATCGTCGACAGCTACGGCGGCATGGCCCGTCACGGCGGCGGCGCGTTCTCCGGTAAAGATCCATCGAAGGTTGACCGTTCCGCGGCCTACGCCGGTCGTTACGTGGCGAAGAACATCGTCGCTGCCGGCCTGGCCGAGCGTTGCGAGATTCAGGTTTCCTACGCGATCGGTGTTGCCCAGCCGACTTCGATCTCGTTGAACACCTTCGGCACCGGCAAAATCAGCGACGACAAAATCGTCAAACTGGTTCGCGAAGTGTTCGACCTGCGTCCATACGCAATCACCACCATGCTTGACCTGCTGCACCCGATGTACCAGGAAACCGCAGCGTACGGCCACTTCGGTCGCACCCCGGCAACCAAGACCGTGGGCGAAGACACCTTCACCACGTTCACTTGGGAAAAAACCGACCGCGCCGACGACCTGCGTTCGGCTGCCGGCCTGTAAGACCTCCCCGGCGGTACCAAAAGCCCTGCACGGTTCGCCGTGCGGGGCTTTTTATTGTCTTGCGTTTGAGACCGAGTCGCCCCCATCGCCGGCAAGCCCAGCCCCCCCCCCCGGAAACACCAGGCAAAACACCCACCGTCCCCGCCAGAAAATACTGACTAGCCTTCAAGCACTCCCCTTGAGCAAGGATGCTCACGATGCTTCTGCGCCTGTTTTCTGTTTTTTCTCTGAGCTTTTTTTGCCTCACTACAGCTGCAGCCGACTGTCCCGACTGGCCGCCCGCCAGGGCTCTGGACGAAATCACAACCCTGCAAAAACAGATCGACACCTGGGATAACAGTTATCACCGCCATGGCCGCTCGCTGGTTGCCGACGAACTTTACGATCAAGCCCTCGCCCGGCTGACCGAATGGCGCAGTTGCTTTGACTTGGGCCTGACGCCCGAACCATTACGCACGGCTGGCGGCAAAATTGCGCACCCCATTGCCCACACCGGCCTGGAAAAAGTGCGCGATGGTCGTGCAGCCGAAACCTGGATGCGTGATCGCAAGGACCTCTGGGTACAACCCAAAGTCGATGGTGTGGCGGTGACGCTGATCTACCGCACGGGCGTACTGCACCAGGCAATCAGTCGCGGCGACGGAATAAACGGGCAAGACTGGACAACCTCGGCGCGACTGATCCCCGCCATCCCCCGGCAACTGTCGCGCCCGCTGGACCTGCTGGTGCAAGGTGAACTCTATTGGCGACTGGTCGACCATGTGCAAGCCAAAGCCGGCAGCCTCAATGCCCGTTCCACGGTGGCCGGTTTGATGGCGCGCAAGGAACTCAGCCCTGAGCAAGCCGCTGGCATTGGCCTGTTTATCTGGGACTGGCCACAAGGCCCGGCCGGTTTGCCCGCTCGCATCGCCGCGCTGGATGAGCTGGGGTTGCAGGGCATCGCGCCTTACAGTCAGCAGGTACAGACGCTTGCCGATGCCGAACACTGGCGCGATCACTGGTACCGCTCGCCCCTGCCCTTTGCCAGTGACGGTGTGGTCCTGCGCCAGAGCCAACGGCCTTCGGCCGAGCGCTGGCAGGCAAAAACACCGTACTGGGCCGTTGCCTGGAAATACCCCTTTGCCCAGGCGTTGGCCGAAGTACGCAAAGTCGACTTCAAGGTCGGTCGCACCGGACGGATCACCCCCGTGCTGGACTTGAAGCCGGTGACGCTCGATGACCGGCAGATCAAGCGTGTCAGCGTCAGCTCACTGCGGCGCTGGGAGGAGCTGGACATCCGCCCCGGTGATCAGGTGTCCATCAGCCTCGCGGGGCTGACCATTCCCCGGCTCGACGGCGTCGTACTACGCGCCGCCGAACGCCCAGCCTTGAACACGCCGCTGGCAGCCGACTTTCATCATTTGAGTTGCTGGCAACCGACGCCGGGCTGCGAAAGCCAATTTCTCGCGCGACTGACCTGGCTCAGCGGCAAGCAAGGGTTGGCCATGCCTCATGTCGGCCCGGGAACATGGGAGAAACTTTTCGAAACAGGCCACCTGAACGGCCTGCTGGATTGGTTGACCCTCGATGCTCAAGAGCTTGCTACCATTAACGGCTTCGGCGAGCGCAGCAGTACTCGTCTTCTAAACAGTTTCAACAGTGCCCGCCAACGCCCTTTTGCTCGCTGGCTCAAAGCCCTGGGTTTACCACCGACCGGCCAGGCAAACCTCGCCGACTCCTGGCAGGAACTGGCACAACGAAACACCGAACAATGGCAGGCCGAAGCCGGCATCGGCCCGGGACGCGCGGCGCAATTGAGCGCATTTTTCCGCGACCCGCAGGTCCTGGCCTTGAGCGACACATTACGTGCGGCGGGGATCGACGGTTTTTAGCAACCGCAGATTCTCGCCCGCCCGGGAACCCAAAGAGGCCGACGAGCTCAAACGCCCATCGCCCTATCGACCCGATTGCACCTGCACATGGAGCTTTTATGAAATTTCTTTCACCGCTCGCCCTGCTGACCCTTTGCAGCGTGATGGCCGCGCCACTGATGGCCGTCGAAGAGGCCCCGGGGCTGACCGGTTGTGCCGCCAAGAAACAAGGCATCATCAACCAGATCGAACTGGCCAAATCCCATGGCAACGCCGAACAGCAGGCAGGCCTGGAAACGGCACTGAGCGAAGTCACCGCGCATTGCACCGACGCTTCGCTGAAGAAGGAGCGGGAAAACAAGGTCCTCGACGCCAAGCATGACGTCAGCCAGCGCCAGGCCGACCTCGACAAAGCCATGAAGAAAGGCGACCCCGAGAAGATCAACAAGCGCAAAGACAAACTGGCCGAGTCGCGCAAGGAACTGCAAGACGCGCTCGACGAGCTGGATAAATAAGAAAAGGTAAAGTCAGGAATTTGTAGCGTTCTTCAGGGAGCTTCGCGAGCAGGCTCGCTCCCACAGGTGAATGCATTCCAATGTGGGAGCGAGCCTGCTCGCGAAAGCGTCAGCAAGAGCGCTGCAAATCAATGATCCCGAAACTCTTTATGGCACGCACTACAGGCATCTTCGACTTTCTGCACCGCCGGCCCCAGGTTGCTGGCCTTGTATGGCTGAACCTTGCTGGCTATCACCAATTCACCGGTGGCGGCTTCAAGGGTGCGGGCCATTTCCTGAAAGCGTGCCTGTTTCTGCCACACGTCGCCCTTGGCGCTGGTGTGATCTTCCTCGCGCACCTGCGGAAAATGCTTCCACGGTTCCTGGGACAACGCATCGAGTTTCACCGCGCCGTCAGCGAATTTCGGGCCGTCGAATGGAATGCGGCCGCGCAACATGCCACCCAGGTCTTCGCCGGTCTTGAGCATTTGTTTGAAGATTGCCTTGCGCTGGCCCAATGGAGAATTCGGATCGACACCGCCGCACGCGGACAAGGTCAGGCAGGCCAGCAATACAACGGAAAGTCTTTTAAGAGTCATGGTGGCTTCAGGTCACGGGAAACGGCGGCCAGTATCCTCGCGTCATCGGCAAAGACCAATAGCCCTATTATCAATACGGGTTGTTTGAGCGCATGGAGCACTCAGGCAACCGACAAAGGAATTACTCCATGAACAGCCGTTTCAAGGCATGGCGTCACCGCCTCGCCTGGACCCTCCCGATGGTGGCCGTGCTCGCAGGCTGCACCGGCGGTGACAACAACAAACCCAAGACCCACGCGCTGGCGACTTATTCCAGCTCCACCTGGGAAGCCCTGCCGACGGTGTCCGATAACGACCTGGTCGCCGGTTTCGGTTCATGGCGCAGCGCCTGCACCCGACTCAAGGCCGACCCGATCTGGGGCTCGACCTGTGCTGCTGCCACCAACGTGCCGCAAACCGCCAGTGACATTCGCGGCTTCCTCAAACAGAACCTCGACGTCTACGGCCTGCGCGCCGCCAACGACAATCCCAACGGCTTGATCACCGGTTACTACGAGCCGGTCTACCCCGGCAGCCTGACCCAAACTGCCGTGGCGAACATCCCTGTGTACGGGGTTCCAGAGGACATGATCATCGTCTCTCTGGACAGCATCTACCCGGAGCTCAAAGGCAAACGCCTGCGCGGACGGCTCGAAGGTCGCGTGCTCAAGCCTTACGACGATGCGGCAACCATCGAAACCAAAGGGGTCAAGGCGCCGGTCGTGGCGTGGCTGACCGACCCGATGAACCTGCAATTCCTGCAAATCCAGGGTTCCGGTCGCATTCAGCTCGACGATGGTCGCCAGTTGCGCATTGCGTATGCCGACCAGAACGGTCATCCGTATCGCCCCATCGGCCGCTGGCTGGTAGAGCAAGGCGAATTGAAGAAAGAAGACGTGACCATGGGCGCAATCAGCGACTGGGCCAAGGCCAATCCGGCGCGCATTCCGGAACTGCTCGGCAGCAACCCGAGCTATGTGTTCTTCACCCGCAACCCGGACAGCAATGAAGGCCCTCGCGGCTCGCTGAACGTACCGCTGACGGCGGGTTACAGCGCGGCAGTGGATCGCAAAGTGATTCCGCTGGGCAGCCTGTTGTGGTTATCCACAACGCGGCCGGACGGCACCGCACTGGTTCGTCCGGTAGCAGCTCAAGACACTGGCGGCGCGATTGCCGGTGAAGTCCGTGCAGATTTGTTCTGGGGCACCGGCGAAGCGGCGGGGCAACTGGCTGGCGACATGAAACAGCAGGGGCAGATCTGGATGCTCTGGCCCAAAGGCGCGGCACTGCCGCAAGTGCCTCAGGTGGCTGATGCGGTTAAAGCCAATCCTTAATTACTGTGGCGGCAGATAGATAGCTTTCGCGGGCAAGCCACGCTCCTACAGGGATCTGCGGCGATCACACAATTGTGATCGACTGTAATACCTGTAGGAGCGAGCGGGCGGCGATCCGACTTGCCCGCGAAGGGGTCAGTAAAAACACCGCAGATATGTCAGACCGAAATCACAAAGAAACTCACGATCAACCCCATCCCCACAAACCACACCAGCGACCGCAGAATCGCCCAGTCCGCCAGGTAGCAAATGATGTACAGCAGACGGCTGGTGATGAACAACACCGACAGCACATTGATCGTCACCAGCTCGGCGTTGCCGGCCAGGTGGGCCACGATCACCGCCGCCGCGAACGCCGGGGTCACTTCGAAACTGTTCAATTGCGCCGCATAGGCGCGCCGGCCCAAACCATTCAGTGACTCGAGAAAATCCCGTGGGTCATGGTTGTCTTTCAATCCAAAACGGCCAC
Organism: Pseudomonas sp. PDM03; assembly: GCF_014852385.1. Taxonomy (NCBI): domain Bacteria; kingdom Pseudomonadati; phylum Pseudomonadota; class Gammaproteobacteria; order Pseudomonadales; family Pseudomonadaceae; genus Pseudomonas; species Pseudomonas sp. PDM03. The sequence goes on along the minus strand of NZ_JACVBM010000002.1, from coordinate 225,170 downwards.
TGATCTTGGCAATACCCACGCAGAGATAGGGCAGGAAGATCGCAATCAAAATGCACCACAAAGCAACCGTCATATCGCAGTCCCTTTCTTCGAGTTATAAAATCCGGATTCTGGTCAAAACTTCATCACCAACATGCCGATCAGCACCAGCCCACAGGCCAGGAGCCGCGGCCGACCGAAAGGTTCTTTCAGATAGCGCATGCCAAACAGCACCACCAGAATCACGCTGATCTCGCGCAATGCCGCCGCTTCTGCAATCGACCCCAGCTGCATCGCCCACAGCACCAGAGCGTAGCTGAACAACACGCAGAACCCGACCGCCAATCCCAAGCGCCATTGTTCACGCCAGAACAGCATGAACGCCGGCCGTTTGCGCACCAACGCCAGCAGCGGAAACGGCCATGCGCTGAGCAACGTCACCCAGACCAGGTAATCCAGCGGATGCGACCAGCGCCGCAACGCCTGGCCATCGATAAAGGTGTAGCAGCCAATGCACAGGCCAATCAGCGCCACCACCGGCAGCATCGACCACGGCAAACGCGTACCGCCACCGCCCTGCGACAGCAGGCACAGCATGCCCAACGGGATGAGCAGAATTCCGAAGATCTGCTGATTCGTCAGCACCTCCCCGGCAAAGATCAGCGTCAAGGCCAGCACCACTAACGGCGACAAGCCACGCATCAGCGGGTACACCAAACCGAGATCACCCACCCGATAGGCCTGAATCAGCAGATAGCGATAAAGCAATTCGAATGCGGCCGATGCGAGAATCCATGGCCAGATTTCAATCGGTGGCAGCGCCACGAACGGCAGCATCAGCGCGACAAAAAGCATCGCCACGCTGTCCATGCAGGCCACGACCAACAACCGTTCCGCACTGAATTTAATCAGGGTGTTCCACGCCGCGTGCAACAGCGCCGCCACCAACACCAACGCCGTCGCAAGCACGGCACACTCCTTTTTTTGCCCCCGCCGCCCTTGTAGGAGCCCGGCTTGCCGGCGATGACATCCTCAAGAACGCCATCGCCGGCAAGCCGGGCTCCTACAAGGGCGGGGGAGAATTGATTCGCCATATGTCAGCAGCTGTTTATACTGCAAGCGACCACGCCGCACTCAGTTGCGCACAGACTAATTCCAATAATTTCTGCCATGGCCCGCTCTCTTCGAGAACGGTCGTCGGCCTGCGTATGCCTGATCACAGCGTCAAGACTACCGACAGAGACCTTGCGCATGCCACTCGCCTTGCTTGCCCTCGCTGTTGCCGCGTTCGGCATCGGCACCACTGAATTCGTCATCATGGGCTTACTGCCCGACGTCGCTCGCGACCTCGCCGTGAGCATTCCTCACGCCGGTCTGTTGATCACCGGTTACGCCCTGGGCGTGGTGTTCGGCGCGCCGATCCTCGCGGTCGGCACCGCCAATATGCCGCGCAAAGCCACCCTGCTGGGCATGACACTGATGTTCATCCTCGGCAACGTGCTGTGCGCGTTGGCGCCAAACTACGCCACGCTGATGGCCGCGCGAGTGGTTACCGCGTTATGCCACGGGGCGTTCTTCGGCATTGGTTCGGTGGTCGCGGCCGGTCTGGTCGCGCCGAACAAACGGGCGCAGGCGATTGCCATGATGTTCACCGGCCTGACCCTGGCCAATGTGCTCGGCGTGCCATTGGGCACCGCGCTCGGCCAATACGCCGGTTGGCGTTCGACGTTCTGGGCGGTGTCGGTGATCGGTGTGATCGCCGCGATTGCGCAGTGGGCCTGGCTGCCGAAGGACATCACCATGGACAAGGCCAACCTCGCCAGTGAGTTCAAGGTGCTGGGCAAGGTCAATGTGCTGCTGGCCCTGGGCATGAGCGTGCTGGCGTCGACCAGCCTGTTCAGCGTGTTCACCTACATCGCGCCGATCCTGCAGGACATCACCGGAGTCAGCCCGCACGGCGTGACCATTATGTTGCTGTTGTTCGGCGTCGGTTTGACGGCGGGCAGCATGCTCGGCGGCCGCCTGGCCGACAGTCGCTTGCTGCCTTCGCTGGTGGGCATGGCGTTGGCGGTAGTGGTCGTGCTGGCTGCGTTCACGCAGACCAGTCACTCGGTGATTCCGGCGGCGATCACGCTGGTGTTGTGGGGGATCTTTGCCTTCGCCCTGTGCCCGATTCTGCAACTGCTGATCATTGATCAGGCGCACGAGGCACCCAATCTCGGCTCGACGTTGAACCAGAGCGCTTTCAATCTCGGTAATGCGGCGGGCGCGTGGATTGGTGGGCTGGTGGTCGCCAGCGGCGCGGATCTGGCGGACTTGCCGTGGACCGGGGCGCTGGTCAGTGGCCTGACGGTGCTGACGGCGCTTTTCTTCATTTACCTGCAACGTCGCGGTGCGGCTGCGGTCAATGTGTCCGCCCGCGAAGAAATTGACACGGTGCACCTGCCATAACCTGTTTTCCAACTCCCATCCAAGGACCCCGGATGCTTGAACTTGTCGCTGCGTTTATCTGCCTCACCTCCCTGCTCACCTACGTGAATTTCCGTTTCATCGGCCTGCCCCCGACCATCGGCGTCATGGTCACCGCACTGATGTTTTCCCTGCTGTTGCAGGGCCTGAGTTCCCTCGGTTACCCCGGCCTCGAAGAGCGTGTGCAACAGCTGATCGGCCAGATCGACTTCGGTGATCTGCTGATGAACTGGATGCTGTCCTTTCTGCTGTTCGCCGGTGCGCTGCACGTCAATCTCAATGACCTGCGCAGCTATCGCTGGCCCATCGGCCTGCTCGCAACATTTGGTGTATTGATCGCCACCGCCGTGATCGGCAGCCTCGCGTATTACATCTTTGCCCTGTTCGGCTGGCATGTGAGCTTTCTGTATTGCCTGCTGTTCGGCGCGCTGATTTCCCCGACCGACCCCATCGCGGTGCTCGGCGTGTTGCGGACCGCCAACGCGTCCAAACCGCTGAAAACCACGATTGTCGGCGAATCGCTGTTCAACGATGGCACCGCGGTAGTGGTGTTCACCGTGCTGTTGGGTATCGCGCAACTCGGTGAAACCCCAACCGTAGGCGCCACGGCCCTGCTGTTCGCACACGAAGCGATTGGCGGCGTGCTGTTTGGTGGGCTGATTGGCTACCTGGTGTACCTGATGATCAAGAGCATCGAGCAGCATCAGATCGAAGTCATGTTGACCCTGGCACTGGTGATCGGCGGCTCGGCCATGGCGTCGGAGCTGCATGTTTCCGCACCGATCGCGATGGTGGTCGCCGGCCTGATCATCGGCAATCTGGGGCGCAACCTGGCGATGAACGACATGACCCGAAAGTACCTGGACGGTTTCTGGGAGCTGCTCGACGACATGCTCAACGCCCTGCTGTTTGCCCTGATCGGCATGGAGCTGTTGCTGCTGCCGTTCAACTGGCTGCACGTGCTGGCGGCAAGTTTGCTGGCCCTGGCCATTCTGCTCTCGCGCCTGTTGACCGTGGCACCGGCCATCCTCCTGCTGCGACGCTGGCGCACAGTGCCGCGCGGAACGATCCGGATTCTGACCTGGGGTGGTTTGCGCGGTGGTGTTTCGGTAGCGCTCGCCCTGGCACTGCCATTGGGCCCGGAGCGTGATTTGCTGCTGAGCATCACCTACATCGTGGTGTTGTCGTCGATCCTGTTGCAGGGCTTGAGCATCGGCAAACTGGTCAAGCACGTGACCCGGGATGAGCCTGCGCCAGTGGCACAGGCCGGGCATCACTGATTACTTTTTGACCTTCTGCGGGTCGGACTCCCGATCCGCAGACTGCTTCGGCGGCCCGCTTTCGCTGCGAATCTGCGCATGGCTCAACAGCGCAAAGATAAAGCTGCCACCGATGATGTTCCCCGCCAGCGTGGGACCTGCAAACACCAGCCAGAAATCCTTCCACGGCAACTCGCCGGCGAACACCAGATACGAGACTTCGGCCGAACCGACGACAATGTGGGTGAAATCCCCCAGCGCCATGAGGTAAGTGATGAGGATGATGATCCACATCTTGGCGCTCTCCATGGACGGGATCATCCAGACCATGGTCGCGATCATCCAGCCCGACACAATGCCTTTGGCGAACATCTTGCTCGCGTCGTTCTCCATGACCTTGCGCCCGATATCGAGGAAGGCCAGGTCGGTCTTGGTGTCGAAAATCGGCAGGTGCAACATCACATACGCGACCAGCAAGGTGCCGCAAAGGTTGCCCACCAGCACCACCGACCACAGCCGCAACAACCGGCCGAAATTGTTCAGGGTGGGTTTGGTCATGACCGGCAGCACCGCCGTCAGGGTGTTCTCGGTGAACAATTGCTGGCGGGCGAGGATGACCGCCAGGAACCCGGCGCAGTAACCGAAACTGGCAATCACCTTGAAGTGTTCGCCCTCCGGCAGGCGCGAGTTGAGCAACCCCATGGCCATCAGCGACAGGCCCATGGTCAGGCCGGCGGCGAGCGCCGACCACCATAGTGCGGCGACGCTGCGTTCGAGCTCCTGATCGCCCTGGGTGCGGATTATTTCGTGCAATACAGCCGCACGTGGCGGCTGGCTTTTTTCGACGTCGTGCCGTTCTTCAGCCGAGAGGTTCGGGGTCTTGCCGTCTTTTTGCGCGTCCATAGAGCTCCGGAACCGGTGGCGTGTCATGTAGGTACGACACGCGGGGTTCGGCGCTGTTCAGTGCACTGGCTGGTTTCTGTAGGAGCCGGCTTGCTGGCGATGGGGGCGACTCGGTTTCTGCGCTGTCGCTGATTACGCTATCGCCAGCAAGCCGGCTCCTACGGAACTCGCATTACTCGTCCTTGAACTGGTCTTTGACGTACTTGATCTCGGTTCGGCCGTGTGGGGCGGGCAGGCCGTCTTCACCGAGGTTGACGAAGACCATCTTCTCCACCGTCAGGATGCTTTTGCGGGTGATCTTGTTGCGCACTTCGCAGGTCAGGGTGATCGAGGTGCGGCCGAACTCGGTGGCGGTAATGCCCAGTTCGATGATGTCGCCCTGGCGCGAGGCGCTGACGAAGTTGATTTCAGAAATGTACTTGGTCACCACGCGCTGATTGCCCAACTGGACGATGGCGTAGATCGCCGCTTCTTCGTCGATCCAGCGCAACAGACTGCCGCCGAACAGCGTGCCGTTGGGGTTGAGGTCTTCGGGTTTTACCCATTTGCGGGTGTGGAAATTCATATTCACTCCTGAGCGTCTTGCCGAATGATGGGTGCCATCATGGCAGAGCCCGGACTAGAGCTCTATTAAGCATCGTCTATGGTCACGATTACCGTTCGGACATTGACCGACAGAAACGCTTTGGAAGATCAGCATAGCCCGCTATAATCGCCCCCGTTTCAAAACGGTCATCTTCAGTTGATACCGTTTTCCCGCCACCTGTCCGAGGGGCGCTGCAGCAGGTTCAACCTGTCAGGCTCGGATGGGGCGTTGACTGGCCACGGCCAGACACTAAACGCACAACGGCGCCCATTCGCATACATTACGAATGGAGGCTCTTCATGAGCGCTGTTATCACGCCTGCAGATTTTAACGATTACAAAGTCGCCGACATGTCCCTGGCTGCCTGGGGCCGTCGCGAAACCATCATCGCTGAATCCGAAATGCCAGCCCTGATGGGTCTGCGCCGCAAGTACGTCGGTGAGCAGCCGCTCAAAGGCGCCAAGATTCTCGGCTGCATCCACATGACCATTCAGACTGCCGTGCTGATCGAAACCCTGGTTGCCCTGGGTGCCGAAGTTCGCTGGTCGTCCTGCAACATTTTCTCGACTCAGGATCAGGCCGCTGCTGCTATCGCCGCTGCCGGCATCCCGGTTTTCGCCTGGAAAGGCGAGACTGAAGAAGAGTACGAGTGGTGCCTGGAGCAAACCATCCTGAAAGATGGCGCGCCATGGGATGCCAACATGATCCTCGACGACGGCGGCGACCTGACCCAGCTGCTGCACGACAAGTACCCACAGGTTCTGGATCGCGTTCACGGCGTGACCGAAGAAACCACCACCGGCGTTCACCGCCTGCTGGACATGCTGGCCAAGGGCGAGCTGAAAATCCCGGCCATCAACGTCAACGACTCGGTGACCAAGAGCAAGAACGACAACAAGTACGGCTGCCGTCACAGCCTGAACGATGCGATCAAGCGTGGCACCGACCACCTGCTGTCCGGCAAGCAAGCGCTGGTCATCGGTTACGGCGACGTGGGCAAGGGCTCCGCTCAGTCCCTGCGTCAGGAAGGCATGATCGTTAAAGTCTCCGAAGTCGACCCGATCTGCGCCATGCAAGCCTGCATGGACGGTTTCGAACTGGTTTCGCCGTTCATCGACGGTATCAACACCGGTACCGAAGCAAGCATCGACAAAGCGCTGCTGGGCAAGATCGACCTGATCGTGACCACCACCGGTAACGTCAATGTTTGCGACGCGAACATGCTCAAAGCCCTGAAGAAGCGCGCTGTTGTCTGCAACATCGGCCACTTCGACAACGAAATCGACACCGCTTTCATGCGCAAGAACTGGGCATGGGAAGAAGTGAAGCCACAGGTTCACAAAATCCACCGTACCGGCCCTGGCGCATTCGATGCCCAGAACGACGACTACCTGATCCTGCTGGCCGAAGGCCGTCTGGTTAACCTGGGTAACGCCACTGGCCACCCAAGCCGCATCATGGACGGTTCGTTCGCCAACCAGGTTCTGGCGCAGATCTTCCTGTTCGGCCAGAAGTACGCCGACCTGTCGCCAGCCCAGAAAGCCGAGCGCCTGACTGTTGAAGTACTGCCGAAGAAACTCGACGAAGAAGTGGCCCTGGAAATGGTCCGCGGTTTCGGCGGCGTCGTGACTCAACTGACCAAGACCCAGGCCGACTACATCGGCGTGACTGTCGAAGGTCCGTTCAAGCCGCACGCTTACCGCTACTGATTCGCTGGCCGGCTGCGCGGTGTTCTGATGCACCGCGTCGCCTGCATCGCCAGCAAGCCGGCTCCTACAAGGGAGCGGTCGTATGTGAGTAACGTGTACGACGCAACCCTGTAGGAGCCGGCTTGCTGGCGATTGCGGACAAACCGGCCCCTCAGGCTTACGCGTTTCCAAGGATATGACCATGTCCCAAGACCGTCGCTACAGCTTCGAGTTCTTCCCTACGAAGACCGACGCTGGGCATGAAAAGCTGCTCGCCACTGCTCGTCAGCTGGCCACGTACAACCCCGATTTCTTCTCCTGCACCTATGGCGCTGGCGGTTCGACCCGTGATCGAACCCTCAACACCGTGTTGCAGCTCGAAAGCGAAGTCAAAGTCCCTGCCGCACCGCATCTGTCCTGCGTAGGCGACAGCAAGGACGACTTGCGCGGCCTGCTGGCGCAATACAAGGCCGCCGGCATCAAGCGCATCGTTGCCCTGCGCGGTGACCTGCCTTCGGGCATGGGCATGGCCAGCGGCGAAATGCGCCACGCCAACGACCTGGTCCAATTCATTCGTGAAGAGACCGGTGATCATTTCCACATCGAAGTCGCCGCCTACCCGGAAATGCATCCGCAAGCGCGCAATTTCGAAGACGATCTGACCAACTTCGTGCGCAAAGCCAACGCTGGCGCCGACAGCGCGATCACCCAGTACTTCTTCAACGCCGACAGCTACTTCTACTTCGTCGAGCGTGTACGGGCGATGGGCGTGAACATCCCGATCGTGCCGGGCATCATGCCGATCACCAACTACAGCAAGCTGGCGCGCTTCTCCGATGCCTGCGGTGCGGAAATCCCGCGCTGGATCCGCAAGCAACTGGAAGCCTACGGCGACGACACCCAGAGCATTCAAGGCTTTGGTGAGCAAGTCATCACCGAAATGTGCGAACGCCTGCTGCAAGGTGGTGCGCCAGGGCTGCACTTCTACACACTGAACCAGGCTGAAGCGAGTCTGGCGGTGTGGAACAACCTGAAGTTGCCGCGCTGATAAACGTTTAAAGCAAGATCAAAAGATCGCAGCCTTCGGCCACTCCTACATTCGGGCATGTTTAATCCCTGTAGGAGCGGTCGAAGGCTGCGATTTTTTGCTTTCTACGTACTTTTATTGTGATGCAACACACGGAGATAGAGCATCTGCAGTCGGTTTCTGGCTCTTTCCCGTTTCTCGTCGTAATCTCAAGCCCATGCCTTTGATCCCACAGTTAATTGCCGTGCTGGTTTTCACTTGCCTGAGCTTCGCCGCTCGGGGCGAGAAGCTACGCATTGTCACTGAACCGTGGGCGCCTTATGTCTACGAGGAAAATGGCAAATCACTGGGTCTGGACTACGAAACCACGGCCATCGTCTTCAAGCGCCTGGGGATCGAAGTCGAGTGGCAGTTCCTGCCGTGGAAACGCTGCCTGTCGATGCTTGAAACCGGCCAGGCCGATGGCGCGCTGGACATTTTTCACAGCGACGAGCGCGATGCGACCCTGCTCTACCCCAGCGAACCGCTCTCGGAAGTCCAGTTCGTGCTGTTCTATGCCAACGAACGCCCGCATCCGTTCAGCACCCTCGACGATCTGAAGGGCCTGACGATAGGCACCTCGCCGGGCTATCTGTACAGCCCGGACTTCCGTGAATCGACGCTGTTCACGCGCGAACCGGCGCCCACCCATGAAGCCAACTTCGGCAAACTGGTGCGCGGCAGGATCGACCTGCTGATCACCGACCGCCGGGTGGGCCAGCATTTGCTCGACGAATTGAATATCCGCGACCAGATCAGCGAAAACCCGACCGTCATCAGCCAGCAGAGCCAGTTTCTGGCAGTGCGCCGCAACGCGGGCATGGATTTGCTGGTGCAGCGCTTCGGCGCCGAGCTCAAACGATTCAAGCGCGAACCCGCGTACGCCGAACTGAGCGCCCGTTATGGTGCCGATCCGGCTACCAGCACGAAAACTGCCGGGGCCACCGCTGTCCGCGAAAAAACCGTTGAGCAGCAGGAAAGCGGCGCGCAGTGATTGCTCTGTTATACTCCGGCCTTCCCGCCAGGCTCACGCCCGGACGCTCGGACTTGTTCAAGGCATCTCGACCCCGCTACAGCGCAGCTTTTCAGCCCGCGCGAGCGCTCCAGACGAGCCTTCGAGGCCCAGCAGGACCGGACGGGATTGCGTCCTCTTAAACGCCATTCGCGCCAGGCAAGACTCCCATTGGGCCAAGCCCTAACTAAAACAGGATTACTCATGTCCTTTGCTTCCCTCGGTCTCTCCGAGGCTTTAGTCCGCGCCATCGAGGCAGCGGGCTATACCGAGCCTACTCCGGTGCAACAGCGGGCCATTCCCGCCGTGTTGCAAGGTCGCGACCTGATGGTTGCGGCTCAGACAGGTACTGGTAAAACCGGTGGCTTCGCCCTTCCGATCCTGGAGCGGTTGTTCCCTAACGGTCACCCGGACAAATCCCAGCGTCACGGCCCGCGCCAACCGCGCGTACTGGTCCTGACCCCTACCCGCGAACTCGCGGCTCAAGTACACGAGAGCTTCAAGGTCTATGCCCGTGACCTGAAGTTCGTCAGCGCCTGCATCTTCGGCGGCGTCGGCATGAACCCACAGGTTCAGGCCATGTCCCGTGGTGTTGACGTGCTGGTGGCCTGCCCTGGCCGCCTGCTCGACCTCGCCGGCCAAGGCAGCGTCGATTTGTCCCACGTGGAAATCCTCGTGCTGGACGAAGCCGACCGCATGCTCGACATGGGCTTTGTCCATGACGTGAAGAAGGTCCTGGCCCGCCTCCCGGCCAAGCGTCAGAACCTGCTGTTCTCGGCGACGTTCTCCAAGGACATCACCGACCTCGCCGGCAAGCTGCTGCACAACCCGGAACGCATCGAAGTGACGCCGCCGAACACCACGGTCGAGCGTATCGAGCAACGGGTTTTCCGCCTGCCAGCCAACCACAAGCGTTCGCTGCTGGCGCACCTGATCACCGCGGGCGCCTGGGAACAGGTGCTGGTGTTCACCCGCACCAAGCACGGCGCCAACCGCCTGGCCGAATACCTGGATAAACATGGCCTCAGCGCCGTCGCCATCCACGGTAACAAGAGCCAGAACGCGCGCACCAAAGCCCTGGCCGACTTCAAGGCCGGCGAAGTGCGCATCCTGGTCGCTACCGACATCGCCGCGCGCGGCCTCGACATCGACCAGTTGCCACACGTGGTCAACTTCGAACTGCCGAACGTCGACGAAGATTACGTGCACCGTATCGGCCGTACTGGCCGTGCCGGTCGTTCGGGCGAGGCGATCTCGCTGGTGGCTCCGGACGAAGAAAAACTGCTGAAAAGCATCGAACGCATGACCAAGCAGAAAATCGCCGACGGCGACCTGATGGGCTTCGATTCCAGCGCCGTGGAAGCCGAGAAACCGGAAGTGCGCGAGCGTCCGGACGTGCGTAACCCGCGCAACCCACGTGGCCCGCGCGGCGACGGTCCGAACGGCAGCGGCGGTGGCGGCGGTCGTAAAGACAAGGGCAAGGACAAGGGCGGCAAGGAAAAACCGGCGGCCAGCGGCCGTGGCGAGCGCCCGGCACGTGAGCAGAAGCCACGCGAAGGCACGCCTGCCCGCGAGCAACAGCGCCCGGCGCCACGCGCTGCCGCTGATCGCGCTCCGGACGAGTTCCTGGACGACGATATCGATAACTTCGGTAACCGCGTCGACTACGTGCCTCAAGCCAAACCGGCCCAGGGCCGTGGCCGCCGTCCGGGTGCTCCGGCACAAGGCACGGCCGCTGGCGCAGGTGCTCCACGCACCGGCGGCAAGCCTCAGGGTCGCCAAAGCGGTCCACGCAGCAGCGACGGCGCCACCACTGGCACGCCGCCAGCCAAGCGCAGCGGTCCACGCAACGGTGCACCTCGTGACGGTCAGGCCCGTCGCGAAGAAGGCCGCAACCGTCGCCCGGCACGTGACGAGCAGTCACGCTCGGAACCGGCTGTGCAAAACCCGCGTGGCCCGGCTCCGAAGATCATTCACAAGGAGTCGAAAACCGATCGTTTCCCGACACCTGAACAGCTTGATCAATTGCCAGGCCGTCCGCGCGGTGAAAAACCAGCGTTGCTGACTCGCAACCGCTGAGTTTTACCCAGCCATGAAAAATGCCCCTGATCTCACGATCCGGGGCATTTTTTTATGCCGGACAAAAACACTTTTTTGCGCCTGACAAAAAACCTGTAGGAGCCGGCTTGCTGGCTCCTACAGGGGATTTGTGGTGAGCGTGCATATTTTGGCAGGCAATAAAAAACGCCCCCGATCGTGAGATCGGGGGCGTTTTTGTGTCAGGCGCGAAAATTACTTCGCTTTGACACCTTCAAACGTCACGTACAGTTCAACCGCGTCGGACGCTGGGCCCAGGTCTTTCTGCTTGCCGAAATCGGAACGCTTGAGGTTGGTGGTGCCTTCGAAGCCGGCACGGTAGCCGCCCCATGGATCCTTGCCTTCACCCAGGAAAGTCGCCTTGACCACGACTGGCTTGGTCACGCCAGCAATGGTCAGATCACCCGCCACGTCCGCAGTGTCTTTGCCAGCGGCGTTTTTGCCGGTGGATTTGACGCTGGTGGAAACGAAGGTGGCTTTAGCGAATTTGCTCGCGTTCAGGAAATCACCGCTGGCGATGTGCTTGTCGCGTTCGGCGTTGTTGGTGAAGACGCTGGCGGTGTTCACATTGAACTCGATCTTGGCGTCTTCAGGCTTGGCAGCGTCGAAGCTGAACTTGCCGTCGATATCCTTGAAGGTACCGGTGATGAAGCTGTAGCCCAGGTGGCTGATCTTGAAGTCGACGAAGGCGTGCTGGCCTTCCTTGTCGACGACATAATCAGCTGCCATTACGTTACCGGCGGACAGCAGAGCGGAACCGATTGCCAGAGCGGCGAGGGTCTTTTTCAACATGCTTTCTATTCCTTTGGAGTCGAGGTTGAACTTCAGGCTTTGCGACCCAGCATTCGAGTAAGGGTCGCATCACGATCGATAAAGTGGTGCTTCAATGCTGCCAACGCATGGAGACCGGAAAAAATTACCAGCACCCATGCCAGATACAGATGAATCTCACCGGCGGTGTCTGCCTGGTCCGGTAGTCCGGAAACCAGTGCAGGAACTTCGAACAGGCCAAACACCGGAATCCCGACACCATCTGCGGTGGAAATCAGGTAACCGGCAATCATCACAGCAAACAGACCCAGGTACAGGAACGAATGGCCAAACTTCGCGCCGATGCGCGTCAGCCGGCCATAGCTTTCCAGTGCTGGCGGTGGTGGGCTGATAAAGCGCCACAGCACCCGTAGCACCATCACGGCCAGCAACACCAGGCCAATGCTCTTGTGCAGCTCCGGCGCATCTTTGCGCCAGGTGCTGTAGTAGTCGAGATCGACCATCCACAGGCCCAACGCAAATAGACCGAAGACCGCCAGCGCCACGCCCCAGTGCATGAAGATGCTGACCCAACCGTAGCGGGAAGAAGAGTTACGTAGCTGCATGCCCAAATCCTGTGAGAATTGCGACCAAGACTATCGAGTTATCTATCGAATTAAAGCGGAAAATTTCGCTTTGAAATATCGAGAAATACGATCAAGAGTCTGAAATCGGTGAGTTAAGGAAAGATTAAAGACCAATGTGTGAAAAAAAATGACGTCCAGATCAAGAACACCAATGCCATGAGATTTATTCAATTCTTTTCTTCAGGCATAAAAAAACGCGGCATGTGCGCCGCGTTTCTTTAATCCAGACGCTTACTGCGCTTTGGTATCAGCTACCGGGGTCGCAGCAGGTTTGGCTGCTGGTTTCTTCGCCGCTTCAGCTTTCTTTGCCGCCGGTTTCGCCGGGGCCTTTTTGGTTTCGGCCGCAGGCTTTTTCGCCGGTGCTTTGGCCGCAGCCTTCTTGGCCGGCTCGGCTTTCACCGGGGCGGCAGGTTTCGGCGCTTCAACTGGCGCAGGGACCGGGGCTGGTACCGGAGCCGGTGCCGGGGCTGGCGGTGTGACTGGCTCTGGCGCTTTCACGGGTTCCGGCTTCTTGTCGTCGTCCGAAGAACCACCGAACAGGTTGCTGAAGAAGTTGCCTTTCTTCGCCGCCACTGCGCCGGCTGCAGCAGCAGTCGCTGCCGGAACAACCTTCGCCGGTTCAAACGACTTGCCGGCCGCCAGGTCTTCAACCTGACCGGCTGCACGCTGACCGGTGCGCAACGCACCTTCCAGAGTGCCCGGGTACAAGGTGTCGGTGTGTTCGCCAGCGAACGCTACGCGTTGCAACGGACGTTCCCACAGGCGCCAGAACTTGCTGATCTGGCCCGGACCGAAGGCCAGGTAAGCGCCGCCCATCGAAGGGTCGGTGCTGTAGCGACGGATTTCATAACCGGTGAACGAACCGCGCGCCTGTGGATAAAACGTGTGCAAGCGAATCAGCACCTGATCGGCCATCTGCTTGTCGCCGAAGGCCTGCATCACCCGCGCGTTGTCGCCGGACAGGTTGATCACCACGTTGGCGCCACCCTTCAGCGCCGGCTCGACCCACAACATGCCCAGGCCGGTGTTGCTGTAGATCTCGCCGGACATGCGCGCCTTGCTTTCCCAGACCGGCGTCTTGAACTTCAGCATGATCTGGTCGCGCCAACCGTAGTTGGTGCCTTTGATCGCGCCCATGTGCTGGGCATCCAGCGCCGGGGTCATCACGATTTTGTTGAGGGCGCGCAACGGCACCGCGACCACGACGTAGTCAGCCTGATAGCCGACGCTGCCGACCTTGACGGTCACGCCGTCCTTGTCCTGGGTGATGGACGAAACCGGGGAACTGGTCTTGATGGTTTTCAGCTGTTTGACGAAGGCTTGTGCCAGCACCGGGCTACCGCCCAGCAGGCGCGAAGCGCGCAGGTCACGGTCGGACACGCCACGGTAAACCCGGCTCTGTTGTGCGTAGTACAGCAACGACAGGCGCGAAGGTTCGTCATAACGGGTACGGATTTGCTGATTGATCAATTGACGAGCCGTGGCTGGCAACGTCAAACGGTCGAGCCAGTTGGAGACGTTGATCTGGTCCAGGGCATGCAGCGCGCTGGTCGCTGCAGGGTTCAGCGGGTCTTCGATCGAGCGCGCCAGGTCGTCCAGGGTCTTCTCGTAACGCTTGAGCGCGTCAGCGGTGGCCGGCTCTTTGGTGGCCAGGTCAGCGGCGGTGTAATACACGCCGTCGATCAGGTAGCTCGGCGTGCGCACGAATTCAGGGGCCGGCGTGGTGCTCAGCTTGAAGGTCGATACGTACTTGTTCAAAACCGGCTGAGTCTTGTCGTTGCCGATCCATTCGCTGGTGGCCATGCCGGAACGACCGCCCAGGGTCGGCTTGGCTTCCAGCAGGGTGACCTGCCAGCCTTTGTTCTGCAGTTCGTACGCCGCCGTCAGGCCCGAGAGCCCGCCGCCAATCACGATCGCCGTTTTATCCTTGGCCAGCGCAGACACGCTGAACAGCCCCAACATCACCAGCGCACAGGCGCGCAGCCAACCAGCAGACATTCAGCGAACTCCGGAAATACACGTAGAAAAAATCGGTTTTGCGAGTCAGACGACTCAAAGAACCGCGAAGAATACGTTAGCCATCAAAGGGCCGCCAGCGACGTCTATCGCCCTATACAAAGTAGCTCATTCGACACAATGGGTTGTCCCGATGCCACGCATTGCATAGGCTTGCGCGATTGTATGTCCGCGCCTGTCGCGGACCGCCTCGAGGAGACTGGAAATGGGCCTGAATAATCAGTGGATGCAACGCGATCTCGCCGTGTTGTGGCATCCCTGCACCCAGATGAAAGACCACGAACAGCTGCCGCTGATCCCGATCAAGCGCGGTGAAGGCGTGTGGCTGGAAGACTTCGAAGGCAAACGCTACCTCGACGCCGTCAGCTCCTGGTGGGTCAACGTGTTCGGCCACGCCAACCCGCGCATCAACCAGCGCATCAAGGATCAGGTCGATCAGCTGGAACACGTGATCCTCGCCGGTTTCAGCCATCAGCCGGTGATCGAGTTGTCCGAGCGTCTGGTGAAGATGACGCCGGAGGGCCTGACCCGATGCTTCTACGCCGATAACGGCTCGTCCTGCATCGAAGTCGCGCTGAAAATGAGCTTTCACTACTGGCTCAACCGCGGCCAGCCGAACAAGAAGCGCTTCGTCACCCTGACCAACAGTTACCACGGCGAAACCATGGCGGCGATGTCGGTGGGCGATGTGCCGCTGTTCACGGAAACCTACAAGGCGTTGCTGCTGGACACCATCAAGGTGCCGAGCCCCGATTGTTACCTGCGCCCTGAAGGCATGGGCTGGGAAGAGCATTCGCGGAACATGTTCGCCGCGATGGAGCAGACCCTGGCCGAAAATCACGACACCGTTGCAGCGGTGATCGTCGAGCCGCTGATCCAGGGCGCCGGCGGCATGCGCATGTATCACCCGGTTTACCTGAAACTGCTGCGCGAAGCCTGCGACCGTTATGGCGTGCACCTGATCCACGACGAAATCGCCGTCGGCTTCGGCCGCACCGGAACGATGTTCGCCTGCGAACAGGCCGGCATCCGCCCGGACTTCCTTTGCTTGTCCAAAGCCCTGACCGGCGGTTACCTGCCGCTGGCGGCGTGCGTGACGACGGAAGATGTCTACAGCGCGTTCTACGACGACTACCCGACCTTGCGCGCGTTCCTGCATTCGCACAGCTACACCGGCAATCCGCTGGCATGCGCGGCGGCGTTGGCGACGCTGGATATCTTCGAAGAAGACAACGTGATCGAGAACAACAAGGTGCTGGCCCGGCGCATGGCCTCCTCCACCGCGCACCTGGCCGATCATCCGAACGTCTCGGAAGTGCGTCAGACCGGTATGGTGCTGGCCATCGAGATGGTCAAGGACAAGGCGACCAAGGAAGCTTATCCGTGGCAGGAACGTCGTGGCTTGAAGGTGTTCCAGCACGCGCTGGAGCGCGGTGCTTTACTTCGACCGCTGGGCAGTGTGGTGTATTTCCTGCCGCCGTACGTGATCACCCCGGAGCAGATCGACTTTCTGGCGGAAGTGGCCAGTGAAGGGATCGACATTGCGACGCGCAACAGTGTGAGCGTGTCGGTGCCGCAGGATTTCCACCCCGGTTTCCGTGATCCGGGTTGATTGATTTCACTCGATACTGTGGGTGTCTGGGCTGGCTTCATCGCCGGCAAGCCAGCTCCTACAGGTCCGATGTCGCATACAAAATTTGCGATATGCACAAATCCTTGTAGGAGCCGGCTTGCTGGCGATGGCGGCCTCAAGAACTACACATGAATTACAGAGAACCCGCATGAGACTGTCCCGCTTCTTTATCGACGCCCCCCTGAGCACTGGCGAGCACGAATTGCCCGAGGCCCAGGCCCATTACATCAGCCGCGTGCTGCGCATGGCCGAGGGTGATGCGTTGCAACTGTTCGACGGTTCGGGTCATGAGTTTCGCGCGAAGCTGGTCGAGGTCGGCAAGAAGCGCGTCGTGGTACAGATCGACGAAAGCTTCGCCGGGCAAATCGAATCGCCGCTGCAGATCCATCTCGGCCAGGGCCTGTCCCGTGGCGAGCGGATGGACTGGGCGATTCAGAAAGCCACCGAACTGGGCGTGTCCGAAATCACCCCGATCTTCAGCGACCGCTGTGAAGTCCGCTTGAAGGACGAGCGCGCCGACAAACGCCTGATGCACTGGCGCCAGGTGGCAATCAGCGCGTGCGAGCAATGCGGGCGTTCACGGGTACCGGTGATTCACCCGCCGATGTTGTTGGCGGACTGGTTGAAGCAGACTGAGGCGGAGTTGAAGCTGGTGCTGCATCCGGTGGCTGAGCCGTTGGTGAGTCATGCCAAACCTTCAAGTCTGGCATTCCTGATCGGTCCGGAGGGAGGTTTGTCCGATGCCGAAGTCGATCAGGCCAAGGCCAGCGGCTTCCAGGCCGCCCGCCTCGGCCCGCGGGTGTTGCGCACCGAGACTGCGCCAGTGGTTGCACTGGCGGTTGCCCAGCAACTTTGGGGTGATTTCTAGGCCGCCATCGCTAGCAGGCTAGCTCCCACATTGAATTTTGGGTGTTCACCAGTTTCATGTTCACTGGAGATTTCTGTGGGAGCTAGCCTGCTAGCGATTGGCCGCGACGCGGTTTACAGGACGTAAAACATAATCGCCACAAAGTGCAGCAAACTCCCCGCGATCACGAACAAATGCCAGATCCCGTGCGCATGCCGCAACCGATGATCCAGGGCAAAAAAGATAATCCCCACGGTGTACAAAATCCCGCCCGACGCCAGCCAGGCAAACCCGGCCGTGCCCAGCGCCGCCATTAGCGGCTTGACCGCCACCAGCACGATCCAGCCCATCACCGCGTAAATCACGATCGACAGGATCCGCGCTTCCGAACGCGGCTTGATCTCCTGAAGGATGCCGATCAACGCCAGCCCCCAGACAATCCCGAACAACGTCCAGCCCCACGGCCCGCGCAGGGTCACCAGGCAAAACGGTGTGTAGCTGCCGGCGATCAACAGGTAGATCGAAAAGTGATCGACCTTCTGCATGATCGCTTTCTTGCGCCCGCGCACGCTGTGGTAAACGGTCGATGCGCTATAGAGCACCATCAACGTGAATCCATAAATCGCCACGCTGACGATTTTCCAAGGGCTGCCGTCCATGCCGGCGATCACCAGCATCCACACCACCCCAACCGTCGCCGCCACCGCCCCGACCAGATGCGTCCAGGCGTTCAATCTTTCCCCGTGGTACATGTGTTGCTCACCTCACAATCCAATGCAGCGTTGCGCAAGGCTCAGGCCTCAAGCGTAAAAGCGCAATGTTTCAAAACTGTAGGAGCCGGCTTGCTGGCGATGGCGGCCTCAAGATCAACGTAAATTTTGAGGCCCAATCGCCAGCAAACGGAACGCCGCCCGGCCGCTCCTACAAAGGTCTGCGCGAACCAGATGAATTAGGCACAATCGAGCCATTCGAATAAGAGTCACGCCCATGCTGATCGATGAAGAGTTGACCCTGAAAAAACTCGAGGTGTTCCTCGCCTTCATGCGCACCGGCAATCTGGCTCGCGCCGCTGCCGAATTGCAGACCAGCAACGTCAGCGTGCACCGGGCGATCCACTCCCTGGAAAGTGCCCTGCGCTGCCCGCTGTTCAAGCACGAAGGCCGTAACCTGACGCCGCTGGAAAGTGCTTACGTGCTGGAAGAACGGGCACAGAAGCTGATTCAGGACGTGGTCGAAACCGTGCGCCTGACCCGCGAAGCCGCCGGGTTCTCGGCTGAGCGCTTCAAGCTGGGCTCGTTGTATTCGTTGACGGTGAAGACCGTGCCGCAACTAATCATGGGCCTGAAAATCCGCCGCAGCGAACTCAACATCGACCTGATCCTCGGATCGAATTTCGACCTGTTGTACAAGCTCAAGAACATGGAAGTCGACGCGATCCTGGTGTCGTTGGACGAGAGCGTGAACGACCCGGATTGCGAGCAGATCCCGCTGTTTTCCGATGATATTTTCCTGGCCACGCCAGCGGATTCGAAGTTTGCCCAACGCACGGAAGTCGATCTGGCCGAAGTGCGCGACGAGACGTTCATTACCCTGACCCAAGGCTTCGCCACGCACCAGGATGGCAATCGGGTGTTCAAACAGGCGGGATTCGAGCCAAAGGTGGCGATGCAGGTCAACGACATCTTCACCCTGCTGAGCATGGTCAGTTCGGGGGTGGGTTATGCGTTGCTGCCAGGAAGGATTGCAGCGGTGTATGAAAACCGGGTGAAACTGATTCCGCTGCAGGAAAAGTATCGGTTGCAGCAGCACATCGGCGTGGTGTTTTTGAAGGCCAAGGAACGCGATCCGAATTTGTTGGCGCTGCTGGCGGAGTGTCGGATGTATGCCAATCGCCAGGTTTAAGACCGTGTCGCTTCCATCGCCAGCAAGCCGGCTCCTACAGGGTTCGTATTCGCAACACATAACCCTGTAGGAGCCGGCTTGCTGGCGATGGCGTCATAACAATCGCTACAACTCCCGGACTAACCAACAATCCCGCGAACAATGAAATACAGCAGCGATGGCCCAAGCAGGCACCCAAGCCCGGTGTGAAAGGTCGCCGTCAGCGCCCCATAAGGCACCAACCGCCGATCCGTCGCCGCCAACCCGGCGGTCACACCGCTGACGGTACCGGCCAACCCGCCAAACACCATCGCCGAGCGCGGGTTATCCAACCCCATCCAGCGCGCTGCCATCGGCGTGCCGACCATCACCAGAATCGCCTTGATCAACCCGGTGGCAATCGACAATGCGACCACATCGGAACTCGCGCCAATCGCCGCGCCAGTCACCGGCCCGACGATGTAAGTCACCGCGCCCGCACCGATGGTGGTCATGCTTATTGCATCGCGATAACCGAACACCCAGGCAATGCTCGCCCCGACAATGAACGGCAACACCGTGCCCAGCAACAGCGCAATCACGCCGATCATCCCGGCCTTTTTCGCTTCGGTGGCCTGCACTTCGAACGCCGTGGCGACGATGGCAAAGTCACGCAGCATCGCCCCGCCCATCAAACCGATACCCGAGAACAGTGTCAGGTCCGCCAGGCCTTTTTGCCCGCCGGTCATGGTGCCGCCGACCCACGCCAGGACCAGGCCGATGACAATGGCAATCGCCGAGCCGTGAATCCGCCCGAACGTCAGGCGTTTGGACAACACCACCGACACCCACATGATCACGCCAACGAACGCGAACGCCGTGACCAGACCGTTAGTTGCCAAGCCCTTCTCGATGACTTCCAACATATCAGCGGCCTCCTACTGGCGTGCCAATGGGCGTGAGTTCCGCAGGTTCATCAGGCAACGGTTCGCCTTTGTGGGTCCGGCTGATCAGGGCAATGGTGCAGCCGCAGAGCACCACCGAACCGATGGCCGCGAGCACCGCCACCGGGCCACCGTGCAATGCGGTCACGACGTTCTGTTGCGCCGCCATAGCCACCACTACCGGAATGTACATGGCACCCCAGAAGCCGACGCCCATCTCGCAATCCTTGGTCATGCCGCCGCGCTTTTGCATCCACAAACGCGCGCAGATCAGCAGGATCATCGCGATCCCGACCCCGCCCACATTGGATTTGACGCCCAGCAATACGCCCAGCGCATCGCCCAGAATCACCCCTGCCAGCGTACAGATCGCCAGCAGCGCCACACCGTAAATAATCATTGTTGTAGTCCTCAAAGTGCATCGTCGAATGTTGTTTTTGTTGTTCGAAGGCCTGAGTCGGAGGTCTAGAGTTGGTGGCTTCCCTCCTCACGCAACAGCGCCTGCAAGGTGTCGAGCCGCGCCCCGTCGAAGGCAATCACGGTGCCCTGCTCGAACACCCGGCGCGCCAGCCCGGTCAGCACCGCACCGGGCGGCAGTTCGATTTGTAGCCGTACGCCGCGCTCGTAGGCGCTTTGTACCGTGCCGCGCCAATCGACGATGCGGCACATGTTGTAAGCCAGGTCTTCGCGCAGGGCTTCGATGTTGATGATTGGCCGGGCGCGACTGCCGCTCAGGTAACCCACCGACGGGCTTTTCAACTGCACGCGGGTGAAAGCTTCGGCCAGTATTTTCGCCGGCGCATCCAGCAGCGGGCAGTGCGACGGCACGCTGACGGCAAGTCGCTTGGCCAGGCCTGCGCCGCGCCCTTTCGCCAACTCGGCGACGGCCTTCATCGCGCCGTCGCT
Organism: Pseudomonas sp. PDM03; assembly: GCF_014852385.1. Classification (NCBI taxonomy): domain Bacteria; kingdom Pseudomonadati; phylum Pseudomonadota; class Gammaproteobacteria; order Pseudomonadales; family Pseudomonadaceae; genus Pseudomonas; species Pseudomonas sp. PDM03. Next base: position 204,508 of record NZ_JACVBM010000002.1, on the reverse strand, counting down.
GCCGGCAATCACCACCTGGTTATCGGCGTTGATGTTGGCCAGGTAAACCGGCGTATCGACGCTGTGAACCTGCGCCAGCAAGCCTTCCACCGTGGATAAATCGAGACCGATGATCGCGGTCATGCCGTAGCCCTGTGGATAAGCCTGCTGCATCAATTCACCGCGCAAGCTGACCAGATGCAGCGCATCGCTGAAGCTCAAGGCACCCGAAACCACGGCGGCCGGATATGCACCAATGGACAAGCCCGCCACGTAATCCGGCGTCATGGATAACTGACGCGAAGCCGCGACACCGGCAATCAACAGGCACAGCTGAACCGCCCGTGTCGATTTCAATGCTTCAGCGCAATCCAGCTGCAATGCGTCTTCGCCTAGCACTTCGCTCGCCTCGATCACCGTCTCGCGAGGCAAACGATGAAGCATGCCCGGCTGCTGCGCGCCCTGGCCGGGGAACACCAGCAAACTGCTCACGCTGCTTGCTCCAGCGGGTTCCACGGATCGATCACAAGGCAGGCTCCGCTGGCGTTTTTCAGCAACACCCGACGCGCAGGACCGGCCCATTCACGCAGGGCGACGGCGCCAAATGGCGTCTGCAATTGCATGTCCACCTGGCACTTGGCGCGGTCCAGAATTTTCAGCAGTTCCTGCGCCTTCAGCCGTTCCAGAACCTGCGGCGTACGCAGGATCAGATCCAGATCGCTGCCCTCATGCAAAGCAACAACGCCACTGGCCAATTCAAATCCGGCACTGCCGCTGACGCCCCACACCCAGCCGCAACCATCGAGCAACGGCCGCAATTGGTTGAGGGCCTGCACGGCGGGCAAATCCCGATCAATCGATACATGACACAGCGCTTCCGGTGTGACCCGACGTTGAACCGCATCGACCGCCATCACCGTCGCAAACCGCTGCTCACGCAACCGACCACGCGCCCCGACCGCGATGAAACCCGGCGTACTCAACGCACGCCGAACCACCACCGGCTGACCCGCGCTGATCGACTCGATCACCCACGCAGGCGCCTGCGCAGGCAACTGCTCCGGGGTCATCCCCCACAGCAGGTCGTGAGCCAGAAACGTGTTCACCACTGCGCTCTCAGCAGTTGGCGAACCGTGCTCGACGCGGCGCGGTTGCTCGCGCCCAAACGGCTGCTCAAATCGCGACCGCTTGCGGCAACATCGCCAATCGCCAGATTCAGGCATTCCGTCACTCGCGCCAGATCCGCTGATGTTGGCTGCTCAATCTGGTCCACCGACAAGGTTTCCCACAGCAAACCGAGACTGGCGTAGCTGTCGATGTCATACGCCATCGGCGGCACGCTGGCGGCCAGTGCTTCCAATTCTTCGACACTGCGCAAGGTCACCCGCGCCGCTGACGCCTTGCCCATCGCATGCACCATCACGCCAGGGTCACGCAGCGCGATCAATCGATTGGCCTGATACCCATGCGCCAGAAACGCCCCGGACATCGCCTTGCCCACCAGCAAACCAATCACGGCGTGGCCAGCCAACCGGGCGCGGGCATAACTGTCCGCCGCGCCCGCCAAGGCCTGATGAATGCCCAACGCTTCTTCGCGCCGCCCGTAAGCCTGACTCGGCACATCGATGATCGCGATCACGGCGCGCTTATGCGATTTGTCAACGTCAGCCACGATGATTTCATCCACCGCCTTGGCCAAGCCCCAACCTTCCAGCAAACCCACTTCACCGTTGCGAGCGCGGACGAAACGGTTGTCGGGATCTGCCACCACCGCGACAAACCGGACCGGTTGTTCGCCCACCACACCATCAGCGGCTTTCAGTGATGCAGGCAAACCCTCCACCGGTTTCGCGCCTGCACTCAAGGCGTTGAACCAGTTCAAACCTCTCAGGGAATACGAACTCATGAGCGCTCTCCTTGATACAGATCCCGAACCGTCGCCGCATCGATTTGCGGTTCGGCGTCCAGGCGGGCCAGCCGTTGCAGGAAAAGATCGGCCTGACGACTGCGTTGTTGTTCCGGCAAGCCTTGTTGCAGCAATTCACTGACCTGCTGCCGGACCTGCGCCACATCGTCAGCGACAAAGCGATCCACCAGACCGCTGGCAAAGCGTTGCTCACCACCGGTCAGGCTCCAGATGAACGGACGGTCGCGGGAGTCGTACTCCTCAAGCCCGGCTTCCTGTTCGATCACCTGCGGGCCGTTCAAGCCAAGCCGTGCTTCCTGAGTCACCAGCAAATAGCTGCACAACCCGGCGGCAATCGACATCCCGCCAAAGCAGCCGACGCTGCCCGCCACCACGCCGATCACCGGTTGGTACTGGCGCAGATCGACAATCGCCGCATGAATGTCGGCAATCGCCGCCAACCCGAGGTTGGCTTCCTGCAAGCGCACGCCGCCGGTTTCCAGCAGCAACACGGCGCGGGTTGGAATGCCGTTGCGGTTGTCTTCAGCGGCGAGTTCCAGCGCACCGGCAATCTTCGCCCCGCCGACTTCACCCAGACTGCCGCCCTGGAAAGCACCTTCGATGGCGGCGATCACCACCGGCAAACCGCCGAGGCTGCCCTTGGCAATCACCACGCCGTCATCGGCTTGCGGCACCACGCCCTGGCGCGCCAGCCACGGCGACATGACGCGTTGAAACGGGTCGAGCAATTCGCGGAAGGTGCTGGCGTCGAGCAAGGCTTTCGCCCGGTGCCGCGCGCCGAGTTCGATGAAGCTGCGTCTTTGTAGGTATGGCTGGGGGAGCGCTGCACTGTCAGTCATGGCCGATCTCCTCAAAGCCTTGTTCCAGACGCAAGCGCACCACGCCAGGGGTCGCGCCGAAATCGTGGATATCGATGGCCATTGCCGGTGGTGTCTGGCCGTCGAACATCCGTGCGAACAGATGCTGCCAGCGTTGTTCGGCGCCATTGACCGAGGTCTGCACCTTGATGGTCAGCTTGCCGGCCTGACCCGGTTCGATCAGCACTTCCAGATCGCCCGAGCCGACACAACCCACCAGCGTACGACCGCGTGGCGGCTGCCCGGCGGGGAATTCAAAGGATAAGGTTTCCATCAAAACGCTCCCTGGTTGATGCCGTCAGCCGACGCAATGCGGTCGATGAACAGGCAGGCTGCGAGCAAGTCCGCAGCGCCGCCGGGCGAGGCATTCAACGCGATTAATTGTTCGTCCAGTTCATGCAAGCGACGGCGACCGGCGAGGCTGGCGCTGCCACCCGCGTCGAGCACTGCCTGGGCACCGAGTTGCATGGTGTGCAGGCCTTGTTCGCCGGCGCGGTAGAGCACGCAGGTGTCACTCAGTTGAGTCATGATCGCCAGCAGCGCATCGAGCCGGGCGTTCTGTTCGCCATGGCCGGCAGCGCGGCTGCGCTTGAGTTGCGGCAGTGCGCGTTGAATCACCGAAGGGAAACCGAGTTGGGCTTCTTCACGGGCACCACGCGCGCCATAACGTTGGGCGACTTGCGCGCCGTGGCTCAGAGGACGCGGGGCGAAACGGTCGTCGAGTATCGCCAGTCGGGCGGCGCGCAACGTCACCGTGCTTGCGTGGGTATTCGAGCAGTCCAGCGCAGCGGCAGTGACCAGCAGGCCCAACGCCCAGATCGCGCCCCGATGTGTATTCGCACCGTTAGTGGTGGCGAGCATGGTTTGCTCGCCTTCCCGGCCAATCCGCCCAATCGCTTCGCGCAGCGGTACACCGACTTCGCCAAACGCGATGGCCGATTCCGCCATTTCCTTGAATGCTGGCCAAAGCGACAACGCCGAAGCGTGCATCAGCCCGAGGTGCAAATCGGTGTGTGCGCCATTGCCGCGACGATCCACCAGCGCCGGTTTCGGTGACAGGTCCGCTTCGTCGATCAGCGCGTCCACTGCCAGGTCCGCCAGCCGTTCGGCCAGCGACAGAGGTTTGGGTTGCAGGTTGAATGCGTGCATTACCAGCTCCTGAACTTGGCGGGCGGGTTGTAGAGACCACCGGACCACTCGACCAGATCGGCCACGCTTTTGGCGGCGAGCAATTCGCGGGTGGCGTCGGTGCGACGGATGCCGAGGTCTTCAGGCAAGGCGATCAAGCCTTCGCGACGCATCCGGGCGGTGTCTTTCGGGTTGTGACGCAGGCCGATGGCAGTCACGCCAGCGACGGCGGCGATCATCGCCTGACGCTCTTCCAGCGAACGCGCCTTGTACAAATAGGCGATGCCTTCTTCGGTCAGCAGGTGGGTGACGTCGTCGCCGTAAATCATGATCGGCGCCAGCGGCATGCCGCTTTTCTTCGCCACTTCAATCGCGTCGAGGGTTTCGACGAAGGTCGGTTTGCCGCCCTCCTGGAACGTCTCGACCATTTGCACCACGAGTTTTTTGCCACGTTCGAGCAAGGGTTCCGGCGCATCGCCGTGGCGCATGTCGAGCCAGGCCGGCGTGCCGTGACGCCGCCCACGCGGATCGTGCCCCATGTTCGGTGCCCCGCCGAAACCGGCCAGGCGCCCGCGAGTCACGGTGGAAGAATGGCCGTCGCCATCGACTTGCAGGGTCGCGCCGATGAACAGGTCCACCGCGTATTGCCCGGCGAGTTGGCTGAACATCCGGTTGGAACGCAGCGAGCCGTCGCGCCCAGTGAAGAACACGTCCGGCCGCGCAGCGATGTAGTTTTCCATGCCCAGTTCGGTGCCGAAGCAATGCACGCTTTCGACCCAACCGCTTTCGATCGCCGGGATCAAGGTCGGGTGCGGATTGAGCGTCCAGTTGCGGCAGATCTTGCCTTTGAGGCCGAGGGATTCGCCGTAGGTCGGCAGGATCAGTTCGATGGCGGCAGTATTGAAACCGATGCCGTGGTTCAGCGACTGCACGTTGTGTTTTTCGTAGATCCCGCGGATCGCCATCATCGCCATCAGCACGTGCACAGGCTTGATGTGCCGTGGGTCGCGGGTGAACAGCGGCTCGATGTAGAACGGCTTGTCGGCCACCACCACGAAATCGACCCAGGACGCGGGAATGTCGACGCGAGGCAGGTCAGTAACGTCATCGACAAGCTGGTTCACCTGAACGATGACGATGCCGTCGCTGAAGGCCGCTGGTTCGATCAATGCGGGCGTGTCTTCGGTGCTGGGGCCGGTGTAGATGTTGCCGGCGCGGTCGGCCATGAAACCGGCCGAGAGCACGACGTTGGGAATCAGGTCGACCACCAATCGTGCGTAGAGCTCGATGTAGGTGTGGATCGCGCCGATTTCCAGCAAACCGTCTTCCAACAATTGGCTGATGCGCAGGCTTTGGGTGCCGGCGAAAGAGAAATCGAGCTTGCGGGCGATGCCGCGTTCGAACAGGTCCAGATGCTCGGAGCGCCCGACGCTGGGCATGATCATGTGCAGGTCGTGGAGCCTGGCAGGATCGGCTTTGGCCAGGGAGCGCGAAAGGAAATCCGCCTGTTTCTGGTTGTTGCCCTCCAGCACCACGCGGTCGCCGGGCAGGATCAGTGCCTCCAGCGCTGCCACGATGTTGTCGGTGGGCAGCACCACACCGTCAGCCAGGCCCTTGACCAACGCCAGACGCCGCTGCTTTTCGCTGCGCCGCCGCGTCCATCGCGAGTCGGGGGATATTGTTGTTGTCATGACCACTCCACGGGTTCGCTGTCGTGGGAGTCACCTTAGGAGGGTTGGGTGGGGGGCATCAATCAAGCAGAGAGTCGGATCGTTACGGTCAGGGTAATGGTTGGCAGGACGGACGCCTTCGCGGGCAAGCCTCGCTCCTACAGGGGTATTGTGTGCGCCCCGATCCATTGTAGGAGCGAGGCTTGCCCGCGAAGGGGCCAGTCAGGTCAACCCGGCACTCACCAACAACTCCTCCAGCGCCAACAGATCCGGCACTTTGGCCACTTGATCACCCACCTGCACCGCCGCCTGTTCCAGCGCACATAACGGCACATCCACATAGCTGAGCTGGCTGTCGAGCTTGTAAGAGCGAGGAATCCCCTGCACCAGCAACGCGATGAATTTCAGCTCCGGCCGCCCGCCGAGGGCATTGAGAATCACGATCCGCACGCGCTCGCCAATGACGATTTTATCGCCGCACGCCGACTCAAAGCTCAGCAACGGAATCTGCCGCTCCCGCCAGCTCACCCGCCCCAGGTACCACGGCGGCGTATCGAGATCGAACGCCCCCGGCTGATAGTCGATCAACTCCGCCACCGCGACGTTGGGCAAAATCAGGTTGCGGTCAGCCAGGGGCAACAGCAGCCCGGTGAGGTTGCTGGTGCGATGTTCAAGCATGGGTTTTGCTCCACAGGGCGATGCTTTCGAGCAGCACCGATTCCTGATACGGCTTGCCGAGGTAGTCGTTGACGCCGATGGCCATGGCGCGGTCGCGGTGTTTCTGGCCGGTGCGCGAGGTGATCATGATGATCGGCAGGTGTTGCAGTCGCTCGTCGGCGCGCACCTGGGTGGCGACTTCGAAACCGTCCATGCGCGGCATTTCGATGTCCAGCAGCATCAGGTCCGGCATGTGATCTTCGAGCAGCAGCATGGCATCGACGCCGTCCTTGGCCGTCAGCACGTTCATGCCGTGGCGTTCGAGTAAACGACTGGTGACCTTGCGCACGGTGACCGAGTCGTCGACCACCATGACCAGCAAGGGCTTGTGCGGCTCGGGTTCGGGGTCTTGAAGCAGCCGTCGTTGCGGCACCTGCGCCTGCATCGCACGAATCGGCGCCAGCAAATCGAGAATCAGCACCACACGGCCATCGCCCAGAATCGTCGCCCCGGACAAGCCCTGCACCGCCGCAAATTGTGGGCCGAGGCTTTTCACCACAATCTCGCGGGTGCCGGCCATGGCATCGACCTGCACCGCGATGTGGCGCTCGTTGCATTGCACCAGCAACACCGGCAACGGCAGGCTCTGGCCCAACAGTTTCGGGCGTGTGCTGGTTTTCAGCAGTTCACCGAGGTAGCACAGTTCATAGTGCTGCCCGGCGTATTTGTAGGTCGGCGGATCGAGCCGGTAATGCCCTTCGAGTTCATTGGGTAGGACGCGCACGATGCCGTCGATGGTGTTCAGCGGGATCGCATATTGATCCTCAGCGCACTGCACCATCAGCGCCCGGTTGACCGACACGGTGAACGGCAGGCGAATGCGGAAATGCACGCCCTGCCCCGCCACAGAGTCGATGCTCATCGTGCCGCCGAGCTGCCGGACTTCTTCATGAACCACGTCCATGCCCACGCCGCGCCCGGAAATCTGGGTGATTTTCTCGGCCGTGGAGAACCCCGGTTGCAGGATGAACTGCAGCACGTCGCGGTCGCTGATGTCGCTGTCAGCGGCGAGCAACCCGCGCTTGACTGCCTTGCGCCGCACCGCGTCCAGCGGCACGCCGGCGCCGTCGTCGCGGATGTCGAAAATGATGTCGCCGCCCTCGCGGGACAGGTCGAGGGTGATCCGCCCTTGAGCCGGTTTTCCGGCCGCGATGCGCACGTCTGCGGATTCGAGGCCATGGTCCACCGCGTTGCGCAGCATGTGTTCCAGCGGCGCGGCCATGCGTTCGAGGACGTTACGGTCCATCTCGCCTTCGGCGTTGCCGACCACGAATTCCACCTCCTTGCCCAACTCGCTGGAGACCTGGCGGACGATGCGCTTCAAACGCGGCAGCATCCGCTCGAACGGCACCATGCGCGAGCGCATCAGGCCTTCCTGCAATTCGGTGTTGATGCGGCCTTGCTGTTGCAGCAGGTTCTCCGCGTCCTGATTGCGCCGGTCGAGGGTTTCCTTGAGGTCGAGCAGGTCGGATGCGGATTCGAACAGCGCCCGCGACAGCTGCTGCAACTGCGAGTGACGGTCCATTTCCAGCGGGTCGAACTCTTCGTAGCCCGAGCGTTCGGCGTCGACTTGCTGGCGGCTGAGAATCCGGCCCTGGGTTTCGGTATCGAGCCGGCGCAATTGATCGCGCATGCGCTCGATGGTGGTTTCCATTTCGTTCAGCGCCACGCGCGCATCGTTGACCTGCTGTTCGATGCGACCACGGAAGATCGAGGTTTCCCCGGCCAGGTTAACCAGATCGTCGAGCAGCTCCGCCGAAACCTTGACCATATCGGCACCGGTATCGGCTTGTGGCGCAAGCGGCTCAACCTTGGGTGCAACCGGTGTGGCAACGGGTGACTCCAGTACTTCCGGATGGCTGAAATTCCTGATCGCGTCGATCAGCCGATCCGCTGGTGGCAATGGTTGACCGGCGCGGGTCGCATCGAGCATCTGCGCCAGTCGGTCATGGCTGCTTTGCAGCAGGCCGAACAGCGCGGCGGTCGGTTTCAACACACCGGCGGACAAGCCTTCGTAGAGAAATTCCAGCTCATGGGCGAGGTCGCCGATCGGGCCGATTTCCACCATCCGCGCACCGCCCTTGAGGGTGTGCAGATCGCGCAGCAGGGTTTCCATTTCCTGACGATTTGCAGGTTCGGCCTGCCAGCGAACCAGCGCCGCGCCGGAGTTTTCGATGATGTCGAAACCTTCCTCGAGGAAGATCTCCAGCAACTCCGGATCATGCCCCGGCGAGTCCTCGACCCGCACAGGCTCGGCGACGTCTGGCGCACTGGCGTTGCCTTGGCGGAACTGGCGAATGGCTTCGATCAGCTCACCCGGATCACCCAGTGGCTTGTGGTGCTGCAATTGCTCAAGCAGTTGCGCCAGTCGGTCATGGCTCTGCTGCAACAGCTGCGCCAGGGTTTCGTTGTGGCTGTAACGGCGATCGACAAGCCCTTCGTAAAGGCTTTCCAGCTCATGGGCGAGGCCTGCGACCGGCTCGACTTCGGCCATCCGCGCACCGCCCTTGAGCGTGTGCAGATCCCGCTGCAACGACAGCAACGGCGCGGCGTTGTCCGGGTCTTTCAGCCAGCGCTGCAAGGCCTGACCGGCGCTTTCGAGGATGTCCACCGCCTCTTCGAGGAAGATCGAAACGATCTCGTCGTCGAGATCGACAGCGCTGTCCACTGTAGGAGCCGGCTTGCTGGCGATGGTCGTTAACGATGACGCGTTTTCACTGGATGAATGCGGCGCCTGTGAGTCCATCGCCAGCAAGCCGGCTCCTACAGGGGGTAGCGTGCGCTCAAGTTCGGCTGTGACGTCGCTTAATTCGCGAATGCTCAGGGTGCGGCTGCCGTCGCTGCGAATCAGGCCCATGGCCGATGGGTCGAGGCTCTCATCGAGCAAGCCGCGCAAGGCCCGGATGCGCTCCGGTTGCGGGCTGACTTCCTGACCGGCCGCGAGTTCGTCGAGCATGTTGATCAGCGCTTCGTGGGCACTTTGCGCCTCATGGAAAAACGCCTCGCTGACCGCCAGGCTGCTTTCTTCCACGGCGCCGTAGAGATCAAGCAAGGCTTCACAAAGCTCATCCACCGGATGCAGATCGGCCAGGTGCGCGCCTTCGCCGAGGGTAGTCAATTCATCCAACAGCGCACTGAGTTCCTGACGTTCACCGGGGTGCTGCTGCCAACGCTGCAACAGGCTTTCGGCGTCCAGCAGGATGTCCATGCCCTGGGCCAGGAAATTGTTGATCAACTGCGGATCGCGCTTGGTTCTGAGCGCCATGCTCGGCGTGCTCAACAGGGCTTCCAGGCGTTCAGCCAGCAGCGCCTGGGTTCTTTCGATCAACGAACGGGCCCCGGGAATCTCGGCCAACGGATCGACCTTGAGCTGTCGCAGCCCGACGCGGAACACGCCTTCGGCTTCCAGCAGCAGTTCGACTTCGTCGAGGTCCAGCGCGATCAGGTGCGCCTTGTATTCACGAGCCAGTTTGTCCAACGGCGTCGCCAGCTCGGCAATCGGCAACACGCCGGCCATCGAGGCGCTGCCTTTGAGCGTGTGCAAGGCACGTTGCAGTTCGTCGCTGGCCTGCAACGGCACATGTTCGGCGGCCTGATCGAGGAAGCGGTTGAGGCTGGCCAGATGGGTTTCGGCTTCGTTGCGGAAGATCTCCAGCAGCAACGGATCGAGGGCGGCGACATCCTGCACGTCCTCATCGGCCAACGGCTTGTCACCCTTGGCGAGCGCGTGGGCGCGGGCGGCCAATTGGTCGACGTCGTTGCGCTGACGCTGAGCATTGCCGGCAAATTCAGCCACCAGCTCCGGCAGCAGGTTCAATACATCACCGAGCAGTTGCTGCACCGCCGGCCCCGGTTCAACGCTGCGTTCCAGCACGCGGTTGAGCAGGTTTTCCACGGCCCACGCCAGTTCACCCAACACCAGCGCGCGCACCATCCGGCCACTGCCTTTGAGCGTGTGGAAGGCTCGGCGCAGTTCGCCCAGGGTCGATTCGCTCTCGGGGCTGGCCGCCCAGCGCGGCAAGTATTCCCGGAGGATTTCCAGGACCTCGTCGGTTTCTTCGAGGAAGACTTCGCGTAGTTCATCGTCCACCGGTTCTTCACCCGGAGGCGGTGGCAACAGGCTGCCCGGCGTATTCAGGGCGGGCGGATTGACCGCCGACACCGGGTTGGCGAGGACATCGGCCAGGGTCTGGACGACGTCGGGATCGTCCAGTTCCTGCTGGTCCTGCATCACCTGCGCCTCACTCGCGCTGAGCACTTCATCCAGCACCGGCACATTGTGTTCGCTGGGGAAAAAGCCGAGCGCTGCCAGGCTCTTTTCCGCAACGTCGAGCAATTGTTCACCGGACGCTTCAGGGTCGTCGCTCAGGCGTTCAAGGTAATACTCGATGCTGGTGATGACGTCGGCCAGGCTGTCCAGCGCCTGCCAGCCAGGCTGGTCCGGTTCCAGCAGCAGATGCTCGCGGATAAAGTGGTTGCAGGCGTCGATCAGGCTCGCCGCACGACTCAGCGGGATCATCGCCAGCGCGCCGCGCACCTGGGTGAGCAAGGCCGGCAACGGTTGCAAATGCTGGCGGTCCCAGTCGGCGTCGATGTAGTCGACGATCATGTCCTTGGCCTGCTGCAGGCAGATGCGTGCTTCCTTGATCACGATCTGGTGGATCTGCGTCAGGTCGGTGGTCGGCAGGCGACTGTCTTCCTGGCTCTCCGGTTCGACCGTGCCGACCATCCCCGCGAGCGTCGCCTCGACGTAAAGCAAGGCGCCGGCGACATCCATCAGGATCGCGTCGTTGGGTTCGCGTTGCCCCTGAGCGAGGCTCAACACCACCGCAAGCTGATCAATGATGACCTTGCGCGGCTGGCCGAAACCGAGCACCGCCAGGGTGTCGGCGATTTGCCGCAAGGGGGCCAGCAAGCTATCGAGGTCCGAGGCATGCTGGCGGTCGCTGCGCACGAACAGGTCCAGGCGTTCCTTGACCCGCACCAGTTCTTCGCACAGCGCGGCCAGCACCGAGCGCATGGCATCACGATCCGGGCCGGCCAGCCGCGCCCGTTCTTCGTCGACCATCGCGCTGTCAGGCAGCGCATCGTCCAGTCCATAGCGATCTTTCATGGTCAGCATCTGCCCGGTGGGGTGTTCGGCTTTGGCGATGTAAAACAGCAAACTCTTGAGCAACTCCGGCGGTGCCGGCTGATTGATCGCGCACATGCCCTGTTCGAGCAGGCGCTTGAGTTCTTTGTCGGCGTCCTTGAACAGGCTGCGCAGGGCCGGGCTGTTGGCGATCGAGCCGCCGCGCATGCCTTCGACCAGCGCCGAGGCAACTTGCCACAACGGGCTCAGCGGCGCATTCCCGCACAGCCCTTCGAGGCGTGAAAATACGGTGCTCAGGTAACCGAGATGGGTGTCGTCATCCTGTTCGCGCAGCAACCCGACCAGGGCCATCTGCAACATCTGGCGCAATTTGCGCAGCACGTTCGGCAGGTCCGCCGGCTCCAGCAGCGCCAGCGCCTTGTCATCCAGTGGCGGCAAGTCCGGTAATTGCGGGGTGAACAGGCTGGTTTCCGATAACAGGCTTTCGCCACGGGCACTGCGCAGGTCGTTGATCAACGGCAACACCACCAGCGGCAGGTCTCGGCGCGCGCCTTGTACGCGGTCGAGATAGATCGGCAGTTGACCGATCGCTTGCAGCAACAAGTGGACCGCTTCGTCGCGATGAATGACGCGGTTCTGCTGCAAGGCGGCGGTCAGTTGCTCCATTTCTTCGGCGAGCAGGGCCGCGCCGTAGAACTCGACCATCTGCAAACTGCCGTGAACCTGATGGATGCACGCCAGGCATTCACTGAGGGCGTGCGTCGCCTGAGGGTCATCAAGCAACGTTTCAATCGCCTGGTGAGCCACTTTCAGTGTTTCGGCAATCTCGCCTTTGACCCACTCAAGGGCCACATAGTCGTGCCGATCACCCATAACCACTCCGTTCATCGTTCGAACGCCCTCGGGCGCCTCACACTTTATCCACAGTCTGCGCCTTGGCGGCCGGCAAGGTGAAACCGGACACCGAACGTCGCAGCTGGCTGGCCATTTTCGCCAGGTTGCCGATGCTCTCGGCCGTGGCGGTGGAACCGGACGAGGTCTGCGTGGTGATCTGCTGGATCACGTTCATCGTCAGGGAAATCTGCCCGGCCGAAGACGTCTGCTGTTGTGCCGCGTTGGAAATACTCTGGATCAACGCCGCGAGGGTTTTCGACACGCCTTCGATTTCTTCCAGAGCCACACCGGCATCCTGCGCCAGACGCGCGCCACGCACCACTTCGGTGGTGGTCTGCTCCATGGAAATCACCGCTTCGTTGGTGTCGGCCTGGATCGCCCGCACCAGGGTTTCGATCTGCCGCGTCGCGGCGGACGAGCGCTCGGCCAACCGTTGCACCTCGTCGGCCACCACCGCAAAACCGCGCCCGGCATCACCGGCCATGGAGGCCTGGATCGCGGCGTTGAGTGCAAGAATGTTGGTCTGGTCGGCAATGTCATCGATCAGGCTGACAATGTCGCCGATCTCTTGCGAAGACTCGCCCAGGCGCTTGATGCGCTTGGCGGTGTCCTGGATCTGCTCGCGAATGTTGTCCATGCCGTGGATGGTGTTGTGCACCACCTCGTTGCCCTTGTTGGCGATTTCCACCGAGCGCTCGGCCACCGCCGAGGATTCGGCGGCGTTGGCCGACACCTGATCGATGGACTGCGCCATGTCGTTGATCGCGGTGGAGGCTTCGCTGATTTGTTGCGCCTGATGCTCCGAGGCCTGCGCCAGGTGCATGGCCGTGGCCTGGGTCTCCTGCACGGCGGCGGCGACCTGGCCGGCGGTGAGGTTGATTGTCGCCACCAGATCGCGCAGCTGGTCCACGGAATAGTTGATCGAATCGGCGATGGTCCCGGTGAAGTCTTCGGTCACCGAAGCGGTCACGGTCAGGTCGCCGTCGGCCAGGTCTTCGATCTCGTCGAGCAGGCGCATGATCGCGTTCTGGTTGCGCTCGTTCTTCTCGGCGGTTTCGCGCAACTGACGATTGGTTTCGCGCACCATCACCATCCCGATAAGGATGATCGACATCAACGCCGCCAGACCCAGTACGTAGCCGCCAATGGTGTCTGTATTGCGCCCGCTGGCGAGGTTTTCGAACCCGGAGGCCAGGTGCGAGGCTTCGTCGAGCAGGGTTTGCGACAGGCTGAATATGTTGGTCGCCGATTCGCGGACCTTGAACAGCTCCGGCGAGGTTTCGAGGATTTCATCCACCGAACCGGAGACGAATTCGAACAGCTCGGAGATCTCGATCAAGCGGGCACGGGCATCGTGGTCTTCGACCTGGCTGACTTTCAGTGCCGGATTGCCCTGGAGCATGCCCGTGAGCACCAGGCCGAAACGCGCGGCGTCGCGGCCAAACGCGTCGGCGGCCTGTTGCGAATTTTCGTCGCCGGACAGCACAGTGTTTACCGCACCGAGGATACGTTCGGCCAACAACGACTGACGCTGGGCCATCGCCACCTGAGCGGCGGGCGCGCCGCGTTGCAGGAGAATTTCGACGACTTTTTCGTACTCGACCTGCAATTGCGGCACGGTTTCAGCGAGGGTGGCGGCGACTTGATGCAGCGACAAAACCGTCTGTTCGCTGGAGAGGATCGCGTCGGTGTTTTTCAGCACGCGCTCCCAATCCAGCTGCACGGCGCGCATTTCCGGGCGCACGGCGGACGGTGCCGGCGGCAGCCCGGTGGAAGGGTCGCCTTTCTTCAGATAACCCCAGCGCTGGGCAAAATCGTTGCGCGCATCGCTGAGCAACTTGAAGGCCGCGGCCTTGCCGGCGGCGGCTTCCGTGGCGTTTTTGGCGATGCGCTGGGACAGCACGCGCAGCTCACCGGCGTGGCCGATGTACTGTTTATCGTACGAGGCCTGGGTGTTGAGGTAAGCGAAGTTGGCGAACAGCAGCATGATGAAGACAATCAGCGCGATGAACAGCGCGATGATCTGCGAGCGGCTGCGCGATCCTTCTGGCTTGCCTGTTTTTGCTTTTATCATCGGTCCTCGCCTGTTAACCACACCTGTGAAGCTTGCCACCCCCCTGTAGGAGCCGGCTTGCTGGCGATTCAGACGACGCAGCGTGTCAGGCGTGCCGCCATCGCCAGCAAGCCGGCTCCTACAGGGTCAGTGTTTACAGCGCTACATGCATGAAGCTTTGCGACCGCACCAGCGCAAACGGGCTGAACACCTGCCAATTCTGCTCGCGCTGAAACCGGCCCTTGATGAACGGTGCAATCGGGCCACTCAAGTTATCCACCGGCTCCAGGCTGTCCTGGGCAAAGTGCTGAAGGCCGAAAACCTCATCGACCATCAACCCGGCAAACACCTCGTTATGCTCCACCACCAGCACTCGCCGCTGCTTGCGAACTGCCGACAATTCGTGCCCGAAGAAGGCACTCAAATCCATCATCGGCAGCAAGCGGCCACGCAGGTTGGCCACGCCCTTGACCCAGGGCTTGACCCCCGGCAACTGGGTGAAGCGCGGTTCATGCAGGACTTCGCTGACTTCACCCATCGGCGCGACGTACCACGCCTCGCCCAAACGAAAACCGATGCCGCTCCAACTGTCCTGTCGGGTTGGCTGCGACGGCAGATCCGCCGCCAGCAGACGACAGCGCTGGTCGATCTGCAGCAGCAGTTCGAAGGCGGTCAACGACTCGGTCATGGTCGGGTGATCAACCGGCCAGCACGTTGTTCAGGGTTTTGATCAGGGTCTCTTCGTCGACCGGTTTGGTCAGGTAATCCTTGGCGCCCTGGCGCGTGCCCCAGACCTTGTCGGTTTCCTGATCCTTGGTGGTGATGATGATCACCGGGATGTGCCCGGTTTCCGGGTCTTTGGTCAACTGACGGGTCGCCTGGAAACCGTTGAGGCCGGGCATGACGATGTCCATCAGCACGGCGTCGGGTTTTTCCTGACGGGCCAGGGCCACGCCGTCGGCGCCGTTTTCGGCTTTCAACACTTCATGACCGTGCTTTTCCAGCATGCCGGTCAGTTTGTACATTTCGGTCGGCGAATCATCGACGATCAGAATACGTGCCATGGTTTTCCCCATTCTTGTCGACGCCGGGCCCGCTGGCCGAGCGTCACTGTGCGTGTCCTACTGCGGCAAAACGGCGGCGAAGCCCGGTACATGGGCCTGGATCGCGTTAAGCAGTTCTTCCTTGCTGAAAGGCTTGGTCAAAAACTGGTCGGAGCCGACGATGCGCCCCTTGGCCTTGTCGAACAACCCGTCCTTGGACGACAGCATGATCACTGGCGTGGACTTGAACGCACTGTTGTTCTTGATTAAAGCGCAGGTCTGATAGCCATCCAGACGCGGCATCATGATGTCGACAAAGATGATGCCGGGATGATGATCGGCAATCTTCGCCAGCGCATCGAAACCGTCGATGGCCGTAATGACTTCACAACCCACATTCTTCAACAGCGTTTCGGCGGTGCGACGAATCGTCTTCGAATCGTCGATCACCATGACCTTCAAGGCGCTGGAATGCTGGCCCATAAATGCTCTACCGTCGCCTTTGCGAATCAAATTGTCCGTTTTCCGGTTACCGGCGGCTTGAAACCCTTGATACTCAAGGGCCAGCACGACATGGCAGCCTTTTTAGCACAGTCTCCAAATGCAATCTATCGGGCGTCCTGTGAAGTGGTTTTTCCTTGACCGGGAACACACTCAGCGCCACTCTGACGCCACTTTTATACGGTCCTTTGGATTGATCTTTTGTGGGAGCGAGCCTGCTCGCGATGGTCGTCAACGATGACGCGTGCCAGCAGGACAAGCGCGGTGTCCTGAAGTCCATCGCGAGCAGGCTCGCTCCTACAGGGGACTTACATAGGCCTCCCCCACTTCAGAGGAAAAACCCATGAGCGTTCGCGTCGGGATTGTCATGGATCCCATTGCCAGCATCTCCTATAAAAAGGATAGCTCGCTGGCCATGCTGCTGGCCGCACAGAAGCGCGGCTGGGAACTGTTCTATATGGAACAGCGCGACTTGTATCAAGGCGAAGGTGAAGCCCGGGCGCGGATGCGGCCGCTGAAAGTTTTCGCCAACCCGGAAAAATGGTTCGAGCTGGAAGACGAGACCGACGCGCTGCTGAGCGATCTGGACGTGATCCTGATGCGCAAGGATCCGCCGTTCGACATGGAGTTCGTCTACTCCACTTATCTGCTCGAGCAAGCCGAGCGCGCGGGCGTGCTGGTGGTCAACAAGCCGCAGAGCCTGCGTGACTGCAATGAAAAACTGTTCGCCACCCTGTTCCCGCAATGCACGCCGCCGACCGTGGTCAGCCGCCGCGCCGACGTGCTGCGTGAGTTCGCCGCCAAACATGGCGATGTGATCCTCAAGCCGCTGGACGGCATGGGCGGCACCTCGATTTTCCGTCATCGCGCAGGTGACCCGAACCTGTCGGTGATCCTGGAAACCCTGACCGCGCTGGGCACCCAGCAGATCATGGGCCAGGCGTACCTGCCGGCGATCAAGGACGGCGACAAACGCATCCTGATGATCGACGGCGAGCCGGTGGATTATTGCCTGGCGCGGATTCCGGCGGCCGGCGAAACCCGCGGCAACCTCGCCGCCGGCGGTCGTGGCGAAGCCCGTCCGTTGAGCGACAAGGATCGCTGGATCGCCGCCCAGGTCGGCCCGACCTTGCGCGAGAAAGGCCTGCTGTTCGTGGGTCTCGACGTGATCGGCGAGCACCTGACGGAAATCAACGTCACCAGCCCGACCTGCATTCGCGAGATTGATAACGCGTTCGGCACCGACATCGGCGGCCTGTTGATGGATGCCATCGATCAGAAGCTCAAGGCCCGTTGATATAGAACACCCAAGATGAAACCAACATTGCGTTATCATGCGCGGCCTCTGAAAAACGCGATGTTGGTTTTCTTGTCATGACACTTCCGTCCGATCTGCCCGCTGAACTCGCCCATCGTGGCGTGCGCCCGGCCGATCGCCTCGGATTTACCCTGTTTCTCGCGGCGTTGATTCACCTGGCCTTGCTGTTGGGCGTCGGCTTTACGATGGTCGAACCCAAGCAAATCAGCAAAACCCTGGAAATCACCCTCGCCACCTTCAAGAGCGAAAAGAAACCGGCGAAGGCCGACTTTCTCGCGCAGGAAAATCAGGAAGGCAGCGGCACCCTGGATAAAAAGGCGATTCCCAAGACCACCGAGGTCGCGCCGTTCCAGGACAACAAGGTGCAAAAAGTCACGCCACCGCCGGCCGCCAAACCTGAAGTCCAGGAAGCAGCGCCCAAGGCTGCCGTGACCACCGTCGCACCGAAGCCGAAGAAAGCTGCGACCAAGACCGAAGAGCCAAAACCTGCCAACAAACCCGCCATCGCCGCGCCGACGTTCGACAGTGAACAGCTGTCCAGCGACATCGCCAGCCTCGAAGCGGAACTGGCCAACGAACAACAGCTATACGCCAAGCGCCCGCGCATCCACCGCCTGAGCGCAGCCTCGACCATGCGCGACAAAGGCGCCTGGTATAAGGATGAGTGGCGCAAAAAGGTCGAGCGCATCGGTAACCTCAATTATCCGGATGAAGCGCGGCGCAAACAGATTTACGGCAATTTGCGCTTGATGGTCTCGATCAACCGCGACGGCTCGCTTTTTGAAGTCTTGGTACTGGAGTCATCCGGGCAACCGCTGCTGGATCAGGCGGCACAGCGAATTGTGCGGCTGGCTGCGCCGTTTTCGCCGTTTACCGGGGATTTGTCGGACATCGACCGACTGGAAATCATCCGCACCTGGAAATTTGCACGCGGGGATCGGCTGTCCAGTAATTAACCACAGCGTACAACCCTGTGGGAGCGAGCCTGCTCGCGATGGCGGTCTGTCTGACACCTCAATTTTGAATGTGCCGCCGTCATCGCGAGCAGGCTCGCTCCCACATTTGATCTGTATCGACAGCCAAATTGCGGCATCCCCAGCTTGTCAGTTCGCCCCTCCAACGCCACACTAGCGCTCATGAAGAACGTCAGCCCAAGCTACCTCAAGCATCACTTCCTGATCGCCATGCCTCACATGGCCGACCCGAACTTTGCCCACACCTTGACCTACATCGTCGAGCACACGGCCAATGGTGCCATGGGGCTGGTGGTCAACCGTCCGCAAGACCTGAACCTGGCCGATATCCTCGAGCAATTGCGCCCCAATATCGAGCCGCCGCTGCTCTGCCAGCATGTGCCGATCTTCATCGGCGGCCCGGTGCAGACCGATCGCGGTTTTGTCCTGCACCCGTCGGGCAAGCAGTTTCAAGCGACCGTTGATCTGGAAGGCGACCTCTCGTTGTCCACCTCCCAGGACGTATTGTTCGCTATCGCCGATGGCGTCGGCCCGGCAAAAAGCCTGATCGCCCTCGGTTACGCAGGCTGGGAAGCCGGACAACTTGAGGCCGAACTGGCGCAGAATGCCTGGCTGACCTGCCCGTTCGATGCCGACATCCTGTTCAACACCAGCAGCGAACTGCGCCTCGAAGCAGCGGCCAAGCACCTGGGCGTCAACCTCAGCCTGCTCACCAGCCAGGCGGGACACGCCTGATGGCCCTGCGGCTGATTCTGGGTTTCGACTACGGCACCAAACAGATCGGCGTGGCGGTCGGCCAGGTGATTACCGGCCAGGCCCGCGAGCTGTGCACCTTGAAGGCACAAAACGGCGTGCCCGACTGGAATCAGGTCGAAGCGCTGATCAAAGAGTGGAAACCCGATGCGGTGGTGGTCGGCCTGCCGTTGAATATGGACGGCACGCCCAGCGACATGTGCCTGCGCGCCGAGAAGTTCGCCCGCCGACTCAACGGCCGCTACAACCTGCCCTTCTATACCCACGATGAACGCCTGACCACGTTTGAAGCCAAGGGCGAACGACGTGATCGCGGCGGGCAAAAGGGCAGTTACCGCGACAACCCGGTCGATGCCATCGCCGCCGCCCTGCTGCTGCAAGGCTGGCTCGATGAAAACAGCGCACTGTTCGAATCCTGAAGAGCCGTAACAAGCGACTCTCTATAGCGACAACCCGAGCCACCGCCAGCAGCACCCGGCCCGGGCCCAAGAAGGAGCAACCATGAGCCTGCCCAATCCCGCCGAACTGATCAGCCAGATGGCGATCCGTCTCAAGGCACATCTGGAACATCGTGGCATCAGCGAACCGCGCTACATCGGTATTCGTACCGGCGGCGTCTGGGTTGCCCAGGCGTTGCTCGAAGAACTGGGCAGCGACGCGCCGCTCGGCACGCTGGACGTGTCCTTCTACCGTGACGACTTCAGCCAGAACGGCCTGCACCCGCAAGTGCGCCCTTCGGCGCTGCCGTTCGAGATCGAAGGCCAGGACCTGGTGCTGATCGACGACGTGCTGATGAGCGGCCGCACCATCCGCGCCGCAATGAACGAACTCTTCGACTACGGCCGCCCGGCCAGCGTAACGCTGGTGTGCCTGTTGGACCTGGACGCCGGCGAACTGCCGATCCGCCCGAACGTGGTTGGCGCGACTTTGTCGCTGGCCGCCCACGAGCGCGTGAAGCTGTCCGGCCCAGAACTCAAGCTCGAACTGCAAGACCTCGCCCTTTAATTCGCCCTATTGAGAGTCCCCCTCGCGATGACGCCTCTAGAAACCAAGCGCCCGCTGCAGCTCAATGATCAGGGCCAGCTGCGCCACTTCCTCTCGCTCGACGGTTTGCGCCGTGAGCTGCTGACGGAAATCCTCGACACCGCCGACTCGTTCCTCGAAGTCGGCGCCCGGGCAGTGAAGAAAGTCCCGTTGCTGCGCGGCAAGACCGTGTGCAACGTGTTCTTCGAGAACTCCACCCGCACCCGCACCACCTTCGAACTGGCGGCCCAGCGCTTGTCGGCGGACGTGATCACCCTCAACGTCTCGACATCGTCGGCGAGCAAGGGCGAAACCCTGCTCGACACCCTGCGCAACCTGGAAGCCATGGCCGCCGACATGTTCGTCGTGCGCCACGGTGATTCCGGCGCCGCGCACTTCATCGCCGAACACGTATGCCCGCAAGTAGCGATCATCAACGGCGGCGACGGCCGTCACGCACACCCGACCCAAGGCATGCTCGACATGCTGACGATCCGTCGGCACAAGGGCAGCTTCGAAAACCTGTCCGTGGCCATCGTCGGCGACATCCTGCACTCGCGGGTAGCGCGCTCGAACATGCTGGCGCTGAAAACCCTCGGCTGCCCGGACATCCGCGTGATCGCGCCGAAAACCCTGCTGCCGATCGGCATCGAGCAATACGGCGTGAAGGTCTACACCGACATGACCGAAGGCCTGAAAGACGTCGACGTGGTGATCATGTTGCGCCTGCAACGCGAACGCATGACTGGCGGCCTGCTGCCGAGCGAGGGCGAGTTCTATCGCCTGTTCGGCCTGACCACCGCGCGCCTGGCCGGGGCCAAACCGGACTGCATCGTCATGCACCCGGGCCCGATCAACCGCGGTGTGGAAATCGAGTCGGCGGTGGCCGACGGCCCGCACTCGGTGATCCTCAATCAGGTGACCTACGGTATTGCGATTCGTATGGCTGTGTTGTCCATGGCCATGAGCGGGCAGACTGCCCAGCGCCAATTCGAGCAGGAGAACGCCCAGTGAAGCTCAGCATTCTCGGCGCCCGCGTGATCGATCCAGTCAGCGGGCTGGATCAAGTGACTGATATCCACATCGAAGCCTGCAAGATCGTCGCCCTTGGCGCCGTACCCGCCGGTTTTGTTGCCGTCGATACCATCGACGCCCAAGGCCTGGTGGCCGCACCGGGGCTGGTTGACCTGAACGTCGCCCTGCGCGAGCCAGGCTACAGCCGCAAAGGTTCGATCGTCAGCGAAACCCGCGCCGCCGCTGCCGGTGGCGTGACCAGCCTGTGCTGCCCGCCGAAAACCAAACCAGTGCTGGACACCTCGGCCGTGGCCGAACTGATCCTCGACCGCGCCCGCGAGGCCGGCAACACCAAGGTGTTCCCGATTGGCGCCCTGAGCAAAGGCCTGGACGGCGAGCAACTGGCCGAGCTCGTGGCGTTGCGCGATGCTGGTTGCGTGGCCTTCGGCAACGGTCTGGAAAGCTTCCGCAACACCCGCACCCTGTGCCGGGCGCTGGAGTACGCGGCGACCTTTGACCTGACGGTGATTTTCAACTCGCAGGACCATGATCTGGCCGAAGGTGGCCTGGCGCATGAAGGTCCGACCGCCAGCTTCCTCGGCTTGCCGGGTATCCCGGAAACCGCAGAAACCGTAGCGCTGGCCCGTGATCTGTTGCTGGTCGAGCAAAGTGGCGTGCGCGCGCACTTCAGCCAGCTGACCAGCGCTCGCGGCGTGGCCCTGATTGCTCAGGCTCAGGCGCGCGGATTGCCGGTGACGGCGGATGTCGCCCTGTACCAGTTGATCCTGACCGATGAAGCGCTGATCGACTTCAGCAGCCTCTATCACGTCCAGCCGCCGCTGCGCACCCGCGCCGACCGCGATGGCTTGCGTGAAGCGGTGAAGTCCGGGGTGGTTTCGGCGATTTCCAGTCATCACCAGCCCCATGAACGGGACGCCAAACTGGCGCCGTTCGGTGCGACGGAGCCGGGGATCAGCAGCGTTGAACTGTTGCTGCCGCTGGCGATGACGCTGGTGGAAGACGGTTTGCTCGATCTGCCGACGTTGCTGGCACGCCTGAGTGCGGGACCTGCGCAAGCCTTGCGCTTGCCGGCGGGGAAACTGGCGGTAGGTGGTGCGGCGGATATCGTGCTGTTCGATCCGGCAGCTTCGACCGTGGCCGGTGAAACCTGGTTGTCCAAGGGTGAGAACTGCCCGTTCATTGGGCATAGCTTGCCGGGTGTGGTGCGTTACACCTTGGTGGATGGGCGGATTAGCCACCAGGCGTAAGACCGCGTTGTCCCAATCGCTAGCAGGGCTAGCTCCCACACAGGATTTGTGTCGTTCACAGATCCTGTGTGGGAGCTAGCCTGCTAGCGATGACTTACTGGAAAGTGCCGCGATTCTGCGCGTTACGCACGGAAACCTGGTCATTCAGCGTCCAGAAGTCATACAAAACCCCCAGAAAGAACAACCCGCCCGTCACCAGGTACAGCAATCCGCTGATCCACTTCCCCTGATACATCCGGTGCACGCCGAACACTCCCAGAAACGTCAGCAGAATCCACGCAACGTTGTATTCGATAGGCCCTGCGGTGAAACGCAGGTCCGCTTCACGGTCCATGGCCGGGATCAGGAACACGTCGATCAGCCAGCCGATACCCAGCAAACCCAGGGTGAAAAACCAGATCGTCCCGGTCACGGGCTTGCCGTAATAAAAGCGGTGAGCACCGGTAAAACCGAAAATCCACAGCAGGTAACCGATCACTTTGCTGTGGGTATCTTGATGTGGAACGGGGTGTCGATAGGTGTTCATGAATAGCCTCGAATCACACGATAGATAAATATTCTTGAATTCTTTGTGACTTTTTTACAGGTGGCCGACGTATGGCAAATGCTACCGTGTCTCCCGTCAAACCCTTATAGCACCTGACTTCTGTCCGACAATTGCGTCTATTTGCCGCGTATTGGGCTCCGTTGACCGCCAGGTTGAATCGACCAACGGCCTCGGAATGACAAAAAAAGCTGTTATAAAGTTTCGCGCTAACCAACACGAGCCTTGCCTAATGCGTCCATTTTTCAAGACATGGCTAACCATTTGCCTTTTGATGCCACTGGCCGCCCACGCCACCAATCGTGAGCAACGTCTTCCTAACGTTAATGGTTACACCCCAAAATCCCATGTTTCTGCTCCTTCGAGCAAAAACAAACAAACTGCCAAGCAACCGACTTCGCTGAGCAAAGCCAACAGCAAGCTTGTCCCGCCGATGGCGACCAAGGAAAGCAGCAATGTGCTGAGCCGTGCCGTCAACGTCCTCGGTACACCTTACCGTTGGGGCGGCAGCAGCCCAAGTAAAGGGTTCGATTGCAGCGGCCTGGTGAAATACGCGTTCAACGACGCCACATTTGACCTGCCGCGCACCTCGAACGCCATGGCCAGTGGTCATGGCGAGAAAGTCGAACGCGGCGACCTGAAGCCGGGTGACCTGATTTTCTTCAACATCAAGAGCCGCCGGGTCAATCACGTTGCCATCTACCTGGGCAACGACCGCTTCATCCACGCACCACGTCGTGGCAAGTCGGTGACCATCGACACCTTGAAGAAACCGTACTGGGAAAGCCACTACGTGGTTGCCAAGCGGGTTCTGCCTAAAGAGAAGAACACGCTGCAGGTTGTTCAGCGTTGATTTGAAAATCCCGGGCCTGATCCGGGATTTTTTTGACCGTGATATCCCCATCGCGAGCAGGCTCACTCCTACAGTTGATCGCGTTCCAATGTGGGAGCGAGCCTGCTCGCGATGGCGTCATTGAAAGCGCTACAAATCCCAGTCAGAAGTTATCCGGCGACCGCGCCTTATCCCGCGCATGCTCGCGGCTGACCAAACCCTTGGTCACCAACTCCTTCAAGCACATATCCAGCGTCTGCATTCCCAGATTCCCACCGGTCTGAATCGACGAGTACATCTGCGCCACCTTGTCCTCGCGGATCAGGTTACGGATCGCCGACGTTCCCAGCATGATTTCGTGCGCCGCGATCCGCCCACCACCGATCTTCTTCACCAGCGTCTGCGATACCACCGCCAGCAGCGACTCGGACAGCATCGAACGCACCATCGACTTCTCATCCCCCGGAAACACATCCACGATCCGGTCGATGGTTTTCGCCGCCGACGTGGTGTGCAACGTGCCGAACACCAGATGGCCAGTCTCGGCAGCCGTCAGCGCCAGGCGAATAGTCTCCAGATCACGCATCTCACCCACCAGAATCACATCCGGGTCTTCCCGCAACGCCGAGCGCAAGGCTGTGGCGAAGCTGCGGGTATCGCGATGGACTTCGCGCTGATTGATCAGGCACTTGCGCGATTCGTGGACGAATTCGATCGGGTCTTCAATGGTCAGGATGTGGTGATGACGATGGTTGTTCAGGTAGTCGATCATCGCCGCCAGGGTGGTGGATTTGCCGGAACCGGTCGGGCCGGTGACCAGCACCAGGCCACGGGGGGAATCGGTAATCTTGCGAAACACTTCCCCCATCCCGAGGTCGTCCATGCTCAGGACCTTCGATGGAATGGTCCGGAACACCGCGCCGGCGCCACGGTTCTGGTTGAACGCATTGACCCGGAAACGCGCAACGCCGGGCACTTCAAAGGAAAAGTCGGTTTCCAGGTGTTTCTCGAAATCCACACGCTGGGTGTCGTTCATGATGTCGTAGACCAGCTCCTGAACTTCCTTGTGATCCAGGGCTGGCAGATTGATGCGCCGCACATCGCCGTCGACGCGAATCATCGGTGGCAGGCCTGCCGACAGGTGCAAGTCGGACGCTCCTTGTTTGGCGCTGAACGCCAGCAGTTCAGTGATATCCATAGCACTCCTCAATTCCAGTAGAATGCCGCCAACCTCAGACCCGCTGGCGCCTCTTGAATGTCCACGATAGCAGACAACATTGAACTGGTTAGTTCACGCATCCGGGCTGCCGCCCTCGCCGCCCATCGTGACGAACACAGCGTCCAGCTCCTGGCCGTGAGCAAGACCAAGCCCGCCGAGGCCCTGCGCGAAGCGCATGCCGCCGGCCTGCGCGACTTTGGCGAGAACTACCTGCAGGAAGCCTTGGGCAAACAGCTCGAATTGGCCGACCTGCCCTTGATCTGGCACTTCATCGGCCCCATTCAATCGAACAAGACTCGCGCTATCGCCGAGCACTTCGCTTGGGTGCATTCCGTGGATCGCTTGAAAATCGCACAACGCCTGTCCGAACAACGCCCTGCCGATCTGCCGCCACTGAACATCTGCATCCAGGTCAATGTCAGCGGTGAGGCCAGCAAATCCGGTTGCACCCCGGCCGACCTGCCGGCCCTGGCCAACGCCATCAGCGAACTGCCGCGCATCAAGCTGCGCGGGCTGATGGCGATTCCCGAGCCAACGGAAGATCGGGCCGCCCAGGACGCCGCTTTTGCTGCCGTGCAAAGCCTGCAAGCCAGCCTGAACCTGCCGCTCGACACACTTTCCATGGGCATGAGCCACGACCTTGAGTCGGCCATCGCCATGGGCGCCACTTGGGTCCGTATCGGCACAGCCCTGTTCGGCGCCCGCGGCTCTCAACAAGTGCATGGTCAACCATGAAATGGCTGGCCTACTTCTCTACAAGGAACTGACATGAGCAAAACTCGTATTGCCTTTATCGGTGCCGGCAACATGGCCGCCAGCCTGATCGGCGGCCTGCGCGCCAAAGGTCTGGACGCCGCGCAGATCCGCGCCAGCGATCCGGGCGCAGAAACCCGTGCCAAAGTGAACGCCGAACACGGCATCGAAGTATTCGCTGACAACGCCGAGGCCATTCAAGGCGCCGACGTGGTCGTTCTGGCAGTCAAACCGCAAGCGATGAAAGCCGTGTGCGAAGCGATTCGCCCGAGCTTGAAACCGGATCAACTGGTAGTGTCCATCGCCGCCGGCATCACCTGCGCCAGCATGAACAACTGGCTCGGCGCGCAACCGATCGTGCGCTGCATGCCCAATACCCCGGCGCTGCTGCGTCAGGGTGTGAGTGGTTTGTTCGCCACCGCCGAAGTCACCGCAGAACAACGCCAACAGGCGCAAGAACTGCTGTCGGCCGTGGGTATCGCCTTGTGGCTGGATGAAGAACAGCAACTGGACGCCGTCACCGCTGTCTCCGGCTCGGGCCCGGCGTATTTCTTCCTGTTGATCGAAGCCATGACCGCCGCCGGCGTGAAGCTCGGCCTGCCGGCGGACATCGCTGCCCAACTGACCCTGCAAACTGCCTTGGGCGCCGCACACATGGCGGTTGCCAGCGATGTCGACGCGGCTGAACTGCGTCGCCGTGTGACATCGCCGGCGGGCACCACAGAAGCTGCAATCAAATCGTTCCAGGCTGGCGGCTTCGAAGCGCTGGTAGAAAAAGCACTCGGCGCCGCTGCGCACCGCTCGGCCGAGATGGCTGAGCAGCTCGGTCGCTAATCAGCCCTTACAAAGGAATAAATGATGCTAGGACTCAACGACGCTGCCATTTTCATCATCAAGACCCTGGGCAGCCTGTATCTGCTGATTGTGCTGTTGCGCTTCATCCTGCAACTGGTCCGGGCGAACTTCTACAACCCGCTCTGCCAGTTCATCGTCAAGGCCACCCAGCCGCTGCTCAAGCCGCTGCGCCGGGTCATCCCGAGCATGTTCGGGCTGGATATGTCGTCACTGGTGCTGGCGCTGATCGTGCAGATGCTGCTGATTGCGGTCATCGTGTCGCTCAAAGGCTTCATGGTCGATTGGGTGCTGCTGGTGCCGTGGGCGCTGATTGCGCTGTTCTCGCTGTTTTTGAACATTCTGTTCTACGCGATGATCATCAGCGTGATTCTGTCCTGGGTCGCGCCGGGCAGCCACAATCCGGGCGCCGAACTGGTCGCGCAGATTACCGAACCGGTACTGGCCCCGTTCCGCCGGATCATCCCGAACCTGGGCGGCCTCGACATTTCGCCGATCTTCGCGTTTATCGTGATCCAGTTGCTGCAAAGCTGGCTGATTCCGCGACTGGCGTACTTTGCCCTGATGCCTCAAGGGCTGCTCGGCTTGATCTAAGACCGCGTCATCGTTCATCGCGAGCAGGCTCGCTCCCACAGGGGTAAGCATTCCAATGTGGGAGCGAGCCTGCTCGCGATGAAGGCAACCCGGTTTGACAGAATGAAATCAGGCCCGGCCTTTGCTTGCCGCTAACCCCACCGGTCTTTAGACTTACGCCTCATTTCAACGAGAGCAGGGTCGATGCCAACTGCCTTTCCCGCCGATTCTGTTGGTCTGGTGACGCCGCAAGTGGCGCACTTCAGTGAACCCCTGGCCCTGGCCTGCGGCCGTTCGCTCCCAGCGTATGACCTGATTTACGAAACCTACGGCACGCTGAACGCCACGGCGAGCAACGCCGTGCTGATCTGTCACGCCTTGTCCGGGCACCATCACGCCGCCGGTTTCCACAGCCCCGACGACCGCAAACCCGGTTGGTGGGACAGCTGCATCGGCCCCGGCAAGCCGATCGACACCAACAAGTTCTTCGTGGTCAGCCTGAACAACCTCGGCGGTTGCAACGGCTCCACGGGCCCGAGCAGCGTCAACCCGGAAACCGGCAAGCCATTCGGCGCCGATTTCCCGGTGCTGACCGTGGAGGACTGGGTGCACAGCCAGGCGCGCCTGGCCGACCGGATCGGCATCAGCCAATGGGCCGCCGTGATTGGCGGCAGCCTCGGCGGCATGCAGGCGATGCAATGGAGCATCACCTACCCGGATCGCATTCGTCACTGCCTGGCCATTGCCTCGGCACCGAAACTGTCGGCACAGAACATCGCCTTCAACGAAGTGGCGCGCCAGGCAATCCTCACCGACCCCGAATTCCACGGCGGTTCGTTCCAGGAAGCGGGCGTGATCCCCAAGCGCGGCTTGATGCTGGCGCGGATGGTCGGGCACATCACTTATCTGTCCGATGACTCGATGGGCGAAAAATTCGGTCGCGGCCTGAAGAGCGAAAAGCTCAACTACGACTTCCACAGCGTCGAGTTCCAGGTTGAAAGCTACCTGCGTTATCAGGGTGAAGAGTTCTCCGGGCGTTTCGATGCCAACACTTACCTGCTGATGACCAAGGCGCTGGACTACTTCGACCCGGCGGCAAACTTCGACGATGACCTGGCGAAAACCTTCGCCGGCGCTTCGGCCAAGTTCTGCGTGATGTCCTTCACCACCGACTGGCGCTTCTCCCCGGCCCGCTCGCGGGAACTGGTGGACGCGCTGATGGCGGCCAAGAAAGACGTCTGCTACCTCGAGATCGACGCCCCGCAAGGCCACGACGCCTTCCTGATTCCGATCCCGCGCTATCTGCAGGCATTCGGCAATTACATGAACCGCATTACGTTGTGAGAAAGCCATGAGAGCTGATCTGGAAATCATCCAGGAATGGATCCCCGCCGGCAGCCGCGTGCTTGACCTCGGTTGCGGTGACGGCGAGCTGCTGACGTGGCTGCGCGACAACAAGCAAGTCACCGGCTACGGCCTGGAAAACGACCCGGACAACATCGCCGAGTGCGTGGCCAAGGGCATCAACGTGATCGAGCAGGACCTGGACAAGGGCCTGGGCAACTTTGCCAGCAACAGTTTCGACGTCGTGGTCATGACCCAGGCGCTGCAAGCCGTGCACTACCCGGACAAGATCCTCGACGAAATGCTGCGGGTCGGTCGCCAATGCATCATCACCTTCCCCAACTTCGGTCACTGGCGCTGCCGCTGGTACCTGGCGAGCAAGGGCCGGATGCCGGTGTCCGAGTTTCTGCCGTACACCTGGTACAACACGCCGAACATCCACTTCTGCACTTTCGAAGACTTTGAAGCACTTTGCCGCGAACGTGAAGCCAAGGTCATTGATCGGCTTGCCGTGGATCAACAGCATCGGCACGGGTGGGCCAGTAAGCTATGGCCTAATCTGTTAGGTGAGATCGGTATTTACCGCGTCAGCAGTCCAGGACTGCAGGATCACAAGGTCGCGGTCTGAACCACCCTATTTCAAGGAGAACGATCATGGGTCGTCTAGCGTTATTTCTACTCACTGCCTGCCTGAGCGTTACCGCCATGGCCGCCGACGTCATCAAGGGCGAGCGCAAGGAAACCTTCGGTGATGTGACGGTTCACTACAACACCTTCAACTCCACATTCCTGACACCGGACATCGCCAAATCGGCCGAACTGATCCGCAGCAAGAACCAGGGCGTGATCAACGTCTCAGTGATCAAGGATGGCAAACCGCTGATCTCTAACGTCAGCGGCACGGTCAAAGACCTCACCAGCCAAAGTGTGCCGTTGAAATTCAAGCAGATCACCGAACAAGGCGCGATCTACTACATTGCGCAATACCCTGTGGAGCAGCAGGAAGTCCGCACCTTCGATATCAAAGTGCAGACCGGCGACAAAACCAACACCATCAGTTTCCAACAAGAGCTTTTCCCCGGCCAATGATGAATTTCACGCAACTCGTACTGGCCAGCCACAACGCCGGCAAACTCAAGGAACTCCAGGCCATGCTCGGCGACTCGGTGCATCTGCGCTCGATCGGCGAGTTCAGCAGCGTCGAGCCTGAAGAAACCGGTCTGTCGTTTGTCGAGAACGCCATTCTCAAGGCCCGCAATGCCGCGCGCATTTCCGGCCTGCCGGCGTTGGCCGACGATTCCGGGCTGGCGGTGGATTTCCTTGGCGGCGCGCCGGGGATCTACTCGGCTCGTTACGCTGACGGCAAAGGCGATGCGGCGAACAACGCCAAACTGCTCGACGCCTTGAAAGACGTGCCGCAAGCCGAGCGTGGCGCGCAGTTCGTCTGCGTACTGGCGCTGGTGCGTCACGCTGACGATCCGCTGCCGATCCTCTGCGAAGGGCTGTGGCATGGGCGCATCCTGACCCAAGCCAGTGGCGAGCACGGTTTCGGTTACGATCCGCTGTTCTGGGTGCCAGAGCGCGATTGCTCCAGCGCGGAGCTGAGCCCGAGCGACAAGAACCTCATCAGCCACCGCGCCCGTGCAATGGATCTGCTGCGCCAGCGTCTGGGCTTGAAATGACCCGTGAATCATCCGCGCCACCGCTGATCTACGGCGGCGGCGCACAATCGCCTCGGGCTGCGCTTCCCGTGCTGCCGCCCCTGGCGCTGTACATCCACATCCCGTGGTGTGTGCGCAAATGCCCTTATTGCGACTTCAACTCCCACACCGCAAGCCCCGTGCTGCCGGAAGAAGAGTACGTCGATGCCTTGCTGGCGGACCTTGATCAGGATCTGCACGCGGTCTACGGCCGCGAGTTGAGCTCGATCTTCTTTGGTGGTGGTACGCCGAGCCTGTTCAGCGCCGAAGCCTTGGGCCGCCTGCTCAAAGGCGTCGAGCAACGGATTCCGTTTGCCAGCGACATTGAAATCACCCTGGAGGCCAATCCGGGCACGTTCGAGCAAGAAAAGTTCGTCGCCTACCGCGCGCTGGGCATCAATCGGCTATCGATCGGCATCCAGAGCTTTCAGGAAGAGAAACTCAAGGCTCTGGGGCGGATTCACAACGGCGATGAAGCGGTGCGTGCCGCCGGCATGGCGCGCCAGGCCGGGTTCGATAACTTCAACCTGGACTTGATGCACGGTTTGCCCGATCAGTCGCTGGACGACGCCCTGAGTGATCTGCGCCAGGCCATCGCCCTGAAGCCGACCCACTTGTCCTGGTATCAGCTGACGCTGGAGCCGAACACGGTGTTCTGGAACCAGCCGCCTGTGCTGCCGGAAGACGACACGCTGTGGGACATTCAGGAAGCCGGCCAGGCGCTGCTCGCCGAACACGGTTACGCGCAATACGAAGTCTCGGCGTATGCCCTGCCCGGTCGTCCGGCGCGGCATAACCTCAATTACTGGAGCTTCGGCGACTTCATCGGCATCGGTGCCGGCGCCCACGGCAAGCTCAGTCATCCGGACGGGCGCATCGTGCGCACCTGGAAGACGCGCCTGCCGAAGGATTACCTGAACCCGGCGAAAAGCTTCAAGGCTGGCGAGAAAGCGCTGACCAACGATGAACTGCCGTTCGATTTCCTGATGAACGCTTTGCGCCTGACTGATGGCGTGGAATCGCGGCTGTATCCGGAGCGCACCGGGCTGAGCCTGGAAAGCCTCGCCGAAGGCCGCCGCGAAGCCGAACAAAGCGGCCTGTTGCAGGTCGAACCGTCACGCCTGGCGGCCACCGAGCGCGGGCAATTGTTCCTCAATGACTTGCTGCAAACATTTCTGAGCTGATTTCAGCCGTAAGGGAAAACGAATGGATTTGATACTCGACCTGCTCGCCACCGTCTCCCGCTGGAGCCGCAGTAACCTGTCGGAAATCTCTCTGGCGCTGGTGGGCTGTTTGCTGGTGCTGTTCGGCGCGGACATCAAAGCCTGGATCGATCAACGCCTGGGCAGCATCGCCGGCGCTTTGCGCGTCCCGTTGCTCGCGCTGGTGTGCATGATCGGCAGCGGTGCCGCGCTGATCTACGCCACACCGTGGATCGTTCGTGGTTTGAGCCAGTTCAACAACTACAGCCTGGCGCCGGTGTTGTTGGTGGTTCTGGTGCTCATCGGCGTAGTTGCCGACCGCCGCTGATTTCCGGACACAAAAAAACCTGTAGGAGCCGGCTTGCTGGCGATGGAGTGTCAGACACATTGATGTTGACTGACACTCCATCGTCGGAACGCCGCCCGCAGCAAGCCGGCTCCTACAGGTTTATTGCGTAGGGCTTAGGACTGCTTTTCGAACTTCAGGTCCCACACGCCATGCCCAAGACGTTCGCCACGGCGTTCGAACTTGGTGATCGGGCGCTCGGCCGGGCGCGGCACGCACTTGCCGTCTTCGGCCAGGTTGCGGTAACCCGGCGCGACATTCATCACTTCCAGCATGTACTCGGCGTACGGTTCCCAGTCGGTGGCCATGTGCAGAATACCGCCGACCTTCAACTTGCTGCGCACCAGTTCAGCGAACGACGCCTGAACGATACGACGCTTGTGGTGGCGGCTCTTGTGCCATGGGTCCGGGAAAAACAGCATCAGGCGATCGAGGCTGTTATCGGCCACGCAACGGTTGAGCACTTCGATCGCGTCGCAATCGTAGACCCGCAGGTTGGTCAGGCCCTGTGTCAGCACGCCATTGAGCAGCGCGCCCACACCCGGACGGTGCACTTCCACGCCAATGAAATCCTGTTCCGGCGAAGCGGCGGCCATTTCCAGCAGCGAATGGCCCATGCCGAAACCGATTTCCAGCGAACGCGGTGCCGAGCGACCGAACACCTGGTCGAAGTCCACCGGCGCGTCGGCCAATGGCAGCACGAACAGCGGCGTGCCCTGCTCCAGACCTTTTTGCTGGCCTTCGGTCATGCGCCCGGCGCGCATCACGAAACTCTTGATGCGGCGGTGTTGGCGCTCGTCGCCTTCTTCCGTCTGGATTGGCGTGTCGTTTGATTCAGTCATCAATGGCTCTTACTTGATCAGACCATCCAGCGGCGAAGAGGCGCTGGCATAGAGTTTTTTCGGCATGCGGCCGGCGAGGTAGGCCAGGCGGCCTGCAACGATGGCGTGTTTCATGGCTTCAGCCATCATGATCGGCTGCTGGGCATGGGCGATGGCCGAGTTCATCAGCACCGCCTCGCAACCCAGCTCCATGGCGATGGTGGCGTCGGAAGCGGTACCGACACCGGCATCCACCAGCACAGGAATCTTGGCCTCTTCGAGGATGATCTGCAGGTTGTACGGGTTGCAGATCCCCAGGCCCGTGCCGATCAGACCGGCCAGCGGCATGACCGCAATGCAGCCGATTTCCGCCAGTTGACGGGCGATGATCGGGTCATCGCTGGTGTAGACCATCACGTCGAAGCCTTCCTTGACCAGCACTTCGGCGGCCTTGAGGGTTTCGATCACGTTGGGGAACAGGGTTTTCTGGTCCGCCAGCACTTCCAGCTTCACCAGGTTGTGGCCACCGAGCAGCTCACGGGCCAGGCGGCAGGTGCGCACAGCCTCGGTAGCGTCGAAGCAACCGGCGGTGTTAGGCAGGAAGGTGTAGCGATCCGGCGACAGGACTTCGAGCAGGTTCGGTTCGCCCGGGGTCTGGCCGAGGTTGGTGCGGCGCACGGCGAAGGTGACGATCTCGGCACCCGAGGCCTCGATGGCCAGGCGGGTTTCTTCCATGTCGCGGTACTTGCCGGTGCCTACCAGCAAACGCGACTGGTAAGTACGACCGGCCAGGACGAAGGGCTTGTCGCTACGAACGATGCTCATGGGAAATCCTCTGTAGGGGTGAGGTTCTTGCAGAATTCTGTGCCCTTGCGGGCCGGGCGACTAGCCGCCGCCGATGGCGTGTACCACTTCGACGGAATCGCCATCGTTCAATGTGGTGTCCGCATGCTGGCTGCGCGGGACGATATCCAGATTGAGTTCGACCGCTACCCGGCGTCCGGTCAATTCCAGACGGGTCAGCAGGGCCGCAACGGTTTCACCGTCGGGCAGTTCAAGGGATTCGCCGTTCAACTGAATGCGCATGCCGGATGCCGCCATCATTTTTAGGGGCTGGCATTCTAGCCCGATCAGTCTTGGCGACCCAAGCCATTCGTCATGAAATGGACCACCCGGTCAGCTCAACCGCCAGGCGGCAAGGCCCAGGCAGAGCCAACCAATCAGGAATGCCAGGCCACCGAAGGGGGTAATGATTCCGAGCTTGCTGATACCGGTCAGGGTCAACAGGTACAAACTGCCGGAAAACAGCAGGATGCCAATGGCAAACGAGGCGCCGGCCCACGTGATCAAACGACCCGGAATCTGCGTGGCAAGCAGCGCCACACCCAGCAACGCCAAGGTGTGCACCAATTGGTAGGTGACGCCGGTGTGGAAAATCGCCAGGTATTCAGGCGTCAGGCGGCTTTTCAAGCCGTGGGCGGCGAATGCGCCAAGGGCAACGCCGGTGAAGCCGAAGAAAGCGGCCAGCATCAGAAAGCCACGCAGCATGAAGAACTCCAGTCAGACTCGATCAACAGGGTCTGTATAATGGCCCGCTCAATGGGTTCGGCCAAGCCATCTCTATGCTGCGTTTATTTTTACGACGATTTACAAAGGCCGTGCTCTGGTTCGCGGGCGGCAGCGTATTGCTGGTGCTGATTTTCCGCGTGGTACCGCCACCGGGCACGACGCTGATGGTCGAGCGCAAGATCGAATCCTGGTTCGACGGCGAGCCCATCGACCTGCAACGCACCTGGAAACCCTGGGATGAAATCTCCGACGACCTTAAAGTCGCGGTGATTGCCGGTGAAGATCAGAAATTCCCGGAGCACTGGGGTTTTGACCTCGGCGCGATCCGCGCAGCCCTGGCGCACAACGAGCTGGGGGGGTCGGTTCGCGGCGCCAGCACCTTGAGCCAGCAAGTGTCGAAAAACCTGTTTTTATGGTCCGGCCGTAGCTGGCTGCGCAAAGGTCTGGAAGCCTGGTTTACCGGGCTGATCGAAGTAATCTGGCCCAAGCAGCGGATTCTTGAGGTGTACCTGAACAGCGTCGAGTGGGATGACGGGGTGTTTGGCGCGGAAGCGGCGGCTCGGCATCACTTTGGCGTGAGCGCCAAGTCGCTGTCCCGGCAGCAGGCCAGTTATCTGGCGGCTGTATTGCCTAACCCACGGGTGTGGAGCGCGAGTCACCCGACGAATTACGTCGCACGTCGCGCCGGGTGGATTCGGCAGCAGATGAGCCAGTTGGGGGGCGACAGTTATCTGCTGGGGCTCAACGATTCACGCCGGGCGCCTTGGGCACAATAACCACGATCTTTCGCACACTGCTGAACCCTGTGGGAGCGAGCCTGCTCGCGATAGCGGTGTATCAGCCAACATCAATGTTGAATGACAAACCGCTATCGCGAGCAGGCTCGCTCCCACAGTGGTTTGGTGTGAGGAGGGGAATAGTGAGCACAAACAAAAACGCCCCGATCAATGATCGGGGCGTTTTTTATTGCCTTCACGCAGCTTAGGCGGCGATCGACAACTTGAGCTTGTTCATCGCGCTCTTCTCAAGCTGACGAATACGCTCGGCCGACACGTTGTACTTCTGCGCCAGGTCGTGCAGCGTGGCTTTCTCTTCAGCCAACCAGCGCTGATAAAGGATGTCACGGCTGCGGTCGTCCAGCACTTCCAGCGCTTCGTGCAGGTTGTGATTGGAGTTGTCGCTCCAGTCGGCATCTTCCAGTTGACGGGCCGGGTCGTACCGGTGGTCTTCCAGATAGTTGGCCGGCGACTGGAAAGCGCTGTCGTCGTCCGCTTCTGCGGCCGGGTCGAAGGCCATGTCATGGCCGGTCAGTCGACTTTCCATCTCGCGCACTTCCCGCGGCTCTACGCCGAGGCTTTCCGCCACACGATGGACTTCCTCGTTGTTCAGCCACGCCAGACGTTTCTTCTGGCTGCGCAGGTTGAAGAACAGCTTGCGCTGGGCCTTGGTGGTCGCGACTTTCACAATGCGCCAGTTGCGCAGGATGAACTCGTGAATTTCCGCCTTGATCCAGTGCACAGCGAACGACACCAGACGCACACCCATTTCCGGGTTGAAGCGCTTCACGGCCTTCATCAGGCCGACGTTACCTTCCTGGATCAGGTCAGCCTGGGCCAGACCGTAGCCGGAATAGCTACGGGCGATATGTACGACAAAACGCAGGTGGGCGAGCACCATCTGCCGAGCCGCCCCCAAATCCTGCTCATAGTAGAGACTCTCGGCCAGTTCACGCTCCTGCTCCGGCGTCAGCAATGGGATGCTGTTCACGGTGTGCACGTAGGCCTCCAGGTTCGCACCCGGGACCAGAGCATATGCAGGTTGCAAAGAATTGGTCATACGAAAAAACCTCCGTCTTACAAACTCGTGCAGTTCAGCACTGCGAAAATTGACCGGAAACCAAAAGACAAGTTCCCATAAACGCTGAAAGGTCAATACGAGCAAAATGATACTACTTAGGCGCAAGCTCCCTCAGGTGGCGTGCGACTGCAATCCATGCACCGATATACCCTAACAGCACCGCGCCAAGCAAGAGAGACAGACCGTCGGCAACTGGCACTCCGGCCAGCGCAAAATTACTGCCATACAAACCGGCCAGTCCAACCACAGCCTCGTTCAGCCAGTTCAGGCCAAACGCCAATACGCCCCAGGAAAGTATCCCCGCACCGAAGCCATACAACGCGCCCATATATAGAAAGGGCCTGCGCACATAGCTGTCAGTGCCGCCGACGAGTTTAATCACTTCTATCTCTGTGCGGCGGTTTTCAATATGAAGACGAATGGTATTGCCTATCACCAAAAGTAATGCAGAAATCAGAAGCACGGTCAGACCGAAGACAAAACGGTCACCCAGCTTGAGGATGGCTGCCAGACGCTCGACCCAGACTAGATCAAGTTGCGCCTGTTGTACCTTCGGCAGCTCGGAAAGTTTTTGTCGTAATGCTTCAAGCGCGGGCTTGTCGACTTCGTTCGGTGTCACCAGCACCACGCCTGGCAGCGGGTTTTCCGGCAGTTCCTTCAACGCTTCGCCCAGGCCGGACTGTTGCTGAAACTCTTCCAGCGCCTGATCACGACCGACATATTCGGCATCAGCTACGCCCCGAATGCCTTTGATCTGATCGCGCAACGATTCGCCTTCAGCCGGGCTGACCTCAAGTTGCAGGTACAGGGAAATCTGCGCCGCGCGCTGCCAGGAACCGCCGAGACGTTCGACGTTACTTAGCAGAAGTGACAGGCCCATCGGCAAACTCAGGGCCACCGCCATCACCATGCAGGTGAAGAAACTGCCGATGGGATGCTTGCCCAGGCGCCGCAGACTGTCCAGCAGACTGGCGCGATGGCTTTCTATCCAGGCGCGGAACAGCGTGGCGAAGTCCGGACCGTCGTCATCGTCGTGTTTTTTCTTCTGCGGTTGCGGATCGGCGGCTTTCGGCGCCACGCGTTCGGAAACTTTAGGGCTGCGTGTCGCACTCATTCCCCAGCCTCCCCGTCACCGATCAGTCGGCCGCGTTGCAGAGTCAGCATGCGGTGACGCATGCGCGCGATCAGGGCCAGGTCGTGACTGGCGATCAGCACGCTGGTGCCCAGACGGTTGATGTCTTCGAACACGCCCATGATCTCGGCCGCCAGGCGCGGGTCGAGGTTACCGGTCGGCTCATCCGCCAGCAGCAAGGCCGGGCGGTGAACGATGGCGCGGGCGATACCTACGCGCTGTTGCTGGCCGGTGGACAGATCGCCGGGGTACAGATCGGTTTTGTCCGACAGTGCCACGCGCTCCAGTGCCGAATCCACACGTTTGGCGATTTCGGCCTTGGACAAACCAAGAATCTGCAACGGCAGGGCCACGTTGTTGAACACCGTGCGATCGAACAGCAACTGGTGGTTCTGGAACACCACGCCGATCTGCCGACGCAGGTAAGGAATCTGCGCGTTGCTGATGGTGCCGAGGTCCTGACCGGCCAGCAGCAATTTGCCGGTGGTCGGACGCTCCATGGCCAGCAGCAGGCGCAACAAGGTGCTTTTACCGGCGCCGGAATGGCCGGTTACAAACAAGAATTCGCCCCGACGGACTCGAAAGCTCAGCTCATGCAAGCCGACGTGACCGTTCGGGTAGCGTTTACCGACCTGTTCGAAACGAATCATGAACGCTCCCGCTCGGCAAACAGTGCCTGGACAAAGGGTTCTGCTTCAAAGGTACGCAAGTCATCGATGCCTTCACCGACGCCGATGTAGCGAATCGGCAAGCCGAACTGCTTGGCCAGGGCGAAAATCACCCCACCCTTGGCGGTACCGTCGAGCTTGGTCAGCGCCAGGCCGGTCAGTTCGACGGTCTGGTTGAATTGCTTGGCCTGGTTGATCGCGTTCTGCCCGGTGCCGGCGTCGAGCACCAGCAGCACTTCGTGCGGCGCGTCGGCGTCGAGCTTGCCGATGACCCGGCGAACCTTCTTCAACTCTTCCATCAAATTGTCTTTGGTGTGCAGGCGACCGGCGGTGTCGGCGATCAACACGTCAATGCCGCGGGCCTTGGCGGCTTGCACAGCGTCGAAGATCACCGAAGCCGAGTCGGCGCCGGTGTGCTGGGCGATCACCGGAATCTTGTTGCGCTCGCCCCAGACCTGCAATTGCTCGACTGCGGCGGCGCGGAAGGTGTCGCCCGCCGCCAGCATGACTTTCTTGCCTTCGAGTTGCAGCTTCTTCGCCAGCTTGCCGATGGTGGTGGTCTTGCCGGCGCCGTTGACGCCCACGACCAGGATCACGAACGGCTTGTTCTGCGAGGTGATTTTCAGTGGTTGCTCGACCGGCTTGAGCATCGCCGCCAGTTCAGCCTGCAGGGACTTGTACAGCGCGTCGGCGTCGGCCAGCTCTTTGCGGGCAACCTTTTGGGTCAGGCGCTGGATGATCACCGAAGTCGCTTCAACGCCCACGTCGGCGGTCAGCAGACGGGTTTCGATGTCTTCGAGCAGCTCGTCATCGATGATCTTCTTGCCAAGGAACAGGCTCGCCATGCCTTCGCCAATGCTGGCGCTGGTCTTGGACAGGCCTTGCTTGAGGCGGGCGAAAAAACCGGCTTTGGTTTCTTCGGTACGCACAGGCTCGGCGGGTGTTTCGACCGGCACGACGGGCGCGGCGGCAATGGGGGCGACGGGTGCAACGACCGGCGCAGGCACTGGTGCTTGAACAACTGGAGCAGCCGGCGCAACAAAGGCTGGAATCACAGGCTCAGGAATAACCGGCGCAGGTTCGGCCACAACAACTGGCTCAATCACTGGCACCTGAACGGGCGCAGGAGAAAACGCACTCGGCGCTGGAATCGGCGGCGTAATGTGCGGCGCCAGTTCGTCTTCGACCAACGATACCGGCTCTTCCGCTACCGGCAAGGTCAGCCACGGCTCGGCGGCAGGCGTCGGCGGCTGTTCAGCCATGACGTCAGGTTGCGCCTCAACCACCGTTTGCAACACCGGCTCGGCGATCGGCAGGACAACCGGTGCCGGCGCTTCATCTATTACCGGTGCAGGTACCGGCTCAGGAATGGGCTGTGGCTGTTCGACGACGGTTTCCTGCGGCTTTTTGCGCAGCCATCCGAACAGGCTTTTCTTCTCGCCAGCCGCAGCTGGGGCTTTCTTGTCGTCGTTGGAACCAAACATGGAGGACGGCTATCTCACGGTAGCGACGCGCCAAAGGGCGCCTCGGCAAATAAATATTCGATGCAGAACAGACTGCGATTGACCCAGCTTGTTCACGCGCAACATTTTGTAGAGGTGCAAGTGGCACCTCACAGAAACGATTTCACGAAGGACTAACGCGGCAAAATCGGCGAAAAAGCAGAGTTTAGTTGATAAATTCCAACCTTCTGCCGCAAACCCATACAACCTGATCAAACGCAAAGGCCTGATAGGCGTGGCCGCCAGTAAAACGGATCAGTATCCTAGCACCCTCTCGCCCGCCGACGCTAAGACCAAGCGGGCAGCTCAACAGGTTTAAAAACGAATGAATGCTCTAGCCCGCCGCGCTGCAGGCCTGCTGCTCAGCACAGTTTGTCTGCCACTTTCAGTCTTTGCTGCCGATCCGCAACCCACCCACGAATTCACCCTCGACAATGGCCTGAAGGTCATCGTGCGCGAAGACCATCGCGCGCCGGTGGTGGTTTCCCAGGTCTGGTACAAGGTCGGCTCCAGCTACGAGACGCCGGGGCAGACCGGTTTGTCCCACGCCCTGGAACACATGATGTTCAAGGGCAGCGAGAAAGTCGGTCCCGGCGAAGCCTCGCTGATCCTGCGTGACCTTGGCGCCGAAGA
The DNA here is from genome assembly GCF_014852385.1 of Pseudomonas sp. PDM03. Lineage (NCBI taxonomy): Bacteria > Pseudomonadati > Pseudomonadota > Gammaproteobacteria > Pseudomonadales > Pseudomonadaceae > Pseudomonas > Pseudomonas sp. PDM03. Next base: position 164,750 of record NZ_JACVBM010000002.1, on the reverse strand, counting down.
GAATGCGTTCACCAGCGACGACTTCACCGCCTACTATCAGGTGCTGGCCCGCGACCGCCTGGGCGTGGCCTTCGAACTCGAAGCCGACCGCATGGCCAGCCTGCGCCTGCCGGCCGACGAGTTCGCCCGCGAGATCGAAGTCATTAAAGAAGAACGTCGCCTGCGCACTGACGACAAGCCGATGTCCAAGGCCTACGAACGCTTCAAGGCCATGGCCTACCCGGCCAGCGGTTACCACACGCCGACCATCGGCTGGATGGCTGACCTGGACCGCATGAAAGTCGAAGAGCTGCGCCACTGGTACCAATCCTGGTACGTGCCGAACAACGCCACGCTGGTGGTGGTCGGTGACGTTACCCCGGACGAAGTGAAAACCCTGGCCCAGCGCTACTTCGGCCCGATCGCCAAACGCGACGTGCCACCGGCGAAAAAACCGGTCGAACTGGCCGAGCCCGGCGAACGGCAGATTACGCTGCACGTGCAGACCCAACTGCCGAGCCTGATGCTGGGCTTCAACGTGCCGAGCATCGCCACTGCCGAAGACAAGCGTTCGGTCAACGCCTTGCGCCTGATCTCGGCCCTGCTCGACGGCGGCTACAGCGGACGCATCCCGACGCAACTGGAGCGCGGCGAAGAGCTGGTGTCCGGCGGTTCGTCGAGCTACGACGCCTACACTCGCGGCGACAGCCTGTTCACCCTGTCGGCATCGCCGAACACCCAGAAAAACAAAACCATGGCCCAGGCCGAAGCCGGTTTGTGGAAGCTGCTCGAACAGCTGAAAACCACCGCGCCGTCCGCCGAAGAGCTGGAGCGCGTGCGGGCTCAAGTAATCGCCGGCCTGGTTTACGAGCGCGACTCGATCACCAGCCAGGCCACCGCTATCGGCCAACTGGAAACCGTCGGCCTGTCCTGGAAGCTGATGGACACCGAACTGGCTGAACTGGAAAGCGTCACGCCAGAAGACATCCAGAAAGCCGCCAAGCTGTATTTCACCCGCGAACGTCTCAGCGTCGCCCATGTCCTGCCACTGGAGACGACTCATGAGTGAGCGTAAAAAACCACGTCTGGCCCTGATCGGCCTGGTCGCTGTCGCATTGATTGGCTCCGCTGCCTTCTATTTCCTGAAGACCGACCATTCCAGCGCCAGCGAAGCCCTCGACAAGGCCAAGTCCAGCCAGAAACTGCAATCGCTGGCCGAACTCGACGGCAAGGCACCGAGCCGCCGCTCGCTCAACGTGCAAACCTGGAACACCGCCGAAGGCGCCAAGGTGCTGTTCGTTGAAGCCCGCGAGCTGCCTATGTTCGACATGCGCCTGATCTTCGCCGCCGGCAGCAGCCAGGACGGCGATGCGCCGGGCTTGGCCGTGCTGACCAATGCGATGCTCAACGAAGGTGTGGCCGGCAAAGATGTCGGCGCTATCGCTCAAGGCTTCGAAGGCCTGGGCGCCGACTTTGGCAACGGTGCGTTCAAGGACATGGCGCTGGCGTCGCTGCGCAGCCTCAGTGCCGCCGACAAACGCGAGCCTGCGTTGAAGCTGTTCTCCGAAGTTGTCGGCAAACCGACCTTCCCCGCCGATTCGTTTGCGCGCATCAAGAACCAGATGCTCGCCGGCTTCGAATACCAGAAACAGAACCCCGGCAAACTGGCCAGTATCGAGCTGATGAACCGCTTGTACGGCGATCACCCGTACGCGCATTCCAGCGATGGCACGGCGAAAACCGTACCAGCCATCACCCTGGCTCAGTTGAAGACGTTCCATGAAAAAGCCTACGCCGCCGGCAACGTGGTGATAGCGCTGGTGGGGGACCTGTCCCGCGCCGAAGCCGAGGCGATTGCTGCGCAAGTCTCCAGTGCGCTGCCAAAAGGCCCGGCGCTGGCGAAACTGCCGCAACCTGAAGAACCGAAAGCCAGCATCGGCCACATCGAGTTTCCGTCCAAGCAGACCAACCTGATGCTTGCGCAACTGGGCATCGACCGTGACGATCCGGATTACGCAGCCCTGTCCATGGGCAACCAGATCCTCGGCGGCGGTGGCTTCGGCACCCGCTTGATGAGTGAAGTGCGCGAGAAGCGCGGCCTGACGTACGGCGTGTATTCGGGTTTCACCCCGATGCAGGCGCGTGGCCCGTTCATGATCAACCTGCAAACCCGCGCCGAGATGAGCGAAGGCACGCTGAAACTGGTGCAGGACGTGCTCGCCGACTACCTTAAAACCGGCCCGACCGAAAAAGAACTCGATGACGCCAAGCGTGAACTGGCCGGCAGCTTCCCGCTGTCCACCGCCAGCAACGCCGACATCGTCGGACAGCTCGGCGCGATGGGTTTCTACAATCTGCCGTTGAGCTATCTGGAGGACTTCATGCAGCAGTCCCAGAGCCTGACTGTGGAACAAGTCAAAACCGCACTGAACAAACACCTGAGCACGGATAAAATGGTCATCGTCAGCGCTGGCCCGACCGTGCCGCAAAAGCCGTTACCGGCCCCTACTGATAAACCTGCCGAGCAGCCGCTCGGGGTTCCGGAGCATTAATGGCCACTCGTCCTAAAAAACCTGTTCACAACGTGCACAACGGCGTGAACCAACTGCGCATCATCGGCGGTGAATGGGGCAGCCGAAAGCTGAGTTTCCCCGATGCTCCGGGCCTGCGCCCGACACCGGACCGGGTGCGTGAAACCCTGTTCAATTGGCTCGCGCCTTACATCGCCGGTGCCAAGGTACTTGATCCATTCGCCGGCAGCGGTGCGCTGTTCCTTGAGGCGCTGTCCCGTGGTGCGGCGATGGGCCAGGCGCTGGACGCCAGCAATATCGCGGTCTCAAGCATCAAGGAACATCTGGGCACCCTGCGCTGCACCACAGGCCAGATTCAGACGGCCGATGCTTTGCGCTATCTGGAGACCCAGACCGCGAGCGCTTACGACGTGGTTTTCCTCGACCCGCCGTTCAACCAAAACCTGCTGCCCGCCGTTTGCACGCTGCTCGAAGAGCGCCAATGGCTGGCGGACGATGCATGGGTGTACACCGAAAGCGAAACCGCCCCCTCGACGCTTGGCCTGCCGGCCAACTGGCGCCTGCACCGTGAGCAGAAATCCGGGCGCGTCTACTACTCGTTGTGGCAACGTATGGCAGAGATCGCCGGTTAACCGACCGGCCTGAAAAGGTGCGCACAGGTTGCGCACCGCTGCATCGAGAGCAATCGTGTCTTTTCCGTCAGAACGCTTCACCCCTGCCTTTGGCCTCGGCAACCCGCACTTGCAGACCTTGTGGGGACCGCTTTGGCGCAAAACCACGCACATCGAGCGCGAACGCGAACGCTTGTGGCTCGAAGATGGCGACTTTCTTGACCTGGACTGGCACGGCCCACACAGCGCCGATGCACCGCTGGTGCTGGTGTTGCATGGCCTGACCGGGTCTTCCAATTCGCCGTACGTGGCCGGCGTGCAAAAAGCCTTGGGCGACCAAGGCTGGGCCAGCGTCGCGCTGAACTGGCGCGGTTGCTCCGGCGAACCGAATCTGTTGCCGCGCAGCTACCATTCCGGCGCCAGCGAAGATTTGGCCGAAACCATCAAGCACCTGCGGGCCAAGCGACCACTCGCACCGCTGTATGCGGTCGGTTATTCCCTCGGCGGCAACGTTTTGCTCAAACACTTGGGCGAGACCGGCAGCGACAGTGGCGTGCTGGGCGCCGTGGCGGTGTCGGTGCCGTTCCGGCTCGATCAGTGCGCCGACCGCATCGGCCAGGGTTTCTCGAAGGTGTATCAGGCGCACTTCATGCGCGAAATGGTCGCCTACATCAAGAACAAGCAGCGGCAGTTTCAGCATGACGGGCGCGAGGATGGCCTGGCGGAATTGGCCGCGCTGGGTTCGCTGGAAAACATGCGCACGTTCTGGGACTTCGATGGCCGGGTGACCGCGCCGTTGCACGGCTTCACCGATGCGCAGGATTACTATCGCCGCGCCTCTAGCCGCTACTTTCTGGGCGAAATCCGCACGCCGACGCTGATCATTCAGGCCGCCGACGACCCGTTCGTATTTCCTCACAGCCTGCCGCAAGCCGAGGAACTGTCCGCCAGCACTCAATTCGAACTGCAAGCCAAGGGTGGGCATGTCGGCTTCGTCGATGGCTCGTTCCGGCAGCCGGGTTACTACCTGGAACGGCGCATCCCGCAATGGCTGGCCGCTGCAGGTCGCGGGTAAACCGATGGACATCGATCAGGGCGAGTCGATCCGTTTCTGGCAAACGGCGCCTTTGGCCGGGGTCGAGTTGTTGTCCGCACGCTACATCGAACACCGTTTCGCCCCGCATGTGCATGACGGTTACGTGATCGGCATGATCATGGCCGGCGCCCAGCGTTACCGCTATCGCGGCGCCGAACACTTGGCGGGCAGCGGCACGCTCGTTTTGATCAACCCCGACGAGTTGCACACCGGCCACAAAGGCACGGAAGACGGTTGGTTGTACCGGGCGTTTTATCCCGACAGCGGGCAGATTCTGTCACTGCTCGATGAGCTGGAACTGCCGACCCACAACTTGCCAGCATTTGGCGCCACGCTGTATCGCGATCCGGACCTGGTGAAGGGCTTCTGCCAACTGCATCGCCTGCTCGAAACGCCCTCCACCGCCCTGCAACAGCAGACCGCCTGGCGAGAGATGATGTTGTCGCTGCTGCAACGTCACGCCGCCGTTCCGGATGCCGGCAAACCCGGCAAGGAACACCGGGCGGTGACGCAGGCCAAGGAACTGCTGCAAGCGCAATTGGCGGCGCCGCCGTCACTGGAAGAACTCGCGGCAGCGGTCAATCTGTCGCCCTTTCATTTCGCCCGGGTGTTCCGCAGCGCCACCGGCATGCCACCGCACACCTGGTTGATGCAGCAGCGCATCGCTCGGGCGCGGGCGTTGTTGCAGGGCGGCTGTTTGCCGTTGGAAGTGGCGACGCAACTGGGGTTTGCCGACCAGAGTCATCTGAGTCGACAGTTCAAGCAGGTTTACGGGGTGGGGCCGGGGGCGTATCGCAGAGCACTTCTGTAGGAGCCGGCTTGCTGGCGATTGGGGCAACGCGGTCTGTCTGAAACACCGTGGCGTCCTTATCGCCGGCAAGCCGGCTCCTACAGGGATTTGTGTTTATTCGCCGGTGGCGATGCCACGCGCGGGGTCGTTGATCCATTCGCTCCACGAGCCGGCATACAACGAACCCAACGGATATCCCGCGAGGCACAAGGCGAACAGGTTATGGCACGCCGTCACGCCGGAACCGCAATACGCCACCAGATCGGTCGGCGAACGTTGACCGAGTTTCGCGGCAAAGCGCTGCTTGAGCTGATCGGCCGGCAGAAAACGCGCGTCGCTGCCCAGGTTGTCGGTGAACGCCGCACATTGCGCGCCGGGAATGTGCCCGGCAACCGGGTCGATCGGCTCCACTTCACCCTTGAAGCGCGGCAAGGCGCGGGCATCGAGCAAGGTCAAATCGGGCTGGCCGAGACGGTGCTGAAGCTGTTCGGCGCTCAACAGCAGCGTATTGTCCGGCGTTCCCGCGAAGGTGCCACGTTCAATACCGGGCGCATCAAGGCTCAAGGGCAAACCCGCCGCGTGCCAGGCCTTGAGCCCGCCATCGAGGATAAACACGCCGTCACGCTTGCCCAGCCAGGCCAGCAACCACCACGCCCGCGCCGCGTAGGCACCGGGGCCGTCGTCGTACAAAACTACATCGCTGTCGGCATTGATGCCCCAGGCTTGCAGGCGTTCGATCAAGTCCACAGGTTGCGGCAACGGATGACGCCCGGTCAGGCCCTTGACCACCGCCCCGCTCAAATCACGCTCAAGATCGGCGAAGCTCGACCCGGCAATGTGCCCTTCGGCATAGCTGCGCTGGCCGTAGTCCGGGTCTTCGAGGGCAAAACGACAATCAAGAATCACCAACCCCGGCTGGTCCTTTTTCAGGTCCAGTGCTTGCGGGCTGATCAGTTGCGCAATGGGCATAACGGGCTCCTGTGAGATGGTCGATTTTGAATCCTACTGCACTTCTTCCAGCGCCTGGGCCAGCGGCACGTAAAACTCCTCGTACAGCGCGTTCACCGCATCGCGAGACTGATCAGTGACGAAACCGGCCTCCAGCACCAGCACCTGATACACGCCGCGCTTGATCGCCTGCTCGCTCAGGTGATTGGAATTTTCCCGCGTGGTGCACAGGAAACGCACCCAGGATGTGAGGATGATCCACGCATTGAGCGTCAGGGATTCAATCTGCACCTTATCCATGGACAGGATGCCGGCCTCGACGAATCCCGCGTAGATGTGCGTGCCATAGATCAGGCAGCGCTGGGAAAAGCGCCGATAACGGGCGGCGAGTTCCGGATCGCTGTCGAGCAAGTGCTCGAGATCACGATGCAAAAACCGGTAGCGCCACATCGCCGCCAGCAACTCCTGAAGGTAGAAGCGCTTGTCTTCAACCGTCGCGGCGCGCCCCTGGGGCGGGCGCAAAAAGCTGTCCACCAGGCTTTCGTACTCACTGAACAACACGGCGATGATCGCCTGCTTGTTGGGGAAGTGGTAGTAGAGGTTGCCCGGAGAAATGTCCATGTGGGCCGCAATGTGGTTGGTGCTGATGCTGCGCTCACCCTGCTGGTTGAACAGCTCCAGGCTGTTCTGCACGATGCGCTCGCTGGTTTTGATCCGAGGGGCCATGGCTTGAGCTTTAATTCAGAGTGCGTTGAGGGGCATCTTACGACCTAACCGCGAGCGGATAAAACAACGCGATGTCAGGATCTCATTTGACTTTCTAGAGCATAGACTCTAAAAAGTTCCTCACTACAATAAATCCGGAGCCGACCATGACTGCTGACATCGCCTACCTGCAGAACCTGCAGCAGCCCCTGGAGGAACTTCAAAACCGCTTCGACGACCAGCGCGCAGCCTATGCCGCCAACCCGATGCCGCCCGCCGCCCAGCGACTTCAATGGCTCAAAGCCCTGCGCGATTTGTTGAGCAATGAACGTCAGGCCCTGATCGATGCGATCAACCAGGACTTCAGCCACCGCAGCGCCGATGAAACCCTGCTCGCCGAACTGATGCCCAGCCTGCACGGCATTCACTATGCCAGTCAGCACCTCAAAGGCTGGATGAAACCTTCACGACGCAAGGTCGGCGTGGCCTTTCAGCCGGCCTCGGCGAAAGTCGTTTATCAGCCGCTGGGCGTGGTCGGGGTGATCGTGCCGTGGAATTACCCGCTGTTTCTGGCCATCGGCCCTTTGGTTGGCGCGTTGTCGGCGGGCAATCGGGTGATGCTCAAACTCAGCGAATCGACCCCCGCCACCGGTCTGTTGCTCAAGGAATTGCTGGGCCGGATCTTCCCCGAAGACCTGGTTTGCGTGGTGCTCGGCGAGGCCGATATCGGCGTGGCGTTCTCCCGCCTGCGTTTTGATCACCTGCTGTTCACCGGCGCCACCAGCATCGGCAAACACGTGATGCGCGCGGCAGCCGAGAACCTGACGCCGGTAACGCTGGAACTGGGCGGCAAGTCCCCGGCCATCGTCTCTCGTGATGTGCCGTTGAAGGACGCCGCCGAACGTATTGCGTTCGGCAAGACGCTCAACGCCGGGCAAACCTGCGTCGCCCCGGACTACGTAATGGTGCCGGAAGACCGCGTGGGTTCTTTCATCGAAGCCTACCGTCAGGCGGTTCGCGGATTTTATCCGACATTGGCTGACAACCCGGACTACACCGCGATCATCAATGACCGACAACTGTCCCGGCTCAACGGCTACATCAGCGACGCCACCAGCAAGGGCGCGCTGCTGATTCCGCTGTTCGACCAGGGCCAGGGCCGACGCATGAGCCACAGCCTGCTGCTGAACGTCACCGACGAGATGATGGTGATGCAGGACGAAATCTTCGGTCCGCTGCTGCCGATCGTTCCCTACAAGGATCTGGATGAAGCGTTTGCCTACATCAATAGTCGCCCTCGCCCACTTGCCCTGTATTACTTCGGCTACGACAAGCGCGAACAAAACCGCGTCTTGCATGAAACCCATTCCGGAGGCGTGTGCCTGAACGACACGTTGCTGCACGTCGCGCAGGACGACATGCCCTTCGGCGGCATCGGCCCCTCGGGCATGGGCCATTATCACGGTCACGAAGGCTTCCTGACGTTCAGCAAGGCCAAAGGTGTGCTGATCAAACAGCGTTTCAACGCGGCGAAACTGATCTACCCGCCGTACGGAAAAACCATTCAGAAACTGATCCAGAAGCTGTTTATCCGCTAACGACCTTCACCGCCGGGTAATAACAATAATGAGCCCAAGCCTGTCCGATACACCCGCGCTGTCACGGCGCGGCCTGCTTAAATTCAGCCTTGGCGCGAGCGCGTTCCTGGCCACGGCCGGACTCGGCGCGAGCCTCAGCGGGTGTTCGTCGAGCATCCCGGCCAGCGGTTTCGCGATCCTGCGCAGCGGCGATCTGTTGTTTTTGCGGGCGCTGATTCCGGTGATGCTCGATGGCGCAGTGGTCGCCGGGAAAATGCCGATGGCGCTCGACCAGACCCTGCACTGCCTGGATAACGGCCTCAATCACCTGTCGCCGGAAATGCTCAAGCTCACTCGGCAATTGTTCGATGTGCTGGGGATGGCCGTGACGCGTGGGCCGTTGACCGGGATCTGGGGCAGCTGGGAAAACGCCAGTGCCGATGAGATCCGGCACTTTCTTGATCGCTGGGAAAACAGCTCGTTGAGTCTGTTGCGCATGGGGCATAGCTCGTTGCTGCAACTGGTGATGATGGCGTGGTACAGCCGGGCTGAGTCGTGGGCGCATTGTGGGTATCCCGGGCCGCCGACGGTTTAAGACCGAGTTGACCCCTTCGCGGGCAAGCCTCGCTCCTACAGGGATCGCGCTCCCCGTGTAGGAGCGAGGCTTGCCCGCGAAGGCGATCTGATGAACGACACATTTCTCAATATAAAAACAAGAGAACCCGAATATGCCCGTACCCGATCCGTTCCGCGAAGGCATGGCCCGTGGCTGGAAAACCCACAACGGCTCGCAACTGACCCAGGACCTGACCCTCGAAGCGGACGTGGCGATCATCGGCAGCGGCGCGGGCGGCGGCACCACCGCTGAAATCCTCAGCGCCGCCGGCTACAAGGTCTTGCTGATCGAAGAAGGCCCGCTCAAGACCAGCAGCGACTTCAAGATGCTTGAAGACCAGGCCTACACCAGCCTCTATCAGGAAGGCATCGGCCGCATGAGCAAGGACGGCGCGATCACCATCCTTCAGGGCCGCGCAGTGGGCGGCACCACGTTGATCAACTGGACCTCAAGTTTCCGCACGCCGGAGCCGACGCTCGAACACTGGGCCAGGGAGCACAACGTCAAAGGCCACAGCCCGGCCGAGATGGCGCCATGGTTCGAGAAAATGGAGAAACGTCTGGGCGTCGCACCCTGGATGGTCCCGCCGAACGCCAACAACGACGTGATTCGCAAAGGCTGCGAGCAGCTCGGCTACAGCTGGCACGTAATCCCGCGCAACGTGCGCGGCTGCTGGAACCTTGGCTACTGCGGCATGGGCTGCCCGACCAACGCCAAGCAATCGATGATGGTCACGACGATCCCGGCAACCCTGGAAAAGGGTGGCGAACTGCTTTACCTGGCCCGCGCCGAGAAACTGATGATCAAGGACGGCAAGGTCACCGGCCTGCAATGCGTGGCGATGGATGATCGTTGCGTTGCGCCCACGGGCAAGACGATTACGGTCAAGGCGCGGCATTACGTGCTGGCCGGCGGCGGTATCAACAGCCCCGCGTTGCTGTTGCGCTCCGACGCGCCCGATCCGCACAAACGTCTGGGCAAGCGCACCTTCTTGCATTTGGTGAACATGTCCGCCGGGCTGTTCGACGAGGTGATCAACCCATTCTACGGGGCGCCGCAGTCGATCTATTCCGACCATTTCCAATGGAAGGACGGCACCACCGGTCCGATGGCCTACAAACTCGAAGTGCCCCCCCTGCACCCGGCGCTGGCGGCCACATTGCTCGGCGGTTTTGGCCAGGAAAGCGCCCGACACATGGAAAACCTGCCGCATACCCACGCCATGCTGGCATTGCTGCGCGATGGCTTTCACCCGGACAGCCCCGGTGGCAGCGTCGAATTGCGCGGCGACAACACGCCAGTGCTCGATTATCAGGTTTCACCCTACGCCTGGGACGGTTTGCGCCGCGCCTTCCACAGCATGGCCGAGATCCAGTTCGCCGGTGGCGCCAACGCCGTGATGCCGATGCACGCCGATGCGCGCTATGTGAAAACCCTGGCCGAGGCGCGCACGCTGATCGACGGCCTGAGCCTTGAGTTGTATCGCACACGCTTGGGCAGTGCCCATGTGATGGGCGGTTGCGCCATGGGCGAAGACCCGAAAAACGCCGTGACCGACAGCCTCGGCCGGCATCATCAGCTCAGCAACCTGTCGATCCACGACGGCTCGCTGTTCCCCACCAGCATTGGCGCAAACCCGCAATTGTCGGTCTACGGACTGACGGCGCAACTGGCGACTTCGTTGACCGAACGTTTGAAAAACCCATGAAAAGAGCGAATATTCCTATCGTCTATAGTGCTTTCTTACCCAACAGGCGACTTGGCCGACCGGGAAGGCTGCGATACCATCCGACTCCCCAACGGACTCCCGCCAGGACGACGCGATGAACCGAGTGTTGTACCCAGGTACCTTCGACCCTATTACCAAGGGCCATGGCGATCTGGTCGAACGCGCCGCGCGCCTGTTCGATCATGTGATCATCGCCGTCGCCGCCAGCCCGAAGAAAAACCCGTTGTTTCCCCTGGAACAGCGTGTGGAGCTGGCCCGCGAGGTCACTAAACATCTGCCGAACGTTGAAGTCGTCGGCTTTTCGACGCTGTTGGCGCACTTCGCCAAAGAGAAGAATGCCAACGTGTTCCTGCGTGGTTTGCGCGCGGTCTCGGACTTCGAATACGAATTTCAGCTGGCCAACATGAACCGTCAGTTGGCACCGGATGTGGAAAGTCTGTTTCTTACACCGTCCGAGCGTTATTCGTTCATTTCCTCGACGCTGGTCCGTGAAATCGCGGCGTTGGGCGGCGATATCACCAAATTCGTCCACCCTGCGGTGGCGGACGCCCTGACACTTCGATTTAAAAAATAATACCGACTGTAGGAGCCGGCTTGCTGGCGATAGGACCGCTGCGGTGTCTCAGACTGACCGCGGTGTTGCTATCGCCAGCAAGCCGGCTCCTACAGAACGTCGCGCCCGCGTGCACTGCGCTCTCCAATGCGGCACAATTGCGCATTGGTTTTTAGCGCCCGGGCCTGCCGCCCCGGCTGGAGTTAGCATGTCCCTGATCATCACCGACGATTGCATCAACTGCGACGTCTGCGAACCCGAGTGCCCGAACGCCGCCATTTCCCAAGGCGAAGAGATCTACGTGATCGACCCGAACCTGTGCACCCAGTGTGTCGGCCACTACGACGAACCTCAGTGCCAGCAGGTGTGCCCGGTGGATTGCATTCCACTGGACGAAGCGCATCCGGAGACTGAAGAGCAGTTGATGGAGAAGTACCGGAAGATTACCGGTAAGGCGTGAGCCATGAGGCGTCTGTGAGGACGCCTTCGCGGGCAAGCCTCGCTCCTACAACGTTAGCGCTGCTTCTGTAGGAGCGAGGCTTGCCCGCGAAGCTTTCAGGCTTCACTCCCGCTGCTCAAACCCTTCCCCGATACACCCCAGACACCTTACGAACGCCGCTTTCGCCGGGTCGATCACCAACGCCTGTCCCGCGTCGCCGACATTGCCGCCCAGCGCGGTAAACGGCAACGACACCACAAATGCCCCCGCGCCAATCACCGTTGCCACGACCAGCAAGGGTCGGGCAATCAGCAAGTCGCCGAGCATGGCGTACGCCGGGGGATTCTGGATGGTGTAGCGCGGGTCACCGCTGCCGGTACTTGCTGCCAGCGCTGGCGCACCGGCACTCAGCAGCAAAACCACGGCAAGGGTTCGGAACAGGTTCATGGCACGGTCCTTCGAATAGGCAGTGAGAACACTGACTATAGACCGCAGGAATATCAGCTCTGACAGCGCGGGCAAAAGACGCTGGCGCGCTGCCCAAGTTTGACTTCCCGCAGCTCTGTTCCGCAGACCTTGCACGGCTGACTGCCACGGCCGTACACGAACAACTCCTGCTGGAAATAACCGGGCTGACCGTCGCCGCCGATAAAGTCGCGCAACGTCGTACCGCCGCGCTCGATGGCAGCGGCCAGAATGCGTTTGATCTCGATCGCCAATTTCAAATAGCGCGCCCGGGAAATGCTCTTGGCCTCACGGCGCGGGTCGATACCGGCCGCAAACAGCGCTTCGGTCGCGTAGATATTGCCCACACCGACCACCACGGCGTTGTCCATGATGAACGGTTTGACCGCCATCGAACGCCCGCGAGACTGCTGGAACAAGCGCTCGCCGTCGAACAGGTCGGTCAACGGTTCCGGCCCCAGGCGAATCAGCAACTCATGGTTGAGCGGATCGAGGCTCCAGAGCATCGCGCCGAACCGTCGCGGGTCCGTGTAACGCAGGGCCAGGCCCGATTCCAGCTCGATATCCACATGCTCATGCTTGGCGGCCGGCAGGCCGACTTCCACAAGGCGCAGATTGCCCGACATGCCCAAGTGGCTGATCAGCGTGCCGACTTCGGCGTTGATCAGCAGGTACTTGGCGCGCCGCTCCACCAGCACGATACGCTGGCCGGAGAGCCGCACATCCAGGTCTTCAGGGATCGGCCAGCGCAGGCGACGGTCACGCACGATCACCCGGCTGACGCGTTGGCCTTCCAGGTACGGCGCAATACCGCGGCGGGTGGTTTCGACTTCCGGCAGTTCAGGCATGGTGCTCTCGAATCAGGCGCTGACGGCACTCAGCGGTGAGTGCCGAGGTCGCGAATCGTTTGTTTTAGGGTTTCGAAGTCGTAGTCCGAGAGGCCTACGTAATCGAGTACCAGCGGCGCGATGGTGTTCCATTCATGGTCCTCGTTCTGGTTTCCCAGTACCCGGTAGGACGCACAAATATGCTCGGCCATTTTCAGGATCGCCAACAGGTTTTTCAGCTGGCTGTTGCGCGAGGACTCATCGCTGAAAATCGCCAGCGCATTGTGGTGATTGGCGATCGCCGTGCTCACATGCTCCGGCAGGCGCCAGGATTTGGCCGTGTAATAACCGACCACCGCATGGTTGGTATTGAACACCCGATTTTCCGTGTCCACCACGCGGCATTCGGCACTGGCGCTGGCGTAGGCTTCTTCCAGCGTGGTCATGTAGTCCGGGAAGCGTTGCAGCATCAGCGGCACGCCGCAGTCGTGGAACAGGCCCAGGGCATACGCTTCATCGCCGGCCTGGACGCCAATGCGCTTGGCCAGGGTCAGGCAGGTCATCGCCACGTCTTGAGCGGTGTCCCAGAAACGATTCAGGGTAACGATGGTGTCATCGTTCATTTCACCCTTGATCGACTGCGCGTTGATCAGGTTGATGATCGAACGGCTGCCCAGCAGATTCACCGCACGCTGGATCGAGGCGATCTTGTTGCTCAAGCCGTAATACGGCGAGTTGACGATTTTCAGCAGGGCGCCAGAGAGGCCCGGGTCCTGGGAGATCAGCTTGGCGATCACTTCCAGATCCGGGTCGGGCATGTACTGCTCCATCTGCAGATCCACCATGATCTGCGGCTGGGCCGGCACGCTGATGCCTTGCAGGGACTGTTGGATCTGTTCGGTGGTCAGCTCTTGGGACATAAGTACACACTCTGGGACAGGCGCCGATTCTAACCTTTATAAAGTTGGATCCGACACACCGGCGGGCAACATCGGCCAAAGTTTCATTTCCGTGGAGCATTTGAAATTGCCTTCGCGGGCAAGCCTCGCTCCTACATTTGGAATGCGTCCCCCTGTAGGAGCGAGGCTTGCCCGCGAAGGCGTCATCAGCGTTTCATCGCCCACCCGGCCCGCCGCCACCCTCAACACGCTATACTCCCGCTCTTTTTTCCGGAGCGACGTCATGTCCCTGCCTAGCCTGCGCCTCAAAGCCAACGCCGACCGTCGCCTGCGGAACGGCCACTTGTGGGTCTACAGCAACGAAATCGACGTGGCCGCCACCCCGTTGCACGGCTTCAAGGCCGGCGATCAGGCGATCCTCGAAGCCGCCGGCGGCAAGCTGCTGGGCATCGTCGCCATGAGCCCGAACAACCTGATCTGCGCCCGTCTGCTGTCGCGCGACGTCAAGTTGCCGCTGGACAAATCGCTGCTGGTGCATCGCTTGAACGTCGCCCTGTCCCTGCGTGATCGCCTGTTCGACAAGCCGTTCTATCGCCTGGTCTACGGCGATTCCGACCTGCTGCCAGGCCTGGTGGTCGACCGTTTCGGCGACATCCTCGTGGTGCAGATCGCTTCGGCGACCATGGAAGCGCATAAAGATGACGTGATCGCAGCACTGACCCAAGTGCTCAAGCCAAGCGGCATTCTGTTCAAGAACGACTCCGCGGCCCGCGACGCCGAAGGCCTCAACCGCTACGTTGAAACCGTGTTCGGCCTGGTGCCGGAGTGGGTCGCGCTGGAAGAGAACGGCGTGAAATTCGAAGCCCCGGTCATCCAGGGCCAGAAAACCGGCTGGTTCTATGACCACCGCATGAACCGCGCACGCCTCGCCCCGTACGCCAAAGGCAAACGCGTCCTCGACCTGTACAGCTACATCGGCGGCTGGGGCGTGCAAGCCGCAGCATTCGGCGCCAGTGAAGTGTTCTGCGTCGACGCGTCGGCCTTCGCCCTCGACGGCGTCGAGCGCAACGCCGCTCTCAACGGCGTCGCCGAGAAAATCACCTGCCTCGAAGGCGATGTGTTTGATGCCCTGAAAGAGCTCAAAGCCAGCGAAGAGCGTTTCGACGTGATCGTGGCCGACCCGCCGGCGTTCATCAAACGCAAGAAGGACATGAAAAATGGCGAAGGCGCCTACCGTCGCCTCAACGAGCAAGCCATGCGCCTGCTCACCAAAGACGGCATCCTGGTCAGCGCATCCTGCTCGATGCACCTGCCGGAAGATGACCTGCAGAACATCCTGCTCACCAGCGCCCGCCACCTGGATCGCAACATCCAGATGCTGGAACGTGGCGGTCAGGGTCCGGATCATCCGGTACACCCGGCGATTGCTGAAACCCGCTACATCAAAAGCATCACCTGCCGGTTGCTGCCGAATAGCTAACCGCTCGGAACTACTGTAGGAGCGAGCCCTGCTCGCGATGGTCGTCAACGATAACGCTGGCTGCCTGACACCCCCCGCAGCCTGCTCGTTTTTCGCGAGCAGGCTCGCTCCTACAACGGTCTGAGAACAGTCCCATACCTCCTGCATTGACTTCCCTATTCATCAAGTCGACTCTCGGCTACCCCTCACGGATCGAGAGCGTTGTTGATGAACCCTTCCCCGCATACCGCGAAAAAATCGTCGCTCATCCTGCTATTGATGACGATGACGCTACTGGGTGTTTTCCCGCTGGACGTGGTGCTCCCGTCCTTTCCCGCGCTCTCTGATTACTTCCTGACCTCTGCGTCCGACATTGCCCTTTCGGTCAGCCTGTTTGCCATTGGCCTTGGGCTATCCGTGGTGCTGGTCGGACCGCTGTCGGACTTGTGGGGGCGCAAAACCCTTTTGCTGACTGGCATCGCCATCTCGATCATCGGTGCAACGGGTTGTCTGCTTTCAAGCGAATACGGCTGGTTCCTGGTATTTCGCGTCATTCAGGCCGTGGGTTGCGGGTCCTTTGTGCTGTCACAGGCACTGATTCAGGATCTGTTCGTCGGCAAGGAACAGGAACGGATGAGGATCTGGATGACCACCGGCGGCGGCGTGTTCATTTCCATATCGCCGCTGCTTGGAACCTGGTTGCAGATGCATCTGGACTGGCATGGCAGCTTCTATGTCTTTATCGCGCTGGCGGTCTTCGTCTGGATAAGGGCTGGCGTGCTCCTCAAGGAAACCCCGCGCAGTCGCAATGCCGCGCCCGGTCACTTTTTCAGTGCCTACTGGCGGCTATGCGCGGATTTTCGCTTCATGGGTTACTGGTTGATTTCGGCCCTGGCCTTCGCCTGCCATTTTTCATTCATCGTCATGTCGCCGATCATTTTCATGGAGCGCCTGGCACTCACGCCCTACGAATTCGCCTGGACATTGTTGCTGTATGGCGTGGCTTATGTGTTCGGCGGGATAGTTGCCAGCGCATTGCATCGCCGGCTGCCAGCCAATTCACAGATAGTGATCGGCCTCGGCCTGATCGCATTGTCGGGGCTGGTCATGTTGTGGCTGGCGAATCAATTCGGGCTGACGGCCGCTGCGGTGCTGATCCCCATGCTCATCTGCACGGCCGGCACCACCATTGCCCGGCCTATCGCCAATTCCAAAGCCATGACCCTCTACCCACAGGATGCCGGTACGTCCTCCTCGGTCGGCGGCGTGATGATCTTCATGTGCGGCGGCGTGATCAGCGTGGTGATCAATCTCGCGTCCGAAGACCTCACCACGGCGCTCGCCTTGTGTTTCCTGATCCTTAGCGCCGCGGGCCTGGGTTTGAACGCGCTGATCATGCAGCGCAATCTGGCACTGAACGCGAGTTGATTTGCGCCGGTCGTCATCCGGCGCACGCCACCGGCGCCGGATCAGCGCTTCCCGGCATTCCCTCCAGCCGCCAGCCGTGTAGAATCGCGACATTCATCGCCAGTCATCCCCCGGCGGGTTTATGAGCTCAAGCTGAAGCGCGCGGCGATCCCGCAAAGTTATCGGCAACTTCCGGACACACGGCCATTTCTGAGTGTTCCAGACGTCAATAGAAGCTCACTTCCCTTTTGATACCTGATTAGCCGCCCGGAGTGCTTCATGCCTGATTACCGCTCGAAAACATCCACCCACGGTCGCAACATGGCCGGTGCCCGCGCATTGTGGCGCGCCACGGGGATGAAAGATGACGACTTCAAAAAGCCGATCATCGCCATTGCCAACTCGTTCACCCAGTTCGTACCGGGCCACGTCCACCTCAAGGACCTGGGCCAACTGGTCGCCCGCGAAATCGAACGCGCCGGCGGTGTAGCGAAAGAATTCAACACCATCGCCGTGGATGACGGCATCGCCATGGGCCACGACGGCATGCTGTATTCGCTGCCGAGCCGCGAGATCATCGCCGACTCCGTCGAGTACATGGTCAACGCCCACTGCGCCGACGCCATCGTCTGCATCTCCAACTGCGACAAGATCACCCCAGGCATGTTGATGGCCGCCCTGCGCCTGAACATCCCGGTGATCTTCGTCTCCGGCGGCCCGATGGAAGCCGGCAAGACCAAACTGGCCAGCCACGGTCTCGACCTCGTCGACGCCATGGTGATCGCCGCCGACTCCAGCGCTTCTGACGAGAAGGTTGCCGAGTACGAGCGTAGCGCCTGCCCGACTTGCGGTTCGTGCTCCGGCATGTTCACCGCCAACTCGATGAACTGCCTGGTTGAAGCGTTGGGCCTGGCCTTGCCGGGCAACGGTTCGACCCTCGCCACCCACAGCGACCGCGAGCAGCTGTTCCTGCAGGCCGGGCGCACCATCGTCGAGCTGTGCAAGCGTTACTACGGCGAGAACGACGAGTCGGTATTGCCGCGCAACATCGCCAACTTCAAGGCGTTCGAAAACGCCATGACCCTGGACATCGCCATGGGCGGTTCCACTAACACCATCCTGCACTTGCTGGCCGCCGCCCAGGAAGCCGAGATCGATTTCGACCTGCGCGACATCGACCGTCTTTCCCGTCACGTACCGCAACTGTGCAAGGTCGCACCGAACATCCAGAAGTACCACATGGAAGACGTACACCGCGCCGGCGGGATCTTCAGCATCCTCGGTTCGCTGGCCCGTGGCGGCCTGCTGCACACCGACCTGCCGACCGTGCACAGCAAGACCCTGGCCGAAGGCATCGCCAAGTGGGACATCACCCAGACCGACGACGAAGCCGTGCATCACTTCTTCAAGGCCGGCCCGGCAGGCATCCCGACGCAAACCGCATTCAGCCAGTCGACCCGTTGGGAAACCCTGGACGACGACCGTGAAAACGGCTGCATCCGCAGTGTCGAACACGCCTACTCGAAAGAAGGCGGCCTGGCCGTTCTCTACGGCAACATCGCGCTGGACGGCTGCGTAGTGAAAACCGCTGGCGTCGACGAGTCGATCCACGTGTTCGAAGGCAACGCTAAAATCTTCGAAAGCCAGGACAGCGCCGTACGCGGCATCCTCGCGGACGAAGTGAAGGCCGGCGACATCGTGATCATCCGTTACGAAGGCCCGAAAGGCGGCCCGGGCATGCAGGAAATGCTGTACCCGACGTCGTACCTGAAATCCAAAGGCCTGGGCAAAGCCTGCGCCCTGCTCACCGACGGCCGTTTCTCCGGCGGCACTTCGGGCCTGTCCATCGGCCACGCTTCGCCGGAAGCCGCTGCCGGTGGCGCGATTGGTCTGGTGCAGGACGGCGACAAAGTGCTGATCGACATTCCGAACCGCTCGATCAACCTGTTGGTCAGCGATGAAGAACTGGCCGGCCGCCGTGCCGAGCAGGATCAGAAAGGCTGGAAGCCGGTGGAGAAACGTCCACGTAAAGTGACCACCGCACTGAAAGCCTACGCCCTGCTGGCGACCAGCGCCGACAAGGGTGCTGTGCGTAACAAGGCGATGCTTGACGGGCTGTAAGCGTCAGTCGCAGAAATAAAAATGCCCCGCCAAGTGCGGGGCATTTTTTTGCCGGTCGTTTGATCTGCGTTATACGCAAACCCCTGTAGGAGCCGGCTTGCTGGCGATAGCGGTGTGTCAGCCGGCAAATTCTTCGTCTGAAAGTCCGCTATCGTCAGCAAGCCGGCTCCTACAGTTGATCGGTGTTGCGGTTACTGAATTTCTGCCGGTGTCACGATCACCCAGTTCTTATCCGCCGTCACCGGCAGCCCTTCCTTGGCCTGGGCCGCAGCGTGTTTGGCCATCATGCCGTTAATCTGGGTCATGTATTTGTCCTTGCGGTTGACCCACAAGTGGATGCCGCCCTTGGCCACGTCAACATCGTGGAACAGCATGTAACCGTCGCTGCTCGGGGTGTCGCCGCCGACCAGTACCGGTTTTTTCCATTCATCGATGTAGGTCAGGATCGCCGCGTGTTTACCGGCCATCCAGGTCGCCGGGGTCCACAGGTACGGGGTCAGTTCCAGGCCCAGGTTGGCCTTCTCGTCATATTTGCCAGCGGTGATCTGCTTGCGGGCCGTGGTCAACTCGCCGGACTTTTGATCCTTGAGCAGCAGGCTCACGCCGATCACGTTTTGCGGTTTGACGTTGTAGCCGTACTTCGGATCGGAGGCGACCATACGCACCAGCTCTTCAGATGCGGCGGTCATCACGTAGACCTCGATGCCGTTCTCCATCAGCTTGTTGTACAGCTCGGTTTGACCGGTGAAGACTTTCGGCGGGTTGACGTCGAGCTTCTTGACCACGTCGCCTTCGTAATAAGTAGCCGGCACCGGTTTGCCGGACGCCATCAACTCGTCGACATAACCTTTGAGCTCTTGCAGGGTGAAACCGGAGAACACCTGGGCGACCCATGGGTAGCAAACCATGTCGTCGAGTTCGCAGAGGCGGTAGTAATAGCTGAACAGGCTTTCCTTATGGTCGGCGGTGTCCTTGAACGGAATCAGTTTCAGGGAGGGATCGAGTTTCTCGCGGGTGATCAGGCCCTTGTTTTCCATGAACGGCAGCAGCGATTCTTCGAGGTCGTAGCGGTAACTGGTGTTGTCCATGTCGAACACCGCGTAGTTACCTTTGTTGGCGTTGGCCGCGATCATCGCATCCAGCGCCTTGGCCTGATCGGCTGGCCAGTGCTTCAAATCCGTAGCGAAGGCCTGGCCGGCGAGGCCAATGCACAGTGCAGCGAGCAGAAATTTCGGTGCGAACTTCATCGATAGATCTCCCTGATTTAAAGACATCGACGCTAACAAATAAGTGTGACAGTCCCCGTCTGTCAGCGACGGCCAACGCACCTATCGCGCCAGCTGCATTCCTGTAAGCGACACCGGCTTATTCCAAAAACGACAGTTATCAGACTTTTTTGATATTAATTCATTGGAAATCAAGCTGTTAGGCTTGCCGGTTCGCAGCTGCCCCGGAAGGCAGTTGGCACATGTCTAATGGGAGTTCCAATGAATCTGCCGCTGATTCTCAATCTGCTGGTGTTCCTCGCCCTGCTCTTCGGCCTGGCGCAAACCCGCCACACCACATTTAGCCTGGCGAAAAAAGTCCTGCTCGCCCTGGTGTTGGGCGTGGTGTTCGGTGTCGCCTTGCACACCGTTTACGGTGCCGGCAACCCGGTACTGAAAGCCTCGATCGGCTGGTTCGATCTGGTGGGCAACGGTTACGTGCAGTTGCTGCAAATGATCGTGATCCCGCTGGTGTTCGCCTCGATCCTCAGCGCCGTGGCCCGTCTGCACAACGCTTCGTCGCTGGGCAAAATCAGTTTCCTGACCATCGGAACGCTGCTGTTCACCACGGCTATCGCGGCGCTGATCGGTATCGGTTTGACTAACCTGTTCGGCTTGACCGCCGAAGGCCTGGTGGCCGGCACTCAGGAAATGGCCCGTCTGCAAACCATTCAGACCGACTACGCAGGTAAGGTCGCCGACTTGAATGTGCCGCAGTTGCTGCTGTCGTTCATCCCGCAGAACCCGTTCGCCGACCTCGCTCGTGCGAAGCCAACGTCGATCATCAGCGTGGTGATTTTCGCCGCATTCCTCGGGGTCGCCGCGCTGCAACTGCTGAAGGATGACGTCGAAAAAGGTCAGAAAGTGATCAACGCCATCGACACCCTGCAAGCCTGGGTGATGCGTCTGGTGCGTCTGGTGATGAAGCTGACTCCGTATGGCGTACTGGCACTGATGACCAAAGTGGTCGCCGGTTCCAACCTGCAAGACATCATCAAGCTCGGCAGTTTTGTCGTGGTGTCCTACATTGGCCTGGGCCTGATGTTTGTAGTCCATGGCGTGCTGGTGTCGGTAGCCGGGATCAACCCGCTGCGGTTCTTCCGCAAGATCTGGCCGGTGCTGACGTTTGCTTTCACCAGCCGCTCCAGTGCGGCGACGATTCCGCTGAGCATCGAAGCGCAGACCAGCCGTCTGGGCATTCCGCAATCCATCGCCAGTTTCGCCGCTTCGTTCGGCGCGACCATTGGCCAGAACGGCTGCGCGGGTTTGTATCCGGCGATGTTGGCAGTGATGGTTGCGCCGACCGTGGGCATCAACCCGCTCGACCCGCTGTGGATCGCGACGCTGGTGGCGATTGTGACCTTGAGTTCGGCCGGTGTGGCCGGCGTGGGCGGTGGTGCGACGTTCGCGGCGCTGATCGTGCTGCCGGCGATGGGTTTGCCGGTGTCACTGGTGGCGTTGCTGATTTCGGTAGAGCCGCTGATTGATATGGGGCGTACGGCGTTGAACGTGAGTGGTTCGATCACGGCCGGGGCGATTACCAGCCAGATCATGCAGCAGACCGATAAAGATTTGCTGGATGCGGATGAGCATGCGGAGTTGGCTCACGCTTAAGTTCTTTAGCGCCTGATCTGGCCTCATCGCCAGCAGGCTGGCTCCCACAGGGATTTTGGGTGTTCACACAATCTGTGTTTCACCTCAAACCCACTGTGGGAGCCAGCCTGCTGGCGATGCTTTTAGACTTTTTCCCAGACTTCGAAGCTGTACGCAGGTTTGTCACCTTCCGCCGGATTCGGCACATTCGACACCAGCTTCCACTGCTTCAAATCAAACTCCGGAAACCACGCATCCCCTTCCGGGCTCAGTGCCACGCGCGTCAGATACAACCGATCAGCCTGCGCCAACCCCTGCGCATACAACTGCGCCCCACCAATCAGCATCAACTCATCGACGCCCTGCTCTTTCGCCCATTCTTCCGCGCGAACCACGGCAGCCTCCAGCGACGGATAAACCTCCGCGCCTTCGAGCACCAGATCCGCCTGGCGGCTGACCACGATGTTCAATCGGCCCGGCAGCGGGCGGCCGAGGGAATCCCAGGTCTTGCGACCCATGATGATCGGCTTGCCCAAGGTGGTGGCCTTGAAGTATTTGAAGTCCCCCGGCAAGTGCCAGGGCATGCTGTTGTCGACGCCGATCACACGGTTTTCACCGAGGGCTGCGATCAGGCTGAGGGGGAGTGATTTAGTCATGCCGGCGAGGATACCAGAGGCTCGGCTTCTCGCAACGTAGCCCCCCGACAAGCGCCACAGCGGTTATGCTCACAACTCAATTGAGCGACGGGATGCCGCGTGACTGAACTGAATACCCTCTGGTTGACGGAAACCATTCGCCTGCGCGAAGAACACGCCGGCCCTCTGGATGATCTGGAAGCCAACCGACTGGCTCGCACGGCGGGCGGCGATCTGCCGACACGGATTTCGCGCCGCGCCTTATGGCTGGCCCAGCGCGACGGACTGACCGACGCCCTCAGGCATTGGCTGCAAGGTGCACGACTGGCGCTGTTGGTGTTGGCCGTGCTGGCCGTGGTCAGCGGCGCCGGTCTGGCGTTTGCCGCGCTGGGCGACGGACAAACGCCGGTCAATGTGTTCTGGGCCTTGGGCAGCTTGCTCGGGCTGAACCTGATTCTGCTGCTGAGCTGGGCGCTGGGACTGGTGTTTGCCGGTGAGCACGGCGCGACGCTGGGACGCTTGTGGTTGTGGCTCAGCGAAAAACTCGCCCGCGACGCCAAAGCCGCGCAACTGGCGCCCGCCCTGCTGTTGCTGCTGCAACGACAGAAGCTCAATCGCTGGGCGCTCGGCGTGCTGGTCAATGGCTTGTGGTTGCTGGCGATGCTCAGCGCGTTGGTGATTGTGCTGATGCTGATGGCGACCCGGCGCTACGGCTTCGTCTGGGAAACCACCCTCCTTGGCGGCGACACGTTCGTCGTCATGACCCAGGCTCTGGGCGCCCTGCCGGCTCTGTTGGGTTTCAGCGTGCCCACCGTGGAAATGATCCGCGCCAGTGGCGATGCCGCACTGAACATTGAAAGCGCTCGTCAGGCCTGGGCCGCGTGGCTGGTGGGCGTGTTGTTGGTCTACGGGGTTTTACCGAGGTTGTTGTTGGCGCTGTTGTGCCTGTGGCGCTGGAAAAGGGGTCGCGCCATGTTGCGTCTGGACCTGAACCTGCCCGGCTACGCGCAACTGCGCGAACGCCTGATGCCCACCAGCGAACGCCTGGGCATCAGCGATGCGGCCCCCGCGCAACTTCATCACGTGGAAAGCGGCGTCAGCGAACTGCAAAGCGACGGCGCGTTACTGGTGGCCATCGAGCTGGACGATCAACGGCCATGGCCGCCACCGCTGCCGAAAACCGTGAACGACGCGGGCATCCTCGACAGTCGCGAATCGCGCCACAAACTCTTGGAACAACTCAGCCGTTTCCCCCCGGCCCGCCTGGCCATCGCCTGCGATCCACGGCGTTCGCCGGACCGCGGCAGCCTCGCGCTGATCGCCGAACTGGCCCGCAACGCCAGCGCCACCCGCGTCTGGTTGCTGCAAGCGCCGCCCGGCGAAGCGCTGGATGCCGAGCGCCTCGGCGACTGGCACGTGGCGCTGCAACAGTTGGAGCTGCCCTTCGCCGATTGCGCGCCGCTGAACTGGCTGGAGACCGGTCATGACTAATCCGTGGAAAGCGCCGTTGAAGCTTGCCGTGGTCGGCCACACCAACGTCGGCAAAACCTCATTGCTGCGCACGCTGACCCGTGATGTCGGTTTCGGCGAAGTCTCCCATCGCCCCAGCACCACGCGGCACGTCGAAGGCGCGCGGTTATCGGTGGACGGCGAGCCCTTGCTCGACCTGTTCGACACGCCGGGCCTGGAAGACGCCATCGCCCTGCTCGACTACCTCGAACGCCTGGAGCGTCCCGGCGAACGCCTCGACGGTCCGGCGCGACTGGCGCGCTTTCTTGAAGGCAGTGAAGCGCGGCAGCGGTTCGAACAGGAAGCCAAGGTGCTGCGGCAACTGCTCACCTGCGACGCCGGCCTCTATGTGATCGACGCCCGCGAACCAGTGCTTTCCAAGTACCGCGACGAACTGGAAGTGCTGGCCAGCTGCGGCAAACCGCTGCTGCCGGTGCTGAATTTCGTCAGCAGCGCCAACCACCGCGAACCGGATTGGCGTGAAGCGTTGGCGCGTCTGGGCTTGCATGCCCTGGTGCGTTTCGACAGCGTGGCGCCGCCGGAAGATGGCGAGCGGCGCCTGTATGAAAGCCTCGCGCTGCTGCTGGAAAATTCTCGCGAGCAACTGGAACGTTTGATCGCCGATCAACAGGCCCAGCGCCTGGCCCGGCAACAAAGCGCGGCGCGGTTAATTGCCGAATTGTTGATCGATTGTGCGGCGTGTCGGCGCAGCGTGGCCAGCGATGCCGAGCAGGAACAACAGGCGATCAGCGAACTGCGCAAAGCCGTTCGCCAACGGGAACAGCGTTGTGTCGAAGCGCTGCTCAAGCTCTACGCCTTCCGCCTGCAAGACGCGGCGGCCAGTGATCTGCCGTTGCTCGACGGCCGCTGGGGCGATGATCTGTTCAACCCGGAAACCCTCAAGCAACTGGGCGTGCGCGTCGGCGGCGGCATCGCGGCGGGTGCGGCCGCCGGAGCCGGGGTGGATTTGCTGGTCGGCGGCTTGACCCTCGGCGCAGCGGCGCTGGCCGGCGCGATTGCCGGTGGCGCCCTGCAAACCGCGCGCAGTTACGGCAGCCGGTTGCTGGGCAAGATCAAAGGTCAGCGTGAATTGACGGTCGATGACAGCGTGTTGCGGTTGTTGGCATTGCGGCAGCGACAGTTGCTTCAGGCACTGAATGCGCGTGGGCATGCGGCGATGGACAGCATCCAGGTCGCCACGCCACAGGACAAGAGCTGGCGCGAAGGCAAACTGCCCGAAGCCTTGAACAAGGCTCGGGCACATCCGCAATGGTCGTCGCTGAATCCGCACGCGAAGTTGAATCAGGCGGAACGGCAGGAGCAGATCGAGGTGTTGGCGCAGCAGCTTTAGCTCAGCGGTGTCAGACCCGGCCCCATCGCGAGCAGGCTCACTCCCACATTGGATCTGTGGCCGACACAAATCCCCTGTGGGAGCGAGCCTGCTCGCGATGGGCGCAACTCGGTTCCAGGTGCCTACGCCGCCAACAACCGCAACGCCTTCTCCTTCAAAACGTCGAGATCAATCACCGGCACCCACATCTCCTTGGCCAGTTCATCCCAGTGCCGCATGCGCAAACTGACTGAGCACAACGGATCCTTCTCGAAAGCTTCGGCCTCTTCGGCAGTCATCACACCCCCTTGAAACTCCAGGGTCCGACGGCTGGCCTCACTCAGTCGCTCGTAGTACCCAGGCGTTTTGAGTGTCAGATAACGCTTGGCCTGAACGTGATATTCCACCAGCCGCGCCATGCGTTCGCTGAAACCTGCGCGCCGCAAATAATCGGCGCCCAGCCGCTCATGACTGACCACGCCGAAACCGCCCATGTTCGGCGCGCTGTCGACGCAGATGTGCCCGATGTCGTGGAAGAACGCCGCCAGCACCACTTCATCATCAAAGCCTTCCGCCATGGCCAGTTGTGCAGCCTGGGACATGTGCTCGATCTGCGACACCGGTTCGCCGATGTAATCGCTGTCGCCGAAGCGCTCATACAACCCAAACACCTCGTCGATCACTTGCGCCTTGCGGTCCATCAACGCTCTCCCAATAACGTCGCGACATTACGTTCTGCCATCGCCGGCCCGACACTCATGCCGACGCCGGTGTGCATCAGTGCCACGCTCACGCCCGGCATCGGCCGCAGGAACGAAAACGGCCCTGGCCCTCGGGAACCATAGACACCCTGCCAGCGCTCGACCACTTGCACCTTGCATCCCAGCGTCTGCTCGGCCAGTTCGATCATCCAGTCATCCACCTGCTCGGCATTGAACGGTGACGGATCACTGCCGTAGTGGTGGGAATCGCCGATGATCAGCTCGCCGTGAGGTGTCGGGCTGATCAGCAGGTGAATGCCGTTTTCATGCAAGTGCGGTTGCTCGCGCAGGATTTGCGCCTGCACTGCCGCTGCTTCCGGCAGATCGGCGAAGGCGCCGTAATGCACGCAACTCAAACCGGTGAGCAGTGCATGTTGCAGATTAAGGTTGATCTGCGGGCGGGCGCGGAGCATTTGCAGGCGGCAGATTTGCGGGTTGAGCGCGGCAATCGGCTCGGCCAGCAAGGTCTGATAATCGTGACCGGAGCAGACGATGATGTGCTCGGCGCTGAAGGTGCCGGCGGTGCTGTGCAGGCGGCCCGGTTCGATGTCGCGCACGAGGGTGGAGAAGTGAAACTCGACGTTCATTTCACGGCGCAGGTAATCGATCAACGCCGGGATCGCTTCGCGGGAATACAGTTGCTGATCGTCCATCCCGTGCAGCGCAGCGCGGTGATGGCGGAACTGGCCGCCGTACAGATCGCGCAATGCGGCACCGCGCAGCAGCTCGACGCGGTAACCGTGTTCCACGGCGCGGCCGGCGCAAAATACTTCCAGCAGGTGTTCTTCGGCTTCGGTGCGGGCAAACAAATACGAGCCGTTGCGCTTGAGTTGCAGGCCGGCCAGTTGCGCCCATTGGCCCCAGATTTCGCGGCTGGCTTTGGCCAGTTCGAGCATCGGGCCTGGCGGCTGGCCGGTGACGAGGGCCTGGCCAAAGTTGCGCACCGAGGCGCCCAAGGGCGTTTCGCTGCGTTCGAAAACCGTGACTTTGAGGCCGCGCCTGGCGGCGGCGTAGGCGTGGGACAGACCGAGGATGCCGGCGCCTACGATCAGCAGGTCGTTGTGTTGTGTCATCAAGAGATGTCCTGAATTTGAAGCCGCCATCGCCGGCAAGCCAGCTCCTACAAGTTTTGTGAACGCCACGAACCCTGTAGGAGCTGGCTTGCCAGCGATGAGGCCCTTCGGCCAACGAGTTACTTACTTGGCAGCCACTTTTTCGGACTTGCCGTCATAGCGCTTGCGCCACTCGGTCAGGATTTCGTCGCGATTCTTCGACGCCCAGGCGAAGTCGTTCTTGATCAGGCGCTGCTCGTAATCCGCTGGCAATTCGGTCTGCGGCTTGGCGATACCCGGCTGAGCGAGGACGGCGAAGTTCTCTTTGTACAGCTCCATCGCTGCAGGGCTGGCCGAGAAGTCTGCCAGTTTCTTCGCCGCGTCTTCATGCGGTGTGCCCTTGATCACCGCCGTCGCTTCGATCTCCCAACCCAGGCCTTCTTTCGGCAGGATGATGTCCAGCGGTGCACCCTGGCGCTTCAACTGAACAGCCGGGTATTCAAAGGAAATACCAATCGGGAACTCACCCGCCGCGGCCAGTTTGCAAGGCTTGGAACCGGAGTGAACGTATTGGCCGATGTTCTGGTGCAGGTCGTCCATGTACTGCCAGCCCTGCTTCTCGCCGAAGGTTTGCAGCCAGGCGCTGACATCGAGGAAACCGGTGCCGGACGAGGCCGGGTTCGGCATCACGATCTTGCCTTTGTACTCAGGCTTGGTCAGGTCCTGCCAGCTCACGGGCTTGGTCAAACCCTGCTTCTCGGCTTCGACGGTGTTGAAGCAAATGGTCGCGGCCCACACGTCCATGCCAACCCAGGCTGGCGGGTTGGCGGCGTCGCGGTAGTTCCCGCCGATTTTGCCGAGGTCCTTCGGCGAGTAGCTTTGCAGCATGCCTTGCTGATCGAGAATCGCCAGGCTCGACGCGGCCAGGCCCCAGACGGCATCAGCCTGCGGGCGGGCTTTTTCGGCCAGCAGTTTGGCGGTGATGATGCCGGTGGAATCGCGCACCCACTTGATCTCGACGTCCGGGTTGGCCTTTTCGAAGGCTTCTTTGTAGGTCTTCAGTTGTTCGGCTTCGAGGGCGGTGTACACCGTCAACTCGGTTTTCGCCGCGAAGGCGTTCAGGCTGAAAGCGGTGAGGACAGCAGCGGCCAGGGCCAGGGGCTTGAACATGATCTTTTCCTGTTTTGAGTTGAGGTTGCGGGAGTGGAATCAGTGACCGGGCGCGGTCTGCCGCCAGGCTTGGGAGCGGCGCAGCAAACCGCGCGAGGCCCAGGCCAGCAGCAGGGACACGCCCGCCGAGGTGAACAGAATCAGGGTCGACATCGCCGCCGCGCCGCCGACGTTGCCGGCGTCGTCCATGTTCAGCACCGCCACCGCCGCGAGGATGGTGTCGGGGCTGTAGAGGAAGATCGCCGCCGAAACGGTGGTCATGGCCGAGACGAACAAGTAGCGCACGATATCCAGCAGCGCCGGCAGGCAGATCGGCACGGTGACCCGCAGGTAATGCCGGTACAGCGGCGCCTTGAGCGACAGCGCGGCGGCTTCGAACTCGGCGTCGAGTTGGCGCAGCGCCGTGGTCGCGGTCATTTGCGCGGTGGTTAGATAGTGAGCAATGGTGCAGACCACCAGCAGGGTCATGGTCCCGTAGAGCACATGCAGCGGGTTGTCGCTGAGGTTGAAGAAGAAGACATAACCCAGGCCCAGCACCAGACCCGGCACCGCCATCGGTACGAAACTGAGCATGCGCAATGTCAGATTCAGTCCGCGCTGGCCCTTGGTTTTTTCCATCAGGTAGGCGCCGGTGAAGATCAGCACGCTGCCGATCAACGCCGTGCACAGGGCCATCTTCACGCTGTTGCCGTAGGCCAGCCAACCACCGCCCGCCGTATCGTTGAACTGGTAATGGTTGAGCGACAGCGACAGGTTGTACGGCCAGAACTTCACCAGCGACGAGAACACCGCCATGCCGAACACCAGCAGCAACACCGCGCAGATCAGCAGCACGATGGCCAGGTAGCAGCCGTCGCGCAGTTTCGATGGTGCCGGTTGGAAGACCTGCGCCCGACCGCTCATGGAATCGCCGTGACGCCGACGCAACCACGCATCGACCCCGAAGCTGAACAGCGCCGGCAGCAGCAGGACCATGCCGATCAATGCACCGCGACCGAATTGTTGCTGACCAACCACCGCTTTGTAGGCTTCCAGCGCCAGCACCTGATAGTCGCCACCGACCACCACGGGCACGCCGAAGTCAGTGATGGTCAGAGTGAAAACAAGACAGAACGCGGCGAACACCGCCTGACGCGTCGCCGGCCAGGTGATGCTGCGGAAGGCTTTCGCCGGACTGGCGCCCATGCTGGAGGCGGCATCGAACAGTCGCGCATCCGCCAGGGACAGCGCCGACAGCAGAATCATCAAGGCGTGTGGGAAGGTGTAGATAACCTCGCCCAGAACAATGCCCCAGAAGCCGTAGATATTGTCCGAGAGCAAACCGCGCAACATGCCTTGGTTACCGAACAGATAAACCAGCGCAATGCCCGGCAGCATCGACGGAGCCATCAATGGCAACAGCGACATGCCGCGCCAGATAGCTTTGCCCGGAATCAGGGTGCGTTGCAGAGCGTAGGCAAAGAGGTAGGCCAGCGGTACGACAATCGCCGCGACGCTGAGGGACACTTTCAGGCTATTGCCAAGCAACCAGTGGAAATTCGCACTGGTGACCAGTTCACGCGCAGCCACCAGACCACCGCCCTGCCCGGCCTCCGAACTGAAGCCACGCCAGAAAATCGCCAGCAACGGCATCAACACCGCGACGCCGAGCAACACCAGCAAAAGAACTTTGCCGCCGACCACGAACACCCGGTCGCCGATCTCGGCACGGGAGGTCTGCCGAACCTGCTTGTGCGGTATCGGCAGCGCGATGTTCGCGCTCATCAGGCAAACACCTGCAGGCTGCGCGGCGGCAAGGCGACCATGATCTGCTGCGCGCCGAGGCGCGGCATGGCTTCCGGCGCCAGTTCTGCCAGCAGTGCGTGACCCGGCAGTTGATCGAGTTCGAAGCTCATGCGGCAGCGGTTGCCGAGAAAGGTGATTTCACGAACCTTGGCCGGGAACAGGTTTTCTTCATGCACCAGCGGGTTGACGTTGATCGCCTCGGGCCGGCAGAACAAACGACCCGACGCGGTTTTTGCACTGCCATCCGCCAGGCGCATGTTCATCCCGCCGACCTGCGCATGACTGTCGCTGCTGCGCTGGAAGGGCAACCAGTTGCCCTGGCCGACAAACTCCGCCACGAACGGCGTGGCCGGGCGGTCGTAGATTTCCTGCGGCGTGGCGTACTGCTCGACCTTGCCGTTGTTCATCACGGCGATGCGGTCGGCCATCAGCATGGCCTCGTCCTGATTGTGGGTGACCATCAGCGTGGTGATGCCGAGGCTGCGCTGCAGTTGGCGCAGCTCGGTGCACAGGTGCTCGCGGACCCGGGCATCGAGGGCGGACATCGGCTCGTCCAGCAACAACAACGAAGGCGCCGGCGCCAGGGCGCGGGCCAGTGCGACACGTTGCTGCTGACCACCGGACAATTGGCCGGGGTACTTTTTCTCACTGCCGGTCAGGCCGACCAGTTCCAACATCTGACCGACGCGCTTGCGCACTTCATCGCGACCGCTGCCGGCGAGGCCGTAGGCAATGTTCGCTTCGACGGTGAGATTGGGGAACAGCGCGTAGGACTGGAACAGAATGCCGTAGTCCCGCGCCTGAGGTGCCAGGTGCGAAACGTCGCGATCACCGAGGTACAACTCGCCGCTGTCCTGTTTCTCCAGACCGGCGATGCAACGCAGCAAGGTGGTCTTGCCACAACCCGACGGCCCCAGCAGACACACCAGTTCACCGGCCGCCACGTCGAGGGAAACGTTATCCAGCGCAGTGAAGGCGCCGAAGCGTTTCTGCACGCCGCGCACCTTCATCGGGGCGCCGGGGTTGGTCAGGGCAGTTGCGATCGAGTGGTTCATGGACGGGCCTCATCAAGCAGATGAAGGCCATCCTAGGGATGTAATGCGTCCGTCATGTGGCAGTGAGGCCAAAACGGCTGATAGTGGTATTCAGATATTTGGGTTGAGGTTTTGTGGTGCCTGATCTGCCGTCATCGCGAGCAGGCTCACTCCTACAGGGGGAATGCGGTCAACTGTAGGAGCGAGCCTGCTCGCGATGAGGCCAGTTCAGGCAATGAAGAACTCAGGCCGGGGCCATTTCCTGCGCCAACCCCAGAAACGCCGCCGGCAACCGCGCACCTTTGCGTTCCTTGAGGCAATACAAATACTCCGGAATCTGCGGCGCATTCTCGATGGTCAGCACGCGCAGTTGCGGGTCGTGCGGCACTTCCTGCCGGGCAATGATGCTGATCCCGATGTTGCGCAGCACCGCTTCGCGGATCGATTCACGGCTGCCGATCTCCAGCAACGGCCCGAAACTCACCCCGGCGCTGGCCAGCAATTCTTCGGTCAGGCGCCGAGTGGTCGAGCCTGACTCACGCATCAACAACGTATGCCCGGCCAACGCGCTGAGCGGCACATGATCGTGCACCGCCAACGGATGATTGCGATGCACCGCCAACACCAGCGGATCGCTGCCGAGCACCCGCCGAATCAGTCGCGCATCGTCGAGCAGTTGCGAGGACGCGGCGACATCCACCCGGTAATCCTCCAGCGCCTCCAGTACCTGCTGCGAGTTGCCGATTTCCACCGACACTTCCACCTGCGGCAAGCGCTCGCGAAAGGTCTTCACCAGATCGAGGATGTAATACGGTGCCGTGGCGGCGATGCGCAAAGTGCCCTGGACTTGGCCGCTGTTACGCAGGAAAAACTCGATGTCGGCTTCCTGCTGCAACAGCGTCTTGACCATCGGCAGCAGCCGCGCACCTTCATCACTGACGCTGAGGCGGCGACCGCCACGGTAGAACAGTTCAACCGAGTACTGGCTTTCCAGGTTGCGGATTTGCGTGGTCACGGTGGGCTGGCTCAGGCCGAGCTTTTTCGCCGCCAGGGTAATGCTGCCCAGGCGGGCCACCATGTAAAACGCCTTCAGCTCGGCACTCAGCACACCCGCTCCTCATCACTTACTTGCGCAACAGGCGCAAACCGTTGAACACCACCAACAGGCTCACGCCCATGTCAGCGAATACCGCCATCCACATGGTGGCGATCCCGGCGAAGGTTACCCCAAGAAAGATAGCCTTGATGACCAAAGCGAGGGCGATGTTCTGTTTGAGGATGCTCGATGTCTGCCGCGACAGGCGGATGAATGCGGGGATTTTGCGCAGATCGTCGTCCATCAGGGCGACATCGGCGGTTTCGATGGCGGTATCGGTGCCGGCGGCAGCCATCGCAAAACCGATTTCTGCCCGGGCCAGTGCCGGGGCATCGTTGATGCCGTCACCGACCATGCCGACGCTATGGCCCTGTGCATAAAGGGCTTCGATGGCTTGCAGTTTATCGGTCGGCAGCAGATCGCCCTTGGCTTCGTCGATGCCGACTTGTGCGGCAATCGCCTGGGCGGTGTGGACGTTGTCACCAGTGAGCATCAGGGTTTTGATGCCCAGGTCGTGCAGTTGCTGGATCGCCTCGCGGCTGGATTCCTTGACCGTATCGGCCACGGCGAACAGCGCCAACGGGCCGGATTTGTCGAGCAGCAGCACCACGGACTTACCCTGCTTCTCCAGCGCAAACAGCTTTTCTTCCAGGGCGGGCGAACACAGGTTCAGCTCTTCGACCAAACGGTGGTTGCCCAAGTGGTAGACCTGACCGTTGATTTCACCGCGCACCCCGCGACCGGCCAGGGCTTCGAAGTTATCCACAACGAGCGGCGCAAAGGTTTTATCCACAGCTGCATTGGCGATGGCCAGCGACACCGGGTGGTCCGAGCGCCCGGCCAAAGCCGCTGCAATTCCCGGCGCCGAGGCATCAGCGGTTGGGTCAAGCGACAGGTAATCGGTCTGCACCGGTTTGCCATGGGTGATCGTGCCGGTCTTGTCCAGCGCCAGGTAATCGAGCTTGTAACCGCCCTCCAGATAAACGCCGCCCTTGACCAGAATCCCTTTGCGCGCCGCCGCCGCGAGGCCGCTGACGATGGTCACTGGCGTCGAGATCACCAGCGCACACGGGCACGCGACCACCAGCAATACCAACGCGCGATAGATCCAGTCGAACCAGACGGCGCCCATGAACAACGGCGGAATCACTGCGACGGCCAAGGCCAGGGCGAATACGGCCGGTGTGTAGATTTTTGAAAACTGATCAACGAAACGCTGAGTCGGTGCCCGTGCGCCTTGCGCCTGTTCGACGGCGTGGATAATCCGCGCCAGGGTCGAATTGTTGGCGGCGGCGGTGACGGAATACTCCAGAGAACCCGCCTGATTGATCGTGCCAGCAAACACTTTGTCGCCAAGCGTCTTCTCGACCGGCAGGCTTTCACCCGTGATCGGGGCCTGATCGATGGTTGAACTGCCGGACACCACTTCACCGTCCAGGCCAATCCGCTCGCCGGGCCGCACCCGCACCCGCGCGCCCAGCTCGATGGTTTTGACGTCCTGCAAAACCCAGCTGCCGTCGGCCTGCAACACCGTGGCCTGCTCCGGCGTCATCTGCATCAAACCGCTGATGGCGTTGCGCGCGCGGTCCAGGGACTTGGCCTCGATCAACTCGGCCACGGTGAACAGGAACATCACCATCGCCGCTTCCGGCCACTGCCCGATCAGGATCGCGCCGGTCACCGCGATGCTCATCAACGCGTTGATGTTGAGGTTCAGGTTTTTCAGGGCGATCCAGCCCTTTTTGTAAGTGCTGAGACCGCCGCTGAGGATCGAGACCAGCGCGATAACCGCCACGACCCAGTTGGGCGCTGCGTCGGTGAAGTGGATCACTTCGGCGGCGAGCGCGGTCACGCCGGACAACGCCAGCGGCCACCACGGCTTTTTCTCAGGTGCCGGGGCGGGTGCTTCGACGCCCTGCTCCAGCGGCTCGGCAACCATGCCCAGCGACTTGATCGCGTCGATGATCGGCGCGGTGCTCGGCAAGTCATGAGTGACGCCCAACACGCGGTTGATCAGGTTGAACTCCAGCTGCTGCACACCGGCGAGCTTGCCCAGCTTGTTCTGGATCAGCGTCTGCTCGGTCGGGCAGTCCATCGCGTCGATGCGGAAACTGCTCAACCGCGCGTTGGCGGTGGACGTTTCGCTGAGCTTGATCAGCGACGGTGCCGCCGCTTTGGAAGAGCAGCAGGAATCCCCGTGACCGCCATGGTCATGTTTCTGTACAGGCTGCAGTTTGTGGCTGTGACCAGCCTCGTGTGTGTGATCGTGTCGGGAATCGCTCATCAGGTCGCGTCCATAAGGTGCCTGTTGCCAAGTAAAGACCCTGTAGCCACTATAGGGTCAAGCACCCTTTTGGAGATCGCCGTCATGAAGATCGGAGAACTGGCCAGGCTCACGGACTGCGCCGTGGAAACCATTCGCTACTACGAGCGCGAAAACCTGCTGCCGGAACCGGCCCGCAGCGACGGCAACTACCGCGTCTACACCCAGGCCCACGCCGAGCGCCTGACCTTCATCCGCAACTGCCGCACCCTCGACATGACGCTCGAGGAAATCCGCAGCCTGCTGGCCTTGCGCGACAGTCCGCAGGATCAGTGTGAAAGCGTGAATGCGCTGATCGACGAGCACATTCATCACGTGAAGGCGCGGATCGACGGGTTGCTGGCGTTACAGGCACAACTGCTCGACCTGCGCCAACGCTGTGGCGAAGGGCCGGATATCGATCAATGCGGGATTTTGCAGCGGTTGGAAGTGAGCGGCGGGGTTGTGGCGACGGAGGTTGAGCATTCGCATGTGGGCCGCAGTCACGGCCATTAGGAACACCACAAAACCGAATGTGGGAGTGAGCCTGCTCGCGATGGCGGCATTACAGTCAACATCGATGCTGAATGTGATGGCCTCATCGCGAGCAGGCTCACTCCCACAGGGGTTGTGCGCTAAATTTTAGACAGCCATCGGCGCGGTCATCGGCGCATGGTGCTGATAACCCTCAAGCGAGAAATCACCCGGTTCGATCAACTCCAGCCACTCCGGCTGATACACGCCCGTCTTGGCAAACTCCGGCACACGATCACTGATCACCAGCTTCGGCATCGGGAACGGCTCGCGCTTGAGCTGTTCGTTCAGCATGTCCAGGTGGTTTTCGTAGACGTGCGCGTCACCGATGAAATAGGTGAACCAGCGCGGCGTATAACCGGTCAGGCGACCGATCAGGCTCAGCAACGCAGCTCCTTCGGTGAGGTTGAACGGCGTGCCCAGGCCCAGGTCGTTGGAGCGGATGTAGAGGGTCAGGGAAATTTCCTTGGTCTCGACATTCGGGTGGAACTGGTACAGCAGGTGGCACGGCGGCAGGGCCATTTCATCAAGCTGCGCGACGTTCCAGCCGTGGAACAGGATGCGGCGGCTGCCCGGGTCCTTGATGATGGTATCGACGCACTGGCGGATCTGGTCGATCGCCTTGTACAGCACCACGTAGGCCTGACCGTCTTCTTCGCCTTCAGCGATCTGGCGGTAGCCTTGCTTCAGGGTCTGCTCGATGGCGGCCTGGTTGCTGACCGGGATCTGTTTGTACGCCGGCCACTTGCGCCATTGCACGCCGTAGATCTCGCCGAGGTCGTCTTCGCCCTGGCGGAACGGGTTGGCCAGCCATTGCGCGTTTTCGTTGGCATTCTGGTCCCAGACCTTGCAGCCCAGCGCACGGAATTCGGCGGCGTTGTTCACCCCACGCAGAAAACCGCACATCTCGCCGATGGCCGATTTAAAGGCCATCTTGCGCGTGGTGATCGCCGGGAAACCTTCTTGCAGGTCGTAACGCAGCATCGCGCCCGGAAAGCTGATGGTGTTCACGCCGGTGCGGTTGGCCTGTTTGGTGCCGTTCTTGATGACGTGGGCGACCAGTTCGAGATATTGCTTCATGAGTTACCTGTGTCCTTGAACCCGGGACCAAAGCCCCGGGGTTCGAATTTATACGGCTGCCGCTGGAGTCGCCGGGGCGCGGTGATACGCCAGCCAGATCAGGAACAGCCCGCCAACGATCATCGGCACGCAGAGCACCTGGCCCATGGTCAGCCAGTTCCAGGCCAGATAGCCCAGTTGCGCGTCCGGTACGCGGACGAATTCGACGATGAAACGGAAGATGCCATAGAACAGCGCGAACATCCCGGACACCGCCATGGTCGGCCGTGGCTTGCGCGAGAACAGCCACAGGATCAGGAACAGCGCGACGCCTTCCAGCGCGAACTGATACAGCTGCGACGGGTGACGCGGCAACTGCGCCGGATCGCTGAACGGCGGGAAGATCATCGCCCACGGCACGTCGGTCGCCTTGCCCCACAATTCGGCGTTGATGAAGTTACCGATACGCCCGGCGCCCAGGCCAATCGGCACCATCGGCGCGACGAAGTCCATCAGTTGGAAGAACGACTTGTTGTTCTTCTTACCGAACCACAACGCTGCCAGCATCACGCCGATGAAGCCGCCGTGGAACGACATGCCACCCTTCCACACTTCGAAAATCAGCGTCGGGTTGGCCAGGTAAGCGTGCAGATCGTAGAACAGCACATAACCCAGGCGACCACCGACGATAACGCCCATCGACATCCAGAAGACCATGTCGGAGAGCTTCTCCTTGGTCCAGGTCGGGTCGAAACGGTTGAGCCGGCGCGACGCCAGCAGCCACGCACCGCCGATGCCGATCAGGTACATCAAGCCGTACCAGTGGATTTTCAGCGGACCGATGGCCAGGGCCACCGGGTCGATCTGCGGGTAAGGCAGCATTGCGACTCCTCGTTAGAGTTGAAAGCTTCAAAATTCCCGGGCGACGCTGCCACCTCAGGATTAAGCCAGGATTGTGCGGTGCGTCAGATCAGAAAATTCAAACCCACGCAGAACAGCAAAGCGGCGAACAGTCTTTTCAGCAACTTCGGCGACAGGCTGTGGGCCAGTCGCGCACCGAGGCGGGCGAAGACCATGCTGGTCAGGGCGATCCCCAGCAGCGCCGGCAAATAAATAAAACCGAGACTATGGGCCGGCAGCAACGGATCGTGCCAGCCCAGAATCATGAAACTTAATGCACTGGCCAGCGCGATGGGCAGACCGCACGCCGAGGACGTGGCCACCGCTTGCTGCATCGGCACGCTGCGCCAGGTCAGGAACGGCACGGTCAGCGAACCGCCGCCAATCCCGAAAATCGCCGACGCCCAGCCAATCACACTGCCGGCCACGGTCAGGCCGACTTTACCCGGCACCGTTCGGCTGGCCTTGGGCTTGACGTCCAGCATCAACTGCACGGCGATGACCAGGGCAAATACGCCGATGATTTTCTGCAGGTTTGGCCCGGAGATCGCTTCGGCTGTCAGCGCGCCGAACCCGGCGCCGAGCAGGATGCCGACGGTCATCCAGGCAAAAATCGGCCAACGCACGGCACCGCGGCGATGATGCTCGCGCACAGCATTGACCGAGGTAAAGATGATCGTAGCCAGGGATGTGCCGACCGCCAGATGCGTCAGGATCGAGGCGTCGAAACCCTGCAAGGTGAAACTGAACACCAGCACCGGCACGATGATAATTCCGCCGCCGACGCCAAACAGGCCGGCCAGCACGCCGGCACAGGCGCCGAGCGCCAGATAGAGCAGAAATTCCATGTACGACCCCCAAAGAAGAGCGGCATGGTAACGGATGCATGGCCTTCGGCTCCACTGGATGGCGATGGATACCCGCACAATGACTGCGTAGAGTGGGCAAAAACACACAAGGACCACCTTATGTGCCTGATTGTCTTTGCCTGGCGCCCGGGTCACGCCCAGCCGCTGATCGTCGCCGCCAACCGCGACGAATTCTATGCCCGGCCCAGTCTGCCCCTGGCGCAATGGCCCGAAGCACCGCACGTCTACGCCGGTCGCGATCTGGAGGCTGGCGGCACCTGGCTCGGTGTCGGCGCCAACGGGCGCTTTGCGGCGCTGACCAATATTCGCGATCCCCATCAACCGGCCGCTCGAAAATCCCGAGGCGAACTGGTTGCGCGATTTCTCAGCGGCGACATGCCGATAGATGATTATTTGGACGACGTTGTCGGACGTTCGATCGAATATGCCGGTTTTAACCTGCTGATCGGCAATGCCAATGAACTGTGGCACTTCAATGCCCGGGAGCTTGAAGCGGTGCTGCTGCCGGCCGGGGTGTATGGGTTATCGAATGCTGGTCTGGATACGCCGTGGCCGAAGTTGCTCAAGGCGCGAGCGGCGCTGGAGGCTGTTCTGGAGGATCCGCAGCCTGAGGCGTTATTGGCGTTGCTCAGTGATTCGCAGACAGCGCCTTTTGCCGAGCTGCCGGATACCGGGGTAGGTCTGGCGACCGAGTCGTTGTTATCGAGTGTGTTTATTGCCAGCCAGAGTTATGGCACGCGGGCGAGTACGGCGTTGATTGTTCAGGCGGATGGGACGCGGCTGATGGTCGAACGGAGTTTCGGGCCGTATGGCGGGCATTTAGGGGAAGTTGAGGTCAGAATTTAGCATTGTCTGATCCGGCCTCATCGCCAGCAGGCTGGCTCCCACAGGGGATTTGCGTCAAACACAAATCCAATGTGGGAGCCAGCTTGCTGGCGATGAGGCCATCAGCCTTTTAGAGGGCTTTGACCGCAGCCGGGCTGACCATCTTCGCCAACCCGAGGTTCTTCAGCGCCAGTTGCAGCGAGCTGTGGATAACTTGCGGGTTGTCGATGGTCATCAGCTCCGCGAGCAATTCCTTGGCCTTGCTCAGGTTGATCTGACGCAGCATCCACTTCACCTTCGGCAGGTTGGTGGCGTTCATCGACAAACTGTCAAAGCCCATCGCCATCAGCAGCACCGCCGCCGCCGGGTCACCCGCCATCTCGCCGCAGATGCTCACAGGCTTGCCTTCGGCATGGGCGTCACGCACCACGTTCTGCAACGCCTGAAGCACCGCCGGGTGCAGGTAGTCGTAGAGGTCGGCCACTCGCGGGTTGTTGCGGTCCACGGCCAGCAGGTACTGGGTCAGGTCGTTGGAACCGACCGACAGGAAGTCCACTTGCCGCGCCAGTTCCTTGGTCTGATACACCGCCGCGGGAATTTCGATCATCACGCCAATCGGCGGCATCGGCACGTCGGTGCCTTCGTCGCGGACTTCGCCCCACGCCCGGTGAATCAGGTGCAAGGCTTCTTCGAGTTCATGGGTGCCGGAGATCATCGGCAGCAGAATCCGCAGGTTGTTCAAGCCTTCGCTGGCCTTGAGCATGGCGCGGGTCTGCACCAGGAAGATTTCCGGGTGGTCGAGGGTGACGCGAATGCCGCGCCAGCCGAGGAACGGGTTGTCTTCCTTGATCGGGAAGTACGACAGCGACTTGTCGCCGCCGATGTCCAGGCTGCGCATGGTCACCGGTTGCGGGTGGAACGCGGCGAGCTGCTCGCGATAGATCGCCAGTTGCTCTTTTTCGCTCGGGAAGCGCTGGTTGATCATGAACGGCACTTCGGTGCGGTACAGACCGACACCTTCGGCGCCGCGCTTTTGCGCCCGCGCCACGTCCGCCAGCAGGCCGGTGTTGACCCACAGCGGCATGCGGTGACCGTCGAGGGTCACACACGGCAGGTCGCGCAGGGAATCGAGACCGAGCGCCAGCTGTTTCTCTTCTTCCACCACCTCGGCGAACTGCTTGCGCAGCACATCGCTGGGGTTGGTGTAGACCTCGCCGCGGTTGCCGTCGACGATCAATTCGATGCCGTCGACCTTGGCATAAGGTAGGTCGACCAGGCCCATCACCGTCGGGATGCCCATCGCCCGGGCGAGGATCGCGACGTGGGAGTTACCTGAACCGAGAACCGAAACCAGACCGACCAGCGTGCCTTCCGGCACCTCGCCGAGCATCGCCGGCGTCAGTTCTTCGCTGACCAGAATGGTTTTTTCCGGGTAGACCAGGTTCTGCTGACGCTCTTCCTGCAAGTAGGCGAGCAGACGGCGACCAAGGTCCTTGACGTCCGATGCGCGCTCACGCAGGTAGGCATCGTCCATCAATTCGAAACGGTTGACGTGCTCAGTGACCACCTGGCGCAGCGCGCCCTGGGCCCACTGACCGGTCTTGATCACCGTGGTGACTTCGCTGCCGAGCGCCTCGTCGGCGAGCATCATCAGGTAGACGTCGAACAAGGCCCGCTCTTCGGGGCGCAACTGTGAGGCCAGTTTGGCCGACAACGCACGCATGTCGGCGCGCACGCCTTCGATGGCGGTCTTGAACAACGCCAGTTCGGCGTCGATGTCGCTGATGGTCTTGTCCGGCACCACGTCCAGATCGGCTGGTGGCAGCATGACCACCGCCGTACCGACCGCCGCACCCGGCGAACCCGGCACGCCGATGAACTTGGCTTCCTGGATGCCTTTGCCCTGACGGCCCAGGCCTCGGATCGAACCGGTGGCCTCGGCGTGGGCGATAACCCCGGCAAGCTGCGCGCTCATGGTCACGAGGAAGGCTTCTTCACCTTCATCGAACTGGCGGCGTTCTTTCTGCTGAATGACCAACACGCCGACAACGCGGCGGTGGTGGATGATCGGTGCCCCGAGGAATGAGGCGTAGCGCTCTTCACCAGTCTCGGCGAAGTAGCGGTAGCGCGGGTGATCCGCGGCGTTTTCGAGGTTCAGGGGTTCTTCACGCGTGCCGACCAGGCCGACCAGACCTTCGTTGGGTGCCATGCTGACTTTGCCGATCGAGCGCTTGTTCAAGCCCTCGGTCGCCATCAGCACGAAGCGGTTGGTCTCGGGGTCAAGCAGGTAGACCGAGCAGACCTGGCTGCCCATGGCCTCTTTGACGCGCAACACAATAATCCCCAACGCCGCCTTGAGATCCTTGGCGGAGTTAACTTCCTGGACGATCTTGCGCAGCGTATTGAGCATGGCTCGGGGTCGAACTCCGTCGTCAGTCGCGCGCTAAAAGGCGCGGGGCAAGCTCTTTGAGAGCGCGTCGATAAACCTCGCGCTTGAATGTCACCACCTGGCCCAACGGATACCAATAACTGACCCAGCGCCAGCCATCGAATTCCGGTTTACCGGTCAAATCCATCCGCACCCGCTGCTCGTTGGAGATCAGGCGCAGGAGAAACCATTTCTGTTTCTGGCCGATGCACAGCGGTTGGCTGTGGGTACGGACCAGACGTTGCGGCAAACGATAGCGCAACCAGCCCCGGGTGCAGGCGAGAATTTCAACATCTTCACGCTCCAGACCCACTTCTTCGTTCAACTCGCGGTACAAGGCGTCTTCCGGCGTCTCCTGGGGGTTGATACCACCCTGTGGAAACTGCCAGGCATCTTGATTGATACGGCGAGCCCATAGCACCTGTCCGGCATCATTCGTGAGAATGATCCCGACATTGGGGCGGAAACCATCGGGGTCGATCACGGCAACAACCTCGCAAACGCATGTCGCCGCATTGTTCCACAAAGGTTGTGAAGGCAGCAACGAGCCGGCCAACCTTATGTGCACTCTTGTGAAAAGTCCGTATTCTGGGCGCCTTTCTACAGACTTTTCAGCGAGTAACTGCAATGCGCCTGGCTTTATTCGACTTGGACAACACCCTTTTGGGCGGCGACAGTGACCACGCCTGGGGTGATTACCTGTGCGAACGCGGCTTCCTCGACGCCGTCGCCTACAAGACACGCAACGACGAGTTCTATCAGGATTACCTGGCCGGCAAGCTGGATAACGCCGCCTACCTGAACTTTTGCCTGGAAGTGCTCGGCCGCACCGAAATGGCCACGCTGGATCAGTGGCACAGCGATTACATGCGCGACTGCATCGAACCGATCGTGCTGCCCAAGGGGCTTGAGCTGCTGAAGAAGCACCGCGATGCCGGCGACAAACTGGTGATCATCACGGCGACCAACCGCTTCGTCACAGGTCCGATTGCCGAGCGTTTGGGCGTTGAAACCCTGATCGCCACCGAGTGCGAGATGGTCGATGGCCGCTACACCGGGCGCAGCACCGACGTGCCGTGCTTCCGCGAAGGCAAGGTGACTCGGCTTAATCGTTGGCTGGAAGAGTCCGGGCATTCGCTGGAAGACAGTTACTTCTACAGCGACTCGATGAATGATTTGCCGTTGCTGGAACAGGTGGTGAATCCGGTGGCGGTTGATCCGGACCCGAATTTGCGCGCCGAGGCCGAGAAACGTGGCTGGCCGGTAATCAGTCTGCGCGGCTGATATCGCCATCGCGAGCAGGCTCGCTCCCACAAGGGATTTGCATCAATCACAAATCCACTGTGGGAGCGAGCCTGCTCGCGATTGGGTCGACTCGGTTTCAAGCGTTAAACAGGCTT
This sequence comes from Pseudomonas sp. PDM03, assembly GCF_014852385.1. Taxonomy (NCBI): domain Bacteria; kingdom Pseudomonadati; phylum Pseudomonadota; class Gammaproteobacteria; order Pseudomonadales; family Pseudomonadaceae; genus Pseudomonas; species Pseudomonas sp. PDM03. Next base: position 122,451 of record NZ_JACVBM010000002.1, on the reverse strand, counting down.
GGCACCCATCAACCCGGCAATGGCGATAAAGCAGACGAAGCTGAACAACGCCAGGGCGAAGGTAAACTTGCCGTTCCCCGCCGGCGCCTTGCGCAACTTATTCAGTCGCACCAACAACCAGAACCACGCCAACGCCGCAACGGTGTAAAGCACACTCGACGCCAGCAACCACGTCTGCCCCAACGGCCAGCCCACCAGATGCACCATCCACCAGCCGGTGAACGGCATGCTCAGCAATGCCAGCCCCATCAACAGCCAGATGAACACCCGAGGCCTTTGCAAGGTTCGGCTGCCCGCCGTCGCGTCGCCATTACGCCGAGTTCGCCAGACCCAGATCCCCAGGCCCAGCGCACAGACCAGCAGCACAACCGTCGCGACCATGTGCGCCACTTTCAGGGCGGTTAACGTTTCCATTGTTCGACTTCCTTATGACCTGCCCATCAGCGTAGCCGCTCAGCCAAGAAACAGCTGATAGGCCGGATTGTCGCTTTCGTCCCAGTACGGGTAGCCGATTTCTTCCAGCGCCGCCGGCACCAGATGACGCTCCTCGTGAGGCACTTGCAGCCCAGCGACTACACGACCGTCCGCCGCGCCGTGGTTGCGGTAGTGGAACATCGAGATGTTCCAGCGCCCGCCGAGCTTGCTGAGGAAGTTGAACAGCGCGCCCGGTCGCTCCGGAAATTCGAAACGCAGCACCACTTCATCAACCACCTGGGCCGCGCGGCCACCGACCATGTGCCGGATGTGCAACTTGGCCAGTTCGTTGTCGGTCAGGTCCAGCACCGGGAAACCCTGCTCGGTCAGACTGGCAAGCAGCGCACTGCGCGGATCGTTTTCCGGGTGCGTCTGCACGCCAACGAAGATGTGCGCTTCGCTGCCGGTGTTGTAGCGGTAGTTGAATTCAGTGATCTGGCGCTTGCCGATGGCTTCGCAGAACGCCTTGAAACTGCCCGGCTTCTCGGGGATGGTCACGGCGATGATGGCTTCGCGGCCCTCGCCCAGCTCGGCGCGTTCGGCGACGTGGCGCAAGCGGTCGAAGTTGACGTTGGCGCCGGAATCGATGGCCACAAAGGTGTGCCCGGTGACAGCATGCTGCTCGACGTATTTCTTGATCCCGGCCACACCCAGGGCGCCGGCAGGTTCAGTGATCGAGCGGGTATCGTCGTAGATATCCTTGATCGCCGCGCAGATCTCGTCGGTGCTGACCGTGATCACTTCATCGACATAGTCTTTGCAGATGTCGAACGTGTACTGACCAATCTGAGCGACCGCGACGCCGTCGGCGAAGAGGCCCACGGTCGGCAGCACCACGCGCTCGCCGGCGGCCATGGCGGCTTGCAGGCAATTGGAGTCGTCCGGCTCGACGCCGATGATCTTGATTTCCGGGCGCAGATATTTCACGTACGCCGCGATACCGGCGATCAGCCCGCCGCCGCCGACCGGAACGAAGATCGCATCCAGACGCCCAGGGTGCTGGCGCAGAATCTCCATGGCCACCGTGCCCTGCCCGGCAATGGTGTGGGGATCGTCGTACGGGTGAATGTAGACGTAGCCTTTTTCGTCGACCAGTTTCAGCGAGTAAGCCAGGGCTTCCGGGAACGAATCCCCGTGCAGCACCACTTTGCCACCACGGGAACGCACGCCTTCGACTTTGATTTCCGGGGTGGTCTTGGGCATGACAATGGTGGCTTTCACGCCGAGCACTTTCGCCGCCAGGGCCAGGCCCTGCGCGTGATTACCGGCCGAAGCCGTCACGACGCCGCGCGCGCGTTCTTCATCGCTCAACTGCGTGAGCTTGTTGTAGGCCCCGCGAATCTTGAACGAGAACACCGGCTGCAAGTCTTCACGCTTGAGCAAAATACTGTTGCCCAGCCGCTCGGAGAGCTGGCGGGCAGTCTGCAATGGGGTTTCTACGGCAACGTCATAAACGCGCGAGGTGAGGATCTTTTTGACGTACTGTTCGAGCATCGGAAAGCATCACTGAGCGGGTTGGGCAGGGCCAAGGAGTCTAACCCGGCTTTCGACCGGGCGACCACACGAATCAAGAGGTTTTAGCCCGGCATGGGGCTATAATGCCGGCCTTTCCGTTTTCCCCTTGCCCGCTTTCGGAGCCCGCATGACCCAGGATCAACTCAAACAGGCAGTGGCCCAGGCCGCCGTCGACTTCATCCTCCCGAAACTCGACGACAAGAGCATCGTCGGGGTCGGCACCGGCTCCACCGCCAACTGCTTCATCGACGCACTGGCGCAACACAAGGGCGCCTTCGACGGCGCAGTCGCCAGTTCCGAAGCCACCGCCGCACGCCTCAAGGGCCACGGTATTCCGGTGTATGAGCTGAATACCGTCAGCGACCTGGAGTTCTACGTCGACGGCGCCGACGAAAGCGACGAGCACCTGAACCTGATCAAGGGCGGCGGCGCAGCCCTGACCCGCGAGAAGATCGTTGCGGCCGTGGCCAAGACCTTCATCTGCATCGCCGATGGCAGCAAACTGGTGCCGGTGCTCGGCGCGTTCCCGCTGCCGGTCGAAGTGATCCCGATGGCCCGCAGCCACGTGGCCCGCGAGCTGGTGAAGCTCGGCGGCGACCCGGTTTACCGTGAAGGCGTGCTGACTGACAACGGCAACATCATTCTGGATGTGTTCAACATGCAGATCACCAACCCGGTGGAGCTGGAGACGCAGATCAATGCGATCGTCGGCGTGGTGACCAACGGCTTGTTCGCGGCGCGTCCTGCGGACCTGCTGTTGCTGGGCACCAGCGAAGGCGTGAAGACCCTGCGCGCGCAGTAAGCCAGACGCAAAACCCTGTAGGAGCCGGCTTGCTGGCGATTGCGGTATGACATTCAACATTTAGATTGACTGTCGCACCGCAATCGCCAGCAAGCCGGCTCCTACAGGGGTTGTGTTTATGTTTTAGGGTTGTGCCGGTTTCTTGAAGACGTAGAACAGGTTCGGCTCGCTCACCAGGTACATCGTGCCGTCGTCATCCATGGCGATCCCTTCCGCTTGCGGCACCGTCTTCTGCAACCCCTGGCGCCCCTTGCTCAGTGACATGGTGCTCAGCGGACGCCCGTCCACATCCAGCTCCAGAATCAGTCGCGACTCGTCGGACAGCGCCAACAGGTGACCGCTGCGCTCGTCGTATTGCAGGCTCGACAGGTCTCGCACAAACATCCCGGCATCGCGCTTGGGGTTGTTGACCACGTGCACCGCATAGGATTTTTCCGGGTTGTAATGCGGAAAGCCCTGCACTTCGTAGATCAGCATCGGGTCGCGTTCCTTGGCGACAAACAGCCGCTTACCCACCGAATCGTAGGCCAGGCCTTCAAAACCCTTGTTGCTGCTCATGTGCACGCCGAGGGTTATCTGTTCGGCATCCGCCGCATCGAGGAACGTCGTGTCCTTCTCCAGATGAATCTTGATCAGCCGCTGCTGACGCTCGTCGGTGATGACGTAAGTGTCGGCGCTGATGAATTCCACCGCTTCCGGATCACCGAAGCCGACCAGCGCGATGCGCTGAATGATCTGGCCTTCCAGCGACAGCTCGATCAGCTCGGAGTTTTTATTGGTGACCGTGAACAGGCTTTTGCGGACCGGATCGAAGGTCAGCGCTGACACATCGTCGTCCAGGCCTTCGATAACCCGGCCCTCAATGACAACCTGATAGTGATCCAGCCCAATCGACTGGGCACTCTCGGCCTGCCAAAGCGTATGCAGATTGAACCAGGCCCGCTCGAACAGCCGCAGGTGCTGGCCGAACGCAACCAGCACGGTCAGCGCGATCACCGAGAGAATCAGGATCAGGGGTTTGGGGCGGGCAAGTCGGCGCATTCAGGCAAGCTCGGAATCAGGACGGGCGGATGAAATACCACGGCAGTCTGAATTGAAGCTTAAAGGCCGTTGGGTTGACCCTACAACTGAGCGTCGCGTTTCCTACACATTCGCAGATCAAGCTCGCGATTCAGCGCTGCTTTTCGAATCGGTAGAACAGGTTCGGCTCGCTCACCATGTACAGCGTGCCCGCCTCGTCCATGGTCACGCCTTCGGCGCGGGGAATGGTCTTCTTCAGGCCATTAAAACCACCCAGCAAGGTCATGAAACTGACCTGCTCGCCCTTCTCGTCCAGCTCCAGCAGCAAGTGGGAATCGGCGGACAACACCAGCGTATGGCCGGTGCGCGGATCGATGGCCAAGGCCGACAGGTTGCGGATGTCCAGCGCGTCACTGGCCAGCTTCTGCTTGTCGCCGGTGAGTGTCAGGCCATCGGCGCTTTTCCAGGTGAACAGCGCCGGTGGACGCTCCTCACCCAGCAGCATGTGTTGATTGTGCGCATCCCAGACGACCGCTTCGAATGCTTTGTTCTGGTCTTTCGACGGGCCGAGGTCGTACTTGGGGAAGTTGGCGATGTTCAGCTCACGGGTATCGGCGTCGACCTTGACGATGCTCAGCAAATGCTCACGCTCATCGACAATGGCCAGCAGACCGTTGCCCATGACCGTCACGCCTTCCGGGTTGCTCCAGCCCACCAAGGGCATTTTGCGCAGCACTTCACCCTGCAGGTCCAGTTCGACCAGGAACGGGTTTTTGCCCATCACCGAGAACAGGGTTTTGGTTTGCGGGTTGTAGGCCAGGTCGGACGCTTCGTCCTTTTCCATCCCCGGCAGTAGCTTGGCATCGATCACCGCCCGGTAATCCGGGAGCCAGATACTTTCCTGGCGTTCAGCCGGGCTTTCGAAACGCTCCAGCACCCAGAGCACGCCGCGATCATCCCAATGCATTGCAAAGGCGAGGCCATACGCGGCGGCCGCGACCAGCAAAAGCCAGGCATACCAACGCATGAAAAAGCGCGGGCGACGGGCAGTTTTAAGCGTGGGCAGCGATTGGATGGCCATCGGGGGATGCGTTCCAGAAATTCAGGCTAAGGGTAATAGCACAATTGGGACCGGCTCAGACGCCAGAAACCCGGGAATTATCCAGACAAGATGTGAAAAAAACGGGAAATGGCGGGATTGCCCTGCATGGGCGCCGCTTTCTTCAGGTAGGAACACAATCCCTGTAGGAGCCGGCTTGCTGGCGATGGCGACCTAACATTCAACATCTCTATCGAATGTTGTACCGCTATCGCCAGCAAGCCGGCTCCTACAAGGTTTTGCGGTGTGTTAGCGGACGCTGCTGGTGAAGCTGCTCGCGCCTGGCAGTTCCAGAACGATTTCGTCACCCACATTCAGCGGGCCGACACCGACCGGCGTACCAGTCAGAATCACGTCGCCAGCCTGCAGCGAAAAGCAGCCGGCCATGTGCTGGATCATTGGCACGATCGGGTTGAGCATCGCGCTGCTGTTGCCATCCTGGCGCACTTCGCCGTTGATGGTCAGGCGGATGCCGATGTCGGTCAGGTCGGCAAAGGTGCTGCCGGATACGAACGGGGCAATCACTGCCGCACCGTCGAAGGACTTGGCGATTTCCCACGGCAGGCCTTTGGACTTCAGCTCTGCCTGCTTGTCACGCAGGGTCAGGTCCAGCGCTGGAGCGAAACCGGAAATAGCATCAAGGACTTCTTCACGGCTTGGCTTGGTCGACAATGGCTTGCCGATCAACACCGCGATTTCGGCCTCATAGTGCACTGAACCGCGCTCGGTCGGAATGCTGAAACCGCCTTCCAGCGGCACGACGCAACTGCCGGGCTTGATGAACAGCAGGGGCTCCGTTGGCACCGGGTTGTCCAGTTCCTTGGCGTGTTCGGCGTAGTTGCGGCCGATGCAAACCACTTTGCCCAATGGGAAGTGGATGCGTGTACCGTCGACATACTGGTGCTGATAGCTCATTGACCGACTCCTGGTTCGTAGCGCTTAAGTTCGAAAATCAAACAGCGAAAATCTTGCCCGGGTTCATGATGCCGTTCGGATCGAACACCGCTTTGACCGCTTTCATGTACTCGATCTCAACCGGGGAGCGGCTGTAGGTCAAGTAGTCACGCTTGGTCATGCCCACGCCGTGTTCGGCGGAAATCGAGCCGTTGTACTTCTCGACGGTTTCGAACACCCACTTGTTCACGGTCGCGCACTTGGCGAAGAACTCGTCCTTGCTCAGGTCATCCGGCTTGAGGATGTTCAAGTGCAGGTTGCCGTCGCCGATGTGGCCGAACCAGACGATTTCGAAGTCCGGATAGTGTTCGCCGACGATCGCATCGATTTCCTTCAGGAACGCCGGGACTTTCGACACGGTGACCGAAATGTCGTTCTTGTACGGCGTCCAGTGGGAGATGGTTTCGGAAATGTATTCGCGCAGTTTCCAAAGGTTTTGCAGTTGGGTTTCGCTCTGGCTCATCACGCCATCCAGCACCCAGCCCTGCTCCACGCAATGCTCGAAGGTTTCCAGCGCATGGTTGGCCACTTCTTCAGTGGTCGCTTCGAATTCCAGCAGCGCGTAGAACGGGCAGTCGGTTTCAAACGGCGCCGGCACGTCACCGCGCCCCATGACCTTGGCCAGGGCTTTGTCGGAGAAGAATTCGAACGCGGTCAGGTCAAGTTTGCTCTGGAACGCGTGCAATACCGGCATGATCGAGTCGAAATCGGCAGTGCCAAGCACCATCGCGGTGAGGTTTTTCGGCGCCCGGTCCAGGCGCATGGTCGCTTCGACCACAAACCCGAGGGTGCCTTCAGCGCCGATGAACAGCTGACGCATGTCGTAGCCGGTGGCGTTCTTGATCAGGTCGCGGTTCAGTTCCAGCACGTCACCCTTGCCGGTGACGACTTTCATGCCGGCAACCCAGTTGCGGGTCATGCCGTAGCGAATCACCTTGATCCCGCCGGCATTGGTGCCGATATTGCCGCCAATCTGGCTCGATCCTGCGGAAGCGAAGTCCACCGGGTAATACAGGCCTTTTTCTTCGGCGACGTTCTGCAAATGCTCGGTCACGACGCCCGGCTGGCACACGGCGGTGCGGTCGGTGAGGTTCACGTCGAGGATCTGGTTCATGTAGTCGAAGGACACGACCACTTCGCCATTGGCGGCCACCGCAGCGGCAGAAAGCCCGGTGCGCCCGCCAGACGGCACCAGCGCCACTTTATGTTTATTGGCCCACAGAACGATGGCCTGAACCTGCTCGGTGGTCTTCGGGAACACGATGGCGGTCGGGGCCGGGGCGAAATGCTTGGTCCAATCCTTGCCATAAGCGTTCAGGGAGTCGGCATCGGTCAGTACCTTGCCAGGCTCGACCAGGGTCTTCAGTTCATCAATCAGGGCAGGATTGGTCATCGACAGAACTCTCGAACAATTCATGGTCATCCTGAGAACGCTTCACGTCGCAGGAATGAGTGTTTGCGGGGCGCTTATGCTAGCATACCGACCCCGCAGGATAGTGCCCAACGGCTGTTCTGCGGCGACGGCTTAGTTGCCGTCCGGGTCAGCGTCTGCTGGCTATTTCCTGCCATTTTTCTCCGGGATACAGGTTTACGCAGATGAGCAAGACTTCTCTCGATAAGAGCAAGATCAAGTTCCTTCTTCTCGAAGGCGTCCACCAATCGGCTGTCGACGTTCTCAAGTCGGCGGGCTACACCAGCATCGAGTACCTCACGGGTTCTCTGCCGGAAGCCCAGCTGAAGGAAAAGATCGCTGATGCTCACTTCATCGGCATTCGCTCCCGCACTCAACTGACCGAAGAGATCTTCGATCACGCGAAGAAGCTCGTCGCTGTAGGTTGTTTCTGCATCGGCACCAACCAGGTTGACCTGAACGCTGCCCGCGAACGCGGCATCGCAGTGTTCAACGCTCCGTACTCCAACACTCGCTCCGTTGCCGAGCTGGTGCTGGCCGAAGCGATCCTGTTGCTGCGCGGCATCCCTGAGAAGAACGCTTCCTGCCACCGTGGCGGCTGGATCAAGAGCGCGGCCAACTCCTTCGAAATCCGTGGCAAGAAGCTCGGCATCGTCGGTTATGGCTCGATCGGTACACAACTGTCGGTCCTGGCTGAAGGCCTGGGCATGCAGGTGTACTTCTACGACACCGTGACCAAGCTGCCTCTGGGTAACGCGACCCAGGTCGGCAACCTGCACGAGCTGCTGGGCATGTCCGACATCGTCACCCTGCACGTTCCGGAAACCGCTGCGACCCAGTGGATGATCGGCGAGAAGGAAATCCGCGCCATCAAGAAGGGCGGCATCCTGATCAACGCCGCTCGCGGCACCGTGGTCGAACTGCAAGCCCTGGCGGACGCGATCAAGGACAAGCACCTGATCGGCGCAGCCATCGACGTATTCCCGGTGGAGCCACGCTCCAACGACGAAGAGTTCGAAAGCCCGCTGCGTGGCCTGGACAACGTGATCCTGACCCCGCACATCGGTGGTTCCACCGCTGAAGCGCAAGCCAACATCGGTCTGGAAGTGGCGGAAAAACTGGTCAAGTACAGCGACAACGGTACGTCGGTATCGTCCGTGAACTTCCCGGAAGTGGCCCTGCCGGCTCACCCTGGCAAGCACCGCCTGCTGCACATCCACGAGAACATTCCGGGTGTGATGAGCGAGATCAACAAGGTCTTCGCCGAAAACGGCATCAACATCTCCGGTCAGTTCCTGCAGACCAACGAGAAAGTCGGCTACGTGGTGATCGACGTAGACGCCGAGTACTCGGATCTGGCGCAACAGAAGCTGCAACACGTCAACGGCACCATCCGTAGCCGCGTGTTGTTCTGATAGCGACTTGAGTGACAAAAAAGGAGACCCCCGGGTCTCCTTTTTCTTGGGCGCGACTGACGTTACTTAACGTTGACGGTGATTTTCTCGGAGAGGATCGGCGGATCGAACGGCATGTGGTTGCTATCGCCAAGTTCGAGTTGCAAGGTGTGCTTGCCGGGCGTCAGCGTTACTTCAGCCTGAGTCTGCGCGTTGCCGAAATGCTGGTGGTTGGCATCTTTGGGGATCGGCGCACCGGCGGCCGGCAACTCATCGACATCGATCAACAAGTGGTGATGACCGGTGTTCTTGGTGGGATCACCCGCCGGGGCCAGCGCAATGTTCTCGACAGCGAACTTCACGACGACAGTTTGCGGGACCGTCGCACCGTCTTCAGGAGAAACGATGGACACTTCAGCACCCTTGGGTGCCGGCGTAGCCGCACTGGCCAGCATCGAAACACCCATCAGCAGGCCAGCCAGCGCAGCACGTGACATAAAGGTTTTCATTCTCTTCTCCAGTTTTTTCGTAAAATCCATGTGACCATGACAACTTCATGGCCATTCGTTGTCGAAGGCACTCGACAACCATAGCAAAGCGAGCCTGAACCAGCGCATCGCGATAAATGTATTCAAAGGAGTGACCATGCGCTTTTTGCCTGGCCTGATCTGCCTGCTACCCCTTTTGAGCCCTTTGGCTCATGCCGAACTGATTGACGATGTAAACGACCGCGGTGAATTGCGTATTGCCCTTGAGGCTAATACACCACCTTTCAATTTCAAGGACGACGGCCAACTCTCGGGCTTCGAAGTCGAACTGGGCCAACTGCTGGCCAATGAACTGGATGTAAGGGCCGACTTCGTCGTCACCGATTCCAGCGATCTGTTGACCGGCGTTGAAAGCGGCAAGTACGACATCGCCATCAATCACATAACAGAGACTCCGGCGCTCAAGGATCGTTTCGACTTCAGCGAACCTTACATTCACACCGATGCGCATTTGATCGCGCAGAAAGAAGAGCCGCGTTCAATCCTGTTGGTGCAGTCGCTGACGCAAGAAAAGCCGAAAGCCGCCCCGGCCGAGAACCTGGCCATTCCGTTTCAGAAAGGGAACCCGGCGTTTCACGCCAGCCTGGAAAATGCGTTGCAGCGGATAAAGGCGGATGGGCGACTGGAGGCACTGGAGAAAAAATGGTTTGGGGCGGATGCCGCCGAGATACCGAAACCCTAAGACCACCGACGATCATATTGATCACCGCGATCCCCCTGTAGGAGCCGGCTTGCTGGCGATAGCGGTTTAACATTCAACATTTGCGCTGACTGTTACACCGCTATCGCCAGCAAGCCGGCTCCTACAGGAATTTGCGTTCAGAGTTGCAGTGCGGCGGCGGCTTCAGCCAGTTCCAGTTCGCTGAACACTTGCACGCCATGGCGCTTGAGCAACGCCGCCGTCACGCCTTCGCCGCTGACTTTCACGCCGCTGAACGTGCCGTCATAGGTCAACAGGTTGCCGCACGACGGGCTGTTGGCCTTGAGCACGGCGATGCGGATGTTGTGTTTCTGTACCAGCTCCAGCGCCTGGTAAGCACCGCTCAGAAACTGCGCGCTGACATCCTCGCCCTCGGCGGTAATCACCGCCGCCTGCCCCTCCAGCACTTCACCGCCCTGCCCGCCCGGAATCTCCGCCGCCGCCCGTGGGGTCGGCAAGCCACCGGCAACTTCCGGACACAACGGCACGACGCGACCCTCGTCGACCCACTGTTGAAGCTGGTCGAACGGCCCGCTGGCACCGCCGTCGTAACGCACGCGGTGGCCGAGCAGACAGCGACTAACCAGAATTTTCTGCATGATCAGAACGGCTCGTTGCCACGACGCCGGAACCAGCCGGTCAACGACAGGCGATCGCGGGTCGCGGGCAGGACTTCGTGGGGCACTTCGCCCGACAGGAACACCACCAGGCATCCGCCGGTGGGCACCACATCGTATTCGACGCCTTCCTTGAGGTACATGCGCAACTGACCGCCGTGCTCCGGCAGCCAGGCGTCATTGAGGTAGACCACCGCCGAGACCATGCGCCGATCATCGTCGCGAAAGCGGTCGACATGCCTGAGGTAGAAAGCGCCGGGCGGGTACATCGCGAAATGGCTCTCAAAGTCTTCGAGGCCCAGATACAACCCGCGATTCATTGCCTCGCGCAGGCTGTCCATCAACTGCAGATAGTTGTCGCAAGCCAGGGCCTGACCCGGCTCGATCCACTGGATTCGGTCGCCGCGAATTCCCTCGCGAATCTCCGATGTCGGCCCGCGGCCCACGGCGGCCGGGGCCAATTCACCCTCGGCGGCACGTTTACGGCACTCAGCCGCCAGTTCTTGGGTCAGACCCAAAGGCAGGAAAATGTTCTGCTGCGACCAGCCGCGTTCGGCCAGGTCGTCGACGATACGTAACAGCAGCGGGTGATCAGAGGGTATTGGCATGGCGCGCATAGTATTCCTGTGCCGGAAAATCCGACAGAGCCGCGCGGCGGCTTGATACGAATTCTCGACAAGTCCCTATGCCACACGGAGAATAGTCGCCTGCTGACAGGAGTCCCTATGCGCCGTTTGCTTTTCTCACTGATGATGTTCTGCGTTTTGCCCGCTTGGGCAGACGGCCACGACCAGTTGTACAAGGTCGCCGGCTGGCCAGAACAACGCGCGCATTTCAGTGATGCCCTTTCAGCCGCTCAGCAGCGTTACCAGAACAGCCTGCCGCCCGCCGTGTTTCAGGCGCTGGTGAACAACAGCAATCAGCGCTTTGCCCCGCAGGCCGTGGACCAGCGCGCGGAAGCGCAATTGCGCAAAACCCTGGCCGATCCCAAACCTGCACTGGCTTTTTTCCAGTCGCCGCTGGGCAAGAAGATCGTCGCCGCCGAGTTGCTGGCGACCCGTCGCGATCAACTGGCAAAGAACGCCAAAGGCCTGCCGAAGATTCAGGCCAGCGATAGCCGCACGCTGATCATCGGTCACCTCGCCCAGGCCTTGCCCGCGCGGGAGGCCGGTGCGGAAGTCAGCCTGGCGATTGCCGGCGTCGCGGCCGACAGCCTGAGCTCGATGATCCCCGGCCTGCTCGGTGGCGGTCAGGCGCAGGGGCTGTTGAACGGTCAGCGTCAGCGCTTGATGGACCAGATCGGCAGCGACCTCAACAACACGTTGCTGTATGTCTATCGAGATCTGTCGGATGACGAGCTGGAAGAGTTCGCCACGTTTGCCGAGTCGGCGGAAGGCAAGGCGTATTACCAGGCGGCGTTGGCGGCGATTCGGGCAGGGTTGGCGGTGGGGCAAACCCCTTCGAACTTGACCCAATGATTTTCAGCGCCGGTTAGATCGCCATCGCCGGCAAGCCGGCTCCTACAGTTGACCGTGTTCTTCCGGACAACTCGATCCGCTGTAGGAGCCGGCTTGCCGGCGATGAGGGCTTAACTGACGCTAAAGACTCCGGCCTTTTATCCGCTTCGTCAAAAACCCGAAATACTCCCCGCGCAACGCCACCGTCTCATTCGCCAAATGATGCCGCGCCTCAGGCAACATCAACACTTGAGGCCGATCGAACTTGGCCTTCAACACCTCAAGGTTGTGCTGCCAATCCACCGTCATGTCCGCCTGCCCCTGCACGATCAGTGGCCGCCGAGTACTGTCCGGCGCAGCTTCGATGCGTTTGATCCAGCGCGCCAGCGCGCCGACCCAGGCCGTCGGCAAGCGCAGCGGTTGCAGCGGGTCGGCTTGCAGGAACGGCAGGAAATCCGGGTCGTTGGAGTTCTCGCTGAAACGTCGGGCGATGGCTTTGACGAACGGCTTGAGCAGGTAATAACTCAGCTGCGACCAGCCCCAGGCGCGCGGTCTCACCAGCGGCGACAACAGGATCACCTGGCCCTGCGCCGGACTGCCCGCCCCTTCGTTGAGCACATGGTCGATCACGATGGCGCCACCGGTGCTTTGACCGCACAGGTGCCACGGTTGCGGCAGATCGAGGGATTTCGCCTCCGCGAACAGCCCTTGCAGCGTGTCCTGATACTCGGCGAAATCGTTGATGCTCGCACGCTCGCCGCTGGACAGGCCATGCCCCGGCAAGTCGCAGGCAATCACCGCGAAATCCTGATTCAGCGCCCACTCGATCACGTGCCGGTAGAGCCCGGTGTGATCGTAGAAACCGTGGAACACAAACAGCGTCGCCTTCGCCCGCTCCGGCCACCACACCTGGCCGACCACGTCATAAGCATCCACCTCAAAACGCCCCAGGCCCCTGCGCAACTGACGCCCCGGAAAATCCAGCCCGTAGAACCGCTGGTAAGCCTGAGCCTCCACGGACAACGGCTGCCACTCGGCCAGGGGCCGCAGGCTGGCACGCAAATGATCGGGGGCGAAAGTGGCGGACATGGGCGATTCCAGAGCACGAAGCGGACTTTATAAGCCTGCGATATTCATCTGTCGCGGCAAGCATGGCAAGCTGGGCGACCTTCGAGGATCGACACTCATGCGTTCGCCCTACCGCACCCCACTGCTTGCCTGCCTGCTCGCCCTCGTGTGCGCCGGTGTTTTATGGGCGGCGTACGACTGGTTTCAAGGACGCTACCTGCGGGCGTTCAGTGAACACACGGCGGTGTTTTCCGGTGACCCGTTGCACTTGCCCGACAACCTCGCCGGCCCCGGCGCCATTCGCCTGGTGCACTTCTGGGACCCGGCCTGCCCGTGCAACGTCGGCAATCAACAACACCTGAGCGAACTGGTCGATCTGTATGTGCCGCAAGGCGTCGAGTTTTATGCGGTACAAAAACCCGGCAGCCACGGCCAGTTGCCGAGCACGCTGAGCAGCCTGAAAACCATCACCGTCCTCCCGGGCTCCGAACAGATCCCGGCCAGCCCGGCCGTGGCGATCTGGGACCGCAGCGGCAAACTGGCCTACTTCGGCCCCTACAGCGAAGGCCTGACCTGCAATTCGAGCAACAGCTTCATTGAGCCGATCCTACAAGCGTTAAACGCTGGCCGCACCGTCAATGCCACGCACACGCTGGCCGTCGGGTGTTACTGCCCGTGGCCCGCCGACACAAAGCAGTAAGACCGCGCAGACGCGAATCCCTCCTAAGGGCGATGGGCCGATTCGGCAAGCCGTGTTAAACAGTGGCGCCAGGGAACTGCTGCCACTAATAACAACAAGGAGTCACCATGAAACGTAGCCTGACCGTTCTCGCACTGCTGATAGTCGCGCTCGCCGCAGGTGCCGGCGGGTACATCTACAGCAAGCAACCGACGCGCCAGGGCATGGTCGAGCTGCAACACTTGCAAGGCTCCGTCACCGTCCGTTACGACGAACGCGGCATCCCGCACATCCGCGCCGAAAACGAAACCGACCTGTACCGCGCCCTCGGCTATGTGCACGCCCAGGACCGGCTTTTTCAGATGGAAGTCCTGCGCCGCCTGGCCCGAGGTGAACTGGCCGAAGTGCTGGGCCCGAAACTGCTCGACACCGACAAGCTGATGCGCAGCCTGCGCATTCGCGAACGTGCCGAAACCTACCTGGCGAACATGGATAAGCAGTCGCCGGCCTTCATCGCCATGCAAGCCTATCTGGACGGCATCAACCAGTATCAGGACGGCCATGCAAAACCTGCGGAGTTCGATGTACTGGGCATTCCAAAACGCCCGTTCACTGCGCAGGACACCATCAGCATCGCCGGTTACATGGCCTACAGTTTTGCCGCGGCGTTTCGCACCGAACCCTTGCTGACCTACGTGCGCGATCAACTGGGTGCCGAGTACCTGAACGTCTTCGATCTCGACTGGCAGTCCAAAGGCGTGCTGGCGAACAACCACAGCAGCATCCCGCCGACTCTCGCCAGCGCCGACTGGAAAGACCTCAACGCCCTCGCCCGCCTGAGCGAGCAGGCGCTGGCCGACAACGGTTTGCCGCAGTTCGAGGGCAGCAACGCCTGGGTCGTCGCTGGCAATCGGACCAAAAGCGGCAAGCCGCTGCTGGCGGGTGATCCGCATATCCGCTTCTCTGCGCCGTCGGTGTGGTACGAAGCGCAGCTCTCGGCACCGGGCTTCGAGCTCTACGGTCACTATCAGGCGTTGATGCCGTTCGCCTCGCTGGGGATGAACCGCGACTTCGGCTGGAGCATCACCATGTTCCAGAACGACGACCTCGACCTGATCGCCGAGAAGGTCAACCCGGACAACGCCAATCAGGTCTGGTATCGCGGCAAGTGGGTGGACATGGTCACCAGCGAACAGCAGATCGCGGTCAAGGGTCAGCCGCCGGTGAAGTTGCTGCTGCGCCAGTCGCCACACGGGCCGATCGTCAACGATGCGCTGGGCAACAGCGTCGGTAAAACGCCCATCGCCATGTGGTGGGGTTTTCTCGAAAGCCAGAATCCGATCCTCGAAGGTTTCTACCAGCTCAACCGTGCCGACACCCTGGCCAAGGCGCGCATCGCCGCCGCCAAGGTCCAGGCGCCGGGCCTGAACATCGTCTGGGCCAACGCCAAGGGCGACATCGGCTGGTGGGCGGCGGCGCAACTGCCGAAGCGTCCGGCGGGTGTGCGGCCGTGGTTCATTCTCGACGGCAGCAGCGCCGAAGCGGACAAGGACGGCTTCTACCCGTTCAGCGCCAACCCACAGGAAGAGAACCCGGCGCGGGGCTACATTGTCTCGGCCAACTTCCAGCCCGTGTCGCCGACCGGCATGGAGATTCCCGGTTACTACAACCTCGCCGATCGTGGGCAGCAGCTCAATCGCCAGCTCAGTGACAAAGCCGTGAAGTGGGATCTGGAGGCCAGCCAGAAACTGCAACTGGGCACCACTACCGCTTACGGCCCGCGTTTGCTCGCGCCGTTGTTACCGGTGCTGCGTGAGGTGGTGAGCGATCCCGCCGAACTGAAACTGGTGGAACAACTGGCCCAGTGGACAGGCGACTACCCGCTGGATTCCACCAGCGCCACGCTGTTCAATCAGTTCCTGTTCAACCTCGCAGACGCGACGATGCACGATGAACTGGGCAACGACTTTTTCGAGACGCTGCTCTCGACCCGGGTGATCGACGCTGCGCTGCCGCGCCTGGCGGCGAACGCCGACTCGCCGTGGTGGGACAACCGCAACACCCTCGGCAAGGAAACCCGCGCCGACACGGTCAAGGTGGCGTGGCAAGCGAGCCTCGCGCACCTCAAGAGCACGCTGGGTGCGGATTTCACGCAATGGCAGTGGGGCAAGGCGCATACGCTGACCCATGGTCATCCACTGGGGCAACAGAAGCCGCTGGACCGGATTTTCAATGTCGGACCGTTCGCGGCGCCGGGCACTCACGAGGTGCCAAACAACCTCTCGGCCAAGATCGGCCCGGCGCCGTGGCCGGTGACTTATGGGCCGTCGACCCGACGCCTGATCGACTTCGCCGACCCGGCGCACAGCCTGACCGTCAACCCGGTGGGCCAGAGTGGCGTGCCGTTTGACCGGCATTTTGATGATCAGGCTGAGGCGTACGTCGAAGGGGTGTACTTCCAGGCGCATCTCAATGATGAAGAGGTGACGGCGAATACGCGGAGTACGTTGAAGCTGTTGCCGGCGCGCAGTGCTCAGTAGATTTGTATTGGCTGGACTGGCCTCATCGCCAGCAGGCTGGCTCCCACAGTGGTCCTGTGCACGCAGATCCATTGTGGGAGCTAGCCTGCTAGCGATGAGGCCCGCAAGAACAACGCATATTCATGCGTTCAAACCATCGCCGCAAAATTCAACCTGAACTGCTGCGGCGTCACACCGAGCCGGCGATTGAACACGCTGCGCATATGCTGCGCATCGCGAAACCCGCACTGATACGCCACCGTCTTCAACGGCGCAACGGTGCTTTCGAGCATCACCCGCGCCGCATCCACCCTCGCCCGCTCGACGAATTCCGCCGGGGTGACTTTCGCCTCTTTGGCAAACACCCTGGAAAAGTTGCGGGCGCTCATGTTGGCGGCGTTGGCCAGGTCTGCAATGGTCAGATCGCCGGTCAGGTTGGCCAGCACATAATGCTGAACCATCGCCACCGCCGACGTCGGCTCGGCGTGGGGCGTGAGGAAAGGACTGAACTGCGATTGCCCACCCGAGCGCTGCGTGAACACCACCAACCGCTTGGCCACGCTGAGCGCCACTTCCGGCCCATGATCCCGGGCCAACAAGTACAACGACAGATCGATCCCCGCCGTAACCCCGGCCGAGGTATAGAGCTCGCCGTCCTGCACGTACAAGCGATCAGCCTCGACCTGCGTCGAAGGGCACAACGCCGCGAGCGCAGCGGCATCGCCCCAATGAGTCGTCACCGTCCGCCCCTCGAGCAAGCCTGCCCGGGCGAGCATGAACGCACCGTTGCAGATCGAGCCGAACCGTTGCGCCAGCGCGCTGGCATCGCGCAACCAGGCATCGAAGGCCGCGCCGAAATCCATGAACGGCAACTGCGGCCCACCGGCCACCAGCAACAAGTCGTACGCCCCCAGCGCCTCACTGAAATGCCGATGGGCATTGAGGGACAAACCGTTGGAGCACGGCATCACACCGCGCTCGACGCCGATCACCTCCAGTTGATAGTGATCCTGCGGCGCGAGGAAACGATTGGCCTCGGAAAACACATCCATGGGGCCGGTGACGTCCAGGGACTGCACGCCGGCGAACACCACGATGGCAACGGTTTTACTCATGACAGGAACACCCTCGATGCACGCAGACTTTGCAGGAGCCGGCTTGCTGGCGATGGAGTGTCAGTCGACATCAATGTTGCTGACATACCATCGCCAGCAAGCCGGCTCCTACAAGGTGTGCGCATGACGTAAATCCATGCGCAGGGCCTCAACCGTAGCCAATCCGCGCTCAACAAGCGAGGTTGGCGCGATATGCATGCTCATTGGCAAGGATCGCAGCCATGGATCGATTGTCCGGTTTTGGGGCCGGGAACAGACTTGTCCCATCAGCGCCGCCACGGCGTTCCCCACGAGGACAGCACCATGAGCAGCACCATCGCCGGCATCAAAATCCCCGACAGCGCTTTGGCCCGGGCCACCACGGAATACATTCGCGACGTCGAATCCGACCTGCTTTATCACCACTCGTGCCGGGTGTTTCTGTTCGGCGCTTTGAGCGGTGAACGCAAGCAACTGGCCTACAACCCGGAGCTGTTGTACGTCGGCGCAATGTTTCATGACCTGGGTCTGGTGGAAGGTCATCGCAGCGACGATGAACGCTTCGAAGTCGATAGCGCCAACGCCGCCAAAGCATTCCTCAAGCCTTACGGCCTGAGCGATGACGACATCGAGCAGGTGTGGTTGTCGATTGCCCTGCACACCACGCCGAACGTAGTGCATCACCTGCGCCCCAACGTGGCATTGGTGACGGCGGGCGTTGAAATGGATGTGCTGGGGATCGACTACGCCGCGTTTCCCACGGCGCAGCGTGAGGCGGTGGTGCACGCGCATCCACGGGGCGAGGGGTTCAAGGAGTGCATCCTGTGTGCGTTCGCCAACGGCTTCAAGCACAAGCCGGATACCACGTTCGGTACGGTGAACGCGGATGTGCTGGTGGACAGCGAGCCAGGGTTCAAGCCGATGAACTTCGTCGAGATCATCCGCAAGTCCCCCTGGATTTCCTGAAACCTTGTAGGAGCCGGCTTGCTGGCGATGGAGGGTCAGCAACATTGATGTCGACTGACACACCATCGCCAGCAAGCCGGCTCCTACAGGGGATTTGGGTTGATCACAGAAATGCGATCAACCCAAAGGTTCAGGCCGCTTCCGGCGCCTGCTGCGCGCGACGCACGTCCGGTTGCCTCCACGAATCGGCAGCGCTTTCTTCGATGGCCTGCTGAATCGCACGCTTGCGGCTTTCTTCGGCGCGGCGGCTGAAGAACCAGACCAGGAAGGTCATCAACGACACCGCCAGCAGAATCAGGCTGGCCACGGCGTTGATCTCAGGCTTCACGCCCAGACGCACCGCCGAGAACACTTCCATCGGCAAGGTCGTCGACCCCGGCCCCGACACGAAGCTGGCCAACACCAGGTCATCCAGCGACAGGGCGAACGACATCATGCCGCCCGCACCCAGCGATGGCGCAATCATCGGGATGGTGATCAGGAAGAACACCTTCCACGGCTTCGCCCCGAGATCCATGGCGGCCTCTTCGATGGACAGGTCCAGCTCACGCAAGCGCGCCGACACCACCACCGCCACATACGCCGCACAGAACGTGGTGTGGGCGATCCAGATGGTGACGATGCCACGCTCTTGCGGCCAACCGATCATCTGCGCCATGGCCACGAACAGCAGCAACAGCGACAGACCGGTGATCACTTCGGGCATCACCAGCGGCGCGGTGACCAGGCCACCGAACAGCGTACGACCCTTGAAGCGGGTAATGCGGGTCAGGACGAATGCGGCCAACGTGCCCAGCGCCACAGCGGCAATCGCGGTGTAGCAGGCGATTTCCAGCGAACGCACCACCGAGCCCATCAGTTGGGTGTTGTCCATCAGGCCGACGTACCACTTGATCGACCAGCCGCCCCACACCGTCACCAGCTTCGAGGCGTTGAACGAGTAGATCACCAGGATCAGCATCGGCGCGTAGATGAACAGCAAACCCGCGATCAGCATGAAACTCGAGAAACGGAAGCGCTTCATTCTTTACCCTCCATTTCCTTGGCCTGACTGCGGTTGAACAGGATGATCGGCACAATCAGGATCAACAGCATCACCACCGCCAGGGCAGACGCCACCGGCCAGTCACGGTTGTTGAAGAACTCTTGCCAGAGCACTTTACCGATCATCAGGGTTTCCGGACCGCCCAGCAGTTCCGGGATCACGAACTCGCCCACCACTGGAATGAACACCAGCATGCAACCGGCGACGATGCCGTTCTTGGACAGCGGAATGGTGATCTTCCAGAAGCTGTTGAACGTACTCGAACCGAGGTCGGACGCCGCTTCCAGCAGGCTGTTGTCGTGCTTCACCAGGTTGGCGTAGAGCGGCAGGATCATGAACGGCAGGTACGAATAAACCACGCCGATGTACACCGCCAGGTTGGTGTTGAGGATCTGCAGCGGTTCGTCGATCCAGCCCATGCTCATCAGGAAACCGTTGAGCAGACCGTTGTTGCTGAGAATGCCCATCCACGCGTACACGCGGATCAGGATCGCGGTCCAGGTCGGCATCATGATCAGCAGCACCAGCACCGTTTGCAGCTCTTTGCGGGCACTGGCGATTGCGTAGGCCATCGGATAACCGATCAGCAGGCAAAGGATGGTGCTGATCAGCGCCATCTTCAACGAACCGAGGTAAGCGGCGATGTACAACTCATCGTCGCCGAGCATCGCGTAGTTGCCGAGGTTGAGCAGCACCTGCAGCTTCTGGTCTACGAAGTTGTAGATCTCGGTGTACGGCGGAATGGCCACGTCGGCTTCAGCGAAGCTGATCTTCAGGACGATGAAGAACGGCAGCATGAAGAACATGAACAGCCAGAGGAACGGAACCCCGATGACCAGCTGACGGCCACCGGGAATTATTCGATTGAGGCGGCGTTTGAATTTGCGCATGTTCATGAGCGGAGTACCACGCCGCTGTCGTCTTCCCACCACACGTAAACCTGATCACCCCAGGTTGGGCGCTGACCACGGCGTTCGGCGTTGGCGACGAAGGACTGGACGATCTTGCCGCTCGGCAGCTCGACGTAGAACACCGAGTGACCACCGAGGTAGGCGATGTCATGCACCTTGCCGCTGGACCAGTTGTATTCGCAGGTCGGCATGTCCGGCGTCACCAGCAGTTTTTCCGGACGGATCGCGTAAGTCACGGATTTATCCTGCACCGAAGTGCTGATGCCGTGGCCCACGTAGATCTGGCGATCCAGGTCTTTGCAGGTGATGGTCGCATGACCTTCGGCGTCGTCGATCACTTCACCGTCGAAGATGTTGACGTTGCCGATGAACTCGCAGACCAGGCGGCTGGTCGGGGTTTCGTAGATGTCGATCGGGCTGCCGATCTGGGCGATCCAGCCCAGGTGCATGATCGCGATGCGCTCGGCCATGGTCATGGCCTCTTCCTGGTCATGGGTCACCATGACGCAGGTTACGCCGACGCGCTCGATGATCTCGACCAGCTCAAGCTGCATCTGTGAGCGCAGCTTCTTGTCCAGCGCACCCATCGGTTCGTCGAGCAGCAACAGCTTCGGTCGCTTGGCCAGCGAACGCGCCAGGGCAACACGCTGACGCTGACCACCGGAGAGTTGATGCGGCTTGCGCTTGGCGTACTGGGTCATCTGAACCAGCTTGAGCATGTCGGCCACGCGGGCATCGATTTCAGCCGCCGGCAGTTTGTCCTGCTTGAGGCCGAAGGCGATGTTCTGCGCCACGGTCATATGCGGGAACAGGGCGTACGACTGGAACATCATGTTGATCGGCCGCTCGTAGGGCGGCATGTCGGTGATGTCTACGCCATCGAGGAAAATGCGCCCCTCCGTGGGCCGTTCGAAGCCTGCGAGCATGCGCAGCAACGTGGACTTGCCCGATCCCGAACCGCCGAGCAGGGCGAAAATCTCGCCTTTCTTGATTTCCAGGGACACATCGTCCACGGCAATCGTCTCGTCGAACTTCTTCGTGACCCGGTCGATTTTGACCAGCACCTGTTTAGGTGACTGGTCGCCCTCGAGGGCTTTCTTATAGGCGCCGGAGGCAACTGCCATTTACGAAACTCCCAAAAAAAGAGTGCAGTTCGCTCAAGGTGAGCCAACCTGGATAGTTTGAGCCCTGAAGCTATTTGCCCGACTTGACCTTGGTCCAGCTGCGGGTCATCAAACGTTGAATGTTTGGTGGTAACTCGACCGACACGTAGGTCTTGTCGAGGACTGCTTGCGGTGGATAAACCGACTCGTCGGTGCGGATGGACTGCTCCATCAATTTGTCCGAGCCAGGGTTGGGGTTCGCATAGCCAACAGAATCACTGACCTGTGCGATCACCTCGGGTTTCAACAGATAGTTGATGAAGGCGTGGGCCTCTTTGACGTTGCCCGAATCCTTCGGAATCGCGAGCATGTCGAACCACAGCGCACCGCCCTCTTTGGGAATGGTGTAGGCGATGTTCACGCCTTTCTTCGCTTCAGCTGCACGGTTGCGGGCCTGGAACATGTCGCCGGAAAAACCGATCGCGATGCAGATATCGCCGTTGGCCAGATCCGCGATGTACTTGGAGGAGTGGAAGTAGGTCACGTAAGGCCGCACTGCCAGTAACTTGGCTTCAGCCTTTTTGTAATCTTCGGGGTTGGTGCTGTTGGCGTTCAGGCCCATGTAGTTGAGGACCGTCGGCATCATTTCATCGGCGGAGTCGAGGAACGCCACGCCGCAACTCTGCAGCTTCTTGATGTTCTCCGGCTCGAACACCGCGCTCCAGGAATCGATCTTGTCGACGCCGAGCACAGCCTTGATCTTGTCGACGTTGTAACCGATGCCGTTGGTGCCCCACAGGTAAGGGACGGCGTACAAGTTGCCCGGATCATTTTGTTCCAGACGCTTGAGCAATACGGGGTCGAGGTTCGAGTAGTTCGGCAACTTCGTCTTGTCGAGTTTCTGGAAAGCACCGGCCTTGATCTGCTTGCCGAGGAAGTGGTTCGACGGCACGACCACGTCATAGCCGGTACGCCCGGCGAGCAACTTGCCCTCCAGGGTTTCGTTGGAGTCAAAAACGTCATACACCGGTTTGATACCGGTCTCTTTCTGGAAGTCGGCCAGGGTGGTCTCGCCGATGTAGTCCGACCAGTTATAAATATGCACCGTGCCGGCAGCCTGGACACTGACAGCCATCGTCAGTCCGGCACCGGCCAGCAATGCATTGCGCAACAAAGAAAAAATAGGCAAGTGGAGGTCCTCTAAAATTAGTTGGGCCCAAGTTGCCCCGCGTTACATGACAGTCGTAGCTGCCCAGCAACAAAACCGGCGCGCAACTTACCCTCGAAAAACCGTTCCAGCAAACTTTATGAAGATCCGTGTAGGAGCGAGACCGTCTTGCCGGCGATGGTCGTCAACGATAACGAGGGGTGTCTGACACCCCGCGGTGTTGTCGCTTTTTTCGCGAGCAGGCTCGCTCCTACAGGGTGTATTACTTACTTACCGGATTTGATCTTGGTCCAGCTGCGAGTCAGGATCCGCTGGGTCGCGGCCGGCAAGTCGGCAATCGCGTACAGCTTGGCCAGCACATCGGCAGGCGGGTAGACGCCCGGATCTTCGGTGATTTCTTTTTCGACCAGAGGAGTGGCCGCCGCGTTACCGTTCGGGAAACGTACCGCGTTGGTGATTTCAGCCATGATTTCCGGCTTTTGCAGGAAGGTCATGAACTTGTAGGCGCCTTCGACGTTTTCGGCATCTTTAGGGATGGCGACCATGTCGTAGAAGCTGCCGGCACCTTCTTTCGGAATGTTGTAGCTGACTTTCACCTTGTCACCAGCTTCGGCGGCGCGCGCTTTGGCCTGGTAGATGTCACCCGAGTAACCCACGGCTACGCAGATGTTGCCGTTGGCCAGGTCGGAGATGTACTTGGACGAGTGGAAGTAGCCAACCGAAGGACGAATCTTCAGGAACAGCGCTTCGGCTTCGGCCAGTTGTTTTTTGTCCTGGCTGTCGGTTGGATAGCCCAGGTAGTGCAACGCCACCGGAATCATCTCGGTTGGCGAATCGAGGAAACTGACGCCACACGATTTCAACTTGGCGATGTTTTCAGGTTTGAACAACAGGTCCCAGGAATTGGTCGGTGCATCGGCGCCCAGTGCAGCCTTGACCTTCTCGGCGTTGAAGCCGATACCGATCGAACCCCACATGTACGGGAAGGCATGTTCGTTGCCCGGGTCGCTCACCGATACCGCTTTGAGCAGGTCAGTGTTCAGGTTCTTCCAGTTAGGCAGCTTGGACTTGTCCAGCTTCTGGTAAACGCCGGCCTTGATCTGCTTGGCCAGGAAGTTGTTCGACGGTACGACGATGTCGTAACCGGACTTGCCTGCCAGCAACTTGGCTTCCAGAGTTTCGTTGCTGTCGAATACGTCGTAGACGACTTTGATGCCGGACTCGGTTTCGAACTTCTTGATGGTGTCCGGAGCGATGTAATCGGACCAGTTATAGACGTGCAACACCTTGTCGTCCGCCTGAACCGCACCCGCCATAATGCCCATCAGGGACATGGCGAGAAGTGTCTTGCCAGCAAGCTTTTTTCCTAATGCCTTCATGCGTAATGCTCCAAATTTTTTCTTTTTTGAACCACTTTGTTCAGCGGCCGAACCCGGGCAACTGGAACCGCGGCTAGTCTGGCAAGATCGGAGGCGGTCTTTCAAGGAAAGGCCGCCGTTTGCGACTGCCCTGAGCGAAAGTTTCATGTCTCCCGCTCAGAGCCTAGCACTTAGCCCTGCAACGCACTCAGGGTCAGGTCCAGGCACTTGCGTGCCTTGGTCACCAGCTCATCGATTTCAGCCTTGGTGATCACCAGTGGCGGAGCAATGATCATGGTGTCGCCGACGGCGCGCATGATCAGTCCGTTGTCGAAGCAGAACGTGCGGCAGATCATGCCGACGCCCTTGCCTTCGTAACGCTTGCGCGTGGCCTTGTCCTGAACCAGTTCGATGGCCCCCAACAGCCCCACCCCGCGCACTTCCCCCACCAACGGGTGATCGCTCAGTTCCCGCAAACGTTTCTGCAAGTAAGGTGCCGTTTCTGCATGAACGCGCTCGATAATTTTTTCTTCGCGCAGGATGCGGATGTTTTCCAGCGCCACCGCCGCCGCCACCGGGTGCCCGGAATAGGTGAAGCCGTGGTTGAAATCGCCGCCCTCGTTGAGCACCGCCACCACTTCGTCACGCACGATCAGGCCACCCATTGGGATGTAGCCGGACGTCAGGCCTTTGGCGATGGTCATCATGTCGGGTTTGAGGCCGTAGAAATCGGTACCGAACCACTCACCGGTGCGGCCGAAACCACAGATCACTTCGTCCGCCACGAACAGGATGTCGTACTTGGCGAGGATTTCCTTGATGCGCGGCCAGTAGGTGTCTGGCGGAATGATCACGCCACCGGCACCCTGGATCGGCTCGGCAATAAAGGCACCGACGTTGTCCACGCCGATTTCCAGAATCTTCTCTTCCAGCTGATTGGCTGCCCACACACCGAACTCTTCCGGTGTCATGTCGCCGCCTTCACTGAACCAGTAAGGCTGGGCGATGTGGACGATGCCCGGGATCGGCAAGTCGCCTTGTTCGTGCATGTAAGTCATGCCACCCAGGCTCGCGCCGGCCACGGTGGAACCGTGATAACCGTTCTTGCGGCTGATGATGACTTTCTTTTTCGGCTGGCCCTTGATCGCCCAATAGTGGCGGACCATACGCAGCATGGTGTCGTTGCCTTCGGAGCCGGAACCGGTGAAGAACACATGGTTCATGCCTTCTGGCGCGATGTCGGCAATGGCCTTGGCCAGCTCGAGCACCGGCGGGTGAGCGGTCTGGAAGAACAGGTTGTAGTAAGGCAACTCGCGCATTTGCTTGCTGGCGGCATCAGCCAGTTCATCGCGACCGTAGCCGATCGCTACGCACCACAGGCCGGCCATGCCGTCGAGGATCTTGTTGCCTTCGCTGTCCCAGAGGTAAACGCCCTTGGCGTTGGTGATGATCCGCGGGCCTTTCTCTTTCAGCTGCTTGAAGTCGCTGAACGGGGCCAGGTGGTGATCGTTGCTCAGGGTTTGCCATTCACGGGTTTGCGGGTTGTTGCTGGTCATGCGAACTCTCCTAAGATTTCGGTGAAAGGCGCCACAGGAATCAGCAGCGCCCGGCGCATCAGACGGCGAAGAGCAGGAATTCCCGCTCCCAGGAGCTGATCACGCGCTTGAAGTTTTCATGCTCGGCCCGCTTGACCGCGACGTAGCCAGTGATGAATTTCTTGCCCAGGTATTTCTCGATGGTCGCGCTGTTTTCCATGCGCTCCAGCGCGTCCTCGATGGTCAGTGGCAGGCGCAGGTTGCGGCGTTCATAGCCGCGCCCCACCACCGGCGCACTTGGGTTCAAGCCTTCGACCATGCCGATGTAACCGCAGAGCAGGCTCGCGGCAATCGCCAGGTACGGGTTGGCATCAGCCCCCGGCAGGCGGTTTTCCACCCGACGGTTTTGCGGCCCGGCATCCGGCACCCGCAGGCCCACGGTGCGGTTCTCTTCGCCCCACTCCACGTTCACCGGCGCCGACGTATCCGGCAGGAAGCGGCGGAACGAGTTGACGTTCGGGGCGAACAGCGGCAACAGCTCGGGGATCAGTTTCTGCAAGCCACCGATGTGATGCAGGAACAACTGGCTCATGGTCCCGTCTTCATTGGAGAAGACGTTCTTGCCGGTCTCGATGTCGATGATGCTCTGGTGCAGGTGCATCGCGCTGCCCGGCTCGCCGGTCATCGGCTTGGCCATGAAAGTGGCGGCCACGTCGTGCTTGAGCGCGGCTTCGCGCATGGTGCGTTTGAACACCAGGATCTGGTCGGCCAGGGACAGGGCATCGCCGTGACGGAAGTTGATTTCCATCTGCGCCGTGCCGTCCTCGTGGATCAGCGTGTCGAGGTCCAGCTCCTGCAGTTCGCACCAGTCGTAGACGTCTTCGAACAACGGATCGAATTCGTTGGCCGCTTCAATCGAGAACGACTGGCGACCGATTTCCGGGCGCCCCGAGCGACCGATTGGCGGTTGCAGCGGGTAGTCGGGGTCATCGCTACGCTTGGTCAGGTAAAACTCCATTTCCGGCGCCACGATTGGCTGCCAGCCCTTGTCGGAATAGAGCTTCAGAACCTTTTTAAGCACGTTGCGCGGCGACAGCTCGATCGGGTTGCCTTGCTTGTCATAAGTGTCGTGGATCACCTGGGCGGTCGGCTCGATGGCCCATGGCACCAGGAACACTGCATTCGAGTCGGGACGGCAGATCATGTCGATGTCGGCCGGGTCGAGCAGTTCGTAATAGATGTCATCTTCGACATAGTCGCCGGTCACGGTCTGCAACAGAACGCTCTCGGGCAGGCGCATGCCTTTTTCAGCAATGAACTTGTTGGTCGGCGAAATCTTGCCCCGGGTGATCCCGGTCAAGTCGGCGATCATGCATTCGACTTCTGTGATCTTGTGGTCTTTCAACCAATCGGTGAGCTGGTCGAGGTTGTTACTCATAAATGCCTCTTAGGCTGAGTTTCCTGACTCTTATAAGTCAGGCGTTGTTTGACGCACGGGCGTCGCTTGGTACAGATTGCCACTGCAATTGCCGCGCACAAATACCTGCCTCGACGACGGCATGGGTGAACGGGAACAATGCAAGGCGTGCAGAATCACGAGCAATGACCGACACGTTGGTCGGGCCAGCCAGGTAAAACGGTTCTATATTGGAAGGACAACCCGTAAAGAGAATGTCGCGCAGACCGTCCAGAATATCGGACGGGACCAGCCGGTTTGCCGGGGAAGGAAGAGTCGACGACACGCCTTTGGCAACACAGGCCCTGGCGTGAGCGTAACGATCGCCACTGATGTGATAAGCATGCAGACCGATCTGCTTAGAGCAGACGGCGACGCCGATTAACGGCAGGCGAGACATGAAGCACCCCGGTATTATTGCTGTTATGGGTTTGAATCGAGCTTAGCCTTGTTCATTTTTTTACACAACACCCCCGTAAAAAATACAACACGGCCCGCTCAAGCCCGCGGACGGCAAAGCATTCAAAGGCATAAAAACGCCCCAAAGTGCCTCAAAAAAGCCTCATGGGCGCTTTTTTAGGGCAAAAAAGGCCTCGCTTGACTTCGGCATGCCGTTCGGGTTGACTGGAATCCGAAGAGATCAATGATTGATATTTTTAACAACAAAGGTGTTGCATCATGTCGGTACCCCCGCGTGCCGTTCAGCTTAACGAAGCGAACGCGTTCCTTAAGGAACATCCTGAGGTTCTGTACGTTGACCTTCTGATTGCGGATATGAATGGTGTGGTGCGCGGCAAGCGCATTGAACGCACCAGCCTCCACAAGGTTTACGAGAAAGGCATCAACCTGCCGGCCTCTCTATTTGCTCTGGATATCAACGGCTCGACGGTGGAAAGCACCGGCCTGGGCCTGGACATCGGCGATGCTGACCGAATCTGCTATCCAATCCCGGACACCCTGTGCAATGAGCCCTGGCAGAAGCGCCCTACCGCGCAACTGCTGATGACCATGCATGAACTCGAAGGCCAGCCGTTCTTTGCCGACCCGCGAGAAGTGCTGGCCAATGTCGTGCGCAAGTTCGACGAACTTGGCTTGACCATCTGCGCCGCGTTCGAGCTGGAGTTCTACCTGATCGACCAGGAGAACGTGAACGGCCGTCCGCAACCACCTCGCTCGCCGGTTTCCGGTAAACGCCCGCACTCGACACAGGTCTACCTGATCGACGACCTCGACGAATACGTCGACTGCCTCCAGGACATTCTGGAAGGTGCAAAAGAGCAAGGCATCCCGGCCGACGCCATCGTCAAGGAAAGTGCCCCGGCGCAGTTCGAAGTGAACCTGCACCACGTGGCCGACCCGATCAAGGCTTGCGACTACGCGGTCCTGCTCAAGCGCCTGATCAAGAACATCGCCTACGACCATGAGATGGACACCACCTTCATGGCCAAGCCTTACCCGGGCCAGGCGGGCAACGGTCTGCACGTCCACATTTCGATTCTTGATAAAGACGGCAAAAACATTTTTGCCAGCGAGGATCCCGAGCAGAACGCCGCGCTGCGACACGCGATCGGCGGTGTGCTCGAGACCCTACCGGCGCAGATGGCTTTCCTCTGCCCGAACGTCAACTCCTACCGTCGTTTCGGCGCGCAGTTCTATGTGCCGAACTCGCCGTGCTGGGGCCTGGACAACCGCACCGTAGCGATTCGCGTACCCACCGGCGCCGCCGATGCCGTGCGCATCGAACACCGCGTGGCCGGTGCGGATGCCAACCCGTACTTGTTGATGGCGTCGGTCCTGGCGGGCGTGCACCACGGCCTGACCAACAAGATCGAGCCGGGCGCACCCGTGGAAGGCAACTCCTACGAGCAGAACGAGCAAAGCCTGCCGAACAACCTGCGCGACGCATTGCGCGAGCTGGACGACAGCGAAGTCATGGCCAAGTACATCGATCCGAAATACATCGATATCTTCGTGGCCTGCAAGGAAAGTGAGCTGGAGGAGTTTGAACACTCCATCTCCGACCTTGAGTACAACTGGTATCTGCATACCGTTTAAGCGGTTGCAGTGAAAAACAACGCCGCCGGCCTCACAGCCTGCGGCGTTTTTTTATGGCCGCCTGCGGCGGATCGCTAGCAGGCTAGCTCCCACAGTTAATCTCCAGTGAACATAAATTCTGTGTACACCGCAAATCCCCTGTGGGAGCTAGCCTGCTAGCGATGGCGTCCTGGCAGACAACACAGATACCTGCTCGTACAATGCCCGCTGCCCCGCAGGAGACTTCAATGACCCGACTCGCCACCCCACGCAAACCCCGCGCCCGCAGCCAGGCCCGGATCGATTCGATACTCGATGCCGCCCGCACGCTGCTGGCCGCCGAGGGCGTGGCCAGTCTGTCGATCTACAGCGTTGCCGAACGCGCGGAAATCCCGCCCTCCTCGGTCTACCACTTTTTCGCCAGCGTCCCGGCCCTGCTCGAAGCGCTGACCGCCGACGTCCACGCGGCTTTCCGCGCCTGCCTGCAAGCGCCCATCGACCACGATGCGCTTAACGGCTGGCGCGACCTGTCGCGGTTGGTGGAACAACGCATGCTCGACATCTACGACGAAGACGCAGCCGCTCGCCAATTGATCCTCGCCCAGCACGGATTGACCGAAGTCACCCAGGCCGACCGTCAGCACGACATTGAGCTGGGCGACCTGATGCACAAGCTGTTCGATCATCACTTCGAACTGCCTAAATTGCCGACTGACGTTGATGTGTTTGCGCTGGCCATGGAGCTGGGTGATCGCGTTTATGCCCGTTCAGTGCAGCAGCATGGACAGATTACGCCGCGCATGGCCGAGGAAGGGATGCGGGTGTTTGATGCGTATTTGGGGCTGTATTTGCCGCCGTATTTGCCCAAGCGTGCTATTCCTGCCTGATTATTTTTCAGCTGCACTGGCCTCATCGCGAGCAGGCTCGCTCCTACAGGGGAATGCATTCCAAATGTAGGAGTGAGCCTGCTCGCGAAATGCCGCACCGCCAACCTCACTGACTCACATCCATAAAAAACCCCGAAGGGTTCGAACCCTCCGGGGTTGTTGTTGGCACACGCCCTTACAACTTGGCGATCGACACCTCGGTGGATTTCACAAACGCGATCACTTCGCTGCCGACCACCAGCTCCAGCTCTTTCACCGAACGGGTGGTGATCACCGACGTGACGATGCCGGAAGCGGTTTGCACGTCGATTTCCGACAGCACGTCACCCAGTACGATTTCCTTGATCGAGCCTTTGAACTGGTTACGAACGTTGATGGCTTTGATAGTCATGATGTTGATTCCTGTCGTTGGATGAGGCTTGAGTTATTGAGCCCAGCGCAATTGCGTAGGCAAGGGTGAAACAGGTTCCGGTTCCGGTGGCTGGCCGGGCAGCGCGAGGACGCGATTGAGGACTTCGGTTTCCAGCGCAGCCAGCCGATGCGAACCCCGAACCCGAGGGCGCGGCAGTTCCACGTGCAGGTCGAGGCCGACTTCGCCCTCCTCGATCAGGATCACCCGATCGGCAATCGCCACCGCTTCACTGACGTCGTGAGTCACTAGCAACACGGTGAAACCGTGCTTCTGCCAGAGCCGTTCGATCAGTTGCTGCATTTCAATCCGGGTCAGGGCATCCAGCGCGCCCAGCGGTTCGTCCAGCAACAGCAGGCGCGGTTGATGGATCAGCGCGCGGGCCAGGGCCACACGCTGCTTCTGCCCGCCGGACAAGGCCGCCGGCCATTCATTGGCGCGGTCCGCCAGGCCGACCGACTCCAACGCTTCCAGCGCTTGTGGCCGCCAGTCGCCCGAGAGCCCGAGGCCGACGTTATCGATGACCTTTTTCCACGGCAGCAGACGTGCTTCCTGGAACATCAGCCGGGTGTCTTCCCGCGCATCGCTCAGCGGCGCGGAACCGGCGAGCAACTCACCGCCAGTGGGTTTGTCGAGACCGGCGAGCAATCGCAGCAAGGTGCTTTTACCGCAACCACTGCGACCCACCACGGCGACGAATTGGCCGGCCGGAATGTGCAGATCGATCTCGCGCAGCACCTGCCGCGAACCGAAGGTTTTTTGCAGCTTGCGCACCACCAGCGGAATCCCGCGCAGCAGGCGTGGAGGTTGTTGAGCGGTCATGCGGCACCTCCTTTGGCAACTTGATACGCCGGATGCCAGCGCAGCCACACACGTTCAAGTCCACGGGCCGCGAGGTCGGCCAGTTTGCCCAGCACCGCGTACATCAGAATCGCGAGCACCACCACGTCGGTCTGCAAAAACTCCCGGGCGTTCATTGCCAGGTAGCCGATGCCGGAGCTCGCGGAAATGGTTTCAGCAACGATCAAGGTCAGCCACATGAAGCCCAGCGCAAAACGCACGCCGACCAGAATCGAAGGCAATGCACCCGGCAAAATGACCTGACGGAACAGACTGAAACCGGACAAGCCGTAACTGCGCGCCATCTCCACCAGCGCCGGGTCGACGTTGCGGATGCCGTGGTAGGTGTTGAGGTAAATCGGGAACAAGGTGCCCAACGCCACCAGGAAAATCTTCGCCGACTCGTCGATGCCGAACCACAGGATCACCAGCGGAATCAGCGCCAGGTGCGGCACGTTGCGGATCATCTGCACCGAACTGTCGAGCAGGCGCTCGCCCCATTTCGACAGGCCGGTAATGAAGCCCAGCGCCAGGCCGATACCGCCACCGATGGTGAAGCCCAGCGCCGCACGCCAGCCACTGATTGCCAGGTGCGTCCAGATTTCACCGCTGCGCACCAGGCTCACGCCGGCTTCGATCACGGCAATCGGCGCGGGCAGAATCCGTGTCGACAACCAGCCTGCCGACACCGACAACTGCCACACCGCCAACAACAAAATCGGCAACGCCCAGGGCGCCAGGTTGTGGATGATTCTCTTCATGGCGCGTCTCAGCTCTGGGACGCAGCTTTGGGAAGAATGTCGTTGGCGACCATCTCGCCAAACGGGCTGACGTAACCGGCGCTTTTCGGCAGCTCCGGACGCTCGATGTCCAGGTGCGGGAACAGCAACTCGGCGACGCGGTACGACTCTTCCAGGTGTGGATAACCGGAGAAGATGAAGGTGTCGATGCCCAGGTCCGCGTATTCCTTCACGCGGGCGGCCACGGTCGGGCCGTCGCCGACCAGTGCAGTACCGGCACCGCCACGCACCAGGCCGACGCCGGCCCACAGGTTAGGGCTGACCTCCAGGTTGTCGCGACTGCCGCCATGCAGCGCCGCCATGCGTTGCTGGCCCACGGAGTCGAAGCGCGCCAGGGAAGCCTGGGCACGGGCAATGGTGTCGTCGTCCAGGTGCGAGATCAGTCGATCCGCCGCTTGCCAGGCTTCGGCATTGGTTTCACGGACGATCACGTGCAAGCGAATACCGAAGCGCACCGTGCGGCCAAGCTTCGCGGCTTTGGCGCGAACCTGTTCGATCTTCTCGGCCACGGCGGCCGGTGGTTCGCCCCAGGTCAGGACCATTTCCACTTGCTCGGCGGCCAGGTCTTGCGCGGCTTCCGACGAGCCGCCGAAGTACAGCGGCGGACGCGGTTGCTGGATCGGCGGATAGAGCAGCTTCGCGCCTTTCACGCTGATGTGCTGACCGTCGTAATCGACGGTTTCGCCTTCCAGCACGCGACGCCAGATGCGGGTGAATTCCACCGAAGCCTGATAGCGCTCTTCGTGGGTCAGGAACAAACCATCGCCGGCCAATTCTTCCGGATCACCGCCGGTCACCAGGTTGAACAGCGCACGACCGCCGGACAGGCGATCCAGTGTCGCGGCCTGACGCGCAGCCACCGTCGGGGAAATGATCCCGGGGCGCAGGGCGACAAGGAATTTCAAACGCTGGGTCACCGGGATCAGTGACGCGGCCACCAGCCACGAGTCTTCGCACGAGCGGCCAGTGGGAATCAGCACCCCGCCGAAGCCCAGACGATCCGCCGCTTGCGCGACTTGTTGCAGGTAACCGTGGTCAACGGCGCGAGCGCCTTCGGCGGTGCCAAGGTAATGGCCGTCGCCGTGGGTAGGCAGGAACCAGAAGATATTGAGGCTCATGGAGTGGTCTCCTTGGGGAATCGAATTACTGCGCTTTGGCAACGGCTGCCGGCGGCGTCCAGATCACGTCTTTGATGCTGAGCGGCTTCGGAATCAGCTTGAGCTGGTAGAAGCTGTCGGCGATTTTCTGTTGCGCGGCGACCACTTCCGGGGTCAGGAACAACGCACCGTAGCCCTGGCGTTTCACCGAGGTCAGGGTGATGTCTGCCGGCAGGCCGAGCAGTGGCGAGACCTGCTTGGTCACGTCTTCAGGATTGGCCTTGGACCATTCGCCGACGGCGCGCACTTCTTCCACGAGGGTCTTGATCACCTCAGGATTTTTCTGTGCGTAAGGCTTGGTCGCCAGGTAGAACTGATGGTTGTCGACGATGCCCTGGCCATCGCGCAGGGTGTGCGCTTGCAACTGCTGCTCGGCGGCGGCCTGGTACGGGTCCCAGATGACCCAGGCATCGACACTGCCACGCTCGAACGCGGCGCGGGCATCGGCCGGCGGCAGGAAGACAGTCTGGATGTCGGTGTATTTGAGGCCGGCGTCTTCAAGCGCGCGGACCAGCAGGTAGTGAACGTTGGAGCCTTTATTGAGCACGACTTTCTTGCCCTTTAGGTCCTTCACCGATTTGATCGGCGAGTCCTTCGGCACCAGGATCGCTTCGCTGTGCGGCGCAGGCGGTTCGTAGGCGACGTAGAGCAGATCGGCGCCCGCCGCTTGAGCAAATACCGGAGGCGTTTCGCCGGTGACACCAAAGTCGATGGAACCGACGTTCAGGCCTTCAAGCAGCTGCGGGCCACCGGGGAATTCAGTCCATTGCACGTCGACGCCTTGGGCGGCGAGGCGTTTTTCCAGAGTGCCTTTGGCTTTGAGCAGCACCAGGGTGCCGTACTTTTGATAGCCGATCCGCAGGGTTTCAGCTTGTGCTTGAGTAATGGCGCCGAAGGTTACAGCCGCAGCAAACAGAGCGACCAGACCACGACGCAAAATGACAGTGCGCATAGCGCTCTCCTTTTTGCAGTTGGGTTTTGGCTGCACCTGCTGAACCGTTGACGGCTGAGTAAGGTGAGTACATCAAGTCAGGGTGAGGCTTAAATGCTCCAGCGAGCACTCAACAAACGATCATTCAGCAGATTCGGATCGATCGGCTTGGGCCGTCGCGCCATGGCACTGAAGAACAGCTCCAGCGATTCATTCAGTCGTTGTTCCAGCTCCGGCGCCAGCTGCGCCTGGGCGCTGCCTTCGCCGTAAGCGATCTGGCTGTCCACAGCGAAAATCCCGTGGAGCATTTCCTGGGCTTTCAATGCCGACAGCACTGGCTTGAGTGCGTAATCCACCGCCAGCATGTGAGCGATGCTGCCGCCGGTGGCCATGGGCAACACCACTTTGTGCGCCAGGGCGCGTTCGGGCAGCAGGTCCAGCACGGTTTTCAGAGCGCCGGAAAACGACGCTTTGTACACCGGGGTGGCGATCAGCAGGCCATCGGCGTTTTCAATCTGTTGCAACAGGTCGATCACCTTGGGGCTGTCGAACCGTGCGTGCAGCAAGTCTTCGGCCGGGAAGTCCCGTACCTGATAACTCACCACTTCCACACCTTGCTCTTGCAACCAGCGTTGAGAGCGCTCCAGCAGCACCCCGGAACGGGAGCGTTGGCTGGGACTGCCACCGAGTGAGACGACCAGCATTCAGACGATTCCTTGAACGGTGCAGGCGATTCGCAGTGGGCGATCTCGCTTCGATGGAGAGACCTTAACAGGTGATTTATATATCTTTAAATCATATTTATTCATTTGGTTATGCGTTTAAGAGATATGCAAAAACCTTTCTTCCGGGCAAAAAAACAGGCCGTGAAAACGGCCTGAAATTCCCCTGCTTTATGGATGCTGCTGAATCTGAATTCTGTGGCGCCTGATACTCCGTCATCGCGAGCAGGCTCGCTCCCACAGTTGACCGCGTTCTAATGTGGGAGCGAGCCTGCTCGCGATGACGATTTCAGCAGCGCCCAAAATGCTGCGGGTTACTTGTTCGGCTGCGGTGTCAGGCGCAGGTACGGCTTCACCGCGCGATAACCCTTTGGAAAGCGCTTCTTGATTTCCTCTGGATCCTGAAGCGACGGCACGATCACCACTTCTTCACCGTCCTTCCAGTTGGCCGGGGTGGCCACCTTGTAGTTGTCGGTGAGTTGCAGCGAGTCGATCACCCGCAGGATTTCATGGAAGTTGCGGCCGGTGCTCGCCGGGTAGGTGATGGTCAGGCGTACCTTTTTGTTCGGGTCGATCACGAACAGCGAACGCACAGTCAGGGTGTCGTTGGCGTTCGGGTGAATCAGGTCGTACAGGTCCGATACCTTGCGATCAGCGTC
Source organism: Pseudomonas sp. PDM03 (assembly GCF_014852385.1). NCBI lineage: Bacteria > Pseudomonadati > Pseudomonadota > Gammaproteobacteria > Pseudomonadales > Pseudomonadaceae > Pseudomonas > Pseudomonas sp. PDM03. The sequence continues at coordinate 87,119 of NZ_JACVBM010000002.1, read as the reverse complement.
GGCCAGGATCGGGAAGTTGACGATCGTGTTCTGGGTTTCGTTGATGTCCTCGATCCACTTGTGGTGCGAGTCAACCGGGTCTACCGACAACGCGATGGCCTTGACCCCGCGCTGGGTGAATTCATCCTTGAGCTTGGCGGTGAAGCCCAGCTCGGTGGTGCACACCGGGGTGAAATCCGCCGGGTGGGAAAACAGCACGCCCCAGCTATCGCCCAGCCATTCATGGAAACGGATGGTACCGGCGCTGGAATCCTGTTCGAAGTCGGGTGCGATGTCGCCGAGTCTGATGCTCATGGTGGGCTCCTGATGAGTAGGTGTAGAACTCAACTGTAGCTTGTGTTGGGGAGTTTAGAAAAAGAATATATAAAGACATTATTAGACCTAAAAAGAATATTAAAGATCTGTTCACTGGACCTGCAAAGTCATCGCGACGACTATCGCTTCCAAGGTTCGAGAAGGCCTTGAGTCGCTGCAAAAGAGGGAACGTTTCGGGATGGGATTACGGGGGTGACCCCACCCCGAAAACGCAAAAGCCCCGCCCGGCGTAATGCCGGGCGGGGCTTTTTTTCAGCGGTTACGCGAGCGCTATTACAACAGCGGGATCGAGTAGCTGACGATCAGGCGGTTTTCGTCCTGGTCGCGCTGACCAGGGACGTCGTTGCGCCAGGTAGCGTTTTTCCACATCAGGCCCAGGTTCTTCAGCGAGCCTTCTTGTACGACGTAACCGACGGTCAGGTCGCGTTCCCACTCAGAACCGTCAGAGCCGTTTTCGCGACCGTTGGCACCCACGGTGTCGATATTGTCGCCACGCAGGTAAACCACACCGGCGGTCAGGCCAGGTACGCCGACTTTGGCGAAGTCATACGAGTAGCGAGCTTGCCAGGTGCGCTCACCGGCGCGGGCGAACTTGGCAATCTGACTGTCGGTAGTCAGGTAAGCCGACGAGCCGTCGCCCTGGTTCAACCAAGGGAAGTCGCTGTTGCCGTTGCTGGCTTGGTAACCGCCACCGAAGGTGTGACCGGCAACGGAGTACAGGAACAAGCCGCTGTACAGATTGTTGTCGACTTTGCCTCGACCGTTAGCGAAACCGGTGTCATTACCGGTAGTGAAGTAGCTCGAGTCGTGGCCATTAGCGCCATCGTCACGGCTATTGAAGTAACGGAAGTCCGACTTCAACACGCCCGGACCGATGGCCCAGTTGTGGACCAGACCCAGGAAGTGCTGCTTGTAGAAGTCTTCCAGGTTACCGTAGTAGTACTGGGCAGTCAGGTCTTTGGTGATTTTGTAGTCACCGCCACCGTAAATGAATTTGTTGCTGTCGCGACCGGCAGCCGTGTGGGCGTTGGCACCAGCGATCGACAACTCTTCGTTGTTGCTGGAGTTACGACCTTTTGCGTGCTCGATCTGACCACCGACCAGTGTCAGGTCTTTGATCTCGTTCGTAGTGATCTGGCCACCCTGGAAGGTTTGTGGCAACAGACGACCGTCGTTGGTCACGATAACCGGCAGTTTTGGCTGCAGGGTGCCCAGCTTCAGTTCAGTCTGGGAGATCTTGGCTTTGGCAGTCAGACCCAGGCTGGAGAAGTTATCAACCGCTTCGCCGTTGGATTTGCTTGGGAAAACAGTGCCGCCGTATGAAGTCGAAGTGGCGCCGTTAGTACCGCCGCCCGAATCCAGACGCACACCCAGCAGGCCGATAGCATCGATACCGAAGCCGACGGTGCCTTGGGTGTAACCGGAGGTGAAGCGCAGATCGAAGCCTTGGCCCCATTCTTCGTTTTTGCTCTGCACACCAGAAGCAGTGGCGGCATCGTGGTCACGGTTATCAGTGTTGATGTAGAAGTTACGCAGCCCCAAAGTAGCTTTGCTGTCTTCGATGAAACCGGCGGCGCCTGCCTGCTGCGCCATAACCCCTACGGCCACAGCCAGGGCCAAGGTGGACTTGTTCATTGTTTCGCTCCTCTCGTTTCTAATTTTTTCGGTCCTGAGTCGAATGCCCTGGATCCTGAAATGTGCGGATACCGCCAACCGCAATCCGCGCGCCACTCAACTGATGTGTCTAAGTCAAGGGTCTAAGCGCGGCGAATGGGCCGGCATGGTAAACGTAAATACATTTATTTCATTCTTTTTCATGCCGTGCGGGAATAAAAAGCGGCATTTTAATCGCTACGGGACACTCGATATCGGCCCCGGCGGGATGCACTTTAGGGGTTTATTTTAAAAGCTAAAAAGAATAATAAATTCCTAAGTAATGCCGAATTAGAATATATGAAAAAATCACAAAAAAACCCCGCCAAACGGCGAGGCTCTTTTGCGCAGCCTGTTACAGGAAGCTGTAGGTGTAGTTGAAGATCAGACGGGTCTGGTCTTGGTCAGCGTTGGTGTTGCCACGATAAGCACCGTGACGCACCGTCGTGCCAAACCCTTTAAGTGGACCGGTTTGAATCACATAGTCTACGCGCAGGTCGGTTTCCCGCTCGTTCAGGTCTTCACCCGCGCCGCTGACGGTCTTGATATCCCGGCCATACAAGTAAGCAGCCGAAGCTTTCAAGCCTGGTACACCCAAAGACGCGAAGTCATAGGTGTACTGACCGTACGTGGTGTTTTCACCGGCACGGATAAAGCTGCCCACAGTGGCATCGGTGAACGAGTAGAAGCTGGCGCCGCCAGCACCTTCGTTGCGACCGTTGCCATCGACAACGTTGCCTTGGTTCAAGAAGACGAAGCCGCCGTCATCGTTGACACGCTGATGCCCAAGCAGGAACGCGTTGCCGCCCAGGGTGTAGGTGAACGTGGCGCTCCAGGTCTTGTTATCGACCTCGCCCCTGTTCTTGGCGAAACCACCGTTGTTGTTGAATTGATAGCCGGCGTCACCGTTCTTGCCGTCGGAGCTGCTGTCGAAATAACGAAGATCGGTCTTGAACGACTGGTTGGGTGCGATCGGGTAGACGTGCACCAGGCCGAGGAAGCTCTGCTTGTAGAAATCTTCCAGGTTCGCGTAGTAGTACTGCAGCATCAGGTCTTTGGTGACTTTCCAGTCAGCACCGGCGTAACGGAACTGATTGCTGTCCTGAGTAGCGCCAGCCACAGACAGGCCAGTGCTGTTGCTGGACGCGCGACCCGTCGCGTGCTCCAGCTGACCTACGTTGAAGGTCACGTTGTCGATTTCCTTCGAGGTGATGGTGCCACCTTCAAAGGTTTGTGGCAGTACGCGACTGTCGTTCGCGATCAGGATCGGCATGTTTGGCTGCAGGGCACCACCGTAGTGGGCCTCTGTCTTCGAGAAGCGTGCCTTGACGTTGCCCGCCACGCGGCTCCACGAACTCTCTGCCGAACCATCGGTATCGCTAGGGCTGAAGGAGTTACTGTCCGGGTGATGGCCCTTGCCGCCGTCCAGATGGATACCGACCAATGCCTGGGCATCGATACCGAAACCTACGACACCTTGGGTGAAGCCCGACTGGTAATCGAACTTGAGGCCTTCAGCGGCTTCTCGCTGACGGTTAGCTGGGGTCTTGGCGCCTTCACGGACATCGGCGTCGAAATAATAGGTACGCGAACTGACGGAAGCCTTGCTGTCTTCGATGAAACCGGCGGCGCCTGCCTGCTGCGCCATAACCCCTAGGGCCACGGCCAGCGCCAAGGTGGACTTGTTCATTGTTAAACTCCTCTCGTCTCTAATTCTTGTATTCCTGGCCCGGAATCAATGTCCCAAGTCCTAAGATGCGCGATTAGCGCCAGAGCGTGACCCACAAGTCAATCGTAACCATGTGTGTCTACGACCATGGTCTAATCCCCGGTTTTTGGTCCGTGCAGGGTCATGATTTCGTCATAAACCTGAAAAGAATGGCTGGATTCTTTTCTAATACCATTTAGGAATTTTGCTCACCGTTTGCGGCCCCGCGGACTAGAGCGGCCCGCTCATAAGCTAATTCCTAAATGGTATTTATTAGGAGTTTTTTAGATCGATTAGGTTTGGAAGCAACTCCGCAACAATTCCTTTCGATAAGGCCTACGCCATGACGACCAAGCGCGCACTATCCAACCCAATTGTTACAGTTTGTGTATCGGTATTATTTTCTTTTTCCGCCCATGCCGCGAACCTCACCGTCGGCTATCAAACCGGAATAGACCCCAGCAAAGTCCCCCAGGCGGATGGACTCTACGAGAAAACCATCGGCCAAAAAATTGACTGGCGTCGTTTCAACAGTGGGCCGGAAGTAGTAACCGCCATCGCCTCGGGCGACGTACAGATTGGCAACCTCGGCTCAAGCCCACTGGCCGCGGCCGCCTCGCGCAATCTGCCGATTGTCGCGTTTATCGTTTCTGCCCAGATCAACGCCGCCGAAGCGTTGGTGGTACGCAACGGCAGCGGCATCGATAAACCGGAAGATCTGATCGGCAAGACCATCGCCACACCGTTCGTTTCAACCTCTCACTACAGCTTGCTCGGCGCCTTGAAGCACTGGGGCCTGGACGCCTCAAAAGTTAAAGTGGTGAACCTGCAACCAGCGGAAATCGCTGCCGCCTGGAAGCGTGGGGACATCGACGGTGCGTTCGTCTGGTCGCCCGCCCTGGGGGAAATTCGCAAGACTGGCAAGACGTTGACTGACGCCGCACAGGTAGGTCAGTGGGGCGCGCCGACTTTTGAAGTGTGGGTGGCGCGCAAGGATTACGCCGAGAAACATCCCGACGTCGTAGCCAAGTTCGCCAAGGTGACGCTGGACTCGTTCGCCGACTATGCGGCACATAAAGACAGCTGGACCGCCGATTCGGTGCCGGTACAGAAAATCGCCAAACTGACCGGTGCCAATGCCGCCGATGTACCGGAACTGCTCGCCGGTTCTGCATTCCCGGACGCCAAGGCGCAACAAACCACCGCGCTGCTGGAGGGCGGCACGGCGAAGGCGATTGGTGAGACGGCGAAGTTTTTGAAGGAACAAGGCAAGGTCGAGACGGTGCTGCCGGACTATTCGCCGTATGTCAGCGCGAAATTCGTCGCTGAGTAATTTTGGCGGTTGCTTTGCAACCGATCGCCAGCAAGCCGGCTCCTACAGGATTCCGTAGGAGCCGGCTTGCTGGCGATGGAAGCAACACGGTTACAAGGTTTTTTCGAAGATCTTCGAATTACGCTGATAGTTGTACAGCGACGCCCGCGCCGACGGCAGGCGCTCGACGCTGCTTGGCACAAACCCGCGCTCGCGGAACCAGTGAGCCGTACGAGTAGTCAGGACAAACAAGGTTTTCAAACCCTGAGCCCGGGCACGGGTTTCAATGCGCTCCAGCAGCTCATCCCCGCGACCGCCATGACGGTACTCCGGGTTCACCGCCAGACACGCCAACTCCCCGGCATCCGAATCGGCAATCTGATACAGCGCCGCACAAGCGATGATCATGCCTTCACGCTCGACCACGCTGAACTGCTCGATCTCACGCTCCAGCACTTCGCGGGAACGTCGCACCAGAATCCCCTGCTCTTCCAGCGGGCTGATCAAGTCCAGCAAACCACCAACGTCTTCAATCGCGGCCTCGCGCACGACCTCGAATTGCTCTTGTGCCACCAGCGTACCGCCGCCGTCACGGGTGAACAGTTCGGTCAGCAGCGCGCCGTCTTCGGCGTAACTGACAATATGGCTGCGCGCCACGCCGCCACGGCAGGCTTCAGCCGCCGCATCCAGCAGTTCCGCCTGATAGTTGCTGCCCAGACGCTGCAAATGCGCCGGCACTTGTTGCGGGCGCAGCTCGCGCACCAGACGACCGTTTTCATCGATCAAGCCCAGGTCCGCGCCGAACAGCAACAGTTTATCGGCCCCCAGGTCGATGGCCGCACGGGTGGCGACGTCTTCGCATGCGAGGTTGAAAATCTCCCCGGTCGGCGAGTAGCCCAGCGGCGACAGCAGCACGATGGAGCGCTCGTCCAGCAGGCGATTGATGCCTTTGCGGTCAACCCGGCGCACTTCGCCGGTGTGGTGATAGTCGACACCTTCGAGCACGCCGATCGGCCGGGCGGTCACCAGATTGCCGCTGGCCACTCGCAGGCGCGAGCCCTGCATCGGCGAAGAGGCCATGTCCATGGACAGGCGCGCTTCGATGGCGATACGCAACTGGCCGACCGCATCAATCACACACTCAAGGGTCGCGGCATCGGTGATGCGCATGCCGTGGTGGTAATGCGGGGTCAGGCCGCGTGCCGCGAGACGGGTTTCAATTTGTGGACGGGAACCGTGAACCAGCACCAATCGCACACCGAGGCTGTGCAGCAGCACCAGGTCGTGGACGATGTTGCCGAAGTTCGGATGCTCCACGCCGTCGCCGGGCAGCATGACGACGAAGGTGCAATCGCGGTGGGCATTGATGTAAGGCGAAGCGTGACGAAGCCAATTAACGTATTCGGGCATGAACCTGGGCCTGTAATAAATAGCAGCCAAAAAATGGGCGAAACAGAAAACGCACAGCGGGCTGATGGTTATCGTCGGAACAGGCTTGGCGACACGCGCGCTCTCCTCATGAATACGGGTTTAAACATCGGTTATTTATACATTCTGTAGGAGCCGGCTTGCTGGCGATGCGGGCGCTGCGGTCCATCAGGTGAACCGCGTTATCGTTCATCGCCAGCAAGCCGGCTCCTACACAGGTCACATTTTGGCCGGTGTCAGGCAGTAATGTTCAATCAACTGTCGTAATAGATGCACGGTAGGCTGCAAACGTGACATTTCGAGGTATTCCCCCGGTTGGTGCGCACACGCGATGTCACCCGGGCCCAGCACCAGCGTTTCGCAGCCAAGGCGTTGAAGATAAGGCGCTTCCGTCCCGAACGCCACTGCTTCGGCGCGATGACCGGTGAGCTGCTCCGCGATGCGGACCAATTCAGCGTCTTCGGCCTGCTCGAAGGGCGGCACTTCAGGGAACAGCGGCGCGTAATCGATCTTCACCTGATGGCGCTCGGCAACCGGCTTGAGTTTCTGCAAAATCTCCGCACGCAACACCTTGGGGTCCATGCCCGGCAACGGACGCAGGTCGAATTCCAGCGAACACTGACCGCAAATCCGGTTGGGGTTATCCCCGCCATGGATGCAGCCGAAGTTCATGGTCGGAGTCGGCACGCCAAACTGTGGATTGCGGAATTCACGTTGCCACAGCAGGCGCAGGCCGCGCAATTCGCCAATCGCATCATGCATGGCTTCGAGGGCGCTATGGCCCAGGCGCGGATCGGAGGAATGGCCGCTCTGACCGAGAATGTCGATGCGCTCCATCATGATGCCTTTGTGCATGCGGATCGGCTTGAGCCCGGTCGGCTCGCCGATCACCGCCGCTCGGCCCAACGGGCGTCCTGCTGCGGCCAAGGCACGCGCGCCGGACATCGAGCTTTCTTCGTCGCAAGTGGCGAGAATCAGCAACGGCTGTTTGAACGGCTGGTCGAGCAACGGCAGGACGGCTTCGATGGCGAGGGCAAAAAAGCCTTTCATGTCGCAACTGCCCAGCCCGACCCAGCGGCCATCGACTTCGGTCAGCTTCAGCGGATCGGTCTGCCACAACGCGCCATCGAACGGCACCGTGTCACTGTGCCCGGCGAGCACCAGACCGCCGGGGCCGGAACCAAAACTGGCCAGCAGGTTGAATTTGCCGGGGCTGACCTGTTGGATATCGCAGGCAAAACCCAGATCACCGAGCCAAGTCGCCAGCAAATCGATCACCGGACGGTTGGTCTGATCGAGGCTGGCCTGAGTGCAACTGACCGATGGTGCGGCAATCAGCGCAGCGAACTGATCTTTCATCGACGGCAACGGCATCGCTGACTCCAACTCCCGAATTGAAGTCCATCATAGAGCCATCCGGTGACAGGAATAAACCGTCGCGGCGCGTAGGTCTGAGCAGTGCTGTACACTGCACGACCTTGGCAGCCACACATTCCCCCGGCTGCGCTCCCGATCCTGGATTTTCCGGCCATGCAGAAAGAAACTGAAATCAAACTCCGCGTCAGCCGCGAAACCCTCGCCGCACTGCGCGAGCACCCGCTCCTGAAAAAACGCAACAAAAGTGGCTGGGAACGCCGTGAACTGATGAACCAGTACTTCGACACGCCTGAGCGCGACCTGGCCCGCGCCAAGGTTGCCCTGCGCCTGCGCAAGGACGGCGAAGAAGTCATTCAGACCCTCAAGACCCGTGGCCAGAGCGTCGCCGGTTTGTCCGAGCGTAACGAATACGACTGGAACCTGCCCAAAGCCAAGCTCGACGTAAAAAAACTCGACGGCGAATGCTGGCCTGAAGAGCTGGCCGAGCTGGACAAGAAAACCCTGAAGCCGATCTTCACCACCGATTTCGTCCGCGAACGCGCTGAAATCGCCTGGGGCCGTGGCAAGACCAAAGTGGTCATCGAAGCTGCGCTGGACCTGGGCCACGTGGTGGTCGGCAAGCAGAAAGAAGAAATCTGCGAGCTGGAACTGGAATTGCGCGAAGGTGAACCGGCTGCATTGCTGGAACTGGCCGCCGAACTGGCCGCGACCCTGGCCCTGATGCCGTGTGACATCAGCAAGGCCGAACGCGGTTATCGCTTGTACGACGCCAACAGCTATTCGTTGAGCCTGCCGGCCCCGCAGATCAGCGCCGAAATGCCGCTGGACGACGCGTTCGCCGCGTTGAGCTGGCACTTGCTGAGCAGCAGCCAGCGTCTGGCCGAGCAATATCGCTTCAATGGCCACTGGCGTCTGTTGCAGGACTGGGTTGAAAACCTCGCTGAATTGCGCGCCCTGCTGAGCAGCCTTGGCCAGGCCGCGCCACGTCAGTCGACGCACGACCTGCGTCTCGCGCTGGATGCCTTGCTTGAAGACTGGCGTCCGCTGGTTCAAGCCGGTCTGGACGACGAAGACGTGCGCAAAGCCGCGCCGGAGCAGTTCCTCGAAGAACTCGAAGACCCGCGCTGGGGCCTGTTCTCGCTGAACACCTCGCGCTGGTTGCTGGCCCGCACCTGGGCGGCCGATCGTAATGTTCGCGGCAATCGCCAGGGCGCTGCGCAACTGGGTAGCTGGTTACCGCGCTTGCTTGGTGAAGAAGCGACGTCCCTGCAATTGCAGCGTTACCAGCAGCAGCCGGAAGATCTGGCCGAGCAACTGCCGCGCATCGAGCGCATCCAGTCCTGGTTGCACCATGCGCGCAACGTGCTGGAGGTCCCGGAAATGGATCGACTGTACGGCGAGCTGAAACAGTTGGCGTTGCTGGCTAACGAGCCGATCACCGATGAATTGCTGGATGCGCGTAAGCAGCAGGCGATTGCCGTTTATCAGAATCGTGCCTGGAAAATGCTGCTGCGTATGTAAAACCGTCATCGCCAGCAGGCTGGCTCCCACATTGGCTTTGTGCACGCCACAAAACCCGTGTGGGAGCTAGCCTGCTAGCGATGAGGCCAGCAAATTCACCGCAAATCTTCAGACCGGCAAACTCGTCGTCGACTTGATCTCCGACAACGCCACAATCGAGTTCACCTCCTGAATTCCCGGCACCATCGACAGCTTCTCAAAGAAAAACCGCTCATACGCCTCGATGTCCGCCGTGACAATCCGCAGCAAAAAATCCACCGACCCCATCAGCACATAACACTCCAGCACTTCGGGAAAACCGCGAATCGCCTCGGTGAACTCAGTGAAGTTCGAACGCCCGTGCGCGTTGAGTTTGACCTCGGCAAAGATCTGCGTGTTGAGCCCGATTTTCTTGCGGTCCAGCAGCGTCACTTGACCACGAATGATCCCCTCCTCCTTCATCCGCTGAATCCGCCGCCAGCACGGCGATTGCGAAAGTCCCACTTGCTCGGCGATCTGCGCGCTGGAGAGCGAAGCGTCCTCTTGCAGCAACGCGAGAATCTTGCGGTCGTAGCCATCCAGTTCGCTTTGCATAGAAAAACCTGTAATCGATGTTCTGTTGAATCGCACGATTCGATAAATCGTTAATTAGCCCCATCATAGATAAGAAATGCCCGGCATCGAATGTAAAAATTCCTCCAGTGATTTTGGAGACCGACCATGCCGCATCTTGAAGCCGTGAACACCCCGCCCACCCGCGCCGATGTCTGGAACGCCAGCCACGCCCAGTGTCGTGTGCACTATCAACTGCTGGCCGAAGCCGAACCGGATCTGCTGTGCCGGGCGCTCAACCTGTTCGCTCTACAGTTCCTGACGCCGCAACAGGTCAACGTGCAGCGCACGGACGATTTGCTGGCGATCGACATCGTCATGGACGGATTGAGCTGGCACCGCGCTCAAGTGATCGCGGAAAAACTACGTAACCTGATCAGCGTCTGCTCGGTGGACCTGCAAGCGTCTGATTCTGCGTGGGCTGAAGCCGCTCAGGCGACTGGCTGAAAAAACCCGATACGGATTCGTCGGGTAGTGGCCCAACGGTCGGTGGGTCCAAGACTATCCTTTGCGAACTGTTGTTCACGAGGAGCCCGCATGTCCGTTCAACTTGCCCTTCAGGACCGCTGGCTGGATCTCAATGATTTGCTGCGCGAGCTGGTCGCCCAGGGCTTTATCAGCCAGGACTCGGCCGAGCACGCACTGAATGCCCGCCGCCGTCACGCCGCCAATGGCCAGATGCACCCGCTGGAGTTCATCGCCAGCCAACAGCTGGACGACCTCAGCCGTCCCGGTAAACACCTCGATCTGGAAAGCCTGACCCTGTGGCTGTCGCAGCAGGCCGGTCAGCCTTATCTGCGCATCGATCCGCTGAAAATCAACGTCGCGGCCGTTACGCCGCTGATGTCCTACGCCTTCGCCCAGCGCCACAAGATTCTCGCGGTGTCCATCGATCGCGACGCCGTGACCGTGGCCAGCGCCCAGCCTTACGTCAAAGGCTGGGAGGCCGACCTGACCCATGTGTTGAAGCTGCCGATCAAACGGGTGGTGGCCAACCCGGTGGACATCCAGCGCTTCAGCGTGGAGTTCTTTCGCCTGGCCAAATCGGTCAGCGGCGCGACCAACAACGATCATCAAACCAGCACCCTGGGCAATTTCGAACAACTGCTCAACCTCGGTGCCAGCGATCAGGAGCCGGACGCCAACGACGCGCACATCGTCAATATCGTCGACTGGCTGTTCCAGTACGCTTTCCAGCAACGCGCCAGCGATATCCATATCGAGCCCCGACGCGAGCAAGGTACCGTGCGCTTTCGCATCGACGGCGTGTTGCACAACGTCTATCAATTCCCGCCGCAGGTGACCATGGCGATTGTCAGTCGCCTGAAGAGCCTGGGGCGGATGAACGTCGCGGAAAAACGCAAACCCCAGGACGGCCGGGTCAAAACCAAGACCCCGGATGGCGGCGAAGTCGAACTGCGGCTGTCGACATTGCCGACGGCGTTTGGCGAAAAAATGGTCATGCGGATCTTCGACCCGGAAGTGCTGCTCAAGGATTTCGATCAGCTTGGGTTTTCCGCCGAAGACCTGCGTCGCTGGCAGGACATGACGAGCCAGCCCAACGGCATCATTCTGGTGACCGGCCCGACCGGTTCGGGCAAGACCACCACGCTCTACACCACGCTGAAAAAACTGGCGACGCCGGAGGTCAACCTCTGCACCATCGAAGACCCGATCGAGATGGTCGAGCCGGCCTTCAACCAGATGCAGGTCCAGCACAACATCGACCTGACCTTCGCTGCCGGCGTGCGCGCACTGATGCGGCAAGACCCGGACATCATCATGATCGGCGAGATCCGGGACCTGGAGACGGCCGAAATGGCGATTCAGGCCGCGCTCACCGGCCACTTGGTGCTATCGACGCTGCACACCAATGACGCGCCCAGCGCCATCAGCCGCCTGCTGGAACTCGGCGTGCCGCATTACCTGATCAAGGCCACGGTGCTCGGCGTCATGGCGCAGCGGCTGGTCCGTACGTTGTGCCCGCACTGCAAGGCCCCGCTGACCCTGAGTGAAGAAGACTGGCAAACCCTGACCAAACCCTGGCAGGCGCCGTTGCCCGGCAATGCGCAACGCGCCATCGGTTGCCTGGAATGCCGCGACACCGGCTATCGCGGCCGCGCCGGGGTGTACGAAATCATGCAACTGACGGATGGCCTCAAAGCGCTGATCAACCCCGACACCGACTTGCTGGCGATACGGCGCCAGGCTTTCAAGGAAGGCATGCGCAGCTTGCGACTGTCGGGCGCACAGAAGGTGGCGGCGGGTTTGACGACGATCGAGGAGGTGCTGCGGGTGACACCGCAGAGTGAACAGAAGTAGCTGCGACCGTGATGGAACTCGGCAGGGTCATTGGCAATCCAACCCCGCGTAGTTAACCCAGTGGAGTCACCCATCATGCGTTTCAAACTTGCTGTTGCTACCCTCGCCGTGTTGTCCCTTCCTGTCGGTTCGGCGATGGCTGATGACAGCTTTTGGCGTAACGTCCTTACTTCCGGTGCCACCACCGGTTCGTCCTACCTGACCTCCAGGGATCAAAAGCTGATCGTCGCCGCCCAGGACGACGCCGGCAGCTTTGTCGCCAGCGACGGCGCTATTCGCGGCCCCTATCTGGAAGCCGCAATACAGAAAGTACGCGCCGACAACCCGGGCCTGCAGGCCACGGATATGGAACTGGCGAATGCGATCCTGGCGAAGAATGCCGTCGCGTCGAAGTAAGATTTACGGCTGAACAAAAATGCCGCTCACATGAGCGGCATTTTTTATGGGCAACACAAAACCCTGTAGGAGCTGGCTTGCTAGCGATGGAGTGTCAGTCGACATCGACGTAGCTGACACTCCATCGCTAGCAAGCCAGCTCCTACAGAGAGACGGTGTTTTTCAGCGGTAGTCGTCCACCGGGACACACGCGCAAAACAGGTTCCGGTCGCCGTAGACGTTATCGACACGATTCACCACCGGCCAATATTTATGCGCCTTGGTGTGCGCGTCCGGCGTGACGCCCTGTTCGATGGTGTAGGGCCGCTCCCAAACCCCGGTGATGTCGGCCAAGGTGTGCGGCGCCCGTTTCAGTGGATTGTCTTCCGCCGGCCAATTGCCGTTTTGCACCTCGGTGATTTCCGCGCGGATACTCAGCATCGCCCCGATAAAGCGGTCCAGTTCCGCCTTCGATTCACTTTCGGTCGGCTCGACCATCAAGGTGCCCGGCACCGGAAAGGACATGGTCGGCGCATGAAAGCCGTAGTCCATCAGGCGCTTGGCGACGTCCTCTTCGCTGATGCCAGTCAGCACTTTGAGCGGCCGCAGATCAAGGATGCATTCGTGGGCCACACGCTCGTTGCGCCCGGTGTAGAGCACCGGGAACGCACCGGACAAATGCTGCGCCAGGTAATTCGCGGCGAGGATCGCCACTTCACTGGCGTCCGCCAGTTGCGGCCCCATCATCGCGATGTACATCCAGCTGATCGGCAGAATGCTCGCGCTGCCCCAGGGCGCCGCGCTGACTGCGCCGTTCTCCGGCAGCGGGCCGTCAATCGCCACTACCGGGTGGTTGGCCACGAACGGCGCCAGATGCGCCCGCACGCCAATCGGCCCCATGCCGGGCCCGCCACCGCCGTGGGGAATGCAGAAGGTCTTGTGCAAATTCATATGGGAAACGTCGGCACCGATGTCCGCCGGCCGCGCCAACCCGACTTGCGCATTGAGGTTGGCGCCGTCCATGTACACCTGACCGCCGTGACTGTGGATAACTTCACAGATCTCGCTGATGCCTTCCTCGTACACGCCGTGGGTCGAAGGATACGTCGCCATCAGGCAGGCCAGCTTGTCGCCCGCTTCGGCAGCCTTGCCTTTCAGATCTTCCAGATCGACGTTGCCCGCCTCGTCACATTCGACGATCACCACGCGCATTCCGGCCATTTGCGCTGAAGCGGGGTTTGTACCGTGGGCCGAGGACGGGATCAGGCAGATATCCCGCCCGCCTTGATGCCGACTCTCGTGGTATTTGCGAATCGCCAGCAACCCGGCGTACTCGCCCTGGGCACCTGAGTTGGGCTGCATGCAGATCGCATCGAAACCAGTGATCGCGCAGAGCCAGCGCTCCAGCTCTTCGATCATCGCCGTATAACCGGCCGCCTGCTCTTTCGGCACAAAGGGGTGCAAGTTGGCGAATTGCGGCCAGGTGATGGGGATCATTTCGCTGGTGGCGTTGAGCTTCATGGTGCAAGAGCCTAGCGGAATCATCGATTGGTTGAGCGCCAGGTCCTTGTTCTCCAGTTGCTTGAGGTAACGCAGCATTTCGGTTTCGCTGTGATGGGCGCTGAACACCGGATGACGCAAGTAAGGCGAAGTGCGCAGCAGCCCGTCAGGAATACCAGAAGGCAGAGTTTCAGCGTCCAGTTCGTCGACGTTGAGCCCGTGATCGGCCCCCAGGAAGACATCGAACAATTTCGCCACGGTACTTTCGTCAGAGGTTTCGTCGAGGCTGAGGCCCAATTGCCCGCGCCCCAGAATCCGCAGGTTGATTTGCGCGGCCTGCGCGCTTTCGATGATCGCGGTTTGAGTGCCACCGACCTCCAGCGTCAACGTGTCGAAAAAGTGTTTGTTCAGGCGGGTGATGCCACGGCGCTCCAGGCCCACCGCGAGGATGCAGGTCAGCCGGTGAACACGCTGGGCAATCTGCTTCAGCCCCTCCGGACCGTGGTAGACCGCGTAGAAACTGGCGATATTGGCCAGCAGCACTTGGGCAGTGCAGATGTTCGAGTTGGCCTTCTCCCGGCGGATGTGTTGCTCACGGGTTTGCAGGGCCATGCGCAACGCAATGTTGCCACGTGCGTCTTTCGAGACGCCGATGATCCGCCCCGGAATCGCTCGTTTGTATTCATCGCGACTGGCAAAAAACGCCGCGTGGGGGCCGCCGTAACCCATGGGCACGCCAAACCGCTGGGACGAGCCGAACACCACGTCGGCGCCCAATTCTCCCGGCGGCGTCAGCAACAGCAGGCTCAGCAGATCGGTGGCGACGCAGGCCAGGGCTTGCTGGGCGTGCAGGTGATCAATCCACGGGCGCAGATCGCGAATCTCGCCGTGGGTGTCGGGATACTGCAACAGCGCGCCGAACACCTGGTGCTGTTTCAAGTTATCCACAGCGTCGATGATCAGCTCGAAACCGAAACCTTCGGCTCGGGTCTTCACCACGGAGATGGTCTGCGGATGACAGTTTTCATCGACGAAGAACAGATTGCTCCTGGACTTGGCGACACGCTTGGCCAGGGCCATGGCTTCCGCCGCCGCCGTGGCCTCGTCCAACAGCGAGGCATTGGCCAGCTCCAGACCCGTGAGGTCGATGGTCAATTGCTGGAAGTTCAGCAGCGCTTCGAGCCGACCTTGGGCGATCTCCGGTTGATAGGGCGTGTAGGCGGTGTACCAACCGGGGTTTTCCAGGACATTGCGCAAAATGACGGTCGGTGTCAGCGTGCCGTGGTAGCCCATGCCGATCAGGCTGGTCCAGACCTGGTTCTGCTCGGCGTAGCCACGCAGCTTGGCCAACGCGGCCTGTTCATCGAGGGCGGGAGGCAGGTCTAGCGCCCGGTTCAGGCGGATTCCCGGCGGCACCGTCTGCTCGATCAGCTCGACGCGGCTACCAACGCCGAGGCTGTCGAGCATCGCCTGCTGCTCGGCGGCATCGGGCCCGAGGTGACGGCGGAGGAAGGCATTGGGGTCGCGTAACTGACTCAAGGACGGCAACTGGGACATGACGGGCTCTCTCTTGACTGGCGCTCAACGTCGATGCAACACGGTCAAACCAGCATAGCTCCCCTGCGCGCGGCATGGCGTCTTTGGACGCGGCCCGTCCCTGATGCATATAAAACATGCCAAGACTTTTAGGCTATTTCATTTCAGCGATATATACATCGCCGATAGTTATAAATAGTCATCCTTACTCGCCAAAAATAAAACTCTACATAAGTACCCGCACAACGGCGCTTGCAAATAGGTGAAAAACCAACACTTATTAAAACAGCCAAACTCTTAAAAAAACCAATCGCGATAGATAGAATCAAACCATAGCCAATAGATCTATAGCACAATAATCCGCATGCTATGTTTGTTGAGGACTGGGCAACGGAACCAAAAAGCCACTACCCAGTTACAAACAACCCAAGCTACGCTTTATTCGAAATGGAGTTCAAAAATGAGCAGCCAACAAATAATTTTGTACATTGAAGAACAGCAACTGATTGCACAAAAAGAAAACAACTACAGTCTTTACCTGGCCAAAAAGGTAAATAATGATTTTACTGTTATCTGGCAATCAAAAGGTGCTGTGGCCACCGTTCGCAATCCTAGCTATCAATACCGCAACACATTCGATATCACGACACCATCCTTCAATGTCAACTTCACGAACGATCCGGTTCAACAAGGCGATGTCACCTTCACCTCCGGCGGAAAAAACCTGCCCATCAGTACCGGCCAGATTACAACACTGGATCAAAACGGTGTTTTTTCACCGGCCCAAAACGGCGGCGTGAAGTCGGATATTCTTATCAACAATAAACTCCAAGGCAATCCCCACCAGATACTGCTGGATTCCGATGGCAATTATATCTGGGTAAATCGCCAGAGCGGCATGAACATAGGCACCGCTACGCTGACACCCAAAGACCAATACCAACTGTGGTTCGGAAACCTTCAGGAAACAGGCTCGCTGATTGCCCAAAACCTATCCAATGCCTATGTGGCAACCTTGCAGAATGGAGGTAGCATTACCCTCACCTATAACGACAGTGGCGACTGGGTAACTGGCGAACCGGCCAACCTCCTCAGCGACAAGGAAGTCGTGGAACTGCATGTCAAGGTAGCCAAGGTAGAGAGCAGAGTAGCGGCATAGTATGGAGGGTGGATCGAGCACCGTTTGCACAATGGACTGAAAGCCTTTCGTTTTACCGTTGACAGTCTTGAACGCGCAGACATGTTCAAAAAACCCTGTAAATCCTGGATCTACAGGGTTTTTTATTTACAGTAGCAACGCGGTAGAAATACCGGACCGAATGGAAAACAGCCATGAGCGAACAGCAAATTATTGTTTATATCGAAGAGGCACAACTGATCGCCCAGAAAACCAACAATTACAGCCTCCACCTTGCAAAAATGGTAAATAACAGCTTTACCGCCATATGGCTAGCAAAGCCCGCCAAAGCCACAACAGGCCAGCCCAGCTATCAATACAAAAACACATTCGACATATCCAGCAACTCTTTTATGGTCAATTTTACAAACTCCCCAATACAACAAGGCGATATTACATTTACCTCGGGAGGCAAAAACCTTCCTATCAATACCGGACAAAAAACGACACTCGATGAATATGGCGTATTCAGTCCTGCCACAAATGGCGGTGTCTCTGGAGATATTTTAATCAACAACCAACTACTGGCCAATCCAAGCGAAATATTGCTGGACTCCAAAGGTAACAATATTTGGGTGAACTGTTCAGGCGGCATGAGCATCGGTGCAACCACCATGACACCAAAAAACCAGTTCCAACTATGGTTCGGCACAGCCCAGGCGGCGGGGTCTTTAATCGCCGGAAATGTATCTAACTCTTACGTCGTCACGGTCAATGACGGAGAGACCAAAACAATCACTTACAACGACAGCGGTGTTTGGGTCCCGGGCGAACCGGCAACACGTCTGACAGACGACCAGGTAACGGCGCTTCACGCCAGGGTAAACAAAGCGGTAGCAATGGCGGCGTGAATGGTCAGCAAACCGTCACAGCAACACCTCACCGCACGGCATTAAACAAAAACGCCGCGTTCTCCAGGCAAGGAAAACGCGGCGCTCTTGTAGCGGTTTTGCTTTCGGCAGTGCTTACTCGCCGATGGCGGCCTTATAGCCAGCTGCATCGAGCAGCTTGTCCAAGTCAGCGGCATTGCTTGGCTTGAGCTTGAAGATCCAGGCACCGTACGGGTCGGAGTTGAGCAACTCAGGCGAACCGCTCAGGTCTTCATTGACCGCAATCACTTCACCGGCAATCGGTGAGTAGATGTCAGAGGCGGCTTTAACCGACTCCACAACACCCGCTTGGTCTTCGGCTGCAAACACATTACCGACTTCAGTCAGCTCAACGAACACCACATCGCCCAAGGCTTCCTGAGCGTGATCGCTGATGCCCACAGTGACCGTGCCATCGGCTTCCAGACGGGCCCATTCGTGACTTTCGGCAAAACGCAGGTCGGCAGGGATATCGCTCATATTCTGTGTCCTCAAGAAAATTGTCAGCGGTCGTTGCCCGCCAGAAAAGGTTAAATCAAGGTTTTGCCATGGCGTACGAAGGTCGGTTTGACCACTCGGACCGGGTACCACTTGCCACGGATTTCCACTTCTGCGCGGTCGGCAGTCGCCATTGGCACGCGCGCCAGTGCAATCGACTTGCTAAGCGTAGGAGAGAAACTACCACTGGTGATCTCTCCTTCGCCAACATTGGCGATGCGGACCACTTGATGAGCGCGCAAAACCCCACGTTCCTCAAGGACCAGCCCCACCAGTTTGTGCTGTACGCCGCCTGCCCGTTCAGCTTCCAGAGCGACACGGCCGATGAACTGGCGAGAGGCCGGCTCCCAGGCAATGCTCCAGGCCATGTTCGAAGCCAGCGGCGAAACATCTTGATGAATGTCCTGACCGTACAGGTTCATGCCGGCTTCGACACGCAGCGTATCCCGTGCGCCAAGGCCAATCGGCGAGATGCCTGCACCCACCAGATCGTTGAAGAAACCTGGCGCCTGACTGGCCGGCAAAATGATTTCCAGACCGTCTTCGCCGGTGTAGCCGGTGCGCGCGATGAACCAGTCACCGTCAGGCTGGCCTTCGAACGGCTTGAGCAACTGGATCAGGTTGCCGCGAGACTGGGTGACCAGTTCGGAGATTTTGTGTCGGGCATGCGGGCCTTGAATGGCCAGCATCGCCAGCTCGGAGCGCTCGTTGAGCTGCACATCGAAGCCGTCGAGGTGCGCCTGCATCCACGCCAGGTCCTGATCGCGGGTGGAGGCATTGACCACCAGGCGATAACCGTCGTCGAGGCGATAGACGATCATGTCGTCGACGATGCCGCCACGTTCATTGAGCATGGTGCTGTACAAGGCACGGCCGGGGCTGTGCAGGCGTTCGACGTCGTTGGCCAACAAATGCTGGAGCCAGGCCTTGGCCTGCCCGCCGCTGACATCGATCACGGTCATGTGGGATACATCGAAAACCCCGCAATCGCGGCGCACCTGATGGTGTTCCTCGACCTGCGAGCCGTAATGCAGAGGCATATCCCAACCGCCAAAATCGACCATCTTCGCGCCGAGGGCGAGATGAAGGTCATACAGAGGCGTACGCTGTCCCATGGGTTTCTCCTTCCGGGCGTGGCGAAGGTGCGGGCCGGTGCTGCACGGAGTGAACGCCTTGAAATAGAAGGCTTTCAGCCGATTTCAGCAACCGGGTCTGTAGGACGGACCGCACCGAATGCCGCGCATTGTAGCCTCAAGGTGTAGGACTGACACCTAGGTGTTTCGATGCGCTGAACGTCGAATCAATCCGATGACCGGTAACAGCCCGACCAAAACCAGGGTCAGCGCCGGCAATGACGCCCTCGCCCACTCGCCCTCACTGGTCATTTCGAAGATGCGCACCGCCAGCGTATCCCAGCCAAACGGCCGCATCAGCAGGGTCGCGGGCATTTCCTTGAGTACGTCGACGAACACCAGCAACGCAGCGCTCAATGTGCCGGGTAGCAATAACGGCAGATACACTTTGAAAAACAGTCGCGGACCACCGACCCCAAGGCTACGTGCCGCTTCGGGCAAAGATGGCCGTATACGCGCCAGGCTGTTTTCCAGCGGCCCGTAAGCCACCGCGATGAATCGCACCAGATAGGCCAACAGCAAGGCCGACAGGCTGCCCAACAGCAACGGCTTGCCGGCGCCACCCAACCATCCCGACAGCGGAATCACCAGCTCGCGATCCAGATAACTGAACGCCAACATGATCGACACCGCCAACACCGAACCCGGCAACGCATAGCCGAGATTGGCCAGGCTGACACCGGAGCGGATCGCCCGGGTCGGCGCCAGGCGCCGGGCAAATGCCAGCACCAGCGCAACGCTGACAGTAATCAGCGCCGCCATGCCGCCCAGATACAAGGTGTGGACGATCAGGCCGGTGTAACGTTCATCCAGGTCGAAACGCCCCCGCTGCCAGAACCACACCACCAATTGCAGCACCGGGATCACGAAGGCGCAGGCAAACACCAGACCGCACCAGCTCATCGCTGCCAGCGCTTTGAAGCCGCGCAAGTGATACAACGCTTTGACCCGCGGTCGTTCATTGCTTGCGCGGTTGGCCCCGCGTGCGCGGCGCTCGCCGTACAGCACGACCATCACCACCAACAGCAACAGGCTGGCCAGTTGTGCGGCAGTCGAAAGGCTGAAGAAGCCGTACCAGGTTTTGTAGATCGCCGTCGTGAATGTGTCGAAGTTGAACACCGACACCGCACCGAAATCCGCCAGGGTTTCCATCAGCGCCAACGCCACACCCGCACCGATGGCCGGGCGTGCCATCGGCAACGCGACGCGCCAGAACGCCTGCCACGGCGATTGCCCCAGGACTCGCGCCGCTTCCATCAGGCCTTTGCCTTGAGCGAGAAATGCCGTACGCGCCAGCAGGTAAACGTAGGGATAGAAGACCAGTACCAGAACGAGGATAACGCCGCCGGTCGAGCGGACTCGCGGCAGTCGCAGGCCCGTGCCGAACCATTCGCGCATCAACGTTTGAACGGGACCGGCAAAATCCAGCAATCCGACGAAGACGAACGCCAACACGTAGGCGGGAATCGCGAACGGCAGCATCAACGCCCAATCCAGCCAGCGCCGACCGGGGAATTCGCAGAGGCTGGTGAGCCAGGCAAGGCTGACACCCAGCAGCGTTACGCCGGCACCGACGCCAAGCACCAGGGTCAGCGTGTTGCCCAGCAGCCGCGGCATCTGCGTGTCCCAGAGGTGGGACCAGATTTGATGATCGATGGTTTGCCAGGAGAGCAACAGAACGCTGAGGGGCAGCAAGACCAGCGCAGCGATGGCGAAGACCAGGGGATACCAGCGGCGTTGGGCGGGGTGGGCCAAGGACAAACTCTCAAGCGGATGGACGATACACAGAGGCCATTGTAGGAGCGAGCCTGCTCGCGATGAACGCCTGGGCGCCGCGGACCGTCAGGCCATCCGCGTTATCGTTGACGTCTTTCGCGAGCAGGCTCGCTCCTACAGGGTCGGAGGCGCTTCGCGCATAACAAAACGCCCCACACAGGCGGGGCGCAGTATATCGACAGACTCAGTTCCAGCCAGCCCGATCCATCATGCGAATCGCTTCAGCCTGACGTTTACCGGCGACTTCCACCGGCAAGGTATCGGCGACGAACTTGCCCCACGCGGCGACTTCCGCGGACGGCGCCACCGTAGGGTTGGCCGGGAATTCCTGGTTCACATCAGCAAAAATCTTCTGCGCCTCAGGTGTGGTCATCCACTCCACCAGCGCCTTGGCCGCTTCCGGGTGCGGCGCGTGCTTGGTCAGGCCAATGCCGGAAAGATTGACGTGTACGCCTCGATCAGCCTGATTCGGCCAGAACAGCTTCACCGCCAGGTCAGGCTTCTGCTTGTGCAGACGGCCGTAGTAGTAAGTGTTGACGATGCCGACGTCGCACTGGCCGGCGTTGATTGCTTCCAAAACCGCGACATCATCGGAGAACACGTCGGTGGACAGGTTGTTGACCCAGCCCTTGAGGATCTTCTCGGTTTTGTCGGCGCCATTCACTTCGATCATGGTGGCGGTCAGTGACTGGTTGTAGACCTTCTTCGCCGTACGCAGGCACAGGCGGCCTTCCCAGTTCTTGTCGGCCAGACCTTCATAAGTGGTCAACTCGCCCGGTTTCACCCGGTCGGTGGAGTACGCGATGGTCCGCGCCCGCAGGCTCAGGCCGGTCCAGGCATGAGAAGCCGCACGGTATTGCAGCGGGATGTTGGCGTCGATGGTTTTCGAAGTGAAAGGTTGCAGGATGCCCATCTGCTCGGCTTGCCACAGGTTGCCGGCATCGACGGTCAGCAGCAGGTCGGCGGTGGCGTTCTCGCCCTCGGCCTTGATGCGCTGCATCAGCGGCGCTTCCTTGTCGGTGATGAACTTCACCTGTACGCCGATTTTCGCGGTGTAGGCGTCAAACACCGGCTTGATCAGCTCGTCGATACGCGAGGAGTAAACCACCACCTCGTCAGCGGCCTGGGCAACGGTGCTGCCGATCAGGGTCAGGGCGAGTGCTGTCAGTAGACGCTTCGGTGCCAACATGGGAGCGATCTCTCGATTCGAAAAGTAAGGCCAAATGATAAGGACTCACATTTACCTTCTCAATCGATCAGTTTGCGGAGGAGTTACCAGATGTTGCATGGTTTGAAATGTGTGGTGGATATACAGACGCCTTCGCGGGCAAGCCTCGCTCCTACAGGGATCGCAGAAAGTCTGTAGGAGCGAGGCTTGCCCGCGAAGGGGCCATCAGCTCCAGCGAAAGTCAGGCCTTGGCGAGTGCCGGCAGATCCCCGGTCAATCCCAACGCCTCACGCACAAACAACGCCTTGGCCTCCGGCATCTGCTCGACGATCTTCAAACCGGTATTACGCAACCAGCGCACCGGTAGCGGATCTGCCTGGAACAAGCGCTCGAAGCCTTCCATCGCTGCCATCAACGCCAGGTTATGCGGCATGCGCCGACGCTCGTAACGGCTCAGCACTTTCGCATCCGCCAACCGCTCGCCCCGCTCGGCGGCTCGCAGCAGCACTTCAGCCAGCACCGCGGCATCCAGGAAACCGAGGTTCACCCCCTGCCCGGCCAACGGGTGAATGGTGTGGGCCGCGTCGCCGACCAGCGCCAGACCTTCGGCCACATACCGCTTGGCATGACGCTGGCGCAGCGGCACGCACAGACGTGGGTCGGCGCTCAGCACTGTGCCGAGCCGGCCTTCAAAGGCGCGTTCCAGTTCGAGGCAAAACGCTGTGTCGTCCAGCGCCATCAGCCGTTCGGCTTCGCTCGGCGTGGTCGACCAGACGATCGAACACCAATCCTGCTGACCATCGCGTTCCAGGGGTAGAAACGCCAAGGGGCCGTTGTCGGTGAAGCGCTGCCAGGCCGTCATTTGATGAGGCCTGGTGCTGCGCACACTGGTCACGATCGCGTGGTGCAGATAATCCCACTCGCGCGTGGCCACCCCGGCCAGGCGCCGAACCGCCGAGTTCGCGCCATCCGCCGCAATCACCAGCGGCGCACGCAAGGTGCGGCCATCGGCGAGCGTCAGCAGCCAGTCATCGCCGGAGCGGCGCATCTGCTCCAGGCGCGCATTGGCCAGCATCCCGAGGTCGCAGTCGTGCAAACGGTCGAGCAAGGCGTCCTGAACCACGCGGTTCTCGACGATATGCCCGAGCACCTCGGCATGCACGCTGGCGGCGGAAAAGTGGATCTGCCCGGTGCCGCTGCCGTCCCAGACGTGCATGTCGGTGTAGGGGCTGCTGCGCCGGTTGGCAATGCCATCCCACACGCCGAGGCGTTCAAGAATCCGCTGGCTGGCCGCCGACAACGCGCTCACGCGCGGTTCGAACGGCGCTTGCCCGTCGAAGGGTTTGACGCTCATCGGGCTGCCGTCCAGCAGCAGGACTTCCAGCCCGCTGTCCTGTAACGCCAGCGCCAGGGCGCTGCCGACCATTCCGGCCCCGACAATCAGCAGATCTGCGCGCATGTCCATGCTTTAAGCCTGTCTCGCTTGCGGCTTGAGCCGCACGTAAAGGGTTTTCTGGACCCGCGCCACCAAGGTGCCGGCGCCGTCGTGGATATCGACCTGCAATTGCGGCAGGTATTTTTCGCCGTTCGCCGTTTGCCGGCGGACCTCGTCGAGCAAGGTCTCGTCGACCCTGAAGTTGGCGAACACCGGGCCTTTGCCCGGCGAGATAAAATCGATGTCTGCCGTTTTGTCCCAGACGATGTAATTGCGTCCGAGGTTTTCCATCAGCATCAACATGTAGAACGGATCGACCATCGAATACAGGCTGCCACCGAACTGCGTGCCGACGTAATTGCGGTTGTACCAGCCCAGACCCATGGACACCGTGACGTCCCGGAAATCATCGCTGATGTGCCGCACGCGAACCCCGGCGCCCAGGTACGGCGGGTAGAAGGTCATGATCCAACGCATCAACCGCGCTTTGCCGACCCTGCTCGTCAGCCACTTACGCATCAGGACGCGTACCCAGGCCCATGGCCTGTCGGGCGAACCAGCGCTTGGCCGGCGGCAGCAGATCGAGGCCGAGCAGGCCGATGTTGCGGCCCAGCGAAACCAGCGGTTGAGTGCTGCCGAACAACCGCGTGACCTGATCGGAGAAGCCCACGGTCAGGTTCTGATCCATCCGCTGGCGTTCGCGGTAAGCCTGCAAAGTCGCGAAATCGCCGAGCGAGCTCTCGCTCGCCAGCAGCGCATCCGCCAACGCTTGCGCATCACGCAGCGACAGGTTGAAACCCTGGCCGGCAATGGGGTGCAGGCTGTGGGCGGCGTTGCCGAGGATCGCCAGATGCGGACGCACCTGCTCTTCGGCTTCGATCAGCGTCAACGGATAAAGATGCCGTGCGCCGACCTGTTTCAACGTACCGAGGCGGTAACCGAACACGCCCTGTAATTCGCTGAGGAAACTGCGTTCATCCAGGGCCGCAAGCCGTTGCGCGTCCATGCCCAAACGGGTCCAGACCAATGCGCAACGATTTTCCGGCAACGGCAACAACGCCATTGGACCGTCGTCGGTGAAACGCTCGAACGCCATGCCGTTGTGCGCTTCGCTCGGGGTGATGTTGGCGATCAGCGCGCTCTGGTTGTACGGGCGTTTTTTGATGCCGATCCCCAGTTGCTCGCGCAGGCCTGAACGGCCGCCATCAGCGAGCACTGCGAGGTCGCACTCCAGCATTGTTTCGTCGCTGAGGGTCAGGCGATAGCCGTCGGTCAACGGTTCCATGCGCGTGACTTCCGCCGGGCAGCGCCAGGTGACCACGTCCTTGTCCAGACCTTGCCAGAGGCATTGGCCGAGCCAGGCGTTTTCCACCACATAACCCAGCGCCGGCACGCCCTCTTCCATCGCCGACAAGCGCGCGGTGGAGAAACGGCCACGGTCGGAAACGTGGATCTGCTTGATCGGCTCGGCACGGCGGGAGATTTCCTGCCACACGCCCAACCGTTGATAAATCTGTTTGGCACCGTAGGACAACGCCGAAGAACGGGCGTCGTAGCTCGGCTGATAGGTGTGGCCGGGGGCAAACGGTTCGATCAGCACGATCTTCCAGCCGCGCGCCTTGGCTCCGGCCTGCAAGGCCAACGCCAGGCTGGCACCGACCAGGCCGCCACCGATAATTGCCAGATTGACTCGACTCATGCTGCTTTTGTCCGCGCGTCAGCCATTAAGGCTTCAATCTCGGCGACCGTTTTCGGTACGCCATTGGTCAGGATTTCACAGCCGGTTTTGGTGACCACGACGTCATCCTCGATGCGCACGCCAATGCCGCGCCATTTCTTCGCTACGTTCTGGTTGTCCGGGGCGATGTAGATCCCCGGCTCCACGGTCAGCGCCATGCCGACTTCCAGCACGCGCCATTCGCCGCCGACCTTGTACTCGCCAACGTCATGCACATCCATCCCCAGCCAGTGGCCGGCGCGGTGCATGTAAAACGCTTTATAGGCTTCGCTGGCGATCAGTTCGTCGACGTTGCCCTGCAACAGGCCCAACTTCACAAGACCGGTGGTAATCACCCGGACCGTGGCTTCGTGCGCCTGATTCCAGTGTTTGTTCGGGGCGATTTCGGCAAAGGCTGCTTCCTGTGAAGCCAGCACCAACTCGTAGATCGCCTTCTGTTCCGCTGAATACTTGCCGTTGACCGGCCAGGTGCGCGTGATGTCGCTGGCGTAGCAGTCGATCTCGCAACCGGCGTCGATCAGTACCAGATCGCCGTCCTTGAGCACCGCGTCATTCTGCTGGTAATGCAGGATGCAGCTGTTGCGCCCCGCCGCGACGATCGAACCATACGCCGGCATCTTCGCCCCGCCCTTGCGGAACTCGTAATCAAGCTCGGCTTCAAGGCTGTACTCATGTAACCCGGCCCGGCTGGCCTGCATCGCACGAATATGCGCCTGAGCGGAAATCCGCGCGGCTTCGCGCATCACCTTCACTTCTGCCGCCGATTTATACAGGCGCATGTCGTGCAGCAGATGATCCAGCGCAACGTATTCGTTCGGCGGCTGCGCGCCGAGGTGCGCCTTGGAGCGGATCACGTTGATCCATTCCATCAGGTGGCGGTCGAATTCCGGGTTGCTGCCCATGGCCGAATACACCCGGTCGCGCCCTTCGATCAGGCCCGGCAGGATGTCGTCGATGTCAGTGATCGGGAAAGCGTCGTCGGCACCGAAGTCGCGGATCGCGCCTTCCTGACCGGCGCGCAGGCCGTCCCAGAGTTCTCGCTCGGCGTTGCGTTCACGGCAGAACAGCAGGTATTCGCCATGCTCACGACCCGGCATCAGCACGATAACGGCTTGAGGCTCGGGGAAACCGCTGAGGTACTGGAAGTCGCTGTCCTGGCGGTAAACATGCTCGACGTCGCGGTTGCGAATAGCGACCGCGGCGGCGGGCAGAATAGCGATGCTGTTGGGTTCCATCTGCGCCATCAAGGCCTTGCGGCGACGGCTGTATTCCGATTTCGGGATATGAATCATGGGCAGATGGCTTTTCCTGGCTCGCGATTAATGCAACGACGGTTTGGCGGCAGCCGGCGCGTCTGGCTTGCGGGTTTCCGAGAACAGCAGCAGCGGCGCGACACGCAGGTACTCCATGACTTCCATGTAGTCGCTTTCGCCGTCGTCGGACTCTTCCAGCGCGTCTTGCACCTGGGAAATCGCCGCCAGATCCTGCAACACTTCGGTGGCCTCGGTGCTGAGCATGCTGCTGTCGCGGCAGTTCAGGCCGAAACCGCTGAGGAAGCCCTGGCACCATTGGCCCAGTGCGGCGGCACGGTCAGCCAGCGGCGCGTCATCGGTCGGCAGCAGCAGAACGACGGTCACGTCGTCGCCGGTGAGTTCGCCCTTGACCATCTCTTGCAGGCCGATCAAGGCATTGCGAACGTTGTCTTGCGGCTCGCCTTCGAGAAGCTCGGCAGCATCGATAAGCCACTCTTCGGCAGTGAAACCGGCACCGGCGCAACTGCGGCCGAGCAGCAAGCCATGCAGTTCGGCAGGCGAGACGTTGTGACCGCTGGAAGTCAGCAGGGTGGCGAAGGCTTGGTACGGAGAATTCTGAATGGGCATGGGCAGCTAGGCGCCAGACGGCGCTATGTCTAGAATGAAGGCCTTGTATCCTACATCGACAGACTCGCCAAGACTATTAAAGGCTGTCCGGCCGCGACTACCTCCATCAGTTACATATTCAGTGGACACAATGGAAGACACCGACCTGCAAGCGCTGATGGCCAGACTCGAACTGCTAATTGATCGAGTCGAGCAACTTAAGAGTCAAAATGGACTCCTACTAGCTCAGGAAAAAACCTGGCGCGAGGAACGCGCTCACCTCATTGAAAAGAACGAAATCGCCCGGCGTAAGGTCGAATCGATGATTTCGCGCCTCAAGGCCCTGGAGCAAGACTCATGAGTTCAAGCAATAGCGTCACCGTGCAGATCCTCGACAAAGAATATTCGATCATTTGCCCCCAGGAAGAGCGCAGCAACCTGGTGAGCGCCGCCCGTTACCTGGACGGCAAGATGCGCGAGATCCGCAGTAGCGGCAAAGTCATCGGCGCCGATCGCATCGCCGTGATGGCCGCGCTGAACATCACGCACGACCTTCTGCACAAGGAAGAACGGCCGGATGTACAGGTCAGCGGTTCGACCCGCGAGCAGGTGCGCGACCTGCTGGACCGCGTCGATCTGGTGCTCGCCACCGATCCAGACGTCACCAAGGGCTGATTCGTCCGACCGCTTGGGTTATACTCGCAACACTCCCTGGGGTGCTTGCCAGTTGACCACGTCCCTGAGCCGATTCGCACTACCCTGGAGGCTGCACGTTGGGCTGGTGTGCATGTCCGCTAGACGGAAAGCCTTAAAGCCTACTGCATCTTCCACCTTGAACTTTCGGGTTCAAGGGCTAAGTCAGCAGCGGTTCATCCGGGGAGCCTGATTCCAGTCCGATGCCGGTTTAAATACCGGCATCGGCTTTTTTACGGGTACGCTTTGTGTACCCGCACTGCCGAAGCCCGAATCCATGACCGAACCTGCGCTGCTGCCCCGCCCGCAACTTCGACGCATGCTGCGCAAGGCCCGCCGCGCACTGACAGCCAATCAGCAGCGCCAGGCCGCTCGCGGGCTGTACAAGCAATTGGCCCAGCAGCCGTTGTTTCGCCGCGCCAAACATATCTCGCTCTATTTACCCACCGACGGTGAAATCGATCCGCGCCTGTTGCTGCGCGCCGCACAACGTCGGGGCAAGGCGACTTACCTGCCGGTGCTCAGCGCCTGGCCGCGAACCAAAATGGTGTTCCAGCGGATTCGCCCCGGCGAAAAGCTCAAACCCAATCGCTTCCGTATTCTCGAACCCAGGCACAACCTCGCCCGACAACGCAAAGTCTGGGCGCTCGATCTGGTGCTGTTGCCGCTCGTGGGATTCGACGATGTCGGTGGCCGACTCGGCATGGGTGGTGGTTTCTACGACCGGAGCCTGGCGTATCTGGCGCGGCGGAAAAGCTGGCGCAAGCCGACGCTATTGGGGCTGGCCCATGAATGTCAGAAGGTCGGAAGACTGGCTCAGGCGAGCTGGGATGTGCCGTTGCAAGGAACGGTTACAGACAAGGCGTGGTATTTCGCAGACTAGACGCCACTCAAATCAGCGGCGTCAAAAAGACAGGTTCAGCGCTTGAAGGCTGACGGCTGTTGTTGCTGCGCGATTTCAATCGGCGCATCGGTCTTGTTGCTCCACAAGCTTTGGGCATAGCCAGTGGTCACGACGCCAAGGCCGAACAAAATAACCAAAATCCATAGTAAATCCGGTTTGCGTTTCATCGATTGCCCCCCAAAGGCACATCAATACGATGACAGCAGCGGTTTCCGTTGTAGGTGTAGGCCGTGCAGCAGCGTCAAGCTTAGAAGGCCGGCATTTTGCGACAACGTGAACCGACACTCAATCGCTGGCGTCAACCGACCGTCGGTTTGTCATAAAATCGCCCGACAACTTGTCCACCTGACTCGCAAGGAGCAAAAACCATGGCCTATTGGCTGATGAAATCCGAGCCCGACGAGCTCTCGATCAAAGGCCTGGAGAAGCTCGGCAAAGCGCGCTGGGATGGGGTTCGCAACTATCAGGCGCGTAACTTTTTGCGTGCGATGGCGGTCGGCGACGAGTTCTTCTTCTATCACTCCAGCTGCCCGGAGCCGGGGATTGCCGGGATCGGGAAGATTGTCGAAGCGGCGTATCCGGACCCGACGGCGCTGGAGCCGGAGAGTCATTATTACGACCCGAAGGCCAGCGCCGAGAAAAACGCCTGGAGCGCGATTGATGTCGCGCATGTGGAGACGTTTTCCAGGGTGTTGAAGCTGGATTATTTGAAGCAGCAGACGGCGCTGGCGGAAATGCCATTGGTGCAGAAGGGTTCGCGGTTGTCGGTGATGCCTGTTACTGCTGAGCAGTGGGCAGCGGTGATTGCATTGCGCTGACACGCTTTTTGTAGGAGCCGGCTTGCTGGCGATAGCGATGTAACAATCAATATGGATGTTGAATGTTAAACCGCTATCGCCAGCAAGCCGGCTCCTACAAATCCAGCATTACTGGATAATCAGGTTGTTGAACAACAAATCCTCAACCACCGGTTTGCCGGTTTCGTCGCTCATGATCTGCTGGGTCTGCTTCAACGCTTCCTGACGCAGCTTTTCCTTTCCCTCGATGCTGTTCATCGCCTCGGTGGTTTGCTGGGTGAACAACGCAACCAGTTGATTGCGAATCAACGGCTCATTGGCCTTCACCTGTTTGGCCGCCTCATCACCAGTGACCCGCAATGCCACGTCAGCCTTGAAGACCTTCAACTTCGCCGTGCCATCCAACCCGTAGTTGCCCACGAATGGCGGGCTCAGGGTGAGGTAACTGACTTTCGGGGCCTCACCTTCTTTGGCGGCTTCTTCAGCCACTGCTGCCACAGGCAGAGACAGGGCCAGCAACAACATGATCCACGCTTTCACAATTCGCTCCTTATCCGGTTTGCGGCCTAGCATAACGACCCGCCGCGCAAGCACAAGCTTATGGCTGACTATCAGGGCGGGGCATGCTCGTTGACCCGTCGACTCACACACCTACACTTATCGGCCATCACTCCCAAAGGAATAGCCCTGATGAAAGCCGTGCTGTGCAAAGCCTTCGGCCCTGCCGAATCGCTGGTGCTGGAAGACGTCGCCAGTCCTGTCGTGAAGAAGAATGAAATCCTGCTGGACGTGCACGCCGCCGGGGTGAATTTCCCGGACACGCTGATCATCGAGGGCAAATACCAGTTCAAGCCGCCCTTCCCGTTTTCGCCGGGCGGCGAAGCGGCTGGCGTGGTCAGCGCAGTGGGCGAAAAAGTCAGCCACCTGAAAGTCGGTGATCGGGTCATGGCCCTCACCGGTTGGGGCAGCTTCGCCGAACAGGTCGCGGTGCCAGGCTACAACGTGCTGCCGATCCCGACCTCCATGGACTTCAACACCGCTGCCGCATTCAGCATGACTTACGGCACCTCGATGCACGCGCTCAAGCAACGCGGCAACCTGCAACCGGGTGAAACCTTGCTGGTGCTCGGTGCTTCCGGCGGTGTCGGCCTGGCCGCCGTGGAAATCGGCAAAGCCATGGGCGCCCGCGTGATCGCCGCCGCCAGCAGCGCCGAAAAACTGGCCGTGGCCAAGGCTGCCGGTGCCGATGAACTGATCAACTACACCGAAACCAGCCTCAAGGACGAAATCAAACGCCTGACCGATGGCCAGGGTGCGGACGTGATCTACGACCCGGTCGGCGGCGACCTGTTCGACCAGGCCATCCGCGCCATCGCCTGGAACGGCCGTTTGCTGGTGGTTGGTTTTGCCAGCGGCCGCATTCCGGAATTACCGGTCAACCTCGCACTGCTCAAGGGTGCGGCGGTGGTCGGCGTGTTCTGGGGCTCCTTCGCCCAGCGCCAACCGCAGGACAACGCGGCGAACTTCCAGCAATTGTTTGGCTGGTTTGCCGAGGGCAAGCTGAAGCCGCTGGTGTCGCAGGTGTACCCGCTGAGCAACGCGGCGCAGGCGATCAATGATCTTGGCCAGCGCAAGGCGGTCGGGAAAGTGGTGGTGCAGGTTCGCTGAGTCGCAGCAGGATACAAAAAGGCCAGGACAACTGATGAGGTTGTTCTGGCCTTTTCGATTACATGACCAGCAGAAAGACAGCGCTCCATACTTTTCGTCAAAGCAACTCACGAATTTCCTCCGGAAGAAAATGCACGTACCGGGTCGCCTGATGTGTATTACAACGCCTCACAATAGAAGGCACGCTCTTGTTGAGCTTGGCGATGAGCGCCAGACGCTTCTCCTCTGGCAATTGCGTCGGCGAAAGGGAGTGGGTCAGATAGCTGCGGGTCCAGTTGAACACCGGCATGTCCACCCACGAGTAATCTTCAATCTGCAGTGCTGCCTTGGCGAGCTCACCGCAAGTCAACTGTTTCAATTCTTCGTTGGCATGGATGGGTATATCGCTGTCCAGCCTGAAAGACATTGGCACAACAACTTCGATCTCTGGCGGCCTGTCACTGGTGATACCCCATGATTTGAATCGCCACCGATTCACCGCTACGAGTGATGCGTCTACCAGTTCAGCGTGAGCTTTGCCCGGAGCCGCCATCACGTTGCTAACTGATCCATTGGCGTGAACGGTAAAACTGATCCGAACATCCCCCGTGATACCGGCCCGAGAAAGTGTTTTTGGGTACTTCGGCTTAGGATTGTCCCCAGGGATCAGGAGCATCGCCTCAGCGCTGACGCTGCTGGAAACCACAAATAAAAAAGCCCACACAAACCACCGCATAACCCCTCCCCTTCACCACTGAAAAGCCAAATCTGGCAACAGCACAAAGGGTAAGGCTCGGTAATTGTTTACATAACGCCATGACTTCCTGTTCAAGTGCAGGACATTTCCCAAAGCCCTGCCCTACGCCGGGCATCGCTGCGTCATAAAAGGTTGTGAGGTAACAATTCCCACAGCGCCCTTCACTTATACCTGAGCGACATGTTCGTAAAAGAACATGCAATCTCCAACATTTCCGCTGTTTGGTCGATGTGAACCAGTGCTATTTTCGGTAACGAAACTGTAACATTCGCATCCGCAGTCAAAACAAGAAATCTGGAGCTCTTGAATGTTTGCTTTCTTTCGTCCTGCCGCACATCAGGCTCCATTGCCTGAAGAAAAAATAGACAGCGCCTACCGACGGCATCGCTGGCAGATCTTCGCCGGCATATTCATCGGTTATGCGGGTTACTACCTGCTGCGCAAAAACTTCTCCCTGGCCATGCCCTATCTGATCGAAGAGGGCTATACCCGCGGTGAGCTGGGCCTGGCGTTGTCGGCGATTGCTATCGCCTACGGCTTGTCCAAGTTCCTGATGGGCATTGTTTCCGACCGTTCCAACCCACGCTTCTTCCTGCCGTTCGGCTTGCTGGTTTCGGCTGGCGTGATGTTCATTTTCGGTTTTGCGCCCTGGGCCACGTCCAGCGTGACCATCATGTTCATCCTGCTGTTTATCAATGGATGGGCGCAGGGCATGGGGTGGCCGCCGAGTGGCCGGACCATGGTCCACTGGTGGTCGCAGAAGGAACGCGGGGGCGTGGTGTCCTTGTGGAACGTGGCACACAACGTGGGCGGTGGTTTGATCGGCCCGCTGTTCCTGCTCGGCATGGGCCTGTTCAATGACTGGCACGCGGCGTTTTACGTGCCTGCGGCAGTGGCCATGGCCGTGGCGGTGTTTGCCTTCGCCACCATGCGCGACACGCCGCAATCGGTCGGCCTGCCGCCGATCGAGAAGTACAAGAACGACTACCCGGAAGGCTACGACGCCAGTCACGAAGAAGAATTCAGCGCCAAGGAAATCTTCGTCAAATACGTGCTGCGCAACAAAATGCTCTGGTACATCGCCATGGCTAACGTCTTTGTCTACCTGCTGCGTTACGGCGTGCTGGACTGGGCACCGACCTACCTCAAGGAAGCCAAAGGTTTCAGCGTGGATAAAACCTCGTGGGCCTATTTCCTTTACGAGTGGGCAGGTATTCCCGGGACGCTTCTGTGCGGCTGGATGTCGGACAAGATCTTCCGTGGCAACCGTGGCCTGACCGGCATGGTGTTCATGGCGTTGGTGACCGTGGCGACGCTGGTTTACTGGCTCAACCCGGCCGGCAACCCGACGGTCGACATGATCGCGCTGATCTCGATTGGTTTCCTGATCTACGGCCCGGTGATGCTGATCGGCTTGCAAGCGCTGGAACTGGCGCCGAAGAAAGCCGCCGGCACGGCAGCGGGCTTCACGGGCCTGTTCGGTTACCTGGGTGGTTCAGTCGCGGCCAGTGCAGCCATGGGCTACACCGTGGACCATTTCGGCTGGGACGGCGGTTTCGTCTTGCTGATCGGCGCGTGCCTGCTGGCAATGGCTTTCCTTGCGCCAACCTTGTGGCACAAGCAGGTCGCCAGTCAGACCCGCGAAGCCATCGCCTGATCGACCTTTGATTTGCAGCGCTTGAGCCGCGCCTCCAGATTCCGGTCTGGCATGGCGTGGCTACGCAGGGCGTTGGCGGTCTGCTCGACATAATCGCGAGTCGTGCCGTAACGCCCGCAAGCGTTTTCGAACACGTGGCTCAACACGTGATCCGGCAGGTTGCCGGCATAGCTGGGCAGGTGTCGCTCCAACACAAATCCCAACGCCTGAACCTGATTGCCATCTTCGAGACGGCAGTTCAACCAGTGTGGGCGATAAGAAGGGAATGGCATTTCGCGCTGCCACAAGGCGTACAGCGACGCTTCGAGTTGTTCTTCGGGCAAGCGATAAGCGAAGCCACTGCAAGAGCCGCCGCGATCCAGGCCAAATACCAGCCCCGGTACTTCCGGCGTGCCGCGATGTTCGTGGGACCACAGGTACAAACCGCGATGGTAGCCATGCACCCGGCCGCGAACCCGTTCAACCGCCGCGCACTCAGGGCGCCAGATCAGCGAGCCGTAAGCGAACAGCCAGACCGGCCCACCCTTGTGGCGCGCCATGGTCGACTGCATCGAGCTGAGCAATTGTTCGTGCGTCAGCTGCGGCCCCAGATCGAGCCGCGGAGGGTAAGCCAGATTCATAAAAGCAGATTCAATGGCGCTCATGGCGAATAGCGTTCAGCTCCCCGCGGGTGATGAATTACTTAATAGAACGCACCGCTGTAACAATAAGGCACATATGTTTTAAGGCAATTTAAGTGCCACGGCACAGTTCTTAATTAATTGCCTGGATGCGATATAACCTACCGGTATTTATATAAATCTATAAATACCGATCGGCTATATATGAAGTTATATGTAGGAGCGAGCCTGCTCGCGATGGAGGCAGGGACAACGCGTTCATGCTGCTGCAGCGCGTTATCGTTGACCGCCATCGCGAGCAGGCTCGCTCCTACAGGGTCGGCGTCATCCTCTGGGTGCGTACGCAAACACATCGGCACGCATCTGATGAGCATCCATCCCGGCGTTGACCAACGCGTCCAGTGTCCCGTAGACCATCGCCGGTGAGCCGCTGGCGTATACATGCAGCGCTTTCAGATCCGGAAAATCCTCGCACACCGCCTCATGCAACATCCCGCAGCGCCCCTTCCAGCCACATTGATCGCTGACGACTTTATGCAGGAACAGATTCGGCAGTTTCTGCCATTCGTCCCAATGCTCGATCTCATAAAAGTCTTCAGGGCGACGCACGCCCCAGTACAGGTGCACCGGATGCTTGAAACCCGACGCCCGGCAATGTTCGATCAGGCTATGGATCTGGCCCATGCCGGTGCCCGCAGCGATCAGCACCAGCGGACCGTCCGGCAACTCTGCCAGATGGGTATCGCCGAAGGGCATTTCGATCCGCACCATCGGATTGCGTTGCAGTTGCTCGATCAGGCTCAGCGCACTGCTTTCGCGCGCCAGTACGTGAATTTGCAGATCACGCCCCGCATGCGGTGCCGAGGCCAGGGAAAATGCGGATTTTTCGCCGTTCTCACGCTCGATCATCAAATACTGACCGGCGTGATAACGCGGTGGCTTGCCGGCAGGCGCGCGAAAACTCACGCGCCAGGTATCGCCGCCGACATCCTTGCACTCAATGACCTGACACGAGACGCTGCGCACCGGCAATTCTCCCAGCGCGAGCACGCCATCCCACAGCACGATGCAGTCTTCCAGCGGCTCTGCTATGCAAGTGTAGAACTCGCCATGGTCGCGCACACCACCGGCCTGCTCGACTCGTCCTTCCACCAGCAGCGCGGCGCACACATGGCAATTGCCGTTGCGACAGCTTTGCGGGCATTCATAGCCCAGGCGGCGTGCGCCATCGAGAATCCGCTCGCCGGGCAGTATCTCTAGCACTGCTCCGGAGGGCTGCAAAGTTACACGCATCAATCTATTCCTAACTGATTCCAGATGGCATCGATCCGTTGGGTGACGGCTTCATCCTTGACGATCACCCGGCCCCACTCGCGTGTGGTTTCGCCGGGCCATTTATGCGTGGCATCGAGCCCCATTTTCGAACCCAGGCCGGACACCGGCGAGGCGAAATCGAGGTAGTCGATCGGCGTGTTGTCGATCATCACCGTGTCGCGCTTGGGGTCCATGCGCGTGGTGATGGCCCAGATCACGTCGTTCCAGTCCCGTGCGTTGATATCGTCGTCAGTGACGATAACGAACTTGGTGTACATGAACTGTCGCAAAAACGACCAGACACCGAGCATTACCCGCTTGGCATGGCCGGGATACGACTTCTTCATGGTCACGATGGCCATGCGGTACGAGCAGCCTTCGGGCGGCAGGTAGAAGTCGGTGATTTCCGGGAACTGCTTCTGCAGGATCGGCACGAACACTTCGTTCAGCGCGACACCGAGAATCGCCGGCTCATCCGGCGGACGACCGGTGTAGGTGCTGTGGTAGATCGGTTTGATCCGGTGGGTAATGCGCTCGACGGTGAACACCGGGAAGCTGTCGACTTCGTTGTAGTAACCGGTGTGGTCGCCGTACGGACCTTCGTCGGCCATTTCGCCCGGATGGATCACGCCTTCAAGGATGATCTCGGCGGTGGCCGGCACTTGCAGGTCGTTGCCACGGCACTTCACCAGTTCGGTGCGATTTCCGCGCAGCAAACCGGCGAAAGCGTATTCGGAAAGGCTGTCCGGCACAGGCGTCACAGCGCCGAGGATGGTCGCCGGGTCAGCGCCGAGCGCCACGGACACCGGGAACGGCTGGCCCGGATGCTTCTCGCACCACTCACGGTAATCCAGCGCACCGCCACGGTGGCTGAGCCAACGCATGATGACCTTGTTGCGGCCGATCACTTGCTGACGGTAGATGCCGAGGTTCTGCCGGTCCTTGTTCGGGCCTTTGGTGACGGTCAGGCCCCAGGTGATCAGCGGGCCGACGTCGCCCGGCCAGCAGGTCTGCACCGGGAGCATCGCGAGGTCGACGTCGTCGCCCTCGATGACCACTTCCTGGCACACCGCGTCTTTGACGACTTTGGGTGCCATGGCGATGATCTTGCGGAAGATCGGCAGCTTCGACCAGGCGTCCTTCAAGCCTTTCGGCGGCTCGGGTTCCTTGAGGAACGCCAGCAGCTTGCCGATCTCGCGCAGTTCGCTCACCGCTTCTGCGCCCATGCCCAGCGCAACACGCTCGGGGGTACCGAACAGATTGCCGAGGACGGGAATGTCATAGCCCGTCGGGTTCTCGAAAAGCAGGGCCGGACCTTTGGCACGCAAGGTGCGGTCACAGACCTCGGTCATTTCGAGCACCGGGGACACCGGAACCTGGATGCGCTTGAGTTCGCCGCGCTGTTCCAGACCGCTGATAAAGTCGCGCAAGTCGCGATACTGCATGCGTGAGCCTCGTGTTGGCCGTGGCGTTCGGGGGCTGGCAGTTTAGCGCCGAACCCCTCTGTTCAGAACAACGAAGTGCCGTTCATCAAAAATCAGATAGCAAAAAGCCGGGTTTCCCCGGCTTTTGCTGGTCTATCGACTTACTTGCGTTTCATCGACAGGAAGAACTCATCGTTGGTCTTGGTCGTTTTCAGCTTGTCGACCAGGAACTCGATGGCAGCGATCTCGTCCATCGGGTGCAGCAACTTGCGCAGGATCCACATGCGCTGCAACTCGTCGTCGGCTGTCAGCAACTCTTCGCGGCGGGTGCCGGAACGGTTGATGTTGATGGCCGGGAAGACGCGTTTTTCAGCGATACGGCGATCCAGCGGCAGTTCCATGTTGCCCGTGCCTTTGAATTCTTCGTAGATCACTTCGTCCATCTTCGAGCCGGTTTCAACCAGCGCGGTGGCGATGATGGTCAGCGAACCGCCTTCTTCGATGTTCCGCGCGGCGCCGAAGAAACGTTTCGGTTTCTCCAGGGCGTGAGCATCGACACCACCGGTGAGCACTTTGCCGGAGCTCGGGATCACGGTGTTGTAGGCGCGAGCCAGACGGGTGATGGAGTCGAGCAGGATCACCACGTCTTTTTTGTGTTCGACCAGGCGCTTGGCCTTCTCGATCACCATTTCGGCAACCTGCACGTGGCGGGTTGGCGGCTCGTCGAACGTCGAGGCAACCACTTCGCCGCGCACGGTGCGCTGCATTTCGGTTACTTCTTCCGGACGTTCGTCGATCAGCAATACGATCAGATGAACTTCAGGGTTGTTACGTGCGATGTTCGCCGCGATGTTCTGCAGCATGATCGTTTTACCGGCTTTCGGCGGTGCAACGATCAGACCGCGCTGGCCTTTACCGATCGGGGCGCACAGGTCGATGACACGACCGGTCAAGTCTTCGGTGGAACCGTTGCCGGCTTCCATCTTCATGCGCACAGTCGGGAACAGCGGGGTCAGGTTCTCGAAGAGAATCTTGTTTTTCGCGTTCTCGGGACGATCGTAGTTGATCGTGTCGACCTTGAGCAGCGCGAAATAACGCTCGCCTTCCTTCGGAGGGCGGATCTTGCCAACGATGGTGTCACCGGTGCGCAAGTTGAAACGGCGGATCTGGCTCGGCGAGACGTAGATATCGTCCGGGCCGGCGAGATAGGAAGCGTCAGCGGAGCGCAGGAAGCCGAAGCCGTCCTGGAGAATCTCCAGCACGCCATCACCGGAGATTTCCTCGCCGCTTTTAGCGTGCTTCTTGAGCAGGGAGAAAATCACGTCCTGCTTGCGCGAACGGGCCATATTTTCTATGCCCATCTGTTCGGCCAATTCGAGCAGTTCGGTAATCGGCTTTTGCTTGAGTTCAGTCAGATTCATATAGGAATGACGTAATCATTTATGGAGGGGGGGAAATTAAGCTTTTGGCTTAATGAGGCCGCGCCGCGGAGAAGGCGACAGGATCGCGTACTTATTCGAAAAGGAGTGCGTCGGCGACGGCTAGCAGGGGGCAGTGGAGAAACCAGTGCGGGGCCGAATGTAACACCTGAGTTTCGGAGCGTCTAGCCCTCAATAACGAAAAAGCCCCGCAATATGCGGGGCCTTTTTTCGGACACTTTACAAACGACGCTTAGATGTTGGCGTCGAGGAAAGCAGCCAGTTGCGACTTCGACAGTGCGCCGACCTTGGTCGCTTCAACGTTGCCGTTCTTGAACAG
This sequence comes from Pseudomonas sp. PDM03, assembly GCF_014852385.1. Classification (NCBI taxonomy): domain Bacteria; kingdom Pseudomonadati; phylum Pseudomonadota; class Gammaproteobacteria; order Pseudomonadales; family Pseudomonadaceae; genus Pseudomonas; species Pseudomonas sp. PDM03. Next base: position 48,257 of record NZ_JACVBM010000002.1, on the reverse strand, counting down.
CATCAGGGTCGGGATACCACGCACGCCATGCTTGGCCGGGGTTTCCTGGTTTTCGTCGATGTTCAGTTTGGCAACGGTCAGCTTGCCTTTGTAGGTTTCAGCAATCTCGTCCAGAACAGGAGCGATCATTTTGCAAGGGCCGCACCACTCAGCCCAGTAGTCGACCAGTACAGCGCCTTCGGCCTTGAGTACGTCGGCCTCGAAGCTAGCGTCGCTAACGTGTTTGATAAGATCGCTGCTCATGGAAGTCTCCAGGTTGTAAGCAAAAAAACGTGGCCCATCATAGCCGCCCTTCCCTCGTTCAGGAAGGTGCAGATGATTGAGTCTCACTATGGTGGTGCATGAGTTTGGGTATAGCTCAAGTCAGGATGTGGCGGGAGCGACGAAGGCAATTCCGGTGCGCAGGGCAGCGTTGCGCACATGTTCGTGCATGGCCTTCTGCGCCGCGCCGGACGAACGCCGGGCCAGTGCACGAAGGATTTTGCGGTGCTCGTGCCAGGTTTCCATGGCCCGTTCGGCCCGGATGAACGGTAGCTTCTGGCTCTCCAGGAAAATGTCCGCGCTGGCCGTCAGGATGCTCAGCATCGCCTGATTACCGCTGGCCAGCAGGATGCGCCGGTGAAACTCGAAGTCCAGGCGCGCCGCCGCCTCGAAGTCACCAACCTTCAATTCAGTGCGCATCGCGGCGACGTTGTCCTCCAAAGCATCGAGTTCATCGGTGCTCAACGTCACGGCGGCCAGCCCGGCGGCAAAACCTTCCAGGGCATAGCGCAACTGGAAGATATCCAGCGGCGACGCCTGTGCCGCGAACGGCCAGCTCAGCGCCGCATCTTGGCGAGGCAAGTCCACCGGCGCCTGCACGAAAACGCCTTTGCCCGGCTGAATGCTGATCACGCCCAAGGCACTCAGCGACGACAACGCTTCGCGCAACGATGCCCGACTGACCCCCAATTGCACCGCCAGATCCCGCTGCGAAGGCAAGGCATCCCCCGGCCCGAAACCTTGTTCGGCGATCAGTTTGCGGATGGCTTGCAGCGCCACTTCAGGTACAGCTCGGGAGATCGAATTCATGGTTTTCGGACGAACCAGGCGAATGAGCGGCTAGTTTTAAAGCTATTCGCGGCGCCCGGCAAGTCGTGCCCCACCGGGGTTCGGTAATGGCCGACGATGCGCTATCAGAGTGCGAAACACGGACTGACTGTTCAGACCAGTAAGACCGAACAACACCAGTAAAACCGTGGCTTGGCACGGCAAAAACCCAATGTTGGCATGGCCCGTGCTCTGTCGATCCGCAGAAATCATTCCTCGCCGATCCGGAGATTTGCCATGACCCTGCGTTACAGCGCCCTCCTCGCCTCCCTGTTCGCCAGCCTGCTGCTGAGCCAGGTTCCCGCCCACGCCGACGGTCTGGAGGATGTGGTCAAACGCGGCGTCCTCAAGGTTGCCGTGCCTCAGGACTTCCCGCCATTCGGCTCGGTCGGCCCGGACATGAAACCCCGCGGCCTCGATATCGACACCGCCAAACTGCTGGCCGACCAACTCAAGGTCAAGCTTGAACTGACGCCGGTCAACAGCACCAACCGCATCCCGTTCCTGACCACCGGCAAGGTCGACCTGGTGATCTCCAGCCTCGGCAAGAACCCCGAGCGCGAGAAAGTCATCGACTTCTCCAGCGCCTACGCGCCGTTCTACCTCGCGGTATTCGGCCCGCCGGATGCCGCCATCAAAGGCCTGGACGACCTCAAGGGCAAAACCATCAGCGTCACCCGTGGCGCCATCGAAGACATCGAACTGACCAAAGTCGCCCCCGAAGGCGTCACCATCAAGCGCTTCGAAGACAACAACTCGACCATCGCCGCCTACCTCGCCGGACAGGTTGACCTGATCGCCAGCGGTAACGTGGTGATGGTCGCGATCAGCGAGAAAAGCCCGAAACGCGTGCCCGCGCTGAAAGTGAAGCTCAAGGATTCGCCGGTCTATGTCGGCGTAAACAAGAACGAGCCGGCGTTGCTGGGCAAGGTCAACCAGATCCTCGCCACCGCCAAGACTGACGGCGCACTGGAAAAAAACTCACAGACCTGGCTGAAAGAGCCGCTGCCGGCCGATCTCTGATCGTCGCTCGGGAGATTTGATATGGCCTATCAGTTCGACTTTCTGCCGGTGGTTCAAAACACCGACCTGCTCGTGCGCGGTGCGCTGTTCACCCTGGAGCTGACGGCCATCGGCGCGGTGCTCGGCGTCGGTCTGGGCATTGTCGGCGCGCTGGTGCGGGCGTGGAATATCCGCCCGTTCTCGGCGATCTTCGGGGTTTACGTCGAGTTGATCCGCAACACGCCGTTTCTGGTGCAGTTGTTTTTCATCTTCTTCGGTTTGCCATCGCTGGGCGTGCAGATTTCCGAATGGCAGGCGGCGGTGCTGGCGATGGTGATCAACCTCGGCGCTTATTCGACCGAGATCATCCGCGCCGGTATTCAAGCGATCCCTCGCGGGCAACTGGAAGCCGCAGCGGCGTTGGCGATGACCCGGTTCGAAGCCTTCCGCCATGTGGTCCTGCTGCCAGCGCTGGGCAAGGTGTGGCCGGCGCTGAGCAGCCAGATCATCATCGTGATGCTCGGCTCGGCGGTCTGTTCGCAGATCGCCACCGAAGAGCTGAGCTTTGCCGCCAACTTCATTCAGTCGCGCAACTTCCGCGCTTTTGAAACCTACGCTCTGACCACGCTGCTTTATCTGTGCATGGCTTTATTGATCCGTCAGTTGCTGAACTGGATCGGTCGTCGATACATAGTCAGGAGCAGCCAATGAGCGATTTCACCTTCTGGGACATCGTGCGCAACTTGCTCACAGGCCTGCAATGGACGCTCGCGCTGTCGCTGGTGGCGTTTATCGGCGGCGGGTTGATCGGCTTGCTGATCATGGTCATGCGCATTTCGAAAAATGCCCTGCCGCGCAACGTTGCACGCACCTACATCGAGCTGTTCCAGGGCACGCCGCTGCTGATGCAGCTGTTCCTGGTGTTTTTCGGGGTGGCGCTGGCCGGGGTGGAAATCTCGGCGTGGATGGCGGCGGCGATTGCCCTGACCCTGTTTACCAGCGCTTACCTGGCGGAGATCTGGCGCGGTTGCGTGGATTCGATTCCCAACGGTCAGTGGGAAGCTTCGTCGAGCCTGGCGCTCAACCCGCTGGAGCAACTGCGCTACGTGATCCTGCCGCAAGCGTTGCGCATCGCCGTGGCGCCGACCGTGGGTTTCTCGGTGCAAGTGGTCAAAGGCACCGCCGTGACCTCGATCATCGGCTTCACCGAACTGACCAAGACCGGCGGCATGCTCGCCAACGCGACGTTCGAACCGTTCATGGTCTACGGCCTCGTCGCCCTCGGCTACTTCCTGCTCTGCTACCCCTTGTCCCTCAGTGCGCGCTACCTGGAAAGGAGACTGCATGCCTCTGCTTAGAATTTCCGCCCTGCATAAATATTACGGCGACCACCATGTACTCAAAGGCATCGACCTCAGCGTCGAGGAGGGCCAGGTGGTGGCGATCATCGGTCGCAGCGGCTCGGGCAAATCGACCTTGTTGCGCACGCTGAACGGCCTGGAGTCGATCAACGACGGCGTGATCGAAGTCGACGGCGAATACCTCGATGCCGCGCGCGCCGATTTGCGCAGCCTGCGGCAGAAAGTCGGGATGGTGTTTCAGCAGTTCAACCTGTTCCCGCACCTGACGGTGGGCGAAAACGTGATGCTCGCGCCGCAAGTGGTGCAAAAAGTGCCCAAGGCCAGAGCGGTAGAGTTGGCGCGGGAGATGCTGGAACGGGTCGGGTTGGGCGAGAAGTTTGATGCGTTCCCGGATCGGCTGTCCGGCGGGCAGCAGCAGCGCGTGGCGATTGCCCGGGCGCTGGCGATGTCGCCGAAGGTATTGCTGTGCGACGAGATTACTTCGGCGCTGGACCCGGAACTGGTCAATGAGGTGCTGAGCGTGGTTCGGCAACTGGCCAAGGAAGGCATGACGCTGATCATGGTCACCCATGAAATGCGCTTTGCCCGGGAGGTTGGGGATAAGTTGGTGTTCATGCATCAGGGGAAGGTGCATGAGGTGGGGGATCCGAAGATTCTGTTCGCGAATCCGCAGACGGCGGAGTTGGCGAATTTTATCGGGACGGTCGAAGCGACAGCCTGAAAGAACCTGAGTGTCTTTAATGCCCTCATCGCTAGCAGGCTAGCTCCCACAGGGGTACGCATTCCAATGTGGGAGCTAGCCCTGCTAGCGATTGACCGCGCAGCGTTCACCAACTTTCCTGCACTGGATCAAGGCTTTGAACGCTACGCGTTGGCGTCAGCGTTTGATCGTGGCACGATGTCGAGGTTATCGACCGAGACCCCCTGACCATGCCGCAATCCCAAGCCAAGAATCTGTCCCTGATCGCCGCAATCGACCTGGGCTCCAACAGCTTTCACATGGTCGTGGCCAAGGCCCAGAACGGCGAAATCCGTATTCTCGAGCGTCTCGGGGAGAAGGTTCAGCTGGCCGCCGGCATCGACGAAGAGCGCCACCTCAACGAAGAATCCATGCAGCGCGGGCTCGATTGCCTGAAGCGTTTTGCCCAACTGATCAGCGGTATGCCGCCCGGCGCCGTGCGAATCGTGGGCACCAACGCCTTGCGCGAAGCTCGTAACCGCGTCGAATTCATCCGCCGCGCCGAAGAAATTCTCGGCCACCCGGTGGAAGTCATCTCCGGTCGTGAAGAAGCGCGCCTGATCTACCTCGGCGTGTCGCACACCCTCGCCGATACGCCGGGCAAACGCCTGGTGGCCGACATTGGCGGCGGCAGTACCGAATTCATCATCGGCCAGCGCTTCGAGCCGCTGCTGCGCGAAAGCCTGCAAATGGGCTGCGTCAGCTACACCCAGCGTTATTTCAAGGACGGCAAGATCACCCCGGCCCGCTACGCCCAGGCGTACACGGCGGCGCGGCTGGAGATCATGAGCATCGAACACGCCCTGCATCGCCTGACCTGGGATGAAGCCATCGGCTCCTCGGGCACCATCCGCGCCATCGGCCTGGCGCTGAAAGCGGGCGGTCACGGCACGGGCGAGGTCAACGCCCAAGGGCTGGCCTGGCTCAAGCGCAAACTGATCAAACTCGGCGACGTCGAGAAAATCGATTTCGAGGGCATCAAGCCTGACCGCCGGGCGATTTTTCCGGCGGGCCTGGCAATTCTCGAAGCGATCTTCGATGCCCTCGAACTGCAACGCATGGACCACTGTGAAGGTGCTCTGCGCGAAGGCGTGCTCTATGACCTGTTGGGCCGTCACCATCATGAAGACGTCCGTGAGCGCACGCTCAGCTCACTGATGGAGCGTTACCACGTCGATCTGGAACAAGCGGCACGGGTCGAGCGCAAAGCACTGCATGCGTTCGATCAGGTGGCGGTCGATTGGGAATTGGACGACGGCGTCTGGCGCGAACTGCTCGGCTGGGCTGCCAAGGTCCATGAAGTGGGCCTGGACATCGCTCACTATCAGTATCACAAGCACGGCTCGTACCTGATCGAGCACTCGGACCTCGCCGGGTTCTCCCGCGAAGACCAACTGATGCTCGCGCTACTGGTGCGTGGCCACCGCCGCAATATTCCCCGGGACCGGTTTGCCGATTTCGGCGACGAAGGCATCAAGCTGATTCGCCTGTGCGTGCTGCTGCGCTTTGCGATCCTGTTCCATCACATCCGCGGCACCCAGGAAATGCCTCAGGTGGCGCTGCACGCCAAAGGCGACAGCCTGGAGGTGTTGTTCCCGGAAAACTGGCTGGACGACAACCAGCTGACCCAGGCTGACTTTGCGCTGGAAGCTGAATGGCTGACGCGTGTGGGTTTCGTGCTCAACGTCCGGTAAACCACCGTCCTGTAGGAGCTGGCTTGCCGGCGATAGGGTCTCAACCCTGCGGTGATTGAAAGGACGCCATCGCTGGCAAGCCAGCTCCCACAGTGGCGGGGACGTCTGGAGGAACACGATCCTGTAGGAGCCAGCTTGCTGGCGATGGCGATTTCAAGGGCGCCATCGCCGGCAAGCCGCCTCCTACAGGGAATGGTGGTAGTACAAACAAAAATGGCGATCCGCAGGGATCGCCATTTTTTATGCCGCGTGAAGGTTAACGCACCGCCAGAATCGGGCTGCCCAACCGTTCCAGCAATGTGGCCTGGGCACTGCGCGGGTTCTGGTTGCCGGTCGGCGTGTTGCGGATGTAACGACCGTCCGCCTGCAGGCTCCAGCTGTGAGTGTTATCGGTGAGATAAAGCTCCAGCTCTTTCTTGACCCGCATGATCAGCTTCTTGCCTTCCACCGGGAAGCAAGTCTCGACGCGCTTGTCGAGGTTGCGCTCCATCCAGTCGGCACTGGAGAGGAACATCTGCTCTTCACCGCCATTGAGGAAGTAGAAGACCCGGGTGTGTTCCAGGAAGCGGCCGATGATCGAGCGCACGTGGATGTTGTGCGAAACCCCGGCGATGCCCGGACGCAGGCAGCACATGCCGCGCACCACCAGATCGATGCGCACGCCGGACTGGCTGGCCTTGTACAGCGCGCGGATGATCTTCGGATCGGTCAGCGAGTTGAACTTGGCGATGATGTGCGCCGGTTTGCCATCGAGGGCGAACTGCGTCTCCCGGGCAATCATGTCGAGCATGCCCTTCTTCAGGGTGAACGGCGCGTGCAACAGCTTCTTCATGCGCAAGGTTTTACCCATGCCGATCAGCTGGCTGAACAATTTGCCGACGTCTTCGCACAGGGCGTCGTCGGAGGTCAGCAGGCTGTAGTCGGTGTACAGACGGGCGTTGGCCGCGTGATAGTTGCCGGTACCCAAGTGGGCGTAACGCACAATCTCGCCAGCCTCGCGACGCAGGATCAGCATCATCTTGGCGTGGGTCTTGAAGCCGACCACGCCGTAGATCACCACCGCACCGGCCGCTTGCAGACGGCTGGCCAGTTGCAGGTTGGACTCTTCGTCGAACCGCGCGCGCAATTCGATCACCGCGGTGACTTCCTTGCCGTTACGCGCCGCATCCACCAGCGCATCGACGATTTCCGAGTTGGCGCCGGAGCGGTACAGCGTCTGACGCACCGCCAATACGTGTGGATCCTTCGCCGCCTGACGCAGCAAATCGACCACAGGCGTAAACGACTCGAACGGGTGCAGCAGCAGAATGTCCTGCTTGCTGATCACGCTGAAAATGTTCTCGCTGTTCTGCAGCAGTTTCGGGATCTGCGGCGTGAACGGCAGGTATTGCAGCTCGCGCTGACTGTCCAGGCCGGTGATGCTGAACAGGCGGGTCAGGTTGACCGGACCGTTGACCTGATACAGCTCGGTTTCGTGCAGGTTGAACTGCTTGAGCAGGTAGTCGGACAGATGTTTCGGGCAGGTGTCGGCCACTTCCAGACGCACCGCGTCACCGTAGCGACGGGAGAACAGCTCGCCGCGCAGGGCGCGGGCCAGGTCTTCCACGTCTTCGGTGTCGACGGCAAGGTCGGCGTTTCGGGTCAGGCGGAACTGGTAGCAGCCCTTGACCTTCATGCCCTGGAACAAGTCATCGGCGTGCGCGTGGATCATCGACGACAGGAAGACATAGTTGTCGCCAGGGCCACCGACTTCTTCCGGCACCTTGATCACTCGCGGCAGCAGACGCGGGGCCGGGATGATCGCCAGACCGGAATCGCGACCGAAGGCGTCGATGCCTTCGAGCTCGACGATGAAGTTCAGGCTCTTGTTCACCAGCAACGGGAACGGGTGCGTCGGGTCGAGGCCGATCGGGGTGATGATCGGCGCGATCTCGTCGCGGAAATAACGGCGGACCCAGGTTTTGAGTTTGGTGGTCCAGTAACGGCGACGGATGAAGCGGACCTGATGCTTTTCCAGTTCCGGCAACAGAATGTCGTTGAGGATGGCGTACTGGCGGTCGACGTAACCGTGCACCAGCTCACTGATCCGGGCCAGTGCCTGGTGCGGTTGCAGACCATCGGCGCCAGCCTGTTCGCGGGCGAAGGTGATCTGCTTCTTGAGGCCGGCCACACGAATTTCGAAGAACTCATCCAGGTTGCTGGAGAAAATCAGCAGGAACTTCAGCCGTTCCAGCAACGGATAGGACTCGTCCAGCGCCTGCTCCAGCACACGGATGTTGAACTGCAGTTGCGAGAGCTCGCGATGGATGTACAGGCTGCTGTCATCCAGGCCCGGAATGACAATCGCTGGCGCCGCCGGCGCGGTTTCGACCACCACTGCGGGCGGAGCAGGCTCCAGCTCCGGCGGGGTTTCGGCGATCTGCTCCACTACAGGTTGAGCCTCTTGTACTGCAACTTCAGTGAGTCCTTCGGTATTCATCGAATGTTCCTGGGAGGGCTATTTTTGCTCTCGTAACAATTGAGCAGCACGAACGGCAAAGTAAGTCAGGATGCCATCAGCGCCTGCACGTTTAAAAGCGGTCAGGGATTCGAGGATAACCCCTTCGCTCAACCAGCCATTCTGGATCGCCGCCATGTGCATGGCGTATTCACCGCTGACCTGATAAACAAAAGTCGGCACTTTGAATTCTTCTTTGACCCGGTAAAGGATATCCAGATATGGCATGCCTGGCTTGACCATGACCATGTCTGCGCCTTCTGACAAGTCCGCCGCCACTTCGTGCAGGGCTTCGTTGCTGTTGGCCGGGTCCATCTGATAGGAGGCCTTGTTGGCTTTGCCCAGGTTCAGCGCCGAACCCACCGCATCGCGGAACGGGCCGTAATAGGCGCTGGCGTACTTCGCCGAATAGGCCATGATCCGCACGTTGACGTGATCGGCCAGCTCGAGGGCTTCGCGGATCGCCTGAATGCGACCGTCCATCATGTCCGACGGGGCCACCACTTGAGCACCGGCTTCGGCGTGGGACAGGGCCTGCTTGACCAGTGCGTCGACGGTAATGTCGTTCTGCACATAGCCTTCTTCGTCGAGGATACCGTCCTGACCGTGGGTGGTGAACGGGTCCAGCGCGACGTCGGTGATCACACCCAGTTCAGGGAACTGCGCACGCAGGGCGCGAGTGGCGCGCTGGGCAATGCCGTTCGGGTTCCACGCTTCGGCGGCGTCCAGCGACTTGAGTTCCGGTGGCGTGACCGGGAACAGCGCTACGGCTGGAATCCCCAGTTCGACCCACTTGGCCGCTTCTTCCAGCAACAGGTCGATGGTCAGGCGTTCAACGCCGGGCATCGAGGCCACCGCTTCGCGACGGTTTTCACCGTCCAGCACAAACACCGGCAGGATCAGGTCATCGACAGTCAGGACGTTTTCACGAACCAGTCGACGCGAGAAATCATCACGGCGGTTACGGCGCAGGCGGGTGGCTGGAAACAAGCGATTGGCGGGGGTAAAACTCACGGCAGACTCCTGAGCCCGCGCTGGCGGGCGAGCGTGACAGTTATAAGCGGCCATTATGACCGTGGTATTACAGTTGTGTGCACCCCCGCGACACGTAGTCGCATTCCATTGTCCTTGTAGGAAATGTTCACGTCGAGACACATTTGGACACTTTCATGAATGTGCACGAAGGGTTAGGCTGCGCGTTCATTTCGCCAGCACCCAGACAATGCTCCAACAATTTCTGCATGACTTCGGCTACTTTGCCCTTTTTCTCGGCACGTTCTTCGAAGGCGAAACCATCCTGGTGCTCGCAGGCTTCCTCGCGTTCCGTGGATACATGGACATCAATATCGTGGTGGTCGTGGCGTTTTTCGGCAGTTATGCCGGCGACCAGCTGTGGTACTTCCTGGGACGCAAGCACGGCCGCAAGTTGCTGGCGCGCAAGCCTCGCTGGCAGATGATGGGCGACCGGGCACTGGAACACATTCGCAGGCACCCGGACATCTGGGTGCTGAGCTTCCGTTTTGTCTACGGGTTGCGCACGGTGATGCCGGTGGCGATCGGCCTGTCGGGTTATCCGCCGGGACGTTACTTGTTGCTGAACGGGATCGGCGCCGCGATCTGGGCGGCCGCACTGGCGGCGGCGGCCTATCACTTCGGCGCGGTGCTCGAAGGCATGCTGGGCAGCGTCAAGAAGTATGAGCTGTGGGTGCTCGGCGCCCTGCTGGTGCTGGGCTTCGGCCTGTGGCTGCGTCGCCGCTTCAAGAATGCGCGCCTGGCCAAGCAGGTCTATGCCGAAGAGCAGGCCTTGAAAGCCGAACAGGCCAAGGCCGCCGAGGTCAAGACGCCAAGCGAGTGAAGCGGTTTCTGCAACAGTAGAGACCGATTCCGCTGAGCAGGCTGTAACTCAGCAAGCCAACCCAGCCCACCGCGCTGGCCGGCCACAGCCCGAGCAGCGGCGCCAGCCACACCAGCGGCACGTTCGACGCCAGCCGCAGCAGCTCCAGCTTCAACGCCCACGGGCGATTCTCCAGGGCCACGCCCAAGGTAAACAACCCCAGCGCCACGGCGCTCCAGCCGAGCACCAGCGCAGCGGTCGGCAGGTGCGGCTCGAAGTTCATCAAGTAACTGCCCAGCGCGACGTAGACGCAGAACTGCAACAGCACATAAATCTGCTGACGCCCGTCCAGCGGCACTTCGAATTTGCGGAACTGGCTCAAGTCCGGTTTGCTCATCGGGTACTTCGCCGCCACGTCCGCTGGCCGCCAACCGGTGCGCATGAACCAGATCCGCAGCTTGTCCCACGTGCTTTCAGCCCGTCGCGCGTCATCCCACAGCTGCGCGTAAAACTGCACGTTCGCCCACAACGGATTCCAGCTCGCCAACGGCGTGGTCACGCCGAAAATCACCGGTTCGTTGTCGTCTTCTTCCTGGAACGAGCCAAACAGGCGGTCCCAGATAATGAACACCCCGCCGTAATTGCGATCCATGTAGAGAGCGTTCTGTGCATGGTGGGCCCGATGGTTGGATGGCGTGACGAAAAACCACTCGAACCACCCGAGCTTGGGAATGTGCCGGGTGTGCACCCAGAATTGATACAGCAGGTTCAGCGCGGCGACGCTGACAAACACCAGCAGCGGCACGCCGAGTACCGCCATCGGCAGGTAGAAAATCCAGCTCAACAGGAAACCGGTACTGGTCTGGCGCAACGCCGTGGAGAGGTTGTAGTCCTCGCTCTGGTGATGCACCGAATGTGCGGCCCAGAGGATGTTGCGTTCGTGGCCCATGCGATGCAGCCAGTAGTAGCAGAAGTCGTAGAGAACGAAGGCGAACACCCAGACCCAGACGCTGTCGGCAGAGAGTTCGAACAGCGCCAGATGCTTGAGCGCAAAGGCATAGGTCACCAGCCCCACGCCCTTGGTCAACAGGCCAGTGGTGGTCGACAGCACGCCGGTGCTGATGCTGTTGATCGCGTCGGCCACCCGATAGTTGCTGACCCCGCGCCAACGGTCGGCCAGCAGCTCGACGGCAATCAGCACAAAGAAGAACGGCACCGCATACAGAATGAAGTCCATGACGCGCCCTGATCGGAATCTTGAGGACAGATGCTAGGTGTAGCCGCGAATTGAACCTATGGCAACGAGTGACAAATTAGTGGACATTTAACGCCATGAATCTGGAGAAAAGCCCATGAGCAAAAAAATTGCAGTGATCCTTTCCGGCTGTGGCGTCTACGACGGCGCCGAGATCCACGAAAGCGTGATTACCTTGCTGCGACTGGATCAGCGCGGCGCGCAGGTGCAGTGCTTCGCCCCCAACATCGCGCAGTTGCACGTGATCAACCACCTGACCGGCGAAGAAATGCCCGAGTCGCGCAATGTGCTGGTGGAGTCGGCGCGGATCGCCCGGGGCAACATCAAGGATATTCGCGAAGCTGACGTCGAAGAGTTCGATGCGCTGATCGTGCCGGGTGGTTTTGGCGCGGCGAAGAACCTGTCGAACTTCGCCATCGAAGGCGCTGGCTGCACCGTGCAACCCGATGTTCTCGCCCTGACCGAGGCGTTTGCCGAAGCGGGCAAACCGGTCGGGCTGATCTGCATCTCGCCGGCGCTGGCCGCGAAGATTTATGGACCGGGCGTGACCTGCACCATCGGCAATGACGCCGATACCGCCGCTGCGATGAACAAGATGGGCGCCACTCACAAGGATTGCGCAGTGACTGACATCGTTGAAGACAAAGCACGCAAACTGGTGAGCACCCCGGCGTACATGCTGGCGCAATCGATCAGCGAAGCAGCGTCCGGCATCAACAAACTGGTCGACCGCGTGCTAGAACTGACCCACGAAAACGACGCCTGACACGGATTACTGTAGGAGCTGGCTTGCCAGCGATGAGGCCGTAACATTCAGCGCATCATTTGCTGACTGTTCGATTGCTATCGCTGCGGTGCGGCGATCCGACAAGCCAGCTCCCACAGGGGTTTACGCAGGGTTCAGGATTTGCGGGTCAGCCGCGTGAGGATCCGGTCCAGCGCATTGGCAAACGCCTGCTTCTCGCGCTCGCCAAACGGCGCCGGCCCGCCGCTCATCTGCCCCTGTTCACGCAAGTCGGTGAACAGGTTGCGCACCGCCAACCGATCACCCATGTTTTGCGCGTCGAACTCCTTGCCTCGCGGGTCCAGCGCTGCCACGCCTTTCTTCACCAGCCGGTCGGCCAGCGGCACATCGCTGCAGATCACCAGTTCACCGGGCACCGCGTGTTCCACCAGATAGTCGTCCGCCGCATCCGGCCCGCTCGGCACCACGATCAACTTCACCAGCGCCAGCCCCGGCTTGATCTGCGGCTGCCCGGCCACCAGCACCACCTCGAACTGACGCTTGAGGGCGAACTTCACCACCAGATCCTTCGCTGCCCGGGGGCAAGCGTCGGCATCGATCCACACACGCATAGAATTTTTCCCCTTTAAAAGCTTCGCGACCCGACTTGCCCGCGAATGTGAGCGCAGCGAATGCCGTTTAAGAAACCGGCACCCGCCGCTTCTCCGCCACCCAGCTACGCCCATACAGCACGATGATCGCAATGATCGCCACCGCCTGCGCACTCAACGAATACGCATCCGCGTGAATACCCAGCCAGTCGAAGTCAAAGAACGGCACCGGCCGCGTGCCGAAGATCCCGGCTTCCTGCAACGCCTTCACGCCATGACCGGCAAACACCACCGACAACGCGCACAACAACCCGGCGTTGATACTGAAGAACAGCGACAGCGGCAGTTTCGCCGAGCCCCGCAGGATCACCCACGCCAGGCCAACCAACAACACCAGCGCCGTCGCCCCGCCCGCCAACACCGCGTTGTGCCCTGCCGGCCCCGCCTGCAACCACAGGGTTTCGTAGAACAGAATCACTTCGAACAGTTCGCGATACACCGAGAAGAACGCCAGTGTCGCAAAACCGAAACGGCCACCGCCGCCCACCAGGCTGCTCTTGATGTAATCCTGCCAGGCCGCCGCGTGGCGACGGTCATGCATCCACACCCCGAGCCAGAGCACCATGACCGCCGCGAACAACGCCGTCGCACCTTCCAGCAATTCACGCTGCGAGCCGCTGACATCAATCACGTACGCCGCCAGTGCCCAGGTCGCCAGACCGGCCAGCAACGCCAGGCCCCAACCAACGTTGACGCTGCGCACCGCCGATTGCTGGCCGGTGTTGCGCAGGAAGGCAAGGATCGCCGCCAGCACCAAAATCGCTTCCAGACCTTCGCGCAGCAGAATCAGCAGACCGGAGATGTAACTCAAGGACCAACTCAGGCCATCACTGCCCAACAGGCCGGCAGACTCTTTCAACTTGGCTTTGGCCGCCTCCAGACGCTCTTGGGCCTGGGCCACCGGCAAACCGTCCTGCAAAGACTGACGGTACGCCATCAGCGATTTTTCGGTGTCCTTGCGCACGTTGGCGTCGACGTTGTCCAGCGAGCTTTCGACCAGTTCGAAACCTTCCAGGTACGCCGCTACCGACAGGTCATAGGCTTGGTCGTGATCGCCGGCACGATAGGCGGCGATACTTTTGTCCAGCGTTGCAGCGGTGTAGTCGAGCAACTGCGCCGGGCCACGCTTGACCTGCGGCGGTTGCGCACGCTGCGCACGGAAAGTCGCTGCCGCTTGCGGGCCTTCGGCAGCCAGCACTTCGGCTGGGGTCTGACGGGCCAGGTCGGCGATGTTGTAGGTCTTTTCAGATGCGGCTGCGGCCGGATCGGCACTGAAACCGGCGATGTAGGTCGCCAGGTCCCAGCGCTGACGATCGTCCAGTTGGTCGGCGAAGGCCGGCATGTCAGTGCCTTCGACACCCATCCCCAAGGTGTTGTAGATCGCGTACAGGCTCAGGCGGTCCAACCGCGCGGCATCGCGCAGATTGGCTGGCGGCGGCGTCAGGCCGACACCGGCAGGGCCATCACCGGCCCCCGCATCGCCATGACAAACCGAGCAATGCTGGGTGTACATCGACGCACCACGGGTTGGGTCCGGTGTAATGATCGGCGCCTGACTGACTTCATAGGCCACCGCCAGCTTCGCACCGAGCTGCCGTGCCTGACGGGAAACGTCCGAGCCGTCCTGCCGCGCAGCGATGGATTTGCGCAGTGTGCTGACATCCTGCTCCAGCACCGTTTTTTCCGGCTTGGCCGGCAAGGCAGCGATCAGGCCTTGCAGCACCTTGCTGAATTCCAGCTGCTCGCGGTATTCAGACTCATTGATGACTTTGCCGGCCTCGACCGACTCCGGGTAATCGGCGCCGATGTAATCAAGCAAATGCAGCGCTTGCGGCGCACCTTCTACGGTGTCGGCCAGCAGATTGGAACTGCACAAGGCAAACAGCGGCAATACCAGCCAGGCCAAGAAACGGGACGGGGCAGTCATGAATGAATCTCAATTGGAAATACGAAGTAACACATTGTTCACTTCGAATGAGTTTCGCTCAAGCTTTGTTGTCTGAAACGCCGTCGCAGACCTCGATTGGTGCTTTTTCAAGATGATGGCACTTCCTGTTTTTCAGCAACCAAAAAGCCATTACTGCGCCACCATCCCTGTCTATAATGCAGAGCCTTCAATTGATCGATATGGCACTCAAAGCTCCTCTGCTCATGAGGAATTGGCAGGACGCCCGTCTGCGCCGATAGGTCCAAAAAGCCCGACCAGCAAGCGTGGCTGATCACCATTCACGGAAGAAGTACCTATGGCCTCCCGCGCCCTTGCAGTGATTGCGGTCAGCGCTGTCACGCTCCTCTCCGGCTGTTCGGTGTTTCGCAACTACGACTCGGAGCTCGCACAAACCAACATGCAGCTGGCTTCCGGCAATATCGATGCGGCGCTGACCCTGCTGGAAAAGAACAACTTCGGTGCAGACAAGGACCTCCTCTACTACTTCGAGAAGGGTGAATTGCTGCGCGCCAAGGGCGATCTGTCCGGCAGCCAGAGCGCCTGGAGCAGCGCCGATGTCGTGGTCGGTCAATGGGAAGAGTCGGTCAAACTCGATGCCGGCAAGTACCTCGCTCAGTTCGGCAGCTTCCTGGTGAACGACAAGGTCCGCCGCTACGAAGGCTACGACTACGAAAAAGTCATGCTGACCACGCAAATGGCCCTGAATCTGCTGGCCGTCAACGACTTCGACGGCGCACGTGTCGCGATCAAGAAAACCCACGAACGTGAAGCGGTGATCGCCAACCTGCGCGACAAGGAATACCTCAAGAGCGAAGAGGAAGCCGATAAGGTAGGCATCAAGACCGAGTTAAAAGACTTGTATGGCTATCCCGTCGCCAGCCTCGACGCACCTGAAGTGGTTGGGCTGAAAAACAGCTACCAGAGTGCCTTCAGCCATTACCTGGCCGGCTTCGTCTACGAAGCCCTGGGCGAAAAAGGCCTGGCCGCACCGGGTTACCGCACAGCAGCCGAACTGCGCCCAAACACTCCGTTGCTGGAGCAGGCATTGAAGGATCTGGACCAGAAAAGTGCCGAGGACGAAGACAGCGACATCCTGATCGTCGTGCAAAGCGGGCTGGCGCCGGCCCGGGGCTCGATCCGCTTGCCACTGACTCTGCCGATCAGCAACGGCGTGGTGATCGCTCCGCTGTCCTTCCCGGTCATCAAGCCAGATACCTCCACCGCCCCGCTCACCCAGATTGGCGTGGACGGTCAGCAACTCACCCTGACGCAACTCAACAGCATTACCACCATGTCCCGCCGCGCACTGCGTGACGACATGCCGGGCATCATTGTGCGCACCACTGTTCGTGCAGCTACCCGTGGCGTGGCGCAGGAAAAGATCAAACAAGTCAGCCAGCTGGCGGGCATGGCAGTCGGTTTCAGTTCAACCGTGTTCGAAGGTGCCGATACCCGTACGTGGCGCACCCTGCCGGACAACACCCATGTCGTGCGCCTGCGCCTGAAGAAAGGCGAGCACCAGGTCGCGGTTGGAACGACGGTGCTCAAGATCACCGTTGACCAGCGCTATCAAGTCATCAGCCTTCGCGCCGTGGGCAACCAGGTATTCGCCAGCGGCCTGGCCGTTCACGCGACCCCGAGCGCCAGCCCGACAGCCGTGGCCAGCTTCAAACAACTTTAATTACGGAGTCTTCCCATGCGCTTCAAACTCATCGCTGTCGTCATCCTGGCCTTGTTGGCCGGTTGCGCCACAACAGCCGCCAGCAAGGTAGTGGCCTTGGGCAAGCTAAGGGACATTGAGGTCGACGCCATGCGTGTCGCCCGGGAAAACGGCTTCATTACGGTCAATACACAGCTGAGCAACACCAGCTCCGACAACAAGACCTTCTACTACCGCTTTGCCTGGCTCGACCCTGATGGCTTCCCGGTTGCCGAAGAAGAAACCTGGAAGAGCCAGATGATGTACGGCGAGCAGACCCGCTTCATTCAGGCCATAGCGCCCACCCCCAAGGCCGTGGATTTCCGCCTGGAAATCAATACGCCTTAACACCCTATTCGTTCAGCTTCAGAGAGCATTCCCATGTTTGTACGCTTTTCGATGATTGCCGCTATCGCCCTCCTGGCCAGTGGTTGCGCCAGCAACCACCCACCGACCCTGGGCAGCAAGAACACCAGCTATGGCGACACCAAGGCTGTGGAAACCATCACCAACGAGTTCAGCTCCACCGACCTGCAGATCATCGCCGAGTCCATGACCCGCTCTCTCGCCCAGTCCGGCATTCTGCGTGGACGCCCGGTGGTCCAGGTCTACGACGTGAAGAACAAGACCAGCGAATACATCGACACCCGTGAAATCACCACCACCATCAAGACCCAACTGATGAAATCGGGCACGGCACGCTTCTCCAGCGACAACACCGATATGCAGAGCCAGGTTGATCAGATCCAGCTGCAAAACCAGAGCGGTCTGTACAAGAAAGCCACCGTGTCCAAGATCGGCAACATGATCGCCGCCAAATACCGCCTTGAAGGTTCGATCAGCTCGATCGTCAAGCGCAGCAGCGAGTACAAGGACGTCTTCTACAAATTCAGCCTGCAATTGATCGACGTTGAAAGCGGTCTGGCCGAGTGGATGGACGAAAAAGAGATCCGCAAAACTACGGAGCATTAATCAATGCGCGCATGGATTGGGATGATGGCCCTGGCTTGCACGTTCAGCGTGCAGGCGGCCCCGAAAGTCGCAGTAACCGACCTGGCATACGAGGAGCGCGTGGAGCAGTACATCCACACCGTTTCGTCCAAGGACAATTACCGCGAGGGTGAGTACAGCTCCAGCGGTTCTTCGAGCTACGACTCGTTCGAATCCAAAACCAGTTACATCGAGCAAACCGAGCTGCGCAAATTCACCGGCGACATCAAGGGCCAGATGCTGCGCTCCGGAATGTTCCAGCTGGTGCAAGGCAAGCCGCACACCGCCGAGTCCAAAGTCGATATCTATGACGTGATCGAGCGGATCAAGGCCGGCAACTTCGAGGGCGCCGACTATGTACTGTTCGGCACCTTGTCGGACGTAGACTTCAACAGTGATGTCAACGAAATACCCAACACCGACAGCTATTCCTCGGTGCTGGCACTGACCCTGGTGGCGGATTTCAGCCTGATCGACACCAAAACCTTCGAAATCACCTCGGCCTTCACGGCGATGGGCGAAGGCCAGGACACCAAGTTGACGAACCATCGGGACGCGAAAATCTCACAGAGTCGCCCACGGTTGGTACGTGAGGTGTCCAAGTCCCTGGGGGAAGATGTGGCTCGTCAATTGAGCGAACAACTGGGTGGCAGCGGGAATGAGCAGCAAGAGCAGGCGCCGTTGAGCAATAACCTGCCAGAGGATACAGAGCCAGTCATTTTGCGCTGATCCCTTGAACGAAAAAGGCGACCTCAAGGGTCGCCTTTTTTGTGCCTGGCGGTTTTACACCGCCGCTTTGCGCAGCGTCGCCATAAACGCCGCAGCGCCAATGAACAGCCCGGCAAACGTGCGGTTCATGCGTCTTTGCTGCTTGGGCGTGCGCAACATGCGCAGCACTTTGGACGCCAGCCCGGTGTAACCGGCCATGACGATCAGGTCAACGCAGACCATGGTTACGCCGATGATCAGGTATTGAACCAGTAATGGCGCATGCGGATCGATAAACTGCGGCAACACCGCCAGCATGAACACCAGGGCCTTGGGGTTGCTGATGTTGACCAGGAAACCGCGGAACACCAGGGCCATCGGCTTGCCGATCTGACGCACCGCCGCGTCATCGCTCATGTCGCTGGGCAGAGCGCGCCATTGCTTGATTGCGAGATAAACCAGGTACGCCACGCCGAACCATTTGATCGCATAAAAAGCGCTGGCCGACGCCGTGAGGATCGCGCCGACACCGGCACCGACAATCGCGATCTGCACCGCCAGGCCCAATTGCAGGCCCAGGGCATTCCAGTAACCGCGCCAGAAACCGTATTGCAGACCGCTGGACATCGACGCAATGGCGCCGGCACCGGGAGACAGGCTGATCACCCAGCAGGCGGCAAAAAACGCCAGCCATGTTTGAAGCTCCATCGCACACCTCGACTCAGACTCGTAAACAGATGTCTAAGCTAATGCGGCTTTGGGCCGATGACCATCGATTTTTTGCAGGATGTTGCGGTCGCCGACCAGCGTTTGCAGCTTTGAGGGCTTACTTTTCAAACCCGTTGGAAGGGAACACATCCGTACCGCGCCAGCGTCGAACCGAGCGCTGGAAGAACAGGCTGTTAGGCACCTGAACCATCGCACTGCCGGTCCCAAGCTCTTCAGCTTCGATCAACGTGGTGTAAAGCAGATTGATCGCCACCACCCGACCTTTGACGCCAGGCTTGTCAGTGGTGTCCACCAACTCGACCACATCGCCGAGGCGAAACGGGCCGACGGTGAAGATCAGGATCGCGCAGAGCAGATTGGAGAGCACGCTCCACATGGCGAAAAACGCCACCGCCGCTACCGCGACGAAGCCGGACAGCGCGGTCCAGAGCACCGTCGCCGACACCCCGAGGCGTTCCAGCACGAAAATCAGCGCACTGCCCATGATCAGCCAGCGCAGACCGCCCCGCAGCGGCATCAGCAGCTGCGGCGGGAACGGGTAGCGCTCGCCCAGGCGTGTCAGGCATTTCGCGACAAAGCGCTGGGTGAAGTAACCGGCCAACAGAATCAGCAGGATTTGCACGACGAGCCAGATCGGCTCGACCCACACCGCCGGCAGCGGCAGCTTGAACGCCTCCATCAGGACAGCGCCTCCAGCTCCGCCTGCATGCTTTCCAGCAATTCCAGGGCTTCCATCCAGGCTTCTTCCAGTTCGGCTTCACGCACTTTCAGCTTGGCTTGCTCGGCCAACAGATCACGCAGGTCGTTCTTGCGCGCCGGCTCGTAAATGTCGCTGTCGCCGAGGCTGGTATCGATCTTCGCCAGCTTCTCGTGGAGCTTGCCCAGCTCGGCTTCGAGCTTGTCAGCCTCGCGCTTGTGCGGTGCCAGTTGCTGACGCAACGCAGCGGCGGCCTGACGCTGGGCCTTCTTGTCAGTCTTGTCCGGATTGACCGGCGTGGTGTTGACCGGGGCGTTGCGCTGACGGTAGTCGACCAGCCAACGGGCGTAATCTTCCAGGTCGCCATCAAACTCCTCGACCTTGCCATCCGCCACCAGATAGAAATTGTCGGTGGTGCTTTTGAGCAAATGACGATCGTGGGAGACCACCAGTACCGCACCGCTGAATTCCTGCAAAGCCATGGTCAGCGCCAGGCGCATTTCCAGGTCCAGGTGGTTGGTCGGTTCGTCGAGCAGCAACAGGTTCGGCCGCTCCCAGGCGATCAACGCCAGGGCCAGACGTGCCTTCTCGCCACCGGAGAAGTTCAGCACTGGCTCGTCGATGCGCGCGCCGCGGAAGTCGAAACCACCGAGGAAGTCGCGCAACGTCTGTTCACGCTCGGTTGGCGCCAGACGCTGCAAGTGCAGCAACGGGCTGGCCTTCGAGTCGAGTGAATCGAGCTGATGCTGGGCGAAGTAGCCGACGACGGTGTTCTCGCCACGGGTCAGCCGACCGGCCAGCGGCGAAAGCTCACCGGCAAGGTTTTTGATCAGGGTCGATTTACCGGCACCGTTGGGGCCGAGCAACCCGATGCGCGCGCCAGGGGTCAGTTGCAGCTTGACCTTCTCCAGCACGGCTTTGTCGCCGTAGCCCAGACGGGCATCGGACAGATCGATCAGCGGGCTGGAAATCTTCGTCGACTCGCGGAAGACGAAGTCGAACGGCGAGTCGACGTGGGCGGCGGACAACTCTTCCATCCGCTCCAGCGCCTTGATCCGGCTCTGGGCCTGGCGGGCCTTGGTGGCCTGGGCCTTGAAGCGGGCGATGTAACTTTCCATGTGCGCACGCTGCGCCTGCTGCTTCTCGTAGGCCTGCTGTTGCTGGGCCAGACGTTCGGCGCGGGCACGTTCGAAAGCGCTGTAACCACCGCGATACAGGGTGATCTTGCGTTGGTCGACGTGGGCCACGTGATCGACCACGGCGTCGAGAAAATCCCGGTCGTGGGAAATCAGCAGCAAGGTGCCGGGATAGCTTTTCAGCCATTCTTCGAGCCAGATGATGGCGTCGAGGTCCAAGTGGTTGGTCGGTTCGTCGAGCAGCAGCAAGTCCGAGGGGCACATCAATGCCTGCGCCAGGTTCAGACGCATCCGCCAGCCACCGGAGAAATCGCCGACCTGGCGATCCATCTGCTCATTGGTGAACCCAAGCCCGGCCAGCAGCTTGCGGGCACGAGCGTCGGCGGTGTAACCGTCGGCGCTGTCGAGTTCCGAGTGCAGGCGAGCCAGAGCGGTGCCGTCATGGGCGGCTTCGGCCACGGCGAGGTCACGTTGCACCTCGCGCAGGCGCAGGTCGCCATCGAGCACGTAGTCGACCGCCAGGCGCTCGAGCGTCTCGATCTCCTGGCGCATGTGGGCGATGCGCCAGTCGGCCGGCAGGAAGCAATCACCCGAGTCCGGGTGCAGTTCGCCCCGGATCAAGGCGAACAGGCTCGATTTGCCGGCGCCGTTGGCACCGATGAGGCCGGCTTTGTGGCCGGCGTGCAGGGTCAGCTCGGCGTCTTCTAGCAGACGTTGCGGGCCACGCTGTAAAGTCAGGTTCTGAAGTCGAATCATAATGGCGGCGGAGTCTACCAGCTTCGCTCGCAACTGGCGCGAGTAGCACTATGTCCTCTGACCTGTGGAGCTTTTCCCTTGACACTTACGCCCGTCCCGGCGTTGAAGCCGCGTGCCTGACCCTGCAATCGGCGGGGGTGAATGTGTGCCTGTTGCTATGCGGGTTGTGGCTGGGCCAGCGGGGGATCGCCTGCAACGAACATCGACTGCAGCGGCTTCGCAACGTGGCGCAGCCTTGGGACTCGGATGTCGTTCAACCGCTGCGCGCCTTGCGCATGCGATGGAAAGTCGTCGCGACTGAGGACGCCGAACTGAATGCGTTACGCGAACAAGTAAAAACGCTGGAGCTGGAAGCCGAGCGGCATTTGCTGATGCGGCTGGAGCGAGCGGCGTTGAATTGGCCGCAGTGTGAGGCGACCGATTTATCGGCCTGGCTGGAGGGTGTGGCGGCGGGTGCCGCCCACCTGGACCGCGACGCGCTGCATCAGCTGCGCGTCGCGGCAACCGGCACTTAGGAAGCGCTGGTTGGGGTGGAGCTGGTGCTCGACGGTGCGACAGGCGTTGGCGCCGTGGTGACTGTCGAGGTGGAGGCTGCTGGTGCAGGCGCGGCCGAAGCGGATGGCGCCGGAGTCGCTGGCTTGGCAGCAATTACCGGGGTCGGCTTGGCAACAGCGGCCGGTTTTTTCACGGCTGGTTTGGCTGCTGGCTTGGCAGCTGGTTTTGCAGCCGGCTTGGCAGCGGCAGGTTTGGCTGCTGGTTTCGCTGCGGCAGGTTTTGCCGCGGTGGCTGGCTTGGCAGCGGCAGCAGGTTTTGCAGTCGCAGGTTTTGCAGCAGCAGTCCTGGTAGCGGCCGGTTTGGCAGCAGGTTTCGCAGCAGCAGTTTTAGCCACTGATTTTGCCGCTGGCTTGGCAGCGGTTTTAGCGGCGACCGGCTTGGCAGCAGGCTTCGCAGCGGCAGTTTTAGCGGCTGGTTTTGCAGCTGTTTTAGCGGCCGGTTTTGCAGCGGGTTTGGCCGCTGCAGTTTTTGCTACAGCCGGTTTGGCAGCAGTGGTTTTTGCAGCCGGTTTTGCGGCCGGTTTTGCGGCAGCTGTTTTGGCAGCGGCTGGCTTGGCAGCAGGTTTGGCAGCAGCAGTTTTAGCAGCTGGTTTTGCAGCCGGTTTAGCAGCGCTGGCAGCGACTGGTTTTTTCACCGCAGGTTTAGCTGCAGGTTTAGCCGCCGCTTTCACAGGTGCCTTGGCGGCAGGTTTGGCCGGTGCTTTTGCAGCAGCCGGTTTGGCAGCGGCTTTCTTCGCAGGGGCCGCAGCAGGCTTGGCCGCACGCAAGGACAACGCCTTGGCGACAGCCTCTTGAACACGACCGACGCCCTGGGCCAGTTTCAGGCTTTCTTGGGCATCGCGCTTGAGTTGCAGAATGTAGGCGCGGGTGTCGGACTGACGATCCTTGAGGGCATCGAGCACGTCTTCGAGTTGCTGCACGCCGTCCTTCGCCTTGGCTTGTGCCTTGGCTTTGCCGGCCGCCGCAGCGTCCTGCAATTTGGTGCGGGATTTGTGCAATTTCTCTTGTGCTTTTCCGCGCTGTTTTTCCAGTTTGGCGAGCAGTTTTTCAGCATCAGCCAAGGCTTGGGAACAAGCGGTTTCCAAATGCTCGAGCAAGCTGCCCGAGAGTTGTTGGAGTAAGTGCAACGGGGTATTTACAGGCTTCTTGGTGGCCGACATGGTTTACCTCCTGGCTGACGTGGGTGCGGCTCATACTAGACCTCTGCTGCTACCGCCGCTAGGGCATGTTGACAGTATCGAAAGCGTCGCGTTGCAACGGATCGAAAATCTTCCGCGCTTGCGCAAAACAAGTTCACTGTCGAACGCATTCACACTGGCATAATCTGCCGCATCTCAGGTCGGAGAGTGCCCATGTCGCGCTACCTTTTTTTATCGCTGTGCGTGTTTTTTTCCATCGCCCAAGCCGCCGAAAAAACCAAGGAAAATGAAGCTCACGATCTCGCTTACAGCCTGGGCGCGAGCCTCGGCGAACGCTTGCGCCTGGAGGTTCCCGACCTGCAACTGCAGGCGCTGGTCGAAGGTTTGCAGCAGGCCTATCAAGGCAAACCCCTGGCCCTGAAAGATGAGCAGATCGAACAGATTCTGACCGAGCACGAAGCGCAGGCAGCCTTGCAGCCGACCCCGCCACAGAGCGAAGCCTCTCTCGAAAAAGAGCACCGATTTCTCGCCGAAGAAAAAACCAGACCCGGCGTTCGCGAACTGGCCGATGGAATATTGCTGACAGAGCTGACACCCGGCACCGGCGCGAAAGCCGGTCCGAATGGCAAGGTTCAGGTGCTGTACGTCGGTCGTCTTCCCGACGGCACCGTGTTCGATCAGAACACTCAACCGCAATGGTTCAGTCTCGACAGCGTGATCAGCGGATGGCGCAGCGCACTGCAGAACATGCCGGTCGGTGCGAAGTGGCGATTGGTGATTCCATCGGCCCAAGCCTATGGCGCCGACGGTGCCGGCGACTTGATCGAGCCGTTCACGCCGCTGGTATTCGAAGTCGAATTGCGCGGTGCCACCAGCTAAACAGCGGAAACGAAAAACGGCGCGCAAAGCGCACCGTTTTTAGGTGTGGCAGGAAGGGGTTCAGGCCTGAACCGAATCCACTTCCTTGTGAGCGGTGTGCAGCACTTCGATCAGGCAGTCTTCCAGTTCGAAGCGTTCGTGCAACAGGCCACCCAGCTCCTTGAATTTCTCTGCGACGCATTTGCCTGCGTCACACAGGTCATTGAACGCGAGCAGCTTCTCGGTGATGACGTCGATGCGCGGATAGATGGTCTCGGCGAGTTCCAGGCCACGCTTGTCGTTGAAAGCCTTGGCCTCCCCCGTCAGCTGTTCGTAGATCTCGAAGTGCCCGGCAGACACGTAATCGACCAGCACGCCGCAGAATTCCTGCAATGGCTTGCGGTTCTCACCCAGCGCCTCAGGCTTGGCGCCGAGAGCATCATAGGCCCGAACCAGTTCGTGACGCTCCTGCAACCAGCGATCGATCAGCAGATTCACTCCACCCCAGCGTTCTTGAGCATTCTGACAACTTTCGAGCATGGCGGTCTCTCTTCCCTTGTGGGTCATGCTGCCCTACACCTGTCGCACACTTGAAGATCAAGAATCGGCCAGGCAGAGCGTCATTCGAGCAACATAATTCCAATGACACGTGCGGGCCAGATTATGCCCGCGCGACTGTGGCTTCAAGGTACGCAGCAGATAAAGTTCATACAAGTGTTTAATCGCCGACCAGCGCCCGGTGCGACGACGTGCCACTGAGCGGTCGCTGACAAGCGAACCAGACCACGCGCAGTAACTGGTAAACACTCAGGATCGTCATGGCGATGAAGAAGAGCAGACTCCACTCGGGAAGGCTCAGGTCAAACAGCGTCCAGGAAATCTGTGCGCATTCGGCCGCGCCCTTGAACATCTGCTGCACCACATAAACCAAGGGGGTTCTTGCGAACGGGTCCGCCAGGCTGAGCGAGCACGCTGATAGCTGTTGCACCGGATCGCCTTGCAACAACACCTGACGCCACGCCGTCACCGTACCTGCCAGACTGCACAGCAAACCGAGCAGCCAGTACAGGAACGAACCGAAGCGACCGGGGCCATGAACCGAAGCCATCAGGCAGACACCCGTGAGCACCGCCAGGCAAATCCGCTGTAAAAGGCACAGCCCGCAGGGCTTGAGGCCGACTGCATATTCCAGGTAGTAGGAAACGCCCAACGCCAGCGCGCCGGCAATGAAAACCATGAAAAACAAGGAGCGTGAGCAGGCCAAC
Organism: Pseudomonas sp. PDM03; assembly: GCF_014852385.1. Lineage (NCBI taxonomy): Bacteria > Pseudomonadati > Pseudomonadota > Gammaproteobacteria > Pseudomonadales > Pseudomonadaceae > Pseudomonas > Pseudomonas sp. PDM03. The sequence goes on along the minus strand of NZ_JACVBM010000002.1, from coordinate 22,912 downwards.
GTCATGGCTTTTCCGTACCAGTAGAGACAAGTGGTTACGGTAGAGGAAAGCGCGGCAGCCTTTCAAGGCAAGCCAGCAAGGACACTTCAACAGAGGTGTAGGGAATTCCCGACAGAAGCGAGAGGATCAGGTGTAGTCCTCTGTAGGACTTTGCCGTCGAGGCTCTACGAATGTAAGAAAACGTCGCTGCAACACCTACTGCGTGGCGAGGGAGCTTGCCCCCCTCGCCACACAATCAGGCATGAACCGGCGCCGGTAGCGGCGCGGCCAGCAAACGTTCGTCCAACAAACCAAGGCCTTCTTGAAACAGCTGGTTGCTGCGCTCGGTGTCGCCCAGTTGCGCCAGCAGCCGAGCCAGCTCGGCACAGGCTTCCGGGTTGCGCTGCACGCGCAGGCTGCTTTCCAGATAGTCCCGGGCCTTGCCCCACAAACTGTTTTGCAGACACAGACGACCAAGGGTCAGCAACAGGCTCGGGTCAGCAGGATGATCCTTGAGCCAGCCCTCGGCGGTCTGCAATTGACGCGCAGAGTCACTGCCGCGAACCAGCCCGTAAAGGCGTGCCAGATGGCTGTCGTAGTTGCGCTTGAGCGCCGTTCGCAGGACCTCTTCGGCCTCAACCTGCGCGCCCAGTTGCCGAAGTTGCTCGGCATACGCCAATACCAGTTGCGGTTCCTGGCGCTGAGCCGAGGTGAGTTGTTGCCAGGCGCGGTTGAGCGACTGCAAACCCACCGTCCCGTCTTCTTCCTGACGCGCAGCCAGGGACAGGTTTTCGCCCCAGGCCCGGCGCTCAAGTTCGGCCAGCTCGGCCGCCGGCAGGACCTTGTCCTTGCGCAGCTCCGGCAGCAGGCGAATCACCGCTGACCAGTCGCCGCGCTGCTGATGCAAGCGTTGCAACTGGCGCAAGGTCTGTACGTTGTGAGGGTGACGCTCATGCATCGCCTGCAACGTCGAGAGGGCGCCGTCGGTGTCGCCACGGTCGGTCTGCAATTGGGCATGACTCAGGGCAATCGCCAACTCGGCCTGAGGCTGTCGCTCCAGTGCGCGCTCCAGCAGGTTGTCGCTTTCTTCGTAATGACCTTGTTCGTTCGCCGCGCGGGCAGCGCCGAGGTAGTAAAGCAGCGGCTGACGCTCGGCTTCGGCGGCGCGATGCAGATGACGCTGCGCGCTGGCCCAGCGACCCTCGGCCAAATCCAGCTGACCGTGCTCGATCGCCACTTGCACCCGACGACTGCGATTGCGCCGCGACCATGGGTTGACCACGCCGCTGGAGGTCGTCACCAATTCGATCAACGCCTTGATGCCCCAGAACACCAGCCACAGCACCGCCACCAGCGCCAGGGTGGCCCACAGGCTCGATTCGAAACGGAAGCTCTTGTAGGCGATCAGCACGTAGCCGGAATGCTCGGCAATCGCCAGCCCCAGCGCGGCGGCAACGGCGATGGCCAGAAACACGATCACATAGAGGCGTTTCATGGCGTGGCCTCCTGCGCGGTGCTTGCGGCAGGTTTGGCCATGGGTTTGATCGAGTCTTCGGCGTTGACATTACGTCGCTCGAGATAGCCCTGAACCGCGCTCAGCGTGCCGGTCAGGTCCGGCGTGACCACGGTGACCGGCTGCTTGCTCAGTTCGCCCACCTGCTCGAGCATCACTTTGCTCTGCGGGTTGTCCGGGTTGAAATTACCCTTGAGCACGTCCCGCGCCTCGGCCAGCGCCTGGGTGTAGACCGCAGCCTGACCATTGAGCGCCGCCCACTGCGCCTGCTCCAGCGCCAGGCTCAAGGCCAGGCGCACCTGGCTCAGGCTCTGCCCTGCCAGCAGCGGACGGACATTTTTATCGGCATTGAAATCGATACGGATGTAACGCGAGATCTGATCCCACCACTGCGCCCAACGACTCGCGCCGTCGCCATCGGCGGTCAGGCCCAGCAGCGAATCGCCCCGGTCCTTGTACTCGGGAGCCAGCTCGGTGAGGCTGACCACCTGATCGCGCAGCGCACCCAGTCGCAGGAACAGGCCGGTGCGATCCGGCTGTTCGGTACTGCGCAAGGCGACCAGGGTTTTCGCCACTTGCTCGCGAGCGGCAAAGGAACCCGGATCGTTCTGTTCGCGAAGAATTTCGTCGGCGCCCTGCACCAGCGCCTGAGCGCTGTTGATGTCCTGCAACGCCGAAAGACGCAGGCTGGCCAGGCGCAGCAAGTGTTCGGCCTCAGCCAGGCGCCAGTCCTTGCGGCTGGCGCCGAGGACGGTTTCCAGACGTTGATTCAAGCGCTGCTGATCGCCTTGCAGCTGGATCACCAGACGGCTGCGGGCATCGAGTTCTTCGGCGGCAGGCATTTGCTCAAGGCGTGCGCTAAGGCGCTGCTCGTTGAGCTTCAGGCTTTGCGCCTGATCGTTCAACGCCTGCACCTGACTCAACTGCTCCTGCGTATTGGCTTGCAGGTGACGCACCTGCCAGACGCCCCAACCGCCCACCGCCACACCGGCGGCGCCCAGCAACAGCGCGACGATTGCCAGCCCATTGCCTCGGCGCTGCTCTGCAGCAGGTGGCGCACTTTCTACCGGTGCATCTATCGGCGCATCGATCACTGGCCGGGAGTCATCTTTAGGCAAGGCTGTTTCGCTCACGTATCCATCCTTTGCATTAGAGAACGGGTTCGGGATGCTCCCGTAACACCGTCAGCAAAGCCGTGGCACTCGCGCCACGACAATCCACAACTGTTTGGGCCCCGGCGGCACGTGCCAGCTCGGCGACCCTGGGGCTTGGTACAAACAACGGCAACTGCGCCAACTGCGGCCAGGCATCGCCGGCCAATTGATACAGATGCTCAAAACCCTGTCCACTGCTGACCACCAGCCCGTTCAAGCGTTCCGCCTTGATCCGCTCAGGCAGTGTTGCCGGCGGATACTGTGGAAGCTTGCGGCGATACAACTCCAGATAGTCGACACTAGCACCAAGCTCGCGCAAACGCTCAGCGAGCAACTCGCGGCCACCCTCCCCACGCAGGATCAGCACCCGTGGATCAGGCTGCTCGACAGCCTCGCGCAACGACGCAAGCTCCAGCAAGGCTTCGCTGTCATCACCCTCGGCCGGGAAACTCACGTCCAACCCGTGTTCATCAAGGATCTGCGCCGTCGCCGCGCCTACGCTGAACCACTTCAGGCGCGGTGCTTGCGGCCAGTACTGATCGACCAGGTCCACCGCGATTCTGGCGGCGGGTTTGCTGACCACAATCACGGCGCAATAACGATCCAGATCCTGAATCACCTGGCGCATTGTGGCAGAGGTCGGAATCGGTTCAATTTCCAAAAGCGGCAAACTGCTGCTGAAAATCCCCGCTTCGGCCAACACAGCGCTCAGCGCCGCCGACTCATCCGCCGGACGCGTCAGCAGCAGGCGCCAGCCCGTCACTCGTGACCTGCCTCACCGTAGACCGCTTTCAGAATGTCATCGGCACCCTGGCTCAGAAGGTCTTCGGCCACTCGCACACCCAGTGCTTCGGCATCGGCGCGCGGTGCACGGGCCTCGGCGCTGAGCAGCAGACCGCCGCTCGGATCGCCCACCAGGCCACGCAACCAGATCTGCTCGCCTTCCAGCACGGCGTAGCAGGCGATCGGCACCTGGCAACCGCCATTCAGATGTTTGTTGAGGGCACGTTCGGCGGTGACACGGGTGGCGGTGTCCTGATGGTGCAGCGGCGCGAGCAAGGCGTGAATTTCGCGGTCGGCGGAGCGGCATTCAATGCCCACGGCACCCTGCCCGCCGGCCGGCAGGCTGTCATCGACGCTGATCGCCGAGGTGATGCGATCCTCGAAGCCCAGACGAATCAAACCGGCCGCCGCGAGGATGATGGCGTCGTATTCGCCGGCATCGAGCTTGGCCAGGCGCGTGTTGACGTTACCGCGCAGGAAGCGGATTTCCAGGTCCGGGCGACGGGTCAGCAACTGAGCCTGACGGCGCAGGCTGGAGGTGCCGACGATGCTGCCTGGCGGCAATTCGTCCAGGCTGGCATAGGTATTGGAGACGAAGGCATCGCGCGGGTCTTCTCGCTCGCAGATGCAGAACAGACCGAGGCCTTCCGGGAAATCCATCGGCACGTCTTTCATGGAATGCACGGCGATGTCGGCTTCATTTTCCAGCAGCGCGGTTTCCAGCTCCTTGACGAACAGGCCCTTGCCGCCGATTTTCGACAGCGGCGAGTCGAGTAGCTTGTCGCCACGACTGACCATGGGCACCAACGTCACGAGCAGACCCGGATGGGCCTCTTCCAGACGGGCTTTGACGTATTCGGCCTGCCACAGGGCGAGAGCACTTTTGCGGGTGGCGATGCGGATTTCGCGAGAGGACATGGATCAATCCGTACTGAATAGATACGGCAGATAATAACAGCTCAACCAAATCCGCTTTGACTTGAATCAGGAATTGCCTGGCCTCCCTGGCCCCGGACGTCCGGCAATCGGGTGAGAAGTTCGCCTGCGGGTGGCGAATTAAAGCTGTTGCATCATTTTGCGCACACCGGCCACATGGCGTCGGCTGACGATCAGGGCGTCACCGTTCAGGCCTTTGAGGAACAGCTGAAAATGCCCCAGTGGCGTGCGTTGCAGGCGTTCGATGCGTTCGCGGGCGACCAGGGCGTTGCGGTGGATCCGCACGAAACGGTCACCGAATTCATCCTCAAGGGCCTTGAGCGGCTCATCCAGCAGCACTTCGCCGCCTTCATGGCGCAAGGTCACGTATTTGTGATCCGCAATGAAGTAGACCACCTGCCCCAACGGGATCAGTTCAATACCTTTACGGGTACGGGCGCTGATATGGCTGCGCGGGCCGCTGCCGGTTTCGGCGGCGGGACGGGTCAAAGCCGCGAGCTGGACGCGATTGGGGCGTTCGGCTTTTTTCATCGCGTCATGCAATTGTTCTGTACGCACAGGTTTCACCAGATAGCCTACGGCGCTGGCCTGTAAGGCTTCCACGGCAAATTCATCGGGACCTGTGCAAAACACCACGGCGGGCGGGGTTTCGCGTTCGCACAATCGTGCAGCCACTTGCAGGCCATCGAGGCCCGGCATGCGGATATCGAGCAGCACGATATCCGGTTTGTGGCTGTCGATCAGTGCCAACGCTTCTTCGCCGTTCGTGGCGCTCGGCTCCAGGACACTGTATCCCTCGAGTTCGCCGACCATTCGGCTCAGGCGCTCGCGGGCAAGGGGTTCGTCATCAACGATCAGGACATTCATATTGCGCTGGATTCCTGCGTGAGTCTCGCACAAGGATAGCGTAGACAGGTGAAGTGACGTCTGTCACCGCGATCCACGCTAAGACTAGCGCGAGGGCCAAAAAGTGCCGCCCGTCCGACTGCTAAATTTTTATTTGCCGGGCAATTGGCGGTTGGCGAGGCATCGCCGTAGGGTTTGCTGATACACAATATGAACACCCCCTCTTCTTATCGTCCGCTGCAGCGCCAGGAAGTGCGCTGATCCTACTGTCCAACTGTAGACGGTTGCCGGCACGTTATTGCTCAATTGAAAAATATCGTTGCGCAATTTCCACAATGCCTGCCTTGAGTATGGGTCGACGCATGAGAAAAAAACGTGTCGACCAGTGTCAGCGACAGGATTGGCAACCCTGTTATTATCCGCCGCAGCTTTCAACGCCATCTTTCTTCAGCCGATACGAGCGAATTCATGAGCACTGACAAGACCAATCAGTCCTGGGGCGGCCGCTTCAGTGAACCCGTCGACGCCTTCGTCGCCCGCTTCACCGCCTCCGTCACTTTCGACCAGCGCCTGTATCGCCACGACATCATGGGCTCGATCGCCCACGCCACCATGCTGGCCAAGGTCGGCGTGCTGACTGATGCCGAGCGCGACAGCATCACCGATGGCCTGAAGACCATCCAGGGTGAAATCGAGGCCGGCCAGTTCGACTGGCGCATCGACCTCGAAGACGTGCACATGAACATCGAGGCGCGTCTGACCGACCGCATCGGCGTGACCGGTAAAAAGCTGCACACCGGCCGCAGCCGTAACGACCAGGTCGCCACCGACATTCGCCTGTGGCTGCGTGACGAGATCGACCTGATCCTGGGCGAAATCACCCGCCTGCAAAAAGGCCTGCTGGAACAGGCCGAGCGCGAAGCCGGCAGCATCATGCCGGGCTTCACTCACCTGCAAACCGCGCAGCCGGTGACTTTCGGGCACCACATGCTGGCCTGGTTCGAAATGCTCAGCCGCGACTATGAGCGTCTGGTCGACTGCCGCAAGCGCACCAACCGCATGCCGTTGGGCAGTGCCGCGCTGGCCGGCACCACGTACCCGATCGACCGCGAATACACCGCGCAACTGCTGGGCTTCGACGCCGTGGGCGGCAACTCGCTGGACAATGTGTCCGATCGTGACTTCGCCATCGAGTTCTGCTCGGCCGCGAGCATCGCGATGATGCACTTGTCGCGTTTCTCCGAAGAGCTGGTGCTGTGGACCAGCGCCCAGTTCCAGTTCATCGATCTGCCGGACCGCTTCTGCACCGGCAGCTCGATCATGCCGCAAAAGAAAAACCCGGACGTGCCAGAGCTGGTTCGCGGCAAGACCGGTCGCGTCTTCGGCGCACTGATGGGCCTGCTGACCCTGATGAAAGGCCAGCCATTGGCCTACAACAAGGACAACCAGGAAGACAAGGAACCGCTGTTCGACGCCGCCGACACCCTGCGCGACTCGCTGCGGGCCTTTGCCGACATGATCCCGGCGATCAAACCCAAGCACGCAATGATGCGCGAAGCGGCGCTGCGCGGTTTCTCCACCGCCACCGACCTGGCCGACTATCTGGTGCGTCGTGGCCTGCCGTTCCGTGACTGCCACGAAATCGTTGGCCATGCCGTGAAGTACGGCGTGGAAAGCGGTAAAGACCTGGCGGAAATGAGCCTGGAAGAGCTGCGCAAGTTCAGCGACCAGATCGATCAGGACGTGTTCGCCGTACTGACCCTCGAAGGTTCGGTGAACGCCCGTGACCACATCGGCGGGACCGCTCCGGCGCAGGTCAAGCAGGCGGTGGCTCGCGGCCAGGCGCTGCTCGCCAGCCGTTAAACGGCCTCTGTAACACCTGAGCTCGATGGCTGAAAGGCCATCGAGCTTTTTTATGCTCAGGCTGTCGCGCGTCCAACGGCTCCCACCCGCTGCAAAAAGGCAGGCGCTTCAGCCAGCCGGTCAGCGGCGACTTTTTGTACATTCGGATTATCGGCCAGGCGCTCCAACAAGGCTTTGGCGCCGGGCATGTCGCCGAGGAAATCGACGTTGAACAAACGCTTTCCGACGTCCGCCGCCAGATCGACGCTGTAGAGAAAGTACAAATCGGCCAGGGTGAACTGTTCGCCCGCCACATACGGTGCAAACCGCGCCCGGTGTTTCAGGGCGGCAAATCCCTTGATCAGGTCTCGCTCGGATTTGGCCTTCAGCGCCTCGGGGGTCGGCCTGCCACCAAAGAACACCTCGACATAACAGACTCGCGCCGGCAGTTCGATATACAACTCGATCTCCTTGGCCATGGCTCGAACGCCTGCCCTTTCAAACGGCGTTTGCGGCAGCAGTGAAATGCCCGGTTGAGTCTCTTCGATGAAATCGAGGATAGCGTCCGTTTCGCTCAAGAACCCTTGTTCGGTTTCCAGTACCGGCACTTTCCCGCGTGGGCTGACCGCCAGGATGTCCGGGTTCTGGCATCCATGAAACGGAACCGTTTCAAACGGCACGCCTTTCTCCAGGAGTGCCAGTTTGACCATGTTGAAATAATTGCTGGCCGCAAAGCCATACAGTTTGAGCATCGTCGGGTCTCCTTGACCGTGGAAGTTTCCTGATCGGAAACGATCGATGCTCAAGGTAACCAATACCCGGGGCCGTGGAAGAACCCGGTTATTACCGCGTAAGACGCAATTGCCTGAGCGGCCCGTCGGACAAGGGCGACGGCAATATGGGACAAAAGATTGCGAATCTTCTGACACACACAATGGCCGCCACTTCTTTATTTCTTGGACGCCACCATCGCCAGGAACGCGGGCATCGCCGCATCCTTGTCCGCCGCAACCCGCTGCACGTTCGGGTTCTGCTCCAGGCGCTCGAGCAATGCCTTGGCCGCTGGCATGTCTGCCAACAGGTCAACACCAAACAGCTTGTGGCCCACCGCACAGGCCAGCGGCACGCTGTACAGGAAGTACAAATCCGCAATGCTCAGGCTGTCGCCTGCAACATAAGGGGCAAACTTGCCGTGCCTTTCAAGCGAGGCAAAACCCAGCAGCAACTCGGCTTTGGTCTTGTCCTTGATGGCGCCGGGTAAAGGCGAGCCGAAAAATGCTTCGCCGTAACAGGCACGAGCCGGCAGCTCGATGTACAGCTCGATTTCCTTGGCCAGCGCCAGGACCTGTGCGCGCTCGAAGGGATCGCTCGGCAGCAGCGGCGTGCCTTTCTGGCTCTGCTCGATGTATTCGAGAATCACCGAGGTTTCGTTGACAAACCCTTGCTCGACGCACAACACAGGCACCTTGCCACGCGGGCTGATGGCCAGCGCCTCAGGGCTCTGGCCCGCATAAAACGGCACTTCCTCGAACGGCAGTCCTTTCTCCAGCAGCGCCAGTTTCACCATGTTGTAGTAGTTACTGACGGAAAATCCATAAAGCTTGAGCATCACGAAGCCTCCAGGCCGTGCGGGGTTGGCAGTGCCTGTTTATAGAACGCCCGGGCGTTTCTCGCCAGCAGCATCACAGCGCTGAATGCAGGTAAACTGCCCGCCTTAACTTGAGGAGCCTGCCATGAGCGAGCCAACCGACATCGATAGCGACGAAGAAGAATTCACCGAAAATACCCTGATCGAAGCGATCGAAAACCAGATCGAGAGCGACAACCCGCCAGCCGCCAAGGCGACCTTCAACAAGTTGACCCTGGTGGGTTACGAGCGTGATGAAATCCTCAACCTGATGGCTCACGTTTTAGCGGTAGAAATCGACGCGATCCTCGAAGAAGACCGCGCGTTCAACACCGAATGGTACGAAGCGGCACTGCGTGCCTTGCCGGAATTGCCGCCGGAAAAGAAGTAACCCCCCGCTTAGTGTAGGAGCGAGCGGTGCGGCGATCCGACTTGCCCGCGAAAGCTCTACCGCGGTCCCTCTGAAACACCGCGTTACCGTTCTTCGCGGGCGAGTCGGATCGCCGCACCGCTCGCTCCTACAAACAATCCCCAGGCCTTTCCCCCAGACCCTGACTACACTGGTACGCACCCCGCTGTCGGGGAATCTTCCCGAAGAGAAAAAACCCTGTCGCGAGCACTGGACATGCCGCGCGAGTGGGATCACCTTAGGGGCGCTGTCGTCCAATTCCTAGAAAGTCTGGAGTCCTTATGTCGCTTACCCCTGAGTTGGTTGCCGAACTGGAAATCCTCGCACTCTTCAACCTGGACAGTTCCCAGGAAGGTTTGAAAATTCATCAGACCGCTGCCCCGAAAGCCATAGCTGCCGCTCAACGCCTGTTCGAAAAAGAACTGATTGACCAACCCGATGGCGGTTATCTGACCAGCCTGGGTCGTGATGCCGCGCAAAGTGTGCAAACCGTTCTCACCATTCTGAGCGTCCAGGAAACAGCCTGACCCACCGTATCGCCCACGGAAACCCCCGCTACGGGATTTCCGCGGGCACTCTTCGATACGAACTGTCGCCCAACGATAGAAATCTGACGCCAAAAAAACAAAATCAGCCTGAATATCCCGGGGCCGAGGCGCTAAACTGCCCCTCATCCTGAGATCCTCCACGTCCGAGCCCTGCGAGCCGGTTTGAGCTGACATGACCCGCACCCATGAAATCCGCCCCGATCTGGACGAAGGAATCGACCGCAAGGTTCTCGGTCAGTTGCGCGCACGTTTTCTAAAACTCAACGAGGGCCGCATGACGCGGGCCATGGAAGGGCTATCGAGCCGTCAGCAAGGGGTGTTGACCCTGCTGCCGCTGTTTTTCCACGTCAATCATCCGCTGTTGCCGGGTTACGTATCCGGAAGCACGCCCGCCGGGCTGTCGAACTTCGAGCCTGACGCCAACGCCCTCGCCGAAGCCCAGCGCCTGACCCGCTCGTTTTCATACAAGCCGCGCCACGGCAGCAATCCACCGCGACCGATTCACGGCCTGTTCCTGATGGGCAGCCTCGGCACCCTGGCGCAGGCTGATCAAAGCGACATGGACGTGTGGGTCTGTCACGCACCGGACTTGAGCGAAAGCGAACTCAACGAGCTGCGTAAAAAATGCCAGTTGCTCGAAACCTGGGCCGCGAGCCAGGGCGCCGAGGCGCATTTTTTCCTGATCGACCCGGCCCGCTTCGTGCTCGGCGAGCGGGACAATCAACTGAGTTCGGAAGACTGCGGCACCACCCAGCATTACCTGCTACTGGACGAGTTCTACCGCACGGCAATCTGGCTGGCCGGCCGCACGCCCATCTGGTGGCTGGTGCCGGTATACGAAGAGGCCGCGTACGACCGCTACACCCACACGCTGCTGTCCAAGCGCTTCATCCGTGCCGACGAAACCCTCGACTTGGGGCATCTGGCGTACATCCCGCCTGGCGAATTCATCGGCGCCGGGCTCTGGCAGTTGTTCAAAGGGATCGAGTCACCCTACAAGTCGGTGCTCAAGCTGTTGCTGACCGAGGTCTACGCCAGCGAACACCCCAGGGTTCAATGCCTGAGCCTGCGTTTCAAGCAAGCGGTGTTCGCCAACCAGCTCGACCTCGACGAGCTGGACCCGTACGTCGTGGTTTACCGGCGAATAGAGGAATACCTCACCGCCCGTGGCGAATCGGAGCGCCTGGAGCTGGTGCGGCGCGCGTTGTACCTGAAGGTCAATCGTAAACTCACTGGCAGCAGCCGCACCCAGAGTTGGCAGCGCTCGTTGCTTGAACGCCTGGCCCACGAATGGCATTGGGATCAGCGTCAACTGGCGCTGCTTGATAGCCGTAGCCAGTGGAAAGTCCGTCAGGTCAGTTCCGAACGCCGGGCGTTGGTCAACGAACTGAATTACAGCTACCGCTTTTTGACTGAGTTCGCCCGCAGCGAACAGACCGTCAGCCTGATCAACAAGCGCGACCTCAACGTGCTGGGCCGACGCCTGTACGCAGCGTTCGAGCGCAAGGCCGACAAAGTCGAGTTCATCAACCCGGGCATCGCCCCGGACCTGGCCGAAGACACCCTGACGCTGGTGCATGCGCCAGACAAGAAAGAATCGGGGCAAACCCAGTGGGGCTTGTACAACGGCAGCCTGACCGCCCTCGAGTGGGAGCATTTCGCACCGATCAAGCGCAGTCGCCAATTGCTGGAACTGCTGACCTGGTGCCATCGCAACGGCGTGATCGATAGCAGCACGCGCCTGGCGCTGCATCCCGGCGACAGTGACCTGAGCGAATTCGAACTGTTCAACCTGCTCGGCAGCCTGCAACAGAGCATCGCCCTGCCCCTGCCTACGGTCGCCGAAGAACCGCTGCTGCGCGCCAGCGTGCCGAGCGAGGTGCTGATTCTGGTGAACGTCGGCGTCGATCCGCTCAAGCATCACCGCGACCTGAACATCCTGATGACCACCGAGCGCACTGACTCGCTGAGTTACGCCGGGGTCCGCGAGAACCTGGTGCTGACCCTGGATCAGGTCACGCTCAACAGCTGGAACGAGGTCTCGGTCAATCGCTTCGATGGCCCTCACGCCCTGCTCGACTGCCTGCGCGATTACCTCAACAACCTGCCGAACGGCCCACAGCAACCCAAGTTGCGGGTGCGTTGTTTCTGCCACAACCGCGCGCAGTTCATTGCGCAACGGGTCGAGGAAGTGATCGACACCGCGCAGAACCTGCTGCTGAGCAAACTCAATCATCGCTACCTGATTCAGGTCCAGCAGCATTATCACGTGCTGGAATTGGTGCCGGGGCAGGTCAATCACGTCGCCCTCGCCACCCTGCCGGCGCTGTTCGACTACCTCGGCGAAGAGCTGGCGAGCTACAGCCCGCTGCACCTGGACCCAATGGCGCTGGAGGATCAGGACCTCGCACTGATTCTGCCCATGGGGCAGCCCGAGTGCATTCAGGTGTTCTACCGGATTCACGACGAGCAGGCCGATCTGTACGTGCTGGATGAGTTCAATGCGTTGTGGCAACAGCGTTTGCCCTATCACGACGAACAAAGCCTGCTGGTGCCGTTGCAACGCTTCCTGCAATCGATCCAGTACCGGCGCGATGCCTTGCTGCCGATGGACGCCGCCCAGCCACTGAGCCTCGACACGCTGTATTACCAACTGCTGCCGTCGGGTCCCGGACGAGCGCGCCGGGTCGAAGCCCGACTCGCGCCGCAAACTCCGGTCAACAAGCCGTTCTACGATGTGCAGGCGATCGTCGGCAAAGCCGCACCGGGCAAGGTGCAAGTCACGTTGTATTGCAATCAGCGGGAATTTTCAGAGCTGGAGCATGGCGACCAACTGTTCAGTGTGGTCGCCCGGGAAATCGTCGAGCAGCGCCGTGAAACCGAACGCTATCGCTGCTACATCACCGATCTGGACCTGTCGGGCCTGCTCGGTGATGGTCAGAGTTCAAGCAATTTGTACCTGCGCTACAAGGCCGATCTGGAGCGCGCATTGAATGACGCGCTCGAGCTGGTCTGAGGCAAGTTATTCCGGGAAGGGGCCGCCATTGGCTGGCTGCGATTCGACTTCAAGCAGGGTCAGCTTGAGGGTTTTGCCGCCCGGAGCAGGCCAATCGATGTGCTGGCCAACCTTCAGGCCCAGCAGTGCGCTACCGACAGGCGCCAGAATGGAGATTTTGCCTTCGTCCGCGTTGGCATCCTTGGGGTACACCAACGTCAGATGATAGTCCTTGCCGCTGCTTTCTTCGCGGCAATGCACTCTGGAATTCATGGTCACGACATCGGCGGGCACTTCATCGTGACCGACCACGGTATCGGCGCGATCCAGTTCGGTTTGCAGCGCGATAACGCCCGGCAGCGTGTCGTCCAGGCTGTCGATCAGGCGTTCCAGACGTTGAACGTCCAGACGAGTAAGGGTGATGGAAGGTGCGGTCATGATAGAGGCAGACTCCTTTCTTCTGCACAGAAAAAGCAAAACCCCGCCAGAAAAAGGCGGGGTTTTCACGAGCCTCGATGGGTTGAGGCGTTTCTGGACACTATCACAGCTCAAAAAATATACAAGCCGCAAGCGGACAGCGTGCAATCCCTGTAGGAGCCAGCTTGCTGGCGACAGGATCTTGAACTTTGCGGCGACCTTAAGGCCGCCATCGCTGGCAAGCCAGCTCCTACAGGGAATCGGCGCTGGCTTTGCGATGGGAGGCCTGGACGCAAATCGTGCGCCGGCGCTCATCATCGGCCGAGCGCCATTCGCGGATGTCTTCGACATGGCGAAAACACCCCAGGCAGACCTTCTGCTCATCCAGCCGACACACGCCGCTGCACGGCGAAGGGACCGCCGGGCTGACATTGCTGTAAAGCGGCTTGGGCGGTCGAACGGGTGCAGGCTGGGTCACGATCTCACAGACCTTCGAAATCGAATTCAGCGCCGGCCTGTTGCTGGACGATGCGCTCAAGCATCTCGCCGAGCTGCTCTTCGCTCTTGTCGCACATCCAGCGCTCGCTCTCTTCGTCGTAGTCGAAGTGGAAGCCACCCGACACCGCCGCCAGCCACAGCTGACGCAGGGGTTCCTGGCGGCTGAAGATCAACTGAGTGCCGTTTTCGAACTTGACGGTGAGCACACCGGCCGAGCTCTCCAGATCGATATCCAGGTCGCTGTCGTCAAAGATGTCCTCCAGGGTTTGCTGGGTGGCATCGACCAGATCGTGGAAACGCGCTTCGGACAAACTCATTACGGCAACCTCAAAAAGTGTCTGATCAGGCTCAAGCGCCGCAAGATACGGGCGAGCCCCGGTGATTGCAAAGGATAACGACCAAGGGCCGATTTAGGTACACCTGTGGGAGCGGGCTTGCTCGCGAAGAGGCCGGCACATTCAACATCATCGTCACCTGACACACCGCCATCGCGAGCAGGCTCGCTCCCACAGGGATTGCACCTTGCTAGCCGGCTTCATGCGAAGCCCCGCCGGACGGGACCCTGGTCGCATAGGCAAGCTGCCGGGTGGCCGGTATACTCCGGCGCAATTAACGCATTTTCAAGGATTTCGCCATGAAGCGCCTGATCTCTTCCTTTGCTGCGCTCGTCGCGGTTGCTTGTTTATTGTCGGCCTGTGGTCAAAAAGGTCCGCTGTACCTGCCTGACGATTCCCAGGACCCTGCCGAGCAGGCCAAGTCCTCGCAAAAGCAGCCGTCGAAAGCACACAAGCACGACGTCTACCAATAAGGGAACGCCATGGACGCTTTTAACTACCGTGACGGCGAGCTGTTCGCGGAGGGTGTTGCCCTGTCTGCCATCGCCGAACGCTTTGGCACCCCGACTTACGTCTACTCCCGTGCCCACATCGAAGCCCAGTACCTGGCGTATGCCGATGCACTGGTCGGCATGCCGCACCTGGTCTGCTTCGCGGTCAAGGCCAACTCCAACCTGGGTGTGCTGAATGTCCTGGCGCGATTGGGCGCCGGTTTTGACATCGTCTCCCGTGGCGAGCTGGAACGCGTACTGGCCGCTGGCGGCAGTGCCGACAAGATCGTGTTCTCCGGTGTCGGCAAGACCCGTGACGACATGCGTCGCGCCCTGGAAGTCGGCGTGCACTGCTTCAACGTCGAGTCCACCGATGAGCTGGAACGCCTGCAAATCGTCGCCGCCGAGCTGGGCGTTCGCGCACCGATCTCGCTGCGCGTGAATCCGGACGTCGATGCCGGCACGCACCCGTACATTTCCACCGGTCTCAAAGAGAACAAGTTCGGCATCGCCATTGCCGACGCCGAAGACGTGTACGTGCGTGCCGCGCAGCTGCCGAACCTGGAAGTGGTCGGCGTCGATTGCCACATCGGTTCGCAACTGACCACCCTGCCGCCGTTCATCGATGCTCTCGACCGCCTGCTGGGCCTGGTCGACCGCCTCGGCGATTGCGGCATTTACCTGCGCCACATCGATCTCGGTGGTGGCTTGGGCGTGCGTTATCGCGATGAAGAGCCACCATTGGCTGCCGACTACATCAAAGCCGTGCGCGAGCGTCTCGACGGTCGTGACCTGGCGCTGGTGTTCGAGCCGGGCCGCTTCATCGTCGCCAACGCCGGCGTGCTGCTGACTCAGGTCGAATACCTCAAGCACACCGAACACAAAGACTTCGCCATCGTCGACGCGGCCATGAACGACCTGATCCGCCCGGCGCTGTACCAGGCATGGATGGACGTCACCGCCGTGCGCCCTCGCGCCACCGCCGCTCGTGCCTACGACATCGTCGGACCGATCTGCGAGACCGGCGACTTCCTGGCCAAGGATCGTCAGCTGGCCCTCGAAGAAGGCGACTTGCTGGCTGTGCATTCGGCCGGCGCCTACGGGTTTGTCATGAGTTCCAACTACAACACTCGCGGCCGCGCCGCTGAAGTGTTGGTGGACGGTGATCAGGCATTTGAAGTGCGTCGCCGTGAGACGGTAGCCGAGTTGTTTGCTGGCGAAAGCCTGCTGCCGGAGTAAAACCATGCTGCTGCGTTTTACCAAGATGCACGGCCTGGGCAATGACTTCATGGTCCTCGACCTGGTCAGCCAGCACGCGCACATCCTGCCCAAGCATGCCAAGCAATGGGGCGATCGGCACACCGGCATCGGTTTCGACCAGTTGCTGATCGTCGAAGCGCCGAGTAACCCGGACGTGGATTTCCGCTATCGGATCTTCAACTCCGACGGTTCCGAAGTGGAACAGTGCGGCAACGGTGCGCGCTGTTTCGCCCGCTTCGTGCTCGACAAGCGCCTGACCGCAAAACGGCAGATTCGCGTCGAAACCAAAAGTGGCATCATCGAGCTGGATATCCGCAGTGACGGCCAGATCAGTGTCGACATGGGCGCACCGCGCCTGGTGCCGGCCGACATCCCGTTCGTTGCCGACAGTCAGGCGCCGAGCTACTCGCTCGACGTCGACGGCACCACGGTGGAACTCGCCGCTGTGTCGATGGGCAATCCGCACGCCGTGCTGCGGGTCAGCGATATCAACAACGCACCGGTGCATGAACTGGGGCCGAAAATCGAACATCACCCGCGCTTCCCGGCGCGGGTCAATGTCGGTTTTCTCCAGGTCATCGACCGGAACCGCGCGCAGCTGCGCGTCTGGGAACGTGGCGCCGGGGAAACCCAGGCCTGCGGCACCGGCGCCTGTGCTGCTGCAGTGGCCGCGATCAGCCAGGGGTGGATGGATTCGCCGCTATTGATCGACCTGCCCGGCGGGCGTCTGTCCATTGAATGGGCAGGCCCTGGCCAACCGGTGTTGATGACCGGCCCGGCAGTCCGTGTTTATGAAGGACAAGTACGTCTTTGAGTGAGTCAAACCCATGACCGACAAGCCCCAGGTTCCCGCCCTACAGCCCGACGAATCCCCTTCCGAAAGCCTTGAGGCGGCGGCGATTGCCGCGTACCTGGAGGCTCATCCGGATTTCTTCGTCGAGCACGAAGAACTGCTCCCGGCCCTGCGCATTCCGCACCAGCGTGGCGACACCATCTCGCTGGTCGAGCGCCAGATGACCATCCTGCGCGACCGCAACATCGAATTGCGTCATCGCCTCTCGCACTTGATGGACGTGGCCCGCGACAACGACCGCCTCTTCGACAAGACCCGGCGTCTGATTCTCGCCTTGATGGACGCCACCAGCCTGGAAGACGTGGTGATCAGCGTTGAAGACAGCCTGCGCCAGGACTTTCAGGTGCCTTTTGTCAGCCTGATCCTGCTGGGCGACAACCCGATGCCGGTCGGCCGCTGGGTGACCCACGCCGATGCGCAAACAGCCATTGGTGGTTTGCTCTCGGAAGACAAAAGTGTCAGCGGCAGCCTGCGCGAGCATGAACTGGACTTCCTGTTCGGCGAAGAGCAGCGCAAGCAGATCGGCTCCACCGCCGTCGTTGCCATCAGTCATCAAGGCATCCACGGCGTACTGGCGATCGCCAGCCGTGATCCGCAGCACTACAAAAGCTCGGTGGGCACGCTGTTCCTCAGCTACATCGCCGAAGTCATGGGCCGCGTGCTGCCACGGGTCAACAGCTCGCTGCGCTCGGTACGCTGATCGTGGAACGGCAACTGGACGCTTACTGCGAACACCTGCGCAGTGAGCGACAGGTGTCGCCCCACACGCTGTACGCCTACCGCCGCGACCTCGACAAAGTGCTGGGCTTCTGCGTCAAACAGAACATCGACAGCTGGGCCGCGCTGGACATCCAGCGTCTGCGCAGCCTGATCGCTCGCTTGCATTCCCAGGGCCAATCGTCCCGCAGTCTGGCGCGGCTGCTCTCGGCCGTGCGCGGGCTCTATCATTATCTGAACCGCGAAGGTCTTTGCGATCACGATCCGGCCAACGGTCTGGCGCCGCCGAAAGGCGAACGAAGACTGCCGAAAACCCTCGACACCGACCGCGCGCTGCAACTGCTTGAAGGCGCGGTGGAGGATGATTTTCTGGCACGTCGGGATCAGGCGATTCTGGAGTTGTTCTATTCCTCGGGTTTGCGGCTTTCGGAGCTGACCGGGCTCAATCTCGATCAACTGGACCTGGCTGACGGCATGGTTCAGGTGCTCGGTAAAGGCAGCAAGACGCGCCTGTTGCCAGTTGGCAAAAAGGCCCGCGAAGCGCTGGAGTTGTGGCTGCCATTGCGCGCCATGACCAACCCGGCGGATGACGCCGTGTTTGTCAGCCAGCAAGGCCGACGCCTCGGCCCTCGGGCGATTCAGGTGCGGGTCAAGGCCGCCGGTGAGCGCGAGCTGGGGCAAAACCTGCATCCGCACATGTTGCGACACTCCTTCGCCAGCCACCTGCTGGAATCCTCGCAGGACCTGCGCGCAGTGCAGGAATTGCTCGGCCACTCGGACATCAAGACCACCCAGATCTACACCCACCTGGACTTCCAGCATCTGGCGACGGTTTACGACAGCGCCCATCCACGGGCCAAACGCATTAAGGGCGATGATTCATGACGATCCAATTGATCACCTTCGACCTCGACGACACCTTGTGGGATACCGCCCCGGTCATCGTCAGCGCCGAAGCCGTATTGCGTGAATGGCTGACCGAACATGCACCGAATCTGGGCGCGGTGCCGGTGGAGCACTTGTGGGGGATTCGCGAGCGCATTCTGGGCAGCGAACCGGGCCTCAAGCATCGAATCAGTGCCTTGCGTCGCCGGGTGCTTTTCCATGCACTGGAAGAGGCCGGTTACGGTCACGATCAGGCGTCAGACCTGGCCGATCAGAGTTTTGAAGTGTTTCTGCATGCCCGGCATCAGCTGGAAATCTTCCCGGAAGTCGAGCCGACACTGGAGACGCTGGCCAAACACTATGCACTCGGCGTCGTCACCAACGGCAATGCCGATGTGCGCCGTTTAGGGCTGGCCGACTACTTCAAGTTTGCACTGTGCGCCGAAGACATCGGCATCGCCAAACCGGACGCACGCCTGTTTCATGAGGCGCTGAAGCGTGGCGGCGCAACGGCCGCGACGGCGGTGCATATCGGCGACCATCCGGGTGATGACATTGCCGGGGCGCAGCAGGCGGGGTTGCGGGCGATCTGGTTTAACCCGCAGGGCAAATTGTGGGAAGCGCAGAAAGCGCCGGACGCCGAGATTCGCAGCCTGACTGAGCTGCCGGCGTTGTTGGCGCGCTGGAATGTCCATCACTGACCTTGAATACACCACCGACCCTGTGGGAGCGAGCCTGCTCGCGATGAGGCCTTAACATTCGCAATTGATGTTGACTGACACACCGCCATCGCGAGCAGGCTCGCTCCCACAGGGGATCTACACAAGTCTCCAGACTTTTTTACAGACATGAAAAAGCCCGCAGCGACGGCGGGCTTTTTCAGCAAGCAAGGGCAGACGCTTAGATAGGCCGGCTGCCGTACTTGTTGTCAGGCTTCTTGGGAGGATCGGCGACCACATTGGCCTCCACTTCCTGCACCTTGCCGCCACGAGCCAGGAACTCTTCCATGGCCTTGGCCAAGGCATCGCGTTCCTTGTTTTTTGCTTCGACGCTCGGCAGCTCATCGACCGATACCGCTGCCTTGGCTTTGCCTTTGGCGGTCGGAACGGGCGCTTCACCGCCATCGTCTTCAGCGACGTCTTCCGCCGCTGCTTCCAGACCTTCTTCGGTTTCGTCGTCGTCGCCTACTTCGAGGTCGTCGTTTTCCAGATCATCGTCGCTCATGTTCTACCTCATGACTTGCGAAAAGCAGATTAGTTATAGCCCAGCTTTGCCCTCTGTCGAAGGCTGCCGGAAAAATTCAATAACCGCTGGTGACCAGCGGCTCATGCCTCTTCACCGTGCACGGTGGCGAGGACTTTACGGGCACCGCCAAAATCACGGTGCTCGCCCAGATAAACGCCTTGCCAGGTCCCTAACGCCAGTCGGCCCGCCGAAATCGGCAAACTGAGCTGACAGCCAAGCACGCTGGCCTTGAAGTGCGCCGGGAGGTCGTCCAGGCCTTCGTCGTTATGCTCATAGCCGTCTGTTCCTTGTGGGATCAGACGATTGAAAAATCGTTCGAAGTCGCGACGTACCGCCGGATCGGCGTTCTCGTTGATGGTCAACGACGCCGAGGTATGCTGCAGCCACAAATGCAACAGACCGACCCGACACGCCTTGAGTTCAGGCAGGCCGGCGAGTAACTCGTCCGTTACCAGATGAAAGCCCCGGGGCCTCGCCCGCAGGGTAATCAGAGTCTGTTGCCACATACAGTTCTCCGCACGTTCGGGGCGCATTCTAGCGCGCTCTGGGAAAAAACAAAGGCCCTAATATTCCTTCAATCATGTAAGCCATTGGCCGCAGAAAAACGCCCGCCGTAAACACCACTAAACGTGTACGAAAAAACCTTTCAGCAGTCCTCACACTGACAAACTCCAGACAAAAAAATGCCCGGCAAGCCGGGCAAGTTTTTTATGCGCGTCTTACAAGTTGTAGCCGCGTTCGTTGTGAAGCGCCAGATCGATGCCGACAGCCTCTTCTTCTTCGGTGATACGCAGACCCATGACAGCGTCCAGCACCTTGAGAATGATGTAGGTGACGATTGCGGTGTAGATCACCGTGAAGCCCACGCCTTTGCACTGAATCCAGACTTGTGCGGCGATGTCGGTGACGGTGCCGAAGCCACCCAGCGACGGTGCGGCGAACACACCGGTCAGGATCGCGCCGAGGATACCGCCGATACCGTGCACGCCGAAGGCGTCCAGGGAATCGTCATAACCGAGTTTGCGTTTCAGGGTGGTGGCGCAGAAGAAGCACACCACGCCCGCTGCCAGACCGATCACCAGCGCGCCCATCGGGCCCACGGTGCCAGCGGCCGGGGTGATTGCAACCAGACCGGCGACTACACCAGAGGCGATACCCAGTGCACTTGGCTTTCCGTGGGTGACCCACTCGGCAAACATCCAGCCCAGTGCGGCGGCGGCGGTTGCGATCTGGGTAACCAGCATCGCCATGCCGGCAGTGCCGTTGGCCGCTGCGGCGGAACCGGCGTTGAAGCCGAACCAGCCAACCCACAGCATGGCTGCGCCCATCAGGGTGTAACCGAGGTTGTGCGGTGCCATCGGGGTGGTCGGGAAGCCTTTACGCTTGCCGAGCACGATGCACGCCACCAGACCGGCCACACCGGCGTTGATGTGCACCACGGTGCCGCCGGCGAAATCGAGCACGCCCCAGTCCCACATCAGGCCGCCGTTGCCGGACCAGACCATGTGCGCGATCGGTGCATAAACCAGAGTGAACCAGATGCCCATGAAGATCAGCATCGCGGAGAACTTCATCCGCTCGGCGAAGGCACCGACGATCAGCGCCGGAGTGATGATGGCGAACGTCATCTGGAAGGTGATGAACACCGCTTCAGGGAACAGCGCTGCAGGGCCGGTCAGGCTCGCTGGTGTGACACCGGCCAGGAATGCCTTGCCCATGCCGCCGAAGAAGGAGTTGAAGTTGACGACGCCTTGTTCCATGCCGGTGGTGTCGAACGCGATGCTGTAGCCATAAATGACCCACAGGACGCTGATCAGACCGGTAATGGCGAAGCACTGCATCATCACGGAAAGAATGTTTTTGGAGCGAACCATGCCGCCGTAGAACAGCGCGAGGCCGGGAATGGTCATGAACAGCACGAGGGCTGTCGAGGTCAGCATCCAGGCGGTATCGCCGGAATTGAGGACTGGGGCCGCCACTTCGTCTGCCGCCATGGCCAGGCTGGGCATTACGAGGGACAACAGGGCTCCTAGCCCTGCGAATTTACGCAGAGTCATATTGTTTTCTCCTGGGGCGTTGGGGTTTGTGGCGGCTTAAATCGCGTCGGTATCGGTTTCGCCGGTACGGATGCGAATCGCCTGTTCCAGATTGACCACGAAGATCTTGCCGTCACCGATCTTGCCGGTGTTGGCTGCCTTGGTTATCGCCTCGATAACCCGATCAAGATCCTTGTCGTCAATGGCGACATCGATCTTCACCTTGGGCAGGAAATCGACCACGTATTCCGCGCCGCGATACAGCTCGGTGTGACCCTTCTGCCGTCCGAAGCCTTTGACTTCGGTAACGGTAATGCCCTGCACGCCGATCTCGGACAGCGATTCGCGCACGTCGTCCAACTTGAACGGCTTGATGATGGCAGTGACTAGCTTCATGAAAACTCTCTCCCGAATTGGTGGACTTGCCCCAGGAAAACAAACCCGGCTCAAGTCTAAGCGCAGTGCCTGGCTTTGTAACGCATCGTCGGCCTTACCTGCCCGTCCGACGCCAGCTAACCGCTCCGCACGAAACTCTTCCCCCGTTTCGCTTGGCGCACTGCATTCGTCACATCGACTGCATCAGTGCATGGGTCACTACCGTCTAAGCAGAAAGCTTGCCATCTCCACAAAACCCTCAGTTTTCAAGCCTTTGGCCGTAGATGCCCGCCACATCGCTGCAACACCGGACGCGTTACGCACAACAACGGTGCGGCACCGTCCGTCCGCATGCGCGAAAAGCGTGCATCCCTGCGGTCGGGATTGACTATAGACACTGCGTGATACACTGCCCGCCATTGTTTCCAGGACCTTTCCCATGCTCGCGCCCAAAGATTTCCTCGACGCCTTGACCGGCACAGCCTCCCGCCTCTTCAGCGGCGACACCCCACTGCCGAAAAGCGAAATCGAAAGCCAGTTCAAGGCGTTGCTGCAAAGCGGCTTCAGCAAACTGGACCTGGTGAGCCGGGAAGAATTCGATAGCCAGATGGTCGTGCTCGCACGCACTCGGGCAAGATTGGAAAGCCTGGAAGCGAAGGTTGCGGAGCTGGAAGCAAAGCTCAATCCCCCAACCGAGTAACCCCGCAAATCCCATTGTAAAAACCCACTCCCCTGTGGGAGCGAGCCTGCTCGCGATTGAAGGTCGGAACGACCTTCAGATTCATCTGTAGGAAATGGTGCCAAGGGCGATCCCAAGCCCTCAAAAATCCCGGCACCTTCCTACAACAAAACCACCGCCGTCCGATTGCGCCGCAATGCCCCGGTTCCTAAGCTCGCCCAATGCTGAATGTTCAGCACCGGGTTTGGCGACCTGGAAGCTTAAGGAGCATGACGACCATCGACACAGTCATGGCGGTTGTGCGTGGGAGGCCTTCGGGTCTGCCGGGTTCCTTTTGCTCCGGTTCGCCAACCCGCGTACAACTGCCACCCTAATGAGATGGTCAGCCCAGTACGGGAACCCCGCTAAATCTAAACTTACCGGGGTTCTCACTTACTT
Organism: Pseudomonas sp. PDM03; assembly: GCF_014852385.1. Lineage (NCBI taxonomy): Bacteria > Pseudomonadati > Pseudomonadota > Gammaproteobacteria > Pseudomonadales > Pseudomonadaceae > Pseudomonas > Pseudomonas sp. PDM03. Next base: position 51 of record NZ_JACVBM010000002.1, on the reverse strand, counting down.
GAGGAGACCTCTCATGGACATCCTGGACTTGCTCGGCCTGGATATTGGAAA
>NZ_JACVBM010000029.1:0-64267 GCF_014852385.1 Pseudomonas sp. PDM03 | reverse complement strand
CTTGATCGACGACCGACAATTTAAAGGTCAGCGTGTAGTCTCGCTGACTACGCCTTTTTACTGATTCCATTACGTCCTCCTGAAAAACAGATCAGAAGGTGTAAACCTTATTCAGGACGGGACACAGGCAACAAAAAAGGCCCGTATCTCGCGATACGGGCCTTTTTCGTAAGAGGGAAAAATCAATTACTTGATTTTGCCTTCTTTGTAGATCACGTGCTTGCGAACAACCGGATCAAATTTCTTGATCTCGATTTTGTCCGGAGTAGTGCGCTTGTTCTTGTCGGTAGTGTAGAAGTGACCAGTACCGGCGCTCGAAATCAAACGAATCAATTCACGCATGATTAGCTCCCTTAGATCTTGCCAGCGGCGCGGATTTCGGCCAGCACGACAGTGATGCCACGCTTGTCGATGATACGCATGCCTTTGGCAGATACGCGCAGACGCACGAAACGTTTCTCTTCTTCAACCCAGAAGCGGTGATGCTGCAGGTTCGGCAGGAAACGACGACGGGTTTTGTTGTTTGCGTGGGAAATGTTATTCCCAGTCACCGGACCCTTACCGGTAACTTGACATACTCTCGACATGCCTCAGCCCTCTAAAACCACATGCCCAACCCGGCATGGGTTGGCCGCTTAATCTCTCAGTCATTTGGCGCCAGGCGCCGCGTTTCTTTAGAGGTCTTACCGGCTACACCTACAGTGAAGGAACCGGGCCCCTAGAAAAGAGCGCTGCTTTATACCAGAAAGACTGAGGTGCAACAACATTCCGTGCGCACCGACTTGATAAAAACCCCATTTTTCAGGCTGCGAGCGCCTTGGGTAAAGGCTATCGTCGATAAAGACCGCTCGTCGCAGAAAATCGGCCAACCGGCCAATCCAGGGGTTTCTCGGCCGGCACACACCGAAAACGATCGCACATAGTCCCCTTAAAATGAAAAAGGGGATAGTCATTTACAAAAGAGCCCACTAGGGTAAGCCTTTTCCAGACTGCACTTGCAGATGGGCCTTCGATCTGTAAAGGAATCCGACCATGCGCCTCGCTGCCCTACCGCTGTTGCTCGCCCCGCTTCTACTGAGCCCGCTGGCCCACGCCGCCGCCCTGAGCGTCTGCACCGAGGCCAGCCCGGAAGGGTTCGACGTGGTGCAATACAACTCGCTGACCACCACCAACGCCTCGGCCGACGTGCTGATGAACCGTTTGGTGGACTTCGATACCGCCAGCGGCAAAGTGGTCGCCGGCCTCGCAGACAGCTGGGAAGTCACGCCCGATGGCCTGACCTATGTGTTCAAGTTGCACCCGCAGGTGAAATTCCACCGCACCGAATACTTCAGTCCGACCCGCGAACTGACCGCCGAAGACGTGAAATTCAGCTTCGAGCGCATGCTCGACCCGGCAAACCCTTGGCACAAAGTGGCGCAGAGCGGCTTCCCGCACGCGCAATCGATGCAATTGCCGGCACTGATCAAGAAGATCGACGCGCTGGATCCGCTGACCGTGCGTTTCACCCTCGATCACGCGGACTCGACCTTCCTGCCGACCCTGAGCATGGGCTTCGCCTCGATCTACTCCGCCGAATACGCCGACCAGCTGCTGAAAGCCGGCACCCCGGAGAAGCTCAACAGCCAGCCGATCGGTAGCGGCCCGTTCGTGTTCACGCGTTTTCAGAAGGACGCCACTATCCGCTACAAAGCCAACCCGGATTACTTCCGTGGCAAGCCTTCGGTGGACCCGTTGATCTTCGCCATCACCCCGGACGCCAACGTGCGATTGCAGAAACTGCGTCGTAACGAGTGCCAGATCGCCCTCTCGCCGAAACCGCTGGACGTACAAGCCGCGCTGAAAGAGCCGACACTGAAAGTCGAAAAAACCGATGCGTTCATGACCGCGTTCGTCGCCATCAACAGCCAGCATCCGCCGCTGGACAAGCCTGAAGTGCGCCAGGCGATAAACCTCGCGTTCGACAAGGCCAACTACGTCAAAGCCGTGTTCGAAGACACCGCCGAAGCCGCCAACGGCCCGTATCCACCGAATACCTGGAGCTACGCCAAAGGCTTGCCGGGCTACGCGCATGACGTTGAAAAAGCCAAGGCATTGATGGCCAAGGCCGGCCTGAAAGACGGTTTCCAGACGACGATCTGGACCCGCCCGTCCGGAAGCCTGCTGAACCCCAATCCAAGCCTCGGCGCGCAACTGCTCCAGTCGGACCTGGCGGAAATCGGCATTCAGGCCGAGATTCGCGTGATCGAATGGGGTGAAGTGATCCGCCGCGCCAAGGCCGGCGAACACGACCTGCTGTTCATGGGCTGGGCCGGCGACAACGGCGACCCGGATAACTTCCTGACGCCGCAATTTTCCTGCGCGGCGGTCAAATCCGGCACCAACTTCGCCCGTTACTGCAATCAGGACCTGGACAAGCTGATCAGCGCCGGCAAGACCACCTCCGAGCAAGGTGTACGCACCAAGCTCTATGAACAGGCTCAGGCGCAGATCCAGCAGCAGGCGCTGTGGCTGCCACTGGCCCACCCGACGGCCTTCGCGCTGATGCGCAAGGAAGTCGAGGGGTATGCGGTCAGCCCGTTTGGCCGCCAGGACTACTCCAAGGTCAACCTCAAATAACCCGCCCCCCCCTGTAGGAGCCGGCTTGCTGGCGATGGCATCACCGCGGTCAATCAGCCACACCGCGTTGTCCGGATCGCCAGCAAGCCGGCTCCTACAGAGTCCCGTTACATCCACCCATACTCGGCCATCGACAGCGGATCACCGTCACCGATGATGAAATGGTCGAGCACCCGCACATCGATCAGGTCCAGCGCCTCTTGCAGGCGCTTGGTCAGCTTTCGGTCGGCATGACTAGGGTCGGGATTACCTGAGGGATGGTTGTGGCAAAGGATCAAAGCTGCGGCGTTGTGAGCCAAAGCGCGCTTGACCACCTGACGCGGATAAACGCTGGTGCAGTCGATAGAGCCGCGAAACAGTGATTCAAACGCCAGTACTCGATGTTTCGAATCGAGAAACAGACAACCAAATACTTCATGAGGCTCATGTCGCAGCATCGACTTGAGATAATCACGCACCATCAGCGGATTCTCCAACACGGAGCTGTGGCGCAAGCGCTCAGCCAGATGCCGACGGGCCATTTCCAACACTGCCTGCAACTGCGCAAACTTTGCCGGCCCGAGCCCCAACTGTCCGCTGAATGCCTTTAGATCGGCCTCCAGCAAGGCGCGCAGGCTGCCAAACTGATTCAACAAATGTCGCGCCAGATCCACCGCGCTTTTACCCGACACGCCGGTCCGTAAAAAAATCGCCAACAGCTCAGCGTCCGAAAGGCTCGCCGACCCCAACTCCAGTAACCTCTCCCGCGGCCGCTCGGCCGCCGGCCAATCGCGAATACTCATAGCACCTCCCTGTCTGTGGGCGCCGCTGTTCCGTAGCGGTCGCTGTGATATCGTAGCCCATCTTTTTTGCGGGCGATTTCACTCCTGGGGAGGGGGTATCGCTACGCAGTCATCAACGAAATGAAAGGCAGACCTATGCAGCGGCTGTATCGGAAACGCATCGTTCTGGGCGTCGGCGGCGGTATTGCTGCCTACAAGAGCGCCGATCTGGTTCGCCGCCTGATCGATCAGGGCGCCGAAGTGCGCGTGGTCATGACCCGTGGCGGCGCCGAGTTCATCACTCCGCTGACCATGCAGGCCCTGTCCGGGCACCCGGTTCACCTGGACCTGTTGGACCCGGCGGCCGAAGCGGCGATGGGCCACATCGAACTCGCCAAATGGGCCGACATGGTGCTGATCGCTCCGGCGACCGCGGACCTGATCGCCCGTCTGGCCCAAGGCATCGCCGACGACCTGCTGACCACGCTGGTACTGGCCACCGACGCCGTAGTTGCCGTCGCCCCGGCGATGAACCAGGCCATGTGGCGCGACCCGGCGACCCAGGCCAACCTGCAAACCCTCGAAAACCGCAGCATCAAGGCCTTCGGCCCGGCCTCGGGCAGCCAGGCCTGTGGTGACGTTGGCCTCGGCCGCATGCTCGAAGCCGTCGAACTCGCCCAATGCGCGGCGGACTGCTTCCAGCGCCAGGCGCTGACCGGCAAACACGTGCTGATCACCGCCGGCCCGACCCAGGAAAACATCGACCCGGTGCGCTACATCACCAACCACAGCTCCGGAAAAATGGGCTTTGCCCTGGCCGAAGCTGCCGTTGAAGCAGGCGCCCGCGTGACTCTGATCACCGGCCCGGTGCACCTGCCGACCCCGGATCGCGTCACCCGCATCGACGTGGTCAGCGCCCGCGACATGCTCGCCGCTTGCGAAGCCGCGATCCCTTGCGACCTGTTCATCGCCTCGGCAGCGGTCGCGGACTACCGCCCGGAAGTCGTCGCCCCACAGAAACTCAAGAAAGACCCTACGAACGGCGACGGCTTGCTACTACAAATGGTGCGCAACCCAGACATTCTGGCCACTATCGCCACGCGCCCCGACCGCCCATTCAGCGTCGGTTTCGCCGCTGAAACCGAACACCTGCTCGACTACGCCGCGCGTAAGTTGAAAGACAAGAACCTCGATTTGATCGTCGCCAACGACGTCGCCAACCCGAGCATTGGCTTCAACAGCGAAGAAAACGCCTGCAGCGTGATCGACCGTGAGCTCCACGCCACACTTTTCGCCCAGACCAGCAAGAGCAAGATTGCTCGCCAGCTGATCACTTTTATCGCCGAACGTCTGAACCAGGTTTAATTTACATGCACGCTTTGCAAGCCAAGATCCTCGACCCACGCATCGGTACCGAATTCCCGCTGCCGCAATACGCCACACCAGGCTCCGCCGGCCTCGACCTGCGCGCCATGCTGGAAAAAGACATCGTGATCAAACCGGGTGAAACCGTGCTGATTCCGACCGGCCTGTCCGTCTACATTGGCGATCCTGGCCTGGCGGCGCTGATTCTGCCGCGCTCCGGCCTGGGCCATAAGCACGGCATCGTGCTGGGCAATCTGGTCGGCCTGATCGATTCCGATTACCAGGGTCCGTTGATGGTTTCGTGCTGGAACCGTGGCCAGACCGATTTCAACATGGTGGTCGGCGAGCGCTTGGCCCAGCTGGTTCTGGTGCCGGTGGTTCAAGCGCACTTCGAGATGGTCGAAGAGTTCGTTGAAACCGAGCGCGGCGCGGGCGGTTTCGGGCATTCCGGCAAGCATTGATTTCTGGTTTTCAGGCTGGGCGCCCTGCCCGGCCTGAAGGGTGCTCTGCATTTTCAGAATGAAAATTGCATAGCCGTCATCTGCAAGGTTTAACACTGGAAAACAAGGCATTGGCCGGCCAAATCCTGGTTGGTGTTGGTGACATGGCCTTTTCGCACCACGAACTCTCTGCGAAAAACGCCGTCATACCCTTCAGTTCGAGCCCGCCGAAGCGTTTTTCGCGCGCAGGTCCAGCCACTTTCGAGATGGAGCATTCCCACAGATGAGCACACCAGCCCAAGTCGCACCCAAGTTCCCCGACAGCATTTTCCGCGCGTACGACATTCGCGGCACCGTCCCGGAATTCTTGAACGCTGAAACCGCTTACTGGCTCGGTCGCGCCATTGGCGCCCAAAGCCTGGCCCAGGGCGAACCGAACGTCTCCGTTGGCCGTGACGGCCGCCTGTCCGGCCCGGAACTGGTCGAGCAACTGATCAAAGGCTTGGCCGAGGCCGGTTGCCACGTCAGTGACGTCGGCCTGGTGCCAACCCCGGCGCTGTACTACGCCGCCAACGTACTGGCCGGCAAATCCGGCGTAATGCTCACCGGCAGCCACAACCCGTCGAACTACAACGGCTTCAAGATCGTCATCGCTGGCGACACCTTGGCCAACGAACAGATCCAGGCCCTGCACGACCGCCTCAAGACCAACAACCTGAGCAGCGGCAAGGGCAGCATCACCAAGGTCGAAATCCTCGACCGCTACAACACCGAAATCGTCCAGGACATCAAACTGGCCCGCCGCCTCAAAGTCGTGGTCGACTGCGGCAACGGCGCGGCCGGCGTGATTGCCCCGCAGCTGATCGAAGCGCTGAACTGCGAAGTCATCCCGCTGTTCTGCGAAGTGGACGGCAACTTCCCGAACCATCACCCGGACCCGGGCAAGCCTGAAAACCTGGTCGACCTGATCGCCAAGGTCAAGGAAACCAACGCCGACATCGGCCTGGCCTTCGACGGCGATGGCGACCGCGTTGGCGTAGTGACCAACACCGGCAGCATCGTCTACCCGGACCGTCTGCTGATGCTGTTCGCCCGCGACGTTGTGGCGCGCAATCCGGACGCGGAAATCATCTTCGACGTCAAATGCACCCGCCGCCTGACGCCGCTGATCAAGGAATACGGCGGTCGCCCGCTAATGTGGAAGACCGGTCATTCGTTGATCAAAAAGAAAATGAAACAAACCGGCGCCCTGTTGGCCGGCGAAATGAGTGGGCACATTTTCTTCAAGGAACGCTGGTTCGGTTTCGACGACGGCATTTACAGCGCCGCACGGCTGCTGGAAATCCTCAGCAAGGAAAAATCCACCGCGGAAGAGCTGTTTGCGACCTTCCCGAATGATATTTCTACGCCGGAAATCAATATCCATGTGACCGAAGAGAGCAAATTCAGCATCATTGATGCATTGCACGACGCGAAGTGGGGCGAAGGCGCCGACCTGACCACCATCGACGGCGTGCGAGTCGACTATGCCAAAGGCTGGGGCCTGGTGCGCGCGTCCAACACCACACCGGTGCTGGTGCTGCGCTTCGAGGCCGATGACGAGGCTGAATTGCAGCGCATCAAGGACGTTTTCAAAGTCCAGTTGAAGCGTGTTGCACCTGATCTCCAACTACCGTTCTGATTCACCCGGAGCCCTGAATGACCCTCGAACGCGAAGCCGCCGCCAACACCGCCAAGGTCCTGTCCGAAGCGCTGCCTTACATCCGCCGCTATGTCGGCAAGACGCTGGTGATCAAATACGGCGGCAACGCGATGGAAAGCGAGGAGCTGAAAACCGGCTTCGCCCGCGACATCGTGCTGATGAAAGCCGTCGGGATTAACCCGGTGGTGGTTCACGGCGGCGGCCCGCAAATCGGCGATCTGCTCAAGCGACTGTCGATCGAGAGCCACTTTGTCGATGGCATGCGCGTCACCGACGCGGCAACCATGGACGTGGTGGAAATGGTCCTGGGCGGCCAGGTCAACAAAGACATCGTCAACCTGATCAACCGTCATGGCGGCAGCGCCATCGGCCTGACCGGTAAAGACGCCGAGCTGATTCGCGCGAAGAAGCTGACCGTCACCCGTCAGACGCCGGAGATGACCCAGCCGGAAATCATCGACATCGGTCACGTCGGTGAAGTGGTCGGCATCAATACCGATCTGCTGAACCTGCTGGTCAAAGGCGACTTCATCCCGGTGATCGCGCCAATCGGCGTCGGTGCCAACGGCGAGTCGTACAACATCAACGCCGACCTGGTGGCCGGCAAGGTGGCCGAAGCGCTGAAAGCCGAGAAGTTGATGCTGCTGACCAACATCGCCGGCTTGATGGACAAGTCGGGCCAGGTCCTGACCGGCCTGAGCACTCAACAGGTCGACGACCTGATTGCCGACGGCACGATCTACGGTGGCATGCTGCCGAAGATCCGTTGCGCGCTGGAAGCGGTTCAGGGTGGCGTGGGCAGCTCGCTGATCATCGATGGTCGCGTGCCGAATGCGATCTTGCTGGAAATCTTCACCGATACCGGCGTGGGTACTTTGATCAGCAATCGCAAGCGTCCTTAAGCGATAGCGTACATAAAAAGACCCCGTTCAGCCTGGCTGAGCGGGGTCTTTTTTTGTGCGGACGTGCGCCTGATAAATCGCGGCGCCGCCATCGCCGGCAAGCCGGCTCCTACAAAATCGGTGAGATCCCTGTAGGAGCTGGCTTGCCAGCGATGGTGGCGTGCCTGACACACCGCGTTGCATTGATCGCCAGCAAGCCGGCTCCTACAGGGTTAAACGCCGAATTGGGCGCGGTAGGCTTCTACGGCTGGCAGGTGTTGCTTGAGCTGCGGATCGTCGGCCAGGAATTCCAGCACCTGATTCAGCGAAACAATGCTGATCACCGGAATGCCGAAATCACGCTCAACCTCCTGGATCGCCGACAATTCACCATTGCCACGCTCCTGACGGTTCAGCGCGATCAGCACGCCCGCGGCCTTGGCGCCGTCCTGGGAAGCGATGATCTGCATCACTTCGCGGATCGCGGTGCCAGCGGTGATCACGTCGTCGATGATCAGCACATCGCCGGTCAATGGCGCGCCGACCAGGCTGCCGCCTTCGCCGTGGGCCTTGGCCTCTTTGCGGTTGAAGCACCATGGCAAATCACGGTCGTGATGTTCAGCCAGGGCCACTGCGGTGGTCGCCGCCAAAGGGATGCCTTTGTAGGCCGGACCAAACAATACGTCGAAGGGAATGCCGCTCTCGACGATGGCCGCCGCGTAGAAACGACCCAGCTGCGCCAGGGCCGAACCCGAGTTGAACAGGCCGGCATTGAAGAAGTATGGACTGGTACGCCCGGACTTCAGGGTGAACTCACCGAAGCGCAAAACGCCGCGATCGATGGCAAAACGAATGAAATCGCGCTGATACGCTTGCATGAAAAAAACCCCAAATACCACGGATTTAGCTAATTAGGTTGACGCCGTGTATCATACACGCACGCGATTTTTGGGGCCATTTATGCGGATCATCAGTGTGAACGTCAATGGTATTCAGGCTGCAGTGGAGCGAGGTTTGCTCAGTTGGCTGCAAGCACAGAATGCCGACGTCATCTGCCTGCAGGACACCCGCGCCTCCGCCTTTGAACTGGACGATCCAGCCTTCCAACTGGATGGCTACTTCCTTTATGCCTGCGAAGCCGAAGTTCCCGCCCAGGGTGGCGTGGCTTTGTATTCGCGGTTGCAGCCGAAGGCAGTCATCAGCGGTCTCGGTTTCGAGACGGCCGACCGCTACGGGCGCTACCTGCAAGCCGATTTCGACAAGGTCAGCATCGCGACCTTGCTGCTCCCTTCGGGGCAGAACGGCGATGAAGACTTGAACCAGAAGTTCAAGCTAATGGACGACTTCGCCCGTTATCTGGATAAACAGCGACGCAAACGTCGCGAGTACATTTACTGTGGCTCGCTGTACGTGGCGCAACAGAAGCTGGATATCAAGAACTGGCGCGACAGCCAGCAATCCCCGGGCTTCCTGGCACCTGAGCGTGCCTGGATGGACGAGATTGTCGGCAACATGGGTTATGTCGATGCCCTGCGCGAAGTCAGCCGTGAAGGTGATCAGTACAGCTGGTGGCCGGACAATGAGCAGGCTGAGATGCTCAACCTGGGCTGGCGCTTCGATTACCAGATACTGACGCCGGGCCTGCGCCGCTTTGTACGTAGCGCTCGCTTGCCACGTCAGCCACGGTTTTCGCAGCATGCACCGCTGATCGTGGACTACGACTGGACGCTGACCATCTAGACGTCGTTACACAGACACAAAAAAGCCGACTTCACTGTCGGCTTTTTTGTGGGCGCTGATCTGACTTTCTGTAGGAGCCGGCTTGCTGGCGATGGCGTGTCAGCTACATAAGCGTTAACTGACACGCCATCGCCAGCAAGCCGGCTCCTACACCAAAAATCGCGTTGATCGTTATTTGATCAACCGCCAAGTGAACGGATACCGATACGGCACCCCTTCATTGGCCTTCACGCCAGCAATGATCGTCAACACCAACGCACCGATCGCCAGCAACCCAAACAGGAAGAACCCGATGATCAACACCATCAGCAGGAAGCAGATGGCGGAAGCGATGGCGACGGTGATCTGAAAGTTCAGCGCCTCCTTGCCCTGCGCATCGACAAACGGGTCCATCTCGCGTTTCATCTGCCAGAGAATCAGCGGGCCGATCAGCGTGCCGAACGGAATCCAGATCCCCAACAAGGCGGACAGGTGACAAAACATCGCCCATTGCCGAACTTCTTTGCTCGGGACGGGAAGCAGCTCTTGCTCGTCACTCATGTTGTCCTCCTTGTCTGGGATGGTTCCGGTCAGTCAGCCAGTGCAGCCTTTTGCAGTTCGAAGATTTCGGTCATGCCTTTCTTCGCCAGTTCAAGCATAGCGGTCAACTCTTCAGGCTGGAACGGCGCGCCTTCGGCAGTGCCCTGAACTTCGATGAAGCCGCCAGTGCTGGTCATCACCACGTTCAGGTCGGTCTCGGCAGCCGAGTCTTCCAGGTAGTCGAGGTCGAGCACAGGCTCGCCCTGGTACATACCCACCGAAACGGCAGCGATCATTTGCTTGAGCGGGTCGCCGCCTTTCAGGCCGCCGCGCTTCTTGATCACTTTCAAGGCATCGACCAGCGCAACCATCGCACCGGTGATGGACGCGGTGCGGGTGCCGCCGTCAGCCTGGATCACGTCGCAGTCGACGTACAGGGTGACGTCGCCCAGCTTGGACATGTCCAGCGAGGCGCGCAGCGAACGACCGATCAGACGCTGGATTTCCAGGGTGCGGCCGCCTTGCTTCCCGCGGCTCGCTTCACGCTGGTTACGCTCGCCGGTGGCGCGCGGCAGCATGCCGTATTCGGCGGTCAACCAGCCTTGGCCCTGACCTTTGAGGAAACGCGGCACGCCGTTTTCGACGCTGACGGTGCAGATGACTTTGGTATCACCGAACTCGACCAGTACGGATCCCTCGGCGTGTTTGGTGTAGTTGCGGGTAATGCGGATCGAGCGGAGCTGATCGGCAGCGCGACCACTTGGACGTTTCATAGGGAATACCTGTACGGGGGACGGAAAACTGCCGAGCATTATAGAGCCGCGCGCTAGTACTGGGCACTTCTAAAAAATCCGCCCGACGATTGAAGGCTCTGGCTTGAGCTTAGAACAGCGCTTTACCGACGGCCTGCAGCCCTTTGTCACACCGTGTGTTTGGGCGCATCCGCCCCACTGCGCTACAATCCTGCGCCTTTGCTGCCTGTCGGCTTTAATTCACAGATAGCGGGTCCGCGAAACCTTTGGTAACGCATCGACCTGCATTGCGAGGTACCTCCATGGTGCACAGCATGACCGCCTTCGCCCGCGTCGAGAAAGCCGGCGTCCAAGGCACCCTGAGCTGGGAACTGCGCTCGGTCAACAGCCGCTACCTGGAACCGCACTTGCGTCTGCCGGAGTCGTTTCGCGATCTCGAAGGCGCGGTCCGCGAAGCGCTGCGCCAAGGCATCTCCCGAGGCAAACTCGAATGCACCCTGCGCTTCACCGAAGAGAACACCGATAAACCCCTGCAAATGGATCGCGAACGCGCCGCGCAATTGGTCGCCGCCGCCGAGACCATCGCCGGCCTGATCAAGAACCCGGCCGCGCTGAACCCGCTGGAAGTGCTGGCCTGGCCCGGCGTGCTGGTGGGCGATGCCACCGACCCGCAAGCCCTGAATGCCGAAGCGCTGGCGCTGTTCAACGAAGGCCTGAAGGAACTCAAGGCTGGCCGCGAGCGCGAAGGCGCAGAGCTGGCACGGTTGATCAACGATCGCCTGACGTCCATTGAAGAAGATGTGGTGACCCTGCGTGAACTGGTCCCGCAGATGCTCGCCACCCAGCGCCAGAAAGTCCTCGACCGCTTCGCCGACATGAAGGCCGAAATGGACCCGCAGCGTCTGGAGCAGGAAATGGTCATGCTCGCTCAGAAGAGCGACGTCGCCGAAGAACTGGATCGCCTGAGCACTCATATCATCGAAGTTCGCCGGGTACTCAAGTCCGGCGGCGCTGCCGGTCGGCGCCTCGACTTCCTGATGCAGGAGCTCAACCGCGAAGCCAACACACTGGGCTCCAAAGCCTTCGACCCGCGCAGCACTCAGGCGGCGGTCAACCTCAAGGTGTTGATCGAGCAGATGCGCGAACAAGTGCAGAATATTGAGTAAGGCAAACCCGACATGACCCACAGCACCGGCACCCTGTACATCATTTCCGCCCCTTCGGGCGCGGGCAAGAGCAGCCTGGTCAAGGCCCTGACCGACGCTGATGCGGAGATCCGCGTCTCGGTCTCCCACACAACCCGCGCCATGCGCCCCGGTGAAGTGGACGGCGTGAACTATCACTTCGTCGAACGCGGCGAGTTCGTGAAGATGATCGAGCACGGCGATTTCCTCGAGCGCGCCGAAGTATTTGGCAACCTCTACGGCACTTCGCAAAGCCACCTCCAGCAGACGCTGGACGAAGGCCACGACCTGATTCTGGAAATCGACTGGCAAGGCGCCGAGCAAGTGCGCAAGTTGATGCCCCAGGCCCGCTCGATCTTCATTCTGCCGCCGTCACTGCAGGCCTTGCACCAGCGTCTGACCAATCGCGGCCAGGACAGCGACGAGATCATTGACGGCCGCATGCGTGAAGCCGTCAGCGAGATGAGCCACTACGTTGACTACGACTACCTGATCATCAACGACGATTTCGCCCATGCCCTGCGCGATTTGCAGGCAATTTTCCGTGCCAATCAGCTGCATCAGAAGCGTCAGCAGCAGCGTAACGGCAAACTTTTGGCTGAATTGCTCGGCTAAACAGCTCTTCCCAAAACCGCTGCAAGGGCTTTACATTGGCACTTGCAGCGCGTTGAAGGGCTTGGTCAAAAAATCAGCGCTTCCCTAATCGCTGGTGATTTTTTAAACTGTTGAGTCCGCTCGCCCAACCGGGCAGCGCGCATATTGCATTCGCTCCGAGGAATACCATGGCCCGCGTAACCGTTGAAGACTGCCTAGAACACGTGGAAAACCGCTTTGAGCTGGTCATGCTCTCTACCAAGCGTGCCCGTCAACTGGCCACCGGTGGCAAAGAGCCGCTGGTTCAGTGGGAAAACGACAAGCCTACCGTTGTAGCGCTGCGTGAAATCGCTGAAGGCCTGATGAGCTACGAGTTCATCGCCGAGCAAGAAATCGTCCAGGATGAACCGCTGTTCGCAGCGTTCGAGGACGAGTCCAACGAGGCCGTCTAAGCCTATGCCTGGTCGACGTAGCACGGCGCGGGGTCACAGCGAACGGCAGGAGTCATCATGCCGAGCATAGACGCCCTCGCCGATCGCTTATCGACCTACCTCGGCAAGGACCAGGTCAACCTGGTCCGCCGAGCGTACTTCTACGCCGAACAAGCCCACGACGGCCAACGCCGCCGCAGTGGCGAGGCGTATGTCACGCATCCTCTTGCGGTGGCGAATATTCTTGCCGACATGCACATGGACCATCAGAGCTTGATGGCTGCGATGCTGCATGACGTGATCGAAGACACCGGTATTGCCAAGGAAGCGCTGCAAGCGCAGTTCGGCGAAACCGTGGCCGAACTGGTCGATGGCGTCAGCAAGCTGACCCAGATGAACTTCGAGACCAAGGCCGAAGCACAAGCCGAAAACTTCCAGAAAATGGCCATGGCCATGGCGCGCGACATTCGCGTGATCCTGGTCAAACTCGCCGACCGCCTGCACAACATGCGCACGCTGGAAGTCCTGTCCGGTGAAAAACGCCGGCGGATCGCCAAGGAAACCCTGGAAATCTATGCGCCCATTGCCAACCGGCTGGGCATGCACGCCATCCGCATAGAATTCGAAGACCTCGGCTTCAAGGCCATGCACCCGATGCGTTCCGCGCGGATCAACCAGGCGGTCAAACGCGCCCGGGGCAACCGCAAGGAAATCGTCAACAAGATCGAAGAATCCCTCGGCCACTGCCTGGCCATCGATGGGATTCAGGGCGAAGTCAGCGGTCGCCAGAAACACCTCTACGGCATCTACAAGAAAATGCGCGGCAAACGTCGGGCCTTCAACGAGATCATGGACGTCTATGCGTTCCGGATCATCGTCGACAAGGTCGATACCTGCTACCGCGTGCTGGGTGCTGTACACAATTTGTACAAACCGCTGCCGGGGCGCTTCAAGGATTACATCGCGATCCCCAAGGCCAACGGCTACCAGTCGTTGCACACCACGTTGTTCGGCATGCACGGTGTTCCGATCGAGATCCAGATCCGCACCCGTGAAATGGAAGAGATGGCCAACAACGGCATCGCCGCCCATTGGCTGTACAAATCCAGCGGTGACGAGCAGCCCAAAGGCACTCACGCCCGCGCCCGCCAGTGGGTCAAAGGCGTGCTGGAAATGCAGCAACGCGCCGGCAACTCGCTGGAATTCATCGAAAGCGTGAAGATCGACCTGTTCCCGGACGAGGTCTACGTGTTCACGCCCAAAGGCCGGATCATGGAGCTGCCCAAAGGCTCCACGGCGGTCGACTTCGCGTATGCGGTGCACACCGACGTGGGCAACAGCTGCATTGCCTGTCGGATCAATCGTCGTCTCGCACCGTTGTCCGAACCGCTGCAAAGCGGCTCCACGGTCGAGATCGTCAGCGCTCCCGGCGCACGGCCGAACCCGGCGTGGCTCAACTTCGTGGTCACCGGCAAGGCGCGAACCCATATCCGCCATGCGCTGAAACTGCAACGTCGCTCCGAATCCATCAGCCTCGGCGAACGCCTGCTGAACAAGGTCCTCAACGGTTTCGACAGCGCCCTGGACAAAGTTCCGGCCGAGCGCGTCAAAGCGATGCTCACCGAGTACCGCCTCGAACTGATCGAAGACCTGCTCGAAGACATCGGCCTGGGCAATCGCATGGCTTACGTGGTCGCCCGCCGCCTGCTGGGCGAAGGCGAACAGTTGCCAAGCGCGGAAGGCCCGCTGGCGATTCGCGGCACCGAAGGTCTGGTGCTCAGCTACGCCAAGTGCTGCACGCCGATCCCGGGCGACCCGATTGTCGGTCACCTGTCGGCGGGCAAAGGCATGGTTGTGCACCTGGACAACTGCCGCAACATCAGCGAAATCCGCCACAACCCGGAAAAATGCATCCAGCTCTCGTGGGCCAAGGATGTCACCGGCGAATTCAACGTCGAGCTGCGCGTCGAGCTGGAACACCAGCGCGGCTTGATCGCACTGCTGGCCAGCAGCGTTAACGCGGCCGACGGCAATATCGAAAAAATCAGCATGGACGAACGCGATGGTCGCATCAGCGTGGTCCAACTGGTGGTCAGCGTGCACGACCGCGTGCATCTGGCTCGCGTGATCAAGAAACTGCGCGCACTGACCGGGGTGATCCGCATCACCCGCATGCGCGCCTAAGCCAACCTATTACAAGGAGTCATTCATGACCAAGACTGTTATCACCAGCGATAAGGCCCCGGCCGCCATCGGCACTTACTCCCAGGCGATCAAGGCTGGCAACACCGTTTACATGTCGGGTCAGATTCCTCTGGACCCAAAAACCATGGAACTGGTTGAAGGCTTCGAAGCCCAGACCGTCCAGGTGTTCGAGAACCTGAAAGCCGTGGCTGAAGCCGCTGGCGGTTCGTTCAAGGACATCGTCAAACTGAACATCTTCCTCACCGACCTGAGCCACTTCGCCAAGGTCAACGAGATCATGGGCAAGTACTTTGACCAGCCATACCCAGCCCGCGCCGCCATCGGCGTAGCCGCCCTGCCAAAGGGTTCGCAGGTTGAAATGGATGCCATTCTGGTCATCGAGTAATGCGTTCGGCGCAGCCCGAAAGGCTGCGCCAATGCCGTATGTATAAAAAGCGTTTTGAAAGGATTCCACCATGCGCACTGCGCTTGCTGTCTCGCTGGTCGCCCTGTTCTTGGGCGGATGTGCCAGCAACCCTGCCGACCGCGACATCAGCGGCACCTGGATCAATCAGGTGGCGATCGATGCTGCGTCCAAAGGCGGCCCCCTGCGCGAAGCGCTCCAGGCTTATGGTCCGAACCTGGAATGGGACGTCAATACCAAGGCCGGTCAGGCCCGCTACACCAACGGTTTTGAGAACGTCGAAGGCAAGCTGCTGGGCGAAGCGTCCGGCGCCTGGAAAGTCGACTTCTACGGCAGTTCCGCCAGTGAGCTGAAGCGTGACGGCAAGCAACTGGCCCAAGTCGCCAGCGACAACGAACCCGCACAGGTCTTCGACCGCGCGCTGATCCCGGTGCCGGATGGCGCACCGATGGGTGCCAGCTTCGAACGCGCACTGTATTCCGCCTATATGGGCGGCAACTGGAAAGTCGTCAGCGGTCCTGGCGAAGGCAGCTCCGTGCAGTTCCAGGCCGACGGCCAGGTAACCGGTTTGCCGGGTGCGGATCGCTACGCGCTGTGCCTGGCGGGCGATTGCGCATCGATGAGCGGCGGCAACGACAACATGTGGTTGCAGCTCAAGGGCCAGGGCAACACCTGGATCTTTGCGCGCAAGGGCAAGGAACTGGAGATCCTCCAGGCTGTGAACACCGCGCAGGCAGACGAAATGCCGCAGTTCACGCCGGGTGATCGCAAGTGGTTGCTCGAGAAGCAGTAACCCGCAAGCCCCACGCAAAACCAACTGTAGGAGCCGGCTTGCTGGCGATAGCGTCGTAACATTCAACATTAATGTTGCCTGAAACACCGCTATCGCCAGCAAGCCGGCTCCTACAGTTGTATGTGGGGCCTGGAAATCAGCAGCGGCCTTCAAGAATGGCGGCGTACCCTTCGCGATAGCTCGGGTACTTCGGCACCCAACCCAAGGCCTTCACCCGCGCATTGCTGCACTGCTTGCTGCCCGTGCGCCGCACACTCGCATCGTCAGCCCATTCAGTCACGCCCAGATATTCACGCAGCCAATCCACCACTTCGGCCAGCGGTGCAGGCGCGTCGTCGACGCCGATATAAACGTCATCCAACGCCACACCGCGCCGATCCGCCTCAAGCAGAAACGCCAACAAGCCAGCCGCGTCATCCACGTGAATCCGATTGCCGTACAACGGCGGATCAATCGCCACGCGATATCCGCGACGAACCTGCGTCAGCAGCCATTCGCGGCCCGGGCCGTAGATGCCGGTCAAACGCACAATGCTTGCAGGGATCCCACTGTTGAGCGCCACTTGTTCCGCCTCCAGCATCAGTCGACCTGAATAGCCGGCAGCGATGGTCGGCGATGTTTCGTCGACCCACTCGCCGTCCTGCTGGCCGTAAACGCTGCTACTGGAAACGAACAGCAGGCGATTGGGCACCTGTCCGTAGTCGTCCAGCCATTCGATCACATGCTGCAAGCCCTCGACATAAGCGGCGCGGTAACCGGCTTCATCGTGAACGGTGGCTGCCGCGCAATACACCAGGTAGTCCACCGCACCGACCGGCCAGGTTTGCGGGCAATCCTTGTTGAACAAGTCACCGGCAACACCAATCACCCCTTCGGGCAGGCGCGAAACGTCACGGCGCAGGCCATGAACTTCCCACCCCGCAGCCAACAATTGTGTAGCCAGACGACTGCCGACATCACCGCAGCCGGCGATCAAAACAGAGGGCGCGGACATCAAAAAACTCCTATCGGAAAGCCACAGACTAGCGCCGGCAATGGACGAGCGGCTAGCAACGAAGGAAAAAAAGATACTCTATTACTTCTGTTAACAAGAATTACTTGCAATAATGCCCGCCACTTTTGTTCTCGGCCTTCGAGGCCTGGAAGAACATTTACCGTCTTTTTCTCTCAGGTCCGGCCAGCATGACACGCAATCAATTCCCCGCTTCGCCAACCAATCGACCTCGCGCCTGGAGCGCGGTGGCCGCCCTGTTGCTCAGCCTGATGCTGGCGCCAACCGCCGCCTTCGCTGACGCACAAGCCCCGGCCACCCCAGCCGCCGCCACTGCGCCCGCTCCCGCCGACCACTCTGCCGAACACGCAGCACCGGTTGCCACCGATCCGGCCCAGGCCGTAGACGCCGCTGGTGAAGACGCGCCGCAAGTCCTCGAAGCCGACAACAGCCTGGGCATGGCCCATGACCTGTCGCCGTGGGGCATGTACCAGAACGCCGACATCATCGTGAAAATCGTGATGATCGGCCTCGCCATCGCATCGATCATCACCTGGACCATCTGGATCGCCAAGGGCTTTGAGCTGATGGGCGCCAAGCGTCGTCTGCGCACTGAAATCGTCCACCTGAAGAAAGCGGCCACCCTCAAGGAAGCCAGTGTAACGGCAGCCAAGCCCGGCACCCTCGCCAACCTGTTGGTGCACGATGCGCTGGAAGAGATGCACCTGTCGACCAACAGCCGCGAGAAAGAAGGCATCAAGGAACGTGTCGCCTTCCGTCTCGAGCGTCTGGTCGCAGCCTGCGGTCGCAACATGAGCAGCGGCACCGGCGTCCTCGCCACCATCGGTTCCACCGCGCCGTTCGTGGGCCTGTTCGGCACCGTGTGGGGCATCATGAACAGCTTCATCGGCATCGCCAAAACCCAGACCACCAACCTCGCCGTCGTAGCTCCCGGCATCGCCGAAGCCTTGCTGGCCACCGCACTGGGCCTGGTGGCCGCGATTCCAGCCGTTGTGATCTACAACGTGTTCGCCCGCTCCATCGCCGGCTACAAGGCGCAAGTGTCCGACGCCTCGGCAGAAGTCCTGTTGCTGGTCAGCCGCGACCTCGACCACCAGCCTGAGCGCAGCTCGCAACCGCACATGGTGAAAGTGGGGTAATCGGCCATGGGCCTGCATTTGAAAGAAGGCGCAGACGACGATCTGGCCGAGAACCACGAAATCAACGTCACGCCGTTCATCGACGTGATGCTGGTGCTGTTGATCATCTTCATGGTGGCCGCTCCGTTGGCCACCGTGGACATCAAGGTCGACCTGCCTGCCTCCAGCGCCAAACCGGCGCCGCGGCCAGAGAAACCGGTGTTCCTCAGCGTCAAGGCTGACCAGCGCCTGTTCCTCGGCGAAGACGAAGTGAAAGCCGAAGCACTCGGCGCCACGCTCGACGCCAAGACCCAGGGCAAGAAAGACACGACGATCTTCTTCCAGGCCGATAAAGGCGTGGACTACGGCGACCTGATGAGCGTGATGGACAACCTGCGCGCTGCCGGCTACCTGAAGGTCGGTCTGGTCGGACTCGAGACGGCAGTGAAGAAATGATCACGACGCGCCATAAGCTGACGCGTTACGGCGGTAGCCTGGCCGTGGTGCTGGGCGTCCATGCGCTGGCCATTGCGCTGGCGCTGAACTGGACGTCGCGCCCACCTATCGAGCTGCCGCCGCAGGCGATGATGGTCGAGTTGGCGCCGGTTCCGGCACCACCTCCTCCGGCACCACCGAAGGTGATAACGCCGCCACAACCACCTGCTCCGGTGGAAGAGCTGCCGATCCCGAAACTGGCCGAAGTGCCTAAGGCAGAAATCACCGTACCGAAGCCGGTCAAACCCAAGCCCAAGCCTCAACCGCCCAAGCCTGTGGAGAAAAAGCCGGAGCCGCCGAAGGAAAAACCGTCCGAGGAAAAACCGAGCGAAGCGCAACCGACCCAGGCGCCGACGGAGAAATCCGCTCAACCGGCACCAGGCCCATCACCTGCGCAGCAAGCGGCCAAGGCCAGTTGGCAAGGCACCCTGCTGGCGCACCTGGCCAAGTACAAAAAGTACCCGGCCAGTGCACAGGCGCGGGGCAAGGAAGGTTTGAACCGTCTGCGCTTCGTGGTGGACGGCGAAGGTAACGTGTTGTCGTTCGAACTGGTGGGCCGTTCGGGCAACGCCGATCTGGACCGGGCCACCCTGGAAATGATCAAGCGTGCCCAACCGCTGCCCAAACCGCCGGCCGACATGCTGAACAACGGCTCCATCGAAATTGTTGCACCGTTTGTTTACTCGCTGGAACGCCGCCGCTAAAGAGAACCCTGTAGGAGCGAAGCTTGCTCGCGAAAACGGTATGTCATTCACGAATGATTCGACTGACATACCGCTTTCGCGAGCAAGCTTCGCTCCTACAGATTCTGTGGCGGTAACAAGATATGCAAAAGGCACCCGAAAGGTGCCTTTTGCATATCCGCCAGCGGCAAACCGGCATTACCCGGTGTCACTCGACACACTCTCTCTGATAACGTGCGTCTATCGATTGCAGCCGGTATGCTTGGCCCGCAACTTCATGGACGCTCGCTATGACTCTTACAGAATTACGCTACATCGTTACCCTCGCCCAAGAGCAGCACTTTGGCCACGCGGCCGAGCGTTGCCACGTCAGCCAGCCGACCCTGTCGGTGGGCGTGAAAAAGCTTGAAGACGAACTCGGTGTGCTGATTTTCGAGCGCAGCAAGAGCGCCGTGCGCCTGACCCCGGTCGGCGAAGGCATCGTGGCCCAGGCCCAAAAAGTCCTGGAACAGGCCCAAGGCATCCGCGAACTGGCCCAGGCCGGCAAGAACCAGCTGACCGCCCCGCTGAAAGTCGGCGCCATCTACACCGTCGGCCCGTACCTGTTTCCGCACCTGATTCCGCAACTGCACCGGGTCGCCCCGCAGATGCCGTTGTACATCGAAGAAAATTTCACCCACGTGCTGCGCGACAAACTGCGCAACGGCGAGCTCGACGCGATCATCATCGCCCTGCCGTTCAACGAAGCCGACGTCCTGACCCTGCAGCTCTATGACGAGCCGTTCTACGTCCTGATGCCGGCCCAGCACCCGTGGACGCAAAAAGAATCCATCGACGCCGCCCTGCTCAACGACAAGAGCCTGCTGCTGCTCGGCGAAGGCCACTGCTTCCGCGATCAAGTGCTGGAAGCCTGCCCGACGCTGACCAAAGGCAACGACGGCGCCAAGCACACCACGGTGGAATCCAGCTCGCTGGAAACCATTCGCCACATGGTCGCCTCGGGGCTCGGGATTTCGATCCTGCCGCTGTCGGCCGTGGACAGCCATCACTACGCCCCCGGCGTGATCGAAGTGCGCCCACTGACCGCCCCGGTGCCGTTCCGCACCGTGGCCATTGCCTGGCGCGCGAGCTTCCCGCGTCCGAAAGCCATTGAGATCCTCGCTGACTCCATTCGCCTGTGCTCGGTGGCCAAGCCGCCCGCGCCGGTGGCTGCGGCTTAAGTTGCTGTCATGACCGAGTTGTCGCAAGTGTCGGTCACGGCACTCAAGGGTGTCGGCGAGGCCATGGCCGAGAAACTGGCCAAGGTCGGCCTGGAGAATCTCCAGGACGTGCTGTTTCACCTGCCGCTGCGTTATCAGGACCGCACTCGCGTAGTCCCGATCGGCCACCTGCGACCGGGGCAAGATGCCGTAATCGAAGGCACCGTCAGCGGTGCCGATGTGGTCATGGGCCGGCGCCGCAGCCTGGTCGTGCGCTTGCAGGACGGCACCGGCGGGCTCAGCCTGCGCTTCTACCATTTCAGCAACGCCCAGAAAGAAGGCCTCAAACGTGGCACGCGGATTCGCTGCTACGGCGAAGCGCGGCCCGGTGCATCGGGGTTGGAGATCTACCACCCGGAATACCGCGCCCTCACCGGCGACGAGCCGCCGCCCGTGGATGAAACCCTGACGCCGGTGTACCCGCTCACCGAAGGTTTGACCCAGCAGCGTTTACGCCAGCTCTGCATGCAAACCCTGACGATGCTCGGCCCGACCAGCCTGCCGGATTGGTTGCCGAACGAACTGGCGCGGGACTATCAACTGGCGCCGCTGGCCGATGCGATTCGTTACCTGCATCACCCGCCGGCCGATGCCGACGTCGACGAACTCGCCCTCGGCCATCATTGGGCGCAGCACCGTCTGGCCTTTGAAGAACTGCTGACTCATCAACTCTCGCAGCAGCGTCTGCGCGAAAGCATGCGTTCCCTGCGCGCGCCGGCGATGCCGAAAGCCACTCGATTGCCGGCCCAATACCTGGCCAATCTCGGCTTCAATCCGACCGGTGCCCAACAACGCGTCGGCAACGAAATTGCCTATGACCTCAGCCAGCACGAACCAATGCTGCGCTTGATTCAGGGCGACGTCGGCGCGGGCAAAACCGTGGTCGCCGCCCTTGCCGCGCTGCAAGCGCTGGAAGCGGGTTATCAAGTGGCGTTGATGGCGCCGACCGAGATCCTCGCCGAGCAGCATTTCATCACCTTCAAGCGCTGGCTCGAACCGCTGGGCATTGAAGTCGCGTGGCTGGCCGGCAAGCTCAAAGGCAAGAACCGCGCGGCCGCGCTGGAACAGATCGCCAGCGGCACGCCGATGGTGGTCGGCACTCACGCGCTGTTCCAGGACGAAGTGCAGTTCAAGAACCTCGCGCTGGTGATCATCGACGAACAGCACCGTTTCGGCGTGCAACAGCGCCTGGCGCTGCGCCAGAAAGGTGTCGGCGGGCGCATGTGTCCGCATCAACTGATCATGACCGCCACGCCGATCCCGCGAACGCTGGCGATGAGCGCCTACGCCGACCTCGACACCTCGATCCTCGACGAACTGCCGCCCGGCCGAACCCCGGTCAACACCGTGTTGGTCACCGACACCCGGCGCGTCGAAGTCATCGAACGGGTGCGCGGCGCCTGCGCCGAAGGGCGTCAGGCCTATTGGGTGTGCACGCTGATCGAAGAGTCGGAAGAGCTGACCTGCCAAGCGGCGGAAACCACCTTTGAGGACCTCACCGCCGCCCTCGGCGAGTTGAAGGTCGGGTTGATTCACGGCCGCATGAAGCCCGTGGAAAAAGCCGCCGTGATGGCCGAATTCAAGGCCGGCAACCTGCAACTGCTGGTCGCCACCACCGTGATCGAAGTCGGCGTCGACGTGCCGAACGCCAGCCTGATGATCATCGAAAACCCAGAACGCCTCGGCCTCGCGCAGTTGCACCAATTGCGCGGCCGTGTCGGTCGGGGCAGCGCCGCCAGCCATTGCGTGCTGCTCTACCATCCGCCGTTGTCACAGATCGGCCGCCAGCGCCTGGGCATCATGCGCGAAACCAACGACGGGTTTGTCATCGCCGAGAAAGACCTGGAACTGCGCGGCCCCGGCGAAATGCTCGGCACGCGCCAGACCGGTCTGCTGCAATTCAAGGTCGCGGACCTGATGCGCGACGCCGATCTGCTGCCCGCCGTGCGCGACGCCGCCCAGGCATTGCTGGAGCGTTGGCCGGATCACGTCAGCCCGCTGCTCGACCGCTGGCTGCGCCACGGGCAGCAATACGGCCAAGTGTGAGCACCGTCGCAGTTTCTGGACCCTGCCCCTAAACAAGCTGGTTATACTCCTGCAATTGTTTGAATACGGATACAGACCATGACTGAAGCTGCCCTCGTCCCCGAAACCCCGCACGCTCCGTCTGTTATTCGGCTGCTGCTCGCCAAACTGGGCATCGCCTACGAAGAAGTCCTCGACCACCACGGCCTGAACGCCTCGCGCAAAGTGCAAGCGGTGCTGCTCGACGACGCCGTGGGCGCGCTGATGGTGCTGTTTCCGCAAAGCCAATTGCTCGACCTCAACCGCCTCGCCGAACTGACCGGCCGCCGCCTCGCCGCCGTGTCGACCGAGCGCCTGGAAAAGATGCTCGGCAAACACAACCTGAGCCTGCTGCCCGGCCTGCCGGCGCTGACCAGCTCGCCCTGCCTGTACGAAGAAAGCCTGCTGCGCGAACCGAAGTTGCTGATCAACTCGGGCGAGCCGGGCGTGCTGCTGGAAATCACCAGCGAAGCCTTCAAGACCATGCTGACCAAGGCCAGCGCCGCCAACTTCGGCGAGAACGTGAGCAGCATCCGCCCGAACCTCGACCGCCCCGACGATGACCGCGAGGAAATCACCCAGGCCGTCCAGGCGTTCACCGCGCGACGCATCCAGCAGCGCCTGGAAGCCACCATCGAAATTCCGCCACTGGCCGAGACCGCGCAGAAAATCATCAAACTGCGCGTCGACCCCAACGCCACCATCGACGACATCACCGGCGTGGTCGAAACCGACCCGGCCTTGGCCGCACAAGTCGTGAGCTGGGCGGCGTCGCCGTACTACGCCTCGCCGGGCAAGATTCGCTCCGTTGAAGACGCCATCGTCCGCGTGCTGGGCTTCGATTTGGTGATCAACCTGGCGCTGGGCCTGGCCCTGGGCAAAACCCTCAGCCTGCCCAAAGACCACCCGCAACACACCACGCCGTACTGGCAGCAATCAATCTACACCGCCGCCGTCATCGAAGGCCTGACCCGCGCCATGCCGCGCGCCCAGCGCCCGGAAGCCGGCCTGACCTACCTCGCCGGCCTGCTGCACAACTTCGGCTACTTGCTGCTGGCCCACGTGTTCCCGCCGCACTTCTCGCTGATCTGCCGCCACCTGGAAGTCAACCCGCACCTGTGCCACAGCTACGTCGAGCAACACCTGCTCGGCATCAGCCGCGAACAGATCGGCTCATGGCTGATGCGCTACTGGGACATGCCCGACGAACTGGCCACCGCGCTGCGCTTCCAGCACGACCCGAGCTACGACGGTGCATACGCCGAGTACCCGAACCTCGTGTGCCTGTCCGTGCGCTTGCTGCGTAGTCGCGGCATCGGCTCCGGCCCGGATGAAGACATCCCCGACGCCCTGCTCGAACGCGTCGGCCTGACCCGCGACAAAGCCAACGACGTCGTCAGCAAAGTCCTCGAAGCCGAAGTCCTGCTGCGCGAACTCGCCTCGCAATTCACCCAAGCCTAAAAGCAATCGCGAGCAGGCTCGCTCCCACAGGATTTAGGTGATCCCTGTGGGAGCGAGCCTGCTCGCGATGAATCCACCCCGGTCCAACTGACCACCTCAAACCTTAGCGGCAGCCTTCGCCTTCCGCGGCTTCAAATACTTGGTCAACCCCTGAAACCAGATCACCAACGCCGGGTTGCCCTTGATCTGAATCGACTTGTCCTGAATCCCCGTCATAAACGCCAACTGCTTGTTCTTCGCCTGCATCGTGGCAAAGCCATACGCCGCATCTTTAAACGCAATCGCAAACGCCGGCTCGGCATACACGCCCGACTTACTGGTAATGCGCTGATCCTTCACAAAGAAATGCCGCGCCACTTTCCCGTCCAGGGTCTGCAGCTGAAACACCAATTCCTTGTCACCCAACTGCTGCTGAAACGCAGGATTAGTCCGACTGGCCTTACCCATCAACAAACCCAGCATCCACAGAAGAAAACGAAATTTCATGCGCACAGCCTCAAAAGGAAAATGAACGGCCGGCGCAGTGTAGCGGCTTCGAGAGAGAACGCCACTATTGCGCAGTGTTAGAAGAAGATGCCGTGGTTTTTGACGCCGATGACTACCAAGTCATTGACGAAATGTGGCTGTTTAAAAGCCGTGCTCTTTTGATCTTTCTACGCTCGACGCTATCGGAAATTTCCTTCGATACGTGGTGCTGTTCATGAACTAGGCAGGCATAGGCTTCGCCGATAGTCTTTGTTCGTCGCCGCAAAATCGGCGATACGGACGTGCAAGTCCGAACCCAGGTGCGCAATTGCTTATGGCTATTCGTCGAGTGTTTTCCTATGCTCGCGGGTCGTTATGGCGGCTGTGCGTCGGAGACCTTCGGGTCTGCCGGTTCCTGGATCGGTCTTGCACACCAACGCACAGCTGCCACCTCTTTCGAAGTGCAAAGCGAAACGGTGTCGGTCTCTTAATTCCAGGAGCTGCATCCATGATCAAGCCAACACCCAACCCTCCAGAACACGAAGCCACCTCCCCCTACGAATCCTTGGATTCCAAAAAACTCCACGAAGCCGCCGAGCGTGCCCTCGACCATCACTTCGGCACCGCACCGGATAAACAATCGAAAAGCCGCAAGGGTGCGCTCTTCATCGTCGCTCCCGACCTCCACACCGAAACCCTCCTGGCCAACGCCTCAGAAGACCTACTGTCCATCAGCGCCATTGCCGCCGACCTGGCCGACGGTGTAGAAGGCTCCCGCCGCTCAGTCGCCCTGGCCCTCAGCAGAATGGCGGACGGTGTGCATCTGTTGGTGGAGCGAGCGCTGGACCACATTGATTCGTCGACCCCGGAAGAGCATCGCGCCAAGGCGTGAAGCTGAACTGGCTAACCAAGCAAACAAAAACGGCCCCTATTGATGTTGCCAACAATCGGGGCCGTGTTCTTTTCTGGCTCAGGAACCCGGGCAGACCTTTGGTTACTTCACTTCAAAATAGGCTTTGCCAGGGTAATTGGGAACCAAACTAAAAGGGCGGCTCACCAGAGCCGCCCTTATCTTTGTACAGCTACACGTTCTTTTCAGACGACTTCAAGTTACTGGCCTGATCAGCCACCAAGTCAAGCCAGCCACCGGGCTTGTCCTCTTCGTTCGCCGAATTCGCCAGCATACCGGCCAATGCACCCACGTCTTTCTTGCGAGCAGCTTCGACTGCTTCAAGCGCCTGATGGGCTACCAGGATTTTCTGCAGCGCCGGGGTGTTCGCGGTTGCTTCGGTCAATGGTTTCAGCGGTGGCAAGGCTGCGACTTTGGCAACCAGGTCACCCGGCTCTTTAGTGAACGTTCGTAACGAGTCGAGGCTATCCAGCATTGGCAGTGCAATCCCGGTCAGCGGATCGAAGGCACTGATTTGCGGCAACTCCGAAATACCCACACCTACTTTGCCGCTGAGCACTGGAAGTGCTAACGACGGCAAAAAGAGCCCCAACAGCATGCGAGGGTCTTTTTTCTTGATGCTCAGACCGACACTGGCAACAGCAATACCGAGTCCAATCACTCGACCCGCTGTGGCTAGCAGAGACAATTGCTTGTTCGACTCATTATCGAAATGCACCAGACGAATTCGGAAGTAGTCCGTAAACGGTTCGCGGGGCACAATCCCGGAAGTGTTCATAAACCAAGCACGAGAGTCGTGAACCTGATCATCAAAGAGCGCTACGAGGTCTTCCTGACCTGTTCTCGGTTTGTTCGGTGAACTGAACATTTTTTCGTAACGAGCCGTCCCTTCTTTGTAAAGGTACGCATACTCCTCGGCTTCGTCTTCTTCGTTGATCAGATACACCGTACCGCCAAGCAACATATCGATCACAGCCACACTCGTATGACCGTCACCGACCAAGCCCCACTCTCTTCGATAGTCATGACGGAATTCCGCTGCGGCGCCGAGCAACTGCCGGTGGTCTAGCGGTGGTTCGAACACTTTTTCCCAGCGCGCATTTTCATACTTGTCCTTGCCGACAATTTGAATATTCAGCTGGTGCTCTTTTTCCTGTTCCTCTGTGTATGTTGGCGCTGGCTTGCCCTGTGCAGCCGCAGTAGTTTCAGCGTTGTGGCGCTTTTCCAGGTCCTCCCAAGCATCAATCTTGGCCTGTGGCATATCCGGAGCGGCATTTTTAAAAAATGATTGTTTTTCTACACCGCCAGCATACCGATCAATTCGCCATCCAGTGATCAGAGCGTGCTCACGTTTCATCATGTCCTCTAGCGGACCACTTTGGCCTTGTGCTTGCCATGCGTTGAAGCGTTTGATGAGCGTTTCGGAGATTAAAAACTCACCCTCAAGTTCTGTTGCCATCATTCTCCATTGGTCATGAACCCCTTCTTGCACCGCGGGCCCTGGAACTAGCAGTGGAGCGCCCGCCATGAACGCTTCGGCGTACATGTGCTGCAAAGCAATTTGGGATAAGACATGGTCTGACCCAGCGGTTGCCTTCCCTTGGTCATTTGGAGAGTACCCACCACCTACGTCCGAATGAACCCCAGGATATATGTACTCAACTGTTCCTTGTCGATAACTTGAAGCTTTACTTTTATCACGACTGCCGTCTGCTGATTTTGGGCGGCGGCGTATTGAATCCAATGGAAAGCTTGCTCGCTGCTCATGGCCAGAAACCAAATGAACGCAGCGTTTTAGATAAGTACAATCATCAGGTAGCGCTGTGCTCTGAGAAAGGGATTCTGCTTCGTCGGGAAGGCGCATAGTGCCATCAGCCCAGTCCATATGCCCTGCTGCAAATGGAACACTGTCGGCAAGTCCAACTGCGGCGACGGTGTCAAAAACACCTAGAAAGTTGATCGATATTGGTAGTCCCGCA
The DNA here is from genome assembly GCF_014852385.1 of Pseudomonas sp. PDM03. Classification (NCBI taxonomy): domain Bacteria; kingdom Pseudomonadati; phylum Pseudomonadota; class Gammaproteobacteria; order Pseudomonadales; family Pseudomonadaceae; genus Pseudomonas; species Pseudomonas sp. PDM03. Next base: position 36,432 of record NZ_JACVBM010000029.1, on the reverse strand, counting down.
AATCGGTACTCAACGGCACCGTTTTCATTTTCGCAACGAACGAGCGTCTGTAACCAATTGACAAAAGTTCGGGCTTCAGCAGCCCCTCGGGAAAACCCGTAAACATAAAGTCGCATAGCTAAAATATGCGGTTTCTCTCCAGAGTCATCTCGCTTTTTCAGTTTATCCTGAAGATCCTGAATTGGTTTTCGCAACGTTGTTTCGCGTTTCTTTTCTCCGCTTTCGAATAAACCTAAGCCGAAGGTATTTGCGTAACCATTCGTCGCCATGTCTTTTAGCATTCGTTTGGTTATATCGATCGGCAGCCTCCCATCTCCCACACTTTGCTTTAACGCATCAAGCAATCTCGTAAGTGCCCAATTAATACGATTTTCGCCACCACTCGCACCAACTAATCCACTGTTATCAGGGACAAACTCTTCAACATCCGGAAATACCGTACCAACCCCAGGACAGTAATATTTCACAAACCCTTCTCGTACCATATCGGGCAGTGCTCCCAAACTGGCATGAAAAAGACGCGCAATGTTACTCCGTGAATTAGGTGTTGACGCTCCGTCCGCCTGATCGTTGTTATTGGTACCATCGAAAGCTAATGTGATATGCAGCGTTTTACAGCAGGGCGTACCACTATCCGCTCCCCCCTTAGCTTGAATGAGCTTACGTTGCTGACTACCAAATGCACGCTCGTCTTTTTTTTGCAATTGTATATTCTTGGTTAGCTGACCTGGATCATTTGGCAGTCGACGCGCAAGAGGAAAACTCGGAGCAACTAACGCACTATCCGGCGAAGGGGCGCCCGGCCCCATTAATGATTCGAACATGTGGCCGGCTCCTTAACTTTAAAGTACGCCTTGTCTGGATAATTTGGGTTTTCTGGAGTAAAACAAGTCGTGGATACTTTTACTTGATCGCAGGGTAGGAAGTGAACTTGCAAGGCACAAAGTTGCTCGGCATACTTCGGAATTTCAACCGTTGCTGTATGGTGAGAATAACCAGCGGAGTGACGAACCAATGCCTCTTTTAGAATTTGTCCGTATTGGTCACGCTTAATGGGGCCGTATGGATTTGGGTCTTTGTCCCACTCAATGATTGCTCTAACTCCCGGATTCCACTGAAGAGGGAGTGCGCCACAGCAAACTTCAGCTCCTCCACCAGCATTTGGTGGAATCCGGGGACCACCCGCACCATTAATACTAAACCGTATAATTTCCGCGGAGGTGTGGTTATAACCAGTAATCGGTGCAGACACCATTTCAGGGCCAGCATTGCAAGCGCTTACGCCGAACATGCTGAATACAAGAACTAATGATCGCGCCACCATATTGGAACTGATTCTTCTTAGCCCCAAGCAAAGTTTCCGCACAAAAACGTCTTGCATAACAGTCGCAAACAAGCGTATTTCTTTAACTACATCATTCATTATTGACATACCTTCGGCTCCTCCATATTCATTGAAAAATTATACGGATAGGCTGGATCTCCGCGCTTAATGTTGTCAGCTGACACGCGAACTTGATCACATGGAAGAAAATGCACCTTCAAAGAACCCGCCGTATCGTATTTTGGAATATCGACAGTTACTGAATGCTGGGTATATTGCGCCGCATGCTTTTTATATTCTGCACGGTAAGCGTCCGTACCAATTGGTGGCCATTTGGCAGAAGGTCTTGCATTAGGGTCTTTCTCCCATTCAACAATAGCTCTCAAACCTGGGGTCCATACTCTTGGCACAACCCCACAACAAACTTCACTACCCCCGCCCTGATGAGGCCCTACGTTTGCACCACTTGCACCATTCACAGTAAAGCGATTGATGGCAGAAGAAGTATGGTTGTAACCCGTCACCGGTGCCGCCAGCATTTTCGATGGAGCACTGCTGCAACCACTCAACATCACCACCCCCCCTAACACCCACCCACGAACCCGCCAAGAAGACCTCATCTCCCCCAGCCCACAAGCAACCCCACTCATCAAATCAACGCCTTCGGCGGTTCATCAATCACAAACGGCGAGTTCTCCACCAGCCACTGTTCAATAAACGGTTCCCGCTCTTCCGGTTCCTTCAACCCCTTCTGATTCGCTGCAATCTGGCTGCGATACAAATGACGAATAAGCCCCTCATTACGGCTCAAGCCGTAGTTCTGCGGCACGGCGCAGCGGTCGACGCGGTAGGCGTCGGCTTCGGTCCAGGCGAGCAGGTTGGCGACTTGTGGGTGGTCGAACATGACGGGGCCGTTGGCCGGTGTGGGGGCGTGGCGGACGTAGTTGCCGGGCAGGCTTTGTGGGTGTTGGTCGCGGTCGAGCCAGTGCCAGGAGATGACGGCGGCGTGGAAGGCGTTGCTTTGTACCGGGGTCAGGGTTTCGGCGACGGGCAGCAGCATGCGCGGGTCGTAGTAGCGCAGCACGCCTTCGGAGCGGCCCTGGTTCCATTTTGCCTGGGTGTAGCCGCGCAGGTGTTCGGCCAGCGCATCGAACGCCCAAGGGCTGAACAGGGCGACGACGTGTTTGTTGCAGTCGACGGCGCTGATGAAGGTTTTCAGCCAGGCGCGCTGGGCCGTGTCGACGCGCAGCAGCAGCGGGCCGAAATCGGCGATGGCGACTTCCGGGGTGTTTTCAAACAGCTTGGCCAGTTTTGGCCCGTCGGGCTGCTCCGCCAGTTCTTGCAGCAGCGGGTAGTCGAGGCTGGTGGCGTCGATCAACAGGTCGAGGTGCGACTGTTTCAGTTGCAGGGCGTTGACCCATAACTCATCCAGCCAGTGCACGTTGCTTGTGTACATGAAGTCGTCCTTTATCGTGCGGCCAAGGCCTGGGCGTTACGTTTGGCCCGGGCCAGGCATTCCTTGCAAACCGGGGGCGGCGCCATCGGTGCGTTGCCGAGTGCCTGAGGCGGCACAGCGCCGGCGATGTCCTTGTCCGCTGCGCCTGGCAGTATCGGCGGTTTAATCCCGATCCCGGTCCCCGAGCCCGCCGATCCACCGGCATTGATCTTCACAATCGGCCCAACAACCGTCACCCCACCGCCATCCAGCTTGATAAAACTGCCACCACCCAAGATGGTCAGCTCCGAATCGGCCTCGATAACAATCTTCGCCCCAGCCTTCAGGTGAATCTCTTTCCCAACGCTAGTCAGCTGCGCAGTCCCCAACTTCACATGCTGGTTCTGCCCAACCGTCAGGTGATCATCCACCCGCGTTTCAACCTTGCGATCAGCAATCGTGGTGCGGTGCTCTTCAGCCTTCAGCTCGGTGTAGGTGTTCTTCACCACCGTGTCGTGCCGCTCATTGCCGACGCGAATCTTCTGGTCGTGCTCGATGTTTTCATCCCAATCCCGCTGGGCATGGATGAAGATTTGCTCCGCGCCTTTCTTGTCTTCAATGCGCAGTTCGTTGTACCCGCCGCCGCCCGGTGAGCTGAGGGTTTTGAACACGCTGCGCGTCTTGTTCGCCGGCAGTTCGTAGGGAACCTGGTTTTCCTTGTGGTACAGGCAGCCAGTCACCAGTGGTTGGTCGGGGTCGCCTTCGAGGAAGGTGACGAGGACTTCCATGCCGATGCGCGGGATGACGATGGCGCCGTAGCGGTCGCCGGCCCAGCTTGAGGAGACGCGCATCCAGCAGCTGGTTTTGTCGTCGGCCTGGCCTTCGCGGTCCCAGTGGAATTGCACTTTGATGCGGCCGTATTGGTCGCAGTGGATTTCTTCGCCGGCGGGGCCGGTGACTTTGGCGGTCTGGCTGCCGAGTACGCGGGGTTTCGGGTGTTGCAGCGCCGGGCGGTAGAACACGGCCCATGGGGTGGCGAGGAAGCGGTTGCGGTAGCCCTGGTGGAAGTCGTCTTTGTTGTCGGTGGTGTCGCTGGTCACGGACTCTTCGAGGACTTGCGGTTGTTTGCCTTCGTGGACGATTTCGGTGAGCAGCCAGAGGTCGTTCCACTCGGTGCGTGGGTGGTCGGACATTTCCAGGAAGTGGCCGCTGATCAAGCGGGTCTGGTCGCCGTGGCCTTCGGCTTGCTGGTAGTCGGCGCGGTGGCGTTCGAGGATGCGCTGGCTGAGGAATTTGCCGCGCGCGCGGTCGAGGAAGCGGCCGGGGTAGTCGTAGTCTTCGAGGTCTGGTTCGTCACTCTGAACATCGGGCTTGTAGGCAGCTTCGAGTTGCAGGCGTGGTTTTTCGAAGTCGTAGTCGCGGCGCGTGGTGCGACTGGTGCGGGTTTCCAGGCGCAGTTTGAAGCCTTTGATCACCGGTTCGTCGGCGACCATGCCGCTGCCTTGCACGTACGCCGTTGGCTGGCCGAGTTTCGGGAATACGGTCTGATCATCACCGAATACCAGCAAGTGAGCTTTTTCGCTGTGCTGGAAGTGGTAGTGAATGCCTTCCTCTTCGCACAGGCGCTGGACGAAGTGCAGGTCGGTTTCGTCGTACTGCACGCAGTAGTCGCGGTCCGGGCATGGCTGGCTGAGCTGGAAGTTGTAGGCGTTGCCCTTGATGCCGTGTTCTTCGAGGATCAGCGCGATGATTTTCGGCGCGGACATCTGCTGGTAGATGCGCTGGTTGGTGCGGTGATGCAGGTATTGCAGGTGCGGCACCAGGGAGACTTTGTAGCGGGTCAGGCGCTTGCCGGCATCACCTTGGGCGACGCGGTAGATCTGGCCGTGAATGCCGCTACCCTGCGGATCGAACGCGAGGAATGCCTGTTTGTGCAGGAGTTTTTCCAGGTCCAGATCGGGGTTTTCGCTGACCAGTTCGAGGTCGAAGCGATACGGCTGGCTGATGCCTTCGGTGCCGGTGAACGACAGCACTTGCAGGTCGCCCACATAGTCTTCGACAGTCAGGCTGAAGTGCGTTTCGTTAGCTGGGTTGAACATTGCTTGCTCCCTGTTCGGTAGTCATCCGTTACGCCCGAAATCGCAGACGTTGCAGCAAAGACAAAGTGGCGCCCATGGCGTCACGCAGTTGTGCGGCGGTGATCGTTCGATCGGCCGCATCGAATGCCAGCGCCGTTCGCAGGGCTGGCCAGCAGTGTTTCGGTAGATTTTTCGGGGCGTGCAGCTCGCGCTCCAGGTGTTCGTCACGGGCCTGGGTCGAGGGCAAGCGGCGGAACGGGTGTTTGCCGCCCGCCAATTCGTAAAGCACGCAGGCCACGCCGTAGACGTCGGCGCTGGCGGACAGCGGCTGGCCTTCGAGCAGTTCCGGTGCGGCGTAGCCTGGGGTCCAGGCGTTGAAGCGGTCGCGGCTCAGGTGTGGCAGGCCTGGGAGGATGCCCTCCTCGGCTTGGCCCAGACCGAAGTCGAACAGGCGCACGCCTTCTTCGCTGAGCATCACGTTGCTCGGCTTCATGTCGCCGTGCAGCACGCCGCGTGCGTGGGCGTAGGCCAGTGCGTCGAGCAACGGCAGCGCGATGTCACGCAGTTCTTTCCACGGCAGGCCAAGTGGCCGTTCGCAGAGCAGTTTGTCCAGGGTCAGCCCACGCATGAGTTCCATGGTGATGAAGGCGCGCTGGCAATCGGTGTCCACTTCAAAGGTGTGCGGTCGCAACACATTGTTATGGCGCAGGCGTCGGGTCAGGGCGAACTCGCTGTAGAGCAAGGCGCTGGCGTCCGGCGATTCGGCAAATTCTTCGCTGAGGATTTTCAGCGCGATATAAGGGTCGGGATCGCCGAATTGCTCGCTCAGCAAGTCCCGTGCACGGTAAACCGCGCCCATGCCGCCGGCACCGAGCAGGCGCTCGATGCGGTAACGCCCTGCCAGCACGTCTGGCAGTTCACCGACGCTGGCCTTGGTCGGCGCCAACGCGGGCTCAGCTTGATGCGACTTGGCAAACGCAAAGTAAGTCAGGTTATTGGCTTGCTCTTCGCTCATCAGCAGGTCGTCGAGCGGCGGCATGAGTTGGGTCATTGGCGGATCACCACGGCAGTCAGGTTGTCCCGGGCCGAGCCACGCAGCGCGCCGTCGAACAGACGCTCAAGCGCGACATGCGGCGCGGTCAGGCTCAGGGCGCTACCCAAGGCATCGCTGCTCAGCCCGTTGTACAAACCATCGCTGCACAACAGAAACGCATCGCCGGGGTAAACCTCGAGTTCGAGCACGTCCAGCGTCAGCTGCTCGGCGGCCCCGACCGCACGGGTCAAGGCATGCGCGGCGGGATGGGCACTGGCGTCTTCGACGCTCATCTGTTGCTCGTCGATGAGTTGCTGTTGCAGCGAATGGTCCTTGGACAGCTGATACAAACGCTGGCCGCGCCACAGGTAACAACGGCTGTCGCCGGCCCAGATGCAGGCCGCGCGATTGCCTTCCACCAGCAGCGCCACGACGGTGCTGCCCATGATGCTGTCGTGGCGCCCGGCGGTGACGGTCAACTCCTGACCCAAGCGGCGGTTCAGCCAGTGCAGGCACTGGCGAATACCTTTGAGTCGTTCGTCGAAGTCATCCTGCACCGGCAATTCCGCCAGGCTGGCGACGATCAACTGGCTGGCAACGTCGCCGCCCTGATGACCGCCCATGCCGTCCGCGACCACCCACAGCCCCTGCTGCGGGCAGTCGAGGAAAGCATCTTCGTTGCGCGCCCGAACCTTGCCGGCATCGGTGCGCGCAGCGCTGCGCCAGGAACTGGCAACCAGCATCAGAGCTGCACCGGCATACGGAAGGTGCGCAGCACGCCCATGTCGAACGGGTTCGGCGTGCGCTGGCTGGTCAGCAAGTAGTTGGCGCGCAGGCCACCGACGTCCGCCTTCAGCACCAGCACATCACGACCGCTGAGGTACTCGGTTTGCATCAGGTCGAACAGACGGAACAGCGACCACGGGCCGGAGTTCTTCTCGATGCCGATCGGGCGGCCCGCCATCTTGTCCATCACCAGGCTGGTGCGCCCGTCTTCAGCGTCGGTCGGCCATTTGAACGACACCGGCACAATCGGGCCGTGACGGTATTCGATGGTCTTGTCGCCGAACTTGAACTCGGAACGGCTGACCGCCGGGTCGAGGGTGTACGGCTCCAGTTTGAACTGCACTTGCGGTTCCGCCGGGTTGATCGAGAAGAAGCTCTGGCGGATCACTTGGGCTGCGGCCATCTGGTCGAGGTAGACCTTGGAGATCGGCATGCTGTGACCGTCAATGCTGCGCAGACGGTAGTTGCCCGGATCGCCACTCACGAACGGACGCATGTAGGTATCAAAGAAGCGATCGGCAATGCCCTGCGCCTTGAAGAACTCGCGGAAGTCGCTGATCGCCACGTCGCTGGTGCTGTGGGCGCTGAACGGGTAGCGCTTGTTGATCGCCTTGCCGTAGAAGCTGTACAGCTCGCTTTGATAACGCTGGTTCAGGTACTGGTAGGAATCATTAAGCACCAGACGCCAGGTGTCTTCGGCCAGCACGTTGAACCACACGCTGACCGGGCGCGGCAGGCGGTTCGAGGCATTGCGCAGGTTGCTCAGCGCATCACGCTGGCCGCTCATGCGGGTCTTGGCCATTTCGAACGCGGCCTGCTCCGGCGCACTGGCGCGCGCAAGGCTCGACAGTTGCATTTGCAGGTCGTTGAGCGCCGTCAGCGCCGGGGTCAAATCAGCGGCCGGGCCGTTGTTGTCATCCAGCAAACGGTGCAGCGGTTCGAAGCGGCGTTGCAGGGATTTCTTCGCGGTGTCCGGCAGGTTTTTGATCGCGGCCATGTCCGAGGCTTTGTCCGCGGCGGCAGACGCCAGTTTGCCCAGCTTGCCCAACTTGCCTTTCTGCTCGCCCAGTGCTGCGGCGGCATCAGCCGCTTGATCGACCGCCTCGGCTTCTGCCGGGAATCGGGTGTTCTCGCGCACTTCCACCAGCAGTTGCAGCACCGGCGAGTTGGCCGAGGTCAGGCCCGCCAGTTGCTCGGCGCCCTCACTGAAATCGCTGATCGGAGGCAGTGCAACCTGGCCCACGGCTTCGCTCCAGAAGTTGGCGTAGTCGCGGAAATACAGCTGCTCCAGTTCGACCATCAGGCGACGCAAGTCCATGCCGCTGATGCCCGAACCTTCGCCCAGCACCCAGTTGTCACGCAGGATATCGGTGACCAGCGCACTGCCCTGCACCGAGAAATACTGCTGATAACCCTGCTGGGTGTAGAAGCCCGGGATCACGTAATCGGTGCCGACAAACAGCGCACCTTGCGGGCCCAGGTGTTGGCTCAAACGGTATTCCGGCAGGTCTCGGGCCTGCTCGCGCAGCATCCGGTAAACCACGTTGGCCAGCGACTCGCTGCGCAATACCTGACGCGCCTGAGCCACCAGTTGATCGTTCAGCGGGTAGATAAACGGAAGCTTGAGCAAACGCTCGAAGTGCGTGTTCAGGCCGTTCTGCACCGCCGTGTTGCCGGCGTAACGCAGGGACCAGTCAGTAGCGACCCAGTCCTTGAGCCACACCGCATCGCGACGATCTTTCATGTTCAGCATCAGGTACGCACGCAGGCTGTTGAGCAGGCGTTCGCGGTCCTTCATGTTGGCGCGGATCTGCCCTTCCAGCAGGGTCGCGACCTTCGGCAGCAATTGCTTTTCGAGCTCGCGCTCGTAAGCCGCCTTGACCACCGGGTTGACGTCTTCACCCTGATACAGACCGCCACGCTCGTGGTAACCCACGTCACCCTTTTTCGGGAACACCTGGGTCGCTGCGTAGCTGGTGTCGAGGGTCTTCAGTACCGCCATCGAATCATCACGGGCGGTCAGGGCCGAGCGCTGTTGCGTCCAGGTTTGCGCCAGGTTGCGCAGGTTTTCCAGGCGCTCATAGTTGGCCGAGAAACCGCTTGCCCACAGCAGGCCGAACAGGCCCAACGCCGCCAATGCACCGACGTACAACGCACGCTGGCCCCAATGGATGCGGCTGCGTTCACGTTTGTCCAGACCGGCCAGATCGGCCTCAGGGAAAATCACCCGGCTGAGCAAATGGTGAATGAACCGCGAACGGCCACTGCGCAGGGTCGGCAATACGCCGGAATTGATCCCCAGATTGGCGCCGATGCCGGCGGTGGTCTGGTCCATTTCCTGGGTCAGGTGCGGTGCGCTGGTCAGGTAGAAACCGCGCAACTGGCTGACACGCTGATAACGGTTGCCGGTGAACGCCATGTCGACGAACAGGCACAGGCGCTCGCCGATCTGCCCCAGTTGATGCGGGAAATCGAGGATGCGGCCACGGCGCTGGGTGTCGCGCTCCTGGTGCATGCGCATGATCACTTGGCTGTTCAGGCGACGCAGCAGCTCTTCGAACTCGGCGCGCAGCACGGTGACGTCGGTGCCGCTCTGCTCTTTGCGGAAGCTGGTGCCGAGCACCTGATCGCTTTCTTCGCGGGTCAGCTGGTCGAAGAACTCGTCGAAACCGAGCAACTGGTCAGCCTTGCTGAGGACCAGATAGATCGGCACATCGACGTGCAGTTTCTGATGCACGTCTTGCAGGCGCGCACGCACCTGACGCGCCAGCGTCTCCAGGTCCTGCTCGTTAGCGCCCAGCAGCAATTCCACGGGAATGGTCACCAGCACGCCGTTCAACGGACGGTTGCGACGACGCTTGCGCAGCAGGTCGAGCAAAGTGCTCCAGGCGCTGCCATCGACTTCGGCATCCGCCTGGGTCAGGTAACGACCGGCGGTGTCGATCAGCACACCGTGGTCGGCGAAATACCAGTCGCAATGACGGGTGCCGAGGGTGTCGCGGGTCAGTTTGCGATCGATCTTGTTGATCGGAAACTCAAGGCCCGAGAAGTCCAGCAGGCTGGTCTTGCCGCTGCCCTGCGGGCCGATCAGCAAGTACCACGGCAAATCGCTGCGCCAGCGTTCGCTGCGGCCGCGATAGAGGCTCGAGGTCTTCAGGGTTTTCAGGGCGTCCTTGAAACGCTCTTTCAACTCCTTCTGCTCTTCGTCGATCTTCTCTTCACGACGGATACGATCCTGACCATCCTCAGTCTCTTCGACCGCTTTCTTGCGCACACCGGCACGCCAGCTGACGAAGACCATGGTCAGGCCCCAGATCAGAAACAGCACACTGATGGTCAGCAGGCGGGAGGTCGAACCTTCCCAGAACTTGTAGTCATCGACGGCCAACAGCGGCCCGACAAACCAGACCAGCAGTGCGACGAACAGCACCAGCAGCAAGGTCCAGACCCAGGTCTGGCGCACGAACGCGCCGACTTTCTTGAAAAACTTTTTCATCACACGTCCCTGTTTACGGCTGCGACAGCGGCTGGGCCGCGGCGGAATCCAGCGGCTGATAAGGTTGCAGAACGGTGTCGCGCTGCTCGCCCAAGACCCAGGCGAACCCCGAATACATCACCACCAGGCAGACCACGGTGAACAGCACCACCATCCACGCCGGCACGATGCGCACCAGGCTGCGACGCTGGTCGTTCAAGCCTTCCCAATGCGGCGACAGTTCACGCGGCACGTCGCCGCGCAGCTGACGAATCTGCCGATACAAGGCGTCGCGGATGCCTTCGAGTTCGAGCATGCCGCGCGCTTGCACGCGGTACTTGCCTTCGAAACCGAGGGACAGGCACAGGTACATCAGCTCCAGCATCGGCAGGTGCTTGACCGGGTTTTTCGACAGGCGATCCAGCAGCTGGAAGAACTTCTCGCCACCGAAGGTTTCGTTGTGGAAGCTGCTGAGCAAGCTCATCTGCGACCACTCGCTTTCGTTGCCCCACGGCGTGGTCACGACGGCTTCATCGACCACGGTGCAGAGCACGTAACGCGCAGCCATCACCTGGCTGCTTTCGGCGCCGTTGTGCAGCGCACGCACTTCAAACAGTTTCAGCCCGGCGGTCAGGCGCTCGTTGAGCGCGTACATGTCTTCGCGGCTGTCGCTGTGCTTGAGGCGAACCACTTCCGACAACAGGTCGGAACCGGCGGCCACCAGCGAATTGAGGCTGATGTTGAAGGTCTCCGCCGGGCGCAGGCGGGCGGCGTAGATCATCCGCTCTTCGAGTTGTTCGAAACGCGGCGGTGCGGCGAAGTCGGTCAGCGGACTTTGCGCCGGGCCGTGGCCCTGGCGGTCGAGCAAGACGGTTTTATCGTCCTGATGGTGTTCCATGTCCTTGATCATGTCGGTCAGTTCCTGATGGCCCAGAATTTCAATTCAAGCTCGGCGAATTCGCCGGACACGTGGAACGCGAAGCCGCCGGAGCGCTCCAGTTGTGCCAGGTCTTCGGAACTGAGTTCGAGAATGAAATAGGTTTTGTTGGAGTGGAACGCGATCTGCCGTGGGGCCACCGGCAACGGTTTGACCTTGATGCCCGGCAGGTGCAGGTTGACCAGTTGGCGGATGCGCTCCACCGGGCCGACCTTGAGGTGCGCCGGCAAGCGGTGGCGCAGTTCTTCGGAATCGCAGTTGGCGCTGGCCGCGAGCACGAACGACGCCGAGCCCAGCAGTTTGTGGTCGTGCAACGGCGAGACGATGATCCCGTACTGACGCGCTTGCAGGACCAGTTCGATGGCGTGCTGTTCGAGCACCATCGACAGCACCTGACGAATCGCTTCCATCAGTTTGCGGAAGCTCGCGCCCTGATCGCTGTGCTGGTAACGGCTGTCCAGACGCGGGCGTTTGCTGTCGCTGGAGAAGGTCGCCAGATCACCGAGCATGGTCAGCAGCGTGCGGTACAACTCTTCCGGGTGAACCTGTTCCAGACCGAGGTAGTGACGCAGCAGCAGCTCGGTGCGGTTGATCAGTTGCAGCATCATGAAGTCGCCGACTTCCGCGCCACCGACCTTGCCGTTGGAGCGAATGCGCTCGGCGATGGTGTCGCCCCGGTGACCGAGCATGCTGATCACTTCTTTCAGGCACGACAGCAAGTAGCTGGAGGAATGCGCCTGAATGTAGGTCGGCACGAAATCCGGATCGAGGCTGATCACGCCATCGGGCGTGGTGTCGAGCACGTCGCAGATCTTCAGCTTCACGTAGGCCTGATCGCTCTGCTGCTCGCCGAGCAACAGTTTGAAGTCCGGGCGACCGCAGCTGACCTGGCTGGCAGAATCGTCGCCGGCGTTGGAGTCGGCCACTTCCGCTTCGTACGCGGTGTAGCGCGCCAGCACGTCGGATTGCTCCGGGCGGCGCGACTCGATGTGGTTACCAGTGACCAGCGGCAGCGCCAGGTAAATCGGCGTATTGCCGGTGTTCGGCGGCACGTCCAGCGCCAGCGGCTCGGTGTTGCCGCCGAGTTCGAACAGGCTGCCGTCCGGCAGAATCCCCGAGGCCTGGCTGATCACCAGTTTGCCCATGTTGAGGAACTGCAAATCGATGTCGAGATTGAGGAAACCCCAGGTGTAACTGCCCAGCAACTGGGTGCGGGTTTTCATCTGGTGGTCGTAGTAGCGATCGTTGTGCTGGAAGTGCTGCGGACGCAGCAGCATGCCTTCCTGCCAAATGACTTTATGGGAATTCATGATCAGTCATCCGCCTTGGCGAGCTTTTCGTTGCTGTTGCGAATACCGGCCTGGTCGAGGGTCAGGTCAGCCTCGGTGACTTCCAGCGGAGTGACTTGCACCGTGTAACGCCATTTGGTTTCCGGCAGGTCGCGGTAGGCCGCGAGGATCCCGACGTAACGGCTGCCCTCCTCCACACTGAGTTTCAGCTCAATGGTTTCGCCCGGGCGCAGTTCGAGTTCTTCGCTAGCCACCAGGTCCGGGGCCAGGGATTCCTTGGCGCGCTCGTACAGGCTGAAGAAGTCGGCGTTCTCGAATGTCACCGGGTGCTTGAGCTCGAACAGACGCACGACAACCGGCGACGGGCGCCCGTTGAGGTCCGGGTTCAGCTGATCGCTGCCGGTGAGCTTCAGGTTGACCTTGGTCACTTTGGAATACGGCGACAGCGACGAACAACCGGCCAGCAGCACCAGCACCGCGAACGCAGTCAGCATCTTGAAAAAAGCGGTCGAGCAGCGAGACATGCGCATCATCCTTGGTGGTCGGTGTGAAGGGTGGAAATCAGACGGATCTGTTCTTCGTAGGCTTGAGCGAAGTCGCGGGCCAGCAGGCGTTCGCTCCAGTCATCGTCCTGACGCAGGGCCTGGTGATAACGACCGTACGCTCTCCAGCGGCTGCCGGAGGTGGCCAGCAACGGCTTGTTGTCGCGCTCGAAACGCAGGGTCAGTTGCTGCGGCGAGAAGTGTTCCAGGGTTCCGCGAACGGCGGCGCGGCTGGCGGTCAGCAAGGCCACCTGATGCGCCTGCAAATCACGGAATGCACGGGAGATCGACTGCTCGGCCGGCAATTGGCCCGGCTTGTTCGGCTGCAACAGAATGCCCAGCGCTTCACCGGCATCGACGGCGAATTTCAGCGGGTTCTTGTTCGTGCCTTGCACGGTGGTCTGGGCCAGACGCAGTTCGTTTTTCAGTTCGCTGCGGGTGCGCAGGCTCTGCTGCAAACCGCCGACGCTTTGCTTGAGCAGACGTGCCGCGTTCAGCGCCAGGGCTTCGCGGGCGTCGTGGTCGAGGCCTTTGAGGTCCACGCCCAGCGCCGCACCGAAGTGCTCCCAGAAACCTTCGCTCTGGCGCTCAGGCGCTTTTGCGACAGGGCTTGGCGCAGGTTCGGCGGGGGCGTTGATCAACTCCGGCACCATCAGGCTTTCCATGTCGATGCGCGCGTAGTCGGCGCGCTGACGGGTGTCCTCGATGGACGTGCTCGGGGTGATCAACTCTTCGATTTCCGAGTACACGCGCTCTTGCTGATCAAGGGCGTTCAGCGGATCGAGATCAAGGAACGCGTCATCCGGGATGATGCTGCCCGCCGCTTGTGGGCGACCGACTTCGACGTCGAAGGTCGCCGGGTCGCGCACCAGCCGCGCACGGATCTCGAAATCACCCAGCACGTAGGTGCTGCCATGCTCGATGCGCATCGGTTCGCCCTTGCGCAGGCGTGCGCCGCTCCCGCCATCCTGGACACCGTTGCTGCTGGTGTCGGTCAGGAAGAACGTCCCTTCGCGAAAGCTGATGTCCACATGGTGATTGGACAGATGACGCTTGCGGTCCGGGATGATCCAGTCGCAATCCTCGCCCCGGCCAATCACGCCGCCGGCCTGCTTGAAGGTCTTCTGGCACAGCTCCGTGGGCACGAACTGCTTGGTGTTCAGCATTTCGAAAACCAATTCCATGGTGATACTCCTTGCGGTCACTTGCCGCGTTTGACCGCCTGCGGATCACCCAATGGGCGATAGGTGTTGTCGTTGAATTTGTAATTGCCGCTGCAGCCGCCAAGGCCGCATAGAACGACGAGGGTCAGCAGGACGGCTTGCCAGTGACGAACAGACATCAGAGGGTCTCCAGGGGTAGACAAAGCACAAAGCGCCGGCCCGTTCGGGCGGCGCTATCAGAAGCGAATGAGGTGAAATCGACGGTCATTTGCCTAGCCATCGAAGTCACCGAGATTGATGTTCAGGCGCCCGAGGCGGTACAGCAGCGTGCGACGCGGCAGGCCGAGTTCGCGGGCGGCGAGGGTCTGGTTGCCGTCGTTTTTGCGCAGGCAATCGAGCAGCAGGCTGCGCTCAACCTGCTCAAGGCGTTCACGCAGGTTCAGGCTGTTGTCTTCCGGCACGGCTTCCATGCGCAGGGAGAAATGCTCGGCCAGCAACTCGCCGCCCTCGCACAGCAACACCGCGCGCTCGACCAGGCCTTTGAGTTCGCGCACGTTGCCGGGGAAGGCATAACCGGACAGGTGATCCAGCGCCGCATCGGACCAACGCACCGCATCGCGCTGCAAGAACGAGCAAGCCTTGTCGGCGAAGTGCCGGGCCAGGTCGAGGATGTCGCCTTCGCGTTGACGCAGGGCCGGCAACTCGATCGGGAATTGCGCGAGGCGGTAGTACAAGTCCTCGCGGAATTTGCCTTCACTCACCAACACCGACAAATCCCGGTGCGTCGCGGCGATGATGCGCACGTCGATCTTGTGGGTGTCGTTGGAACCCAGCGGGCGGATCTCGCCTTCCTGCAACACGCGCAGCAACTTGGCTTGCAGCGACAGCGGCATGTCGCCGATTTCATCGAGCAACAAGGTGCCGCCATTGGCCGCGTCGAACAGCCCGGCGCGGTCGCGATCCGCGCCGGTGAAGGCGCCTTTGCGGTAGCCGAACAGCTCGCTTTCCAGCAGGTTCTCGGGGAACGCTGCGCAGTTCTGCACGATGAACGCCTGGGAACGGCGCGGGCCGCAGTCGTGAATGGCGCGTGCGACCACTTCCTTGCCGGTGCCGGTCTCGCCGCGCAGCAGCACGGTGTACGGGCTGTGCAGGACTTTGCTGATCAGCGAATAGGTTTCGCGCATGGCCTTGCTCTTGCCGATCAAACCGTAACCACTGGCACTCGGGACGCTGGCTTTCAATGGCCGTGCATCACCGACCGGCTGACGCAGGCGTTGCAGCAGATGCAGTTGGCCGAGCACAAACGACCCCAGTTGCCCGAGGGAATCGGCAAAGCCTTGCAGGTCCATGTGTCGGCGGCTGGCGCACAGCAGCAAACCTTCGACCGCCTTCTGCTGATTGACCAGCGGCACGCACAGCAGCGACTGCCACGGTGTGGCCTGCGGCGGCAGGAAGCTGGTTTCGTGCAGGCTGCCGCTCAGTTCGCCGAGGCTCACCACGCGGTTCTGGCACAGGGCAAATTGCAGCAGTTGTTCACCGTTGTAATCCGCCGGCAGGCTCGCCGATTCGCGCGGTTGCAGAATGCCGTTGAGGCACTCGGCGTTCATCCCCAGGCACGTGTGGGTTGCGTCCAGCAGGTACAGCTGCGTCAACTCGCAGCCGCTGAGTTCCGCCACCCCGCGCACGAAGTCACCCAGCAGCGCAGCGCCGTCCGCCGCGCGCGACAGGCTGGCGAACTGCGCCAGCAACGCTTCGGCATACACCAGCGGCTGCGGCACTTGAGTGAACATCACACCCACCTCAGGCGAACTCGCAGGTCACGCTGGCGCCGCCGTCTAGCGTCGCGTGGACGCGCTTGAGGCTTTCACCCGTGGCCATCGCGTCGAGCAAGCGGTCGGCCACCAGCGGCAGCACGTGCAGGTCCAGCAAATGGTCGATCAAGCGCGCGCCGCTGTCGCTTTGGGTGCAGCGTTCGGCCAAGTGATCGACGAGGTCTTGCGAGTAGGTGAAATCCAGCTGACGACGGTTCAGGCGTTCGCCCAGACGACCGAGTTTGATTTCGATCAGCTCGCGCAGCACCGGGCCGCCGACCGGGTAGTAAGGCACCACGCGCATCCGCGCCAGCAGCGCCGGTTTGAAGTGTTTGCTGAGCACCGGGCGAATGGTTTCTTCGAGCACTTCGGCGGTCGGCCGCGCGCCGTTTTCGCAGAGGTCGCTGATGCGGTCGCTGCCCAGGTTCGAGGTCATGAGGATCAGCGTGTTGCGGAAGTCGATCTCGCGACCTTCGCCGTCGTTGGCCACGCCTTTGTCGAAGATTTGGTAGAACAGGTTGAGCACGTCCGGGTCAGCCTTTTCGACTTCATCGAGCAGCACAACGGAGTACGGCTTCTGACGCACGGCTTCGGTGAGCATGCCGCCCTCGCCGTAACCGACGTAGCCCGGTGGTGCACCGATCAGGCGCGACACGGTGTGTTTCTCCTGGAACTCGGACATGTTGATGGTGGTGATGAAACGATCACCGCCGTACAGCAAATCGGCGAGGGCCAGCGCGGTTTCGGTCTTGCCGACGCCGCTCGGGCCGACCAGCAGGAACACGCCAACCGGTGCATCGGGTTTGTTCAGGCCGGCAGCGGTGGCGCGCATCGAGCGGTCCAGTGCGTGAACGGCTTGTTCCTGACCACGGATGCGGGTGCGCAGGTCGGTGGCGAAACTGGCGACCTTGGCGTTGTGCTCGCGGGCCAGTTGCGCCAGCGGCACGCCGGTCCAGGCGCTGATGACTTCGGCGACCAGACGCGGGCAGACTTCGAAGCTCACCAGGCGTTCTTTGACCTGAGCATCGGTCAGGGCTTTGTGAGTTTCGTTGAGCGCGGTTTCGAGGGACGCGACGTCATTCACCGTATCGAGGGTTTCGATCACCGTGCCTTCGGCGTCTTCTTCAACCGTGACGGTCGGTTCGACGGCAGCCGCTTCGCGAGCCTTGGCCAGTTGCTGACGCAGATCCAACAGGCGCTCGGCCAGTTCTTTCTGTTCGGTCCACAGCGTTTCGAGGGCGACCATTTCGTCTTCGGCGGCAGCCAGACGATCTTTCAGCGCGTCGAGCGCTTCGTGATCAATCAACAAACCGGCTTCAGCATCACGACGCAGCGCCTGACGCTGACGACCTCCTTCAGCCAGTTCACCACGCAGACGTTCAAGGCTTTCAGGTGCGGCGGCGAGGCTGATGCGAACACGGGCGCAGGCAGTGTCGAGCACATCGACGGCTTTGTCCGGCAGCTGACGACCGGCGAGGTAACGGGCGGACAACTCAGCCGCCGCCACCACCGCGTCATCGCGCAGGTAGATGCCGTGGCTCTTCTCGTAGACCTGCGCCAAACCACGGAGGATGGTCACCGCTTCGCTGACGGTCGGTTCGTGCAGTTGCACCGGCTGGAAACGACGGGCCAGGGCCGGGTCTTTTTCGAAGTACTTCTTGTACTCCGCCCAGGTGGTGGCTGCGATGGTGCGCAACTCGCCACGGGCCAAGGCTGGTTTGAGCAGGTTGGCCGCATCGGAACCGCCGGCATTGCCGCCCGCGCCGATCAGCGTGTGGGCTTCGTCGATGAACAGGATGATCGGTTTCGGCGAGGCTTTGACCTCATCGATCACGCCTTTGAGACGACGCTCGAACTCACCTTTGACGCTGGCGCCGGCCTGCAACAGGCCCATGTCCAGCGACAGCAGCTCGACGCCTTTCAACACTTGCGGCACTTCACCGGCGGCAATGCGTGAAGCCAAACCTTCGACAATCGCGGTTTTACCAACACCAGCTTCGCCGACCACAATCGGGTTGTTTTTGCGGCGACGGGCGAGGATGTCGACCATCTGCCGAATCGCGCCATCGCGGCACAGCACCGGGTCGAGTTTACCGTCGCGGGCCTGTTGGGTCAGGTTGTGGGTGAAGCGCTGCAGCAGCGATTCGCCCGGCACGGCAGGCTTACCGGTGGCTGGTTGCTCTTTCTGCGACAGGGCAAATTCTTTCAGGCGCTCGATGTTCAGCTTGGCCAGCAACGACTGGTAGCGGCTGCCGGCGTAGCGCATCGGGTTGCGCAGCAGCGCGAGGATCAACGCGGCTTGCTCGACCTGGCTCTGGCCCAGTTCAAGGTTGGCCACCAGCAACGCGTCTTGCAGCCACTGCACCAGTTCCGGGGCGAACACCGGGTTGCGCGAGGCGCTGTGCTCGACCCGCGATTGCAGCGCGGCGCTCAGCTCGCCGGCATCCACTTCGGCGTCTTGCAGCGCGCGTGCGAGCAGGCCTTGCGGGCGCTCCAGCAGGCCCAGCAGCAAGTCTTCGACGAGGATCTTGCTGCCGCCACGGGCGACGCAGCGTTCGGCAGAACTTTCCAGATCACGACGGGTTTCGGCGTCCAGCGCCTGGATAAGTTGTTGCAGGTCTACGTTGATCATTGGTCATCTGTCCTTAATGAATTTTGCTGCCCAGGGTCACCACGCCGTCCGCTTTTTCGCGGCCCAGCCAACTGGTCCATCCCAGGCGACAGGCGTTCTGCTCACCGATGCGCAGTTCGCGGATTTCTTCCTGGCGCAACACCAGGCGAATGTCGTAGTCGAGCGGGTCACGCAGGGTGAACCGCACCAGCGCGCACAGCGGCTGGTAGCCGAAACCGATCGGCAGGAATTCGTGAAAGCGTTGCCAGTCGAGTTCGCGGATGTGAATGCGGAATTTGCCGCTGCGGTCGCGCACGTGTTCGCCCAGCACCAGGTCTTCGCCGAGCAGGCTGTTGGCGCGGCCCAGACGGTTGCGCTGCTCGTCGAGAATCTCCACCCGGCGCTCGATGCATTGCTCGATGGTCAGTTCGGCGTGCTTGAAGTAGTAACGCAGTACCGCTTCGATCAGCGCCGCCGAGTGCGCCCGCAAGCTGAGCAAACCGAGGTACGGCAGCAGGCGTTTCCAGTTCAGTTCCTGGGCCTTGCGGATCTCTTCGCCGCCAAGGCCGATCAAGGCAAACAGCTGCGCCGAGAACGGGTCGAGCGCACCGCTCTGGAAGCTTGCGCGGTAGCGGTACTTGCGCCAGATCGGCAGCATCAGCCGTTGCAGGCGATGGTGAAACAGGTCGAGGAAGTTGCGGGTCGGGTTGCCGTCTTCGCTGTCGCCCAACGCCTGTTCGCCGTAGAACGCCGGCAGCGGCGAACCGGAACCGACCAGGCCGATCAGGTTGAACCGCAGGCGCGCACGCATGTGCCCGTGCTCTTGGAAAAACTCCACGCGATCAACGTCGCTGCCAGGGAAACCCAGGCTCGGGTTGGCCTGGAATTCCAGCTGGTCGTACAGGTCGTCTTCGCTCAGGTGCGGGTGGGCCTCGCGCAGCCGGTCAATCACCAGCAGCACGGCCTGAAACAGCGAGTACTCGCGTATTCCTCGGGTCAGTCCGCTTAAAGAAGCGGCTGCAGGCCCATACGTGGTGTCCATTGGTACACCTCTCCCTGTGTGCTTTTTACCCGCAGCTCGTGGTACGAATTGAGACTGGCGTAAAGCGCGAAAAACTCGTTGAGAACCGAAGCGAAAACGAACAGGTCGCCCTCGCCGATATACCCTTCCGGGTCGATGGTCAGCTCGGTGCGCAACCCGCGTACCGGCAACCCTCGGTGCAACCGGTCGACGTGGTGGTGCTTGATCGACTTGAGCCCGCCGAGCAGGCGCTTGCTGACCTTTTCCGCGTGTTGGTCGTAGTAGCGCGGCAAGTCGTAGGTTTCGAGAATCACCTTCAACGCATTGACGTCGGCCAGGGACAAATAGTTAAGCGACATGTTGCTGATCAACTTCCAGAGGAAGTCGCGGTTCAGCGGCGGCGCGAAACTCGACGTGGCCGGGGTGATGTTGCGGAAGCTCAAAAACTCCGGCGTCTCTTCGCAGGCCATGCAGATGTCTCCGAGCTTGAGCTTGCGCGGCAGGTTCTGGTTGGTGCACATCAGCTCGATCGACAGGGTTTCATGGGCTTCGGTGTGGCGGATGCCGAAGCTCAGGTAGGTGTCGAGGCCGTCGTGCAGCAAGGAGGAACGCTGGCGAATGCTGTAATGCGGACGGCTGTTGGGCACGTCGAAACTCGGGTCGTGCTCGAACGATTCGAACGGCACGTACTCCTGATAACCGAGGCCGCCGGGCTTCCAGCCAGTCACGGTTTCCACCGAGAACACGCCGCAATTTTGCAGATCGAATTCAGCGGGCAGCAGCAGGTATTCGTCCTGCTTGCCGTCGAGGCGGATCGGCAAGGCGTCGTGCTTGAACAGGTTGACGATGGGCGTGCAGTAGAGCTTCACGTTGTCCAGGGTCGGACGCATGCGCATGATGCCGCTCTTGCGAATGTCGAAGCGCAATTCGAGGCCGCGCATCTGCTTGAGCGTGTCTTCCGGCAGGGCTTTGAGCAGGTCCAGACCGTTGATATCAACGAAGAGGAATTTGTCCTGGAAGGCGAAGTATTCCTGCAAGTAGCGATAGCCGCGGAAGGTGTTCAGCGGATACGGGATCAACGCTTCTTCTTCGGCAAAACCCACCGGCTGCACCCGATCGCCGGGCATCTTGAACGCCATCGGCGTGCCGTTGACGCCGTTGATGGGCTTGCCGGCGCCGTCCAGCGGGATCAGCTCAATGCCTTCCAGATTGCGCAGCAGGCTCAGGTAAAGCATCTGGCTGATGTAGCGCTCACCGGCGAAGTGCAGACGCAGGCGGCTCAACTCCAGCTCACCGAGGTGACCGTCGGCGCTCATCTCCAGACGCAGGCTCAACAGCGAACCGTCGCCCTTCACCGAGTAATTCAGCGCGGCCAGATCCAGCGGCAACACCTCGGTTGGGTAGCAGGTGCGGAAGCGGCAACGCACGTCATCGATCGGCACGCTCTCGATTGGCGTGTCGCGCTCGACCCTCAACGCAGGACCCGAACGCTTCAACGGATCGAACTGCAAAATGCTGAACGCCGGCAACGGCCGCATGTAGTTGGGCCACAGCAGGTGCATCAGGGAATGACTGAGCTCCGGCAGTTCGTCGTCGAGCTTCTGACGCAGGCGACCGGTCAGGAATGCAAAACCCTCCAGCAACCGCTCCACGTCTGGATCTCGGCCGGCCTGGCCAAGGAAAGGCGCCAACGCCGGGCTACGCTCGGCGAATCGACGACCTAACTGGCGAAGTGCGGTGAGTTCGCTTTGGTAGTAGTGGTTAAAGGACACGGGGTACCTTCCTGGTGGTGGATCTCATGAAAAAACTGTCCTGTAGAGCGCGACGGTCAGGCCGGAAACCACGTAGCCGACGATGAGCAAGTACGGTAAAAACGCCAGCCAGCCCAACGTCATTGCGAAGCCAGCCATATCACCCAGCAATGCGTTTACCAGCCCATAAATCACCCAGGGGACGAAGTAAAACGGGATGAACATCAACGGTGCACACCAGATTTTTTTGATGATCTGCTGTTCGGTTTTTCCGCTCAGCGCACGCGTTGCCCACAGGGCAAAAGCGGTATAGGCCGGGATGCCGAATGCGAGGACGTAGATCAACATCATCTGATGCCAGTTCAAAACCGACGCGCTTTCGTTGCTCTGCTCAATCAATATGAGAAGCAACAACACCAATAGCGGTACCCAGAGCACAACCCTGAAAAAATTCGGACAAGCGCAACTTCCACTTTTCTGGATGTTCTGCGCTGGATTATTAGTAAATTTCATTGAACACCCAGTGATTGAAGCTATAAAGCGCAACAACACCTACAGCGGTAGCGACCAAGGAATGAAATCCAGCTTGTAAGCGCTTCGACTTAAAAACAACTACCACTGTCTTTACAAAATAATAAAAAACACATGCCATCAGCGGAATATAAAGCACCGCACAAAAAACAAACAAACTTCCGTAAACATCAACACCACTCACTAACCATCTGGTTTTTGGGTCAGTGAATGACATAAAAAGCAAATTCGCAGAGATAAAAAAATAAAAATACCTAATCACGACATTGGCCCACCTGAATAACACACAGGAAGCACAAATAGCGCCAACAAGCTGACTATCCAAAGCACCAACAAATAGTAGTTACCAGGCATTCTGCAGACCGCCCACCCCTTAACCACCCCATAACCAATAGCGAACTGCAATAGTAAGAACGAAATCACTCCCAATGGAACGGAAAGCAAATAACTATAAGGTTCAGCAAATCCAAACCGGACAACCGCATAAATTTCGAGCAATGCAAACGGTACGATCAATGCGACTGCCATGATGATCATAGCTTTGACTTTTGTTGCACTACTCATCAACGCAAGCCTCCGCGAATAGAGGGTCTTTGCCAATTCGAGCCGGCGCTGCTCACCTGAAACCAAGCAAACATTGAGGACAGCCCCCTTTTCCGTTAAGTTAAGGAATGCGCATGCTGTCATGTTACTTCACCAACGCCGGGTTCAACTTCAATGCAGTTTCGTCCTGCAAGTAAACTTCATCACCTCCGTCGTAACCCATAAAATCTTCGTTAGAAAGCTGGCTCCCGTCCGTCTTCACATGTGTCACCCAGCCTTTGGACCAGATATCACCGCTTTCATGGCGTATTTCGACGTAGTAGCTTGGGGGGCTCGACTTTGTAATTTCAAAGAAGGAGCCACCGTCTTCCGCCCCGCTCCAAAAAGCATTTGGATGATCTTTCAATACAGGCCCCTTTCCGTCATCACGCTCCAGCAGAGCAAACACCGCCACTACGAGCAGAACAAAGATAATAGCGAGTGAGATGGCTAGTCTTTTCAGAATCTTCATTCGTCTATTTCCAATTTGTCATCAGCAAAATTGACAATGGGGGCAGACCCCTTTTTGCGCGGCCCCCACTCACAAAACTGGCTCATTCAGGCCGGCGGCTGATTTAAGTAATAAGTACCAATGATATGAATCACCGGCACTATCAGCACACACACATACATCATAATTTTATGGAGGCGCCTTTCTCTGACTTGTCTAAACAACCCCACCAGCGCCACTAACGAACATAAAATCGCCAACACACCAAAAAAATCGCTATCAGCAACGCTTGCCAAATAGTCTCGAAAAGTCATTTGTTGAACTCCATAAAATTCCACCTATAAAACAGGAATTTCTTCAGGAAATCTTCAGCCATTGCCCCTGTACTTTCATTACGGTAAGTCCAACCCACCGCATGCTTTGTGTAATATCCTTTCTCTATCGGCATTCCCGCGTAGCCCGAGTTTTGCGGATCAGCCATGTTTGATCCAAGCCATTTTTGAATCGTAGTGAAAGGACGGACGCTTACTCCGCTTGTGTTGCCCTGCCTAATTTCGATTTTCGACTCGTTGACACTCACGGTAATTTGAACGTGGTGGGCGATGTCCTTGGGCCGGTCCAATGCTTGAGCGAGGATATCTCCAGGTAGCAAGGCCTCGGCTGTCTCGACCGATAACGTATTTTCGCCAACTCGCTGCATATCTGGGGCGCCGTAAGTCAACATGACCATTTCGCAGAAACCATACATGTGCGATAGGTAGCGATCATGCTCAGCGGCAGAGTAGTTCTCCATATTTCTATAGGTTCTTACTCCGGTTTTTAGCTTAATCGGCAACCCGCGACTAGAGGAAAATTCACAAAGCAATCTGAGTGCGAAATCTTCACAGGTGAATTTATTTCCGCTAACCGCCCCCTCTTTAGTCCAGTATTTTTCTACGATAAGCCGTTCTGCTATCTCTGGTGCTTCTTTGTGATAGTCAGCAATATCCGCATCAGTCCAGAAAGCAGTTGTTTTCCAGAACACCTTGTAAGTAACTTTTTTTGGTGCTTTGTCTTCCTTTGGAGTAAGTGCAATTGAGCGCGCCATTAATGTAGATAGAACTTCTGCACTCATACCATTGCCCCACCAATCGCAGCGTGAAAGTCGAAGGCTTCACCTTCCTTACCACCGACTAACTGGGTTCTTCCCATCGCATCGCTCTGGCCAGAGATGACCTGACCTTTAGCCGTAGTGATCTGATAGGGAATATCCTGCAGAGGATTTCCATCCTGATCTTCCATCACTACATGCTGAGTGTGGGTAAACAGCATTAACGGCAACGGCGCCACAAACGGCACCGGCGAATGAGAATTCCCGATAATCACCGTCCCGGACCCGGCCGTAACCTTGTTGCCATGAGTCCCAACGGAATCCACTGTCGCAGCCGGTTTCCCGTTAATCAAAACCGTCGTCGCCAACCCTCCCGACATCGCACCACCACACGCCGAGGCATCGCCTTGGCGGGCGGCCGCGAGGCCGTCGAAGAAGACGTCGCCGGAACCGGCGGCGATCGGGTTGGTGCCGTGGCCGGGGAGCGGGCAAGCGGTGGGGTCGGATACGCGTGCTGCTGGTTTGCCGGACATACGAATCTCCTTAAGTGACCTTGACTTGACCGCTGCCATCCAGGCGCGCGGCGAAACTGACCTGGCGCTTGAAACCATCAACTTCCAGCAGGCCTTCGATGCTGAAGGACAGGCGAAGCTGATCGTTGTCACGCGGCAGGGAGATGACACGCACGTTGCTCAGGCGCGGTTCGTAGGCTTCGATGAAGCTTTCGATGGCCAGGCGGGCCTGACTCAGGGAGTCGTGCAGGCTCAGGCGCATGTCATTGAGATCGGGTAGCCCGTAATCGGACAGCGTTTGCACGCTGCCCGCACGGGTGCTGAGCATCTTGGCCAGATGGGCAGCCACGGACGCCATGGCGGAGACCTCGCGGCTCCAGCCGACGCGTTTGTCCGCGTCGCCACCCAGGCGTTCGAAAAGGCTGCCGTATCCAGTCATGAGTTAGCTCCGCTTACTCTTTGTCCAGCTTGCCAACCAGCGACAGGGTGAAATCGGCACCCATGTACTTGAAGTGCGGACGCACGTTCAGGCTGACGCGGTACCAGCCAGGCTCGCCTTCGACATCGCTGACGATGATCTGGGCAGCACGCAGCGGACGACGACCACGGACTTCGGCGCTCGGGTTTTCCTGGTCGGCCACGTACTGGCGGATCCACTTGTTCAGTTCCAGCTCGAGGTCGGTGCGTTCTTTCCACGAACCGAGTTGCTCGCGCTGCAGCACTTTCAAGTAGTGAGCCAGGCGGTTGACGATCATCATGTACGGCAGTTGAGTGCCGAGCTTGTAGTTCAGCTCTGCCGCCTTGCCTTCTGCGCTGATGCCGAAGAACTTCGGCTTCTGCACCGAGCTTGCGGAGAAGAACGCCGCGTTGTCGGAGCCTTTGCGCATGGTCAGGGAGATGAAGCCTTCCTCGGCCAGTTCGTATTCACGACGGTCGCTGACCAATACCTCGGTAGGGATCTTGGTTTCGATTTCGCCCATGCTTTCGAAGTGGTGCAACGGCAGGTCTTCAACCGCGCCACCGCTCTGTGGGCCGATGATGTTCGGGCACCAGCGGAATTTGGCGAAGCTGTCGGTCAGCTTGGTGCCGAACGCGTAGGCGGTGTTGCCCCACAGGTAGTGCTCGTGGCTGTTGGCGACGGTTTCTTTGTACACGAACGATTTGACCGGGTTTTCTTCCGGATCGTACGGGTTGCGCAGCAGGAAACGCGGCACGGTCAGGCCAATGTAACGGGAGTCTTCCGACTGGCGGAAGCTCTGCCATTTGGCGAATTGCGGACCTTCGAAGTGATCTTTCAGATCCTTCAGGTCCGGCAGGCCGGTGAAGCTTTCCAGGCCGAAGAATTTCGGGCCGGCGGCGGCAATGAACGGCGCGTGGGACATGCACGCAACGCTGGACACGTACTGCATCAGTTTCACGTCCGGCGAGCTTGGGGACATGAAGTAGTTAGCGATGATCGCGCCTACCGGCTGACCACCGAACTGGCCGTATTCAGCGGTGTAGATGTGCTTGTACAGGCCAGCCTGCATCACTTCCGGCGAATCTTCGAAGTCGTCCAACAGGTCTTCTTTGGAGACGTTGAGGATTTCGATCTTGATGTTTTCGCGGAAGTTGGTGCGGTCGACCAGCAACTGCAGGCCACGCCACGACGATTCCAGGGACTGGAAATCCGGGTGGTGGAGGATCTCGTCCATCTGACGGCTGAGCTTGGCATCGATCTCGGCGATCATGCGGTCAACCATGGCTTTCTTGACCGGCTCGCCGTTGTTCTGCGGCTTGAGCAGCTCTTCGATGAAGGCCGACACACCGCGCTTGGCGATGTCGTAGGCTTCGTCGTCCGGGGTCAGGCGGGTTTCGGCGATGATGCTGTCGAGAATGCTGTATTCGCCGTTCTCGTTACTCTTTTGCTGCGCTGCACTCGTGCTCATGTTGGCTTCCTTGGCTGATGGAGACTCAGACGTCCTGGGCGGCGGCGTTCAGGCCCAGCTCACCCAGTACGCGACCGCGGGATTCGTCGTCGGCGAGAACGCCTTCGATGGCTTTGCGGAACGCAGGCGCGTTACCCAGCGGGCCTTTGAGGGCCACCAGCGCGTCGCGCAGTTCCATCAGTTTTTTCAGCTCAGGCACTTGCTCGACCAGGCTGGCCGGGTTGAAGTCCTTCATCGAGTTGACGCGCAGTTTCACGGCCAGTTCTTCAGTGTCGCTTTCTTCCTGAAGACGGTTCGGTACGCTCAGTGTCAGCTGCAGCTCTTGCTTGGCCAGCACCTCGTCGAAGGTCATCTTGTCGATGCTGATCGGCTTGCGATCTTCGACTTTGCGTTCGTCCTTGCGGTGGGTGTAGTCACCGATTGCCAGTAGTTTCAACGGCAGTTCGATCTCTTCCTGGGCACCACCGGTGGCAGGTTTGAACGTGACGTTGATGCGTTCCTTGGGGGCTACCGAGCCTTCTTTGGCCATGGCTTTTCTCCTTGCGGTTGTGGCCCTGGGGCCTATTCGAGTACCACTTCGAGATCGAGGTGGCACAGCCTGCGATAAATCTCTTCCTTGCGTTCACGTACGGCATGGTTCTGCGGCAACAACTCGCAGCAGCTATGCAGTAAATGCAGCACTTCCAGCGCAAGATCGGGCTCCCAGGCGTGCAGGCCTGAGTCCTGTAATGTTTGGTCGAGGGTTTCGAGTTGGGTCTTGGCCAGTTCGTACTTTTTGGCCATGAAGCACAGTCGCGCGAGGGCGAACTGCCAGAAGAACCGAACGCGCCCGCCGTTGGCGCTTTGCAGGCCCTGCTTGAGGATTTGCACGGCAGCCTTGAGGCCGTCCTTGCGCAGAATCGGCAGGACCTCTTCGAGGGCCAGTTCCCAGGCGGGCTGGGTGTCGGCGACTTCGACTTTGCGCGGCGCACTGGCGCTTTGCAGGTGCGGCATGACGTTGGCGCTGATCCAGGCGCGAGTAGCCGGATCGGCGAACGGCGCGCCGTCATGGAAGCGCAATTCGACGATACCGGGCAGGCGCTGAACCAAAAGCGCGAAGTGGATTTCCACTTCGCGCATCGCCATTTCTGCGTTGAGTGCCTGGAGGCATTCCCAGACCATTCGCTGGCCATCGAACCAGAACGGCGCCTTCGCCAGGCTCGCCTCCAGTTCCACCAACAGGTCGGCGTATTTGCCTTGATCGTAACGGTCCTGATAGGCCTTGAGCTTGTCCGCCGGCAAACCGCGCAGCACGGTGATCTGCTCGGCATTACGTTCGGGGACAGCGTCGATGGGCAACCACAACAGCGTGCGATTGAGGCGCAGGGCACGCAGGTCGGTGGCTTTCTGCTTGAGCCACCAGGCGCACAGCGGCCGGGCGCTTTCTTGCTGCGCGCGCAGGGCTTTGTGGGCTTCTTTTTCGTTGTCGATCGGCGCGCCGGGCGTCAACAGTTGCGTCGCGACTTGTTTGACCTGAGCCACGGCCGCACCGACCACACCTGGTTCCGGCTGGTTGTCGGCGGCGCGTTGCACCATGTTTTTCAGGCGGCGGGAGATTGGCAGCAGCAACGGCGCGTCGTCACCCAGGTGCTCGGTGCACGCGGCGTCGAGGCCTTCGAGGTGTTCCACCAGACGGCGAAACATCGGCAACTGCTCTTTGATCGCGACGTTTTCGGTCAGCACCTGCTCAAGACGCGGCACCAGCCAACTGATTGCAGCGGAGCGCGTACGCGCCTTGTTCGGGTGGACTTCGGCCCAGTGGCTTTCGCACAGGTAGTGCAGCAAACCGAGGCCGGCGAGCAGGCCTTGGAAGGATTCGCGCTGGTACAGGGCCCAGGTCAGCCAGGCGCCGACGCGCAAATCCTTGGACTGGGTGCGCAGCAGGTTTTCGCTGTTTTCACGGATTTTCAGCCAGTCGATCTGACCGCTTTCGTGCATGGACGAGGCTTTGGCCAGCTCGCTTTCCAGTGACTCATATTCGCTCGAAAAGCGAACATCCTCGCCCGCGAAATTCTCTTTGGAAACAGAGGCTTTTGCGAGATCGAGGTAATGAGCAGAAAGTTTGCTTGAGTAGGACATCCATGGCCTTTAGTTTGGATTACGGTCATACGCTCATTGGAGTTCCAACGGCGTGAGACAGAATCAAAGAGCTGCGAAATGTCTCATCCAATTGAGATCGTGCTCTTTCAAAGTGGGCGCATCGTACTCACGATGATGGCCACTAGCAAGCACCCGATTAAACAATAAGACGAAGCGCGTTTATCTCTCGTAGGAGATCTCCCTATATGTAGCAAGGGGATCCCTGATGTCAGTTTAATAATTCAGCGCTCGACCCAACGCCCTGAAACCGTTGAGGTAGAGGCCTCCGCTTCTTTCACCTGAATTAATCGCATATTCATTGCCGATTGCTCCCTTTGGCAGGCGCGCAGCATGCCAAAAACTAAAAAATATAAATGTAGGAGCATTCCGAAATGTTACGGCATCGATGAATAAAGCGACGAGTGACAACTGCCGATAAGAAAAGTGCCATCACTATGATGGCCACTTTGAATTTAAAACAAAGTTCCAAAATGGAACTTCGGGTATCTGGGAAATATCACACCACTCTTCAAGATCCTTCCTACATCAATACTTTGCATGCCTTGTTAGCGTGCCCGGCATTTTGGCGACTTAATCCGGGCACGTATGGCTCGGTTTCGCCGATTTTTCTTTCAGCTTAAGGACGAGCGACTACGTAGCAAAAGGATAAGCGCATGCTTGCATCGGCCAACGTTGCCCACTTCACCCTCCTTATCCCGACGATTCGCAACGACTTCAAAGTGCTGGCCTTCGAAGGCACGGAAACCATCAGCGCCTTGTATTCGATTCAGGTTGACCTGGTCAGCGAGCATCCGGATTTCGATCTGGAAAGCTTGCTCAACCAACCCGCATTTCTCCAATTCGGCCTCAACGGCGAAGGCATTCATGGCCATATCGAAAATGTGGTTGCGGGCGAATCCGGAAAGCGCCTGACCCGCTATCAGCTGACACTGGTCCCCAGCCTCTACTACTTAAAGTTCAGCCACAACCAACGGATTTTCCAGAATCTGACCGTGCCACAAATCATCACTCAGGTTCTCCAAAAACATGGCATGCAGACGGATGTGTTTACCTTCCATGTCAGCACCAGCGTCAAGCGCGAGTTTTGCACCCAATATGGGGAAAGTGACTTCGAATTCGTCCAGCGTCTGTGCGCTGAAGACGGTCTTGCCTGGCATCACCAGCATTCGCCTGAAAGTCATTTGCTGGTGTTCACCGACGACCAGGTCTTTTTACCGACCCTCGGCGCAACCCCCTATCGGCAAGGCGCCGGCATGGTCGCCGAGCATCCGGTCGTCCACCGGTTTGCCATGGGTTTCAGCACCCGCACCAGCACGGTCACACGCCGCGACTATGACCTGGAACGCCCGAGCCTGTTGCTGGAAAGTCGCTTCACCGCAGAATTCACCCCCGAGCTTGAAGACTACCGCTATCCGCTGCCGATGAAGTCTGAGAAACATGGCAAACAGCTCGTCCGCCAAGCACTGGAGCGACACCGCAGCGACTATCAGTTGGTCGTGGGAGCAAGCAATCAGCCGACACTGCGTAGCGGTTACTTGTTCGATCTGACTGAACACTCGCGCACAACCTGCAACGGCATGTGGTTGCTGGTAAGCCTTCATCACGAAGGGAAACAACCGCAATCTCTGGAAGAGGCATTCGTCAGCGACTCTCCACCCGCGGACGGTTTCACTCAAGGCTACCGCAACAGCTTCAACGCTATTCCGTCAGACGTGCTCTACCGCCCTCCTCTGCCTCCCCGAAAACCTGTGTTGGTCTGCCAGACCGCTCGTGTCACAGGTCCGCCCGGAGAGGAAATTTTTTGCGACGAACACGGCCGGGTTCGCGTCGAGCTGCCTTGGGATCGAGCGGAACTCAACAGTGAAAAAAGCAGCTGCTGGCTACGGGTTGCGTCCAGCTGGGCGGGTGAGGGATTTGGCGCGGTGACGATCCCGCGCGTCGGGATGGAAGTGGTCGTGACTTTTCAGGAAGGCGATCCGGATCAACCGTTGATCACCGGTTGCGTGGCCAACAAGGTCATGTCCGTCGCGCATGCACTGCCCGAGCACAAAACCAGAACGGTGCTGCGCAGCCAAAGCTCGCCACGTAGTGGCGGCTACAACGAACTGGCGATTGAAGACCGCACCGGGCAGGAAAAAATCTACCTGCGCGCACAACGCGATATCGAGCAACTGATCCTCAACGACAGCCACAGCCTGATCAACAACGACCGCTTCGAACAGGTGGACAACAACAGCACCAGCCTGATCAGGGGCAAGGAATTACACACCACCCAAGGCGCGCGCAGCACGGTGATCGGCGGTGACGAGTTGATCACTATCAGCGGCAACAGCAGCACCACGTCCGCGGGTTCGCTGGTGATTCAGGCTGGTCAACAGGCTCATGTCACTGCCACCAACGTAGTGATCGATGCGGGCATGAGCCTGACGCTCACGGCGGGAGGTCACCACATTGTCATCAACGCGGGCGGGATTTTCAGCAGCGTACCCATCGTCGAGGGCGGTGCGCCACTGGCGGGTATTCAGCCGTTACAGGCGCTACAAGCTCCGGCTCGCACTGCGAATGCCGCTATCGCCAACCCAATGTCCATCGTCGCCAGCGCCCGACAGCAGGCGGCGGACTACTGCCCGCTTTGCGAGGCCTGTCTTGCTGGCCAATGCAGCATCGGAGAAGTCGCATGAATACCCTTGAACAATGGCTGTTCGATCAATCCCGGTCCGCACGGGAACTCTATCTGGTGCTCGACTCAGACGGTCATCTCGACGAGCGCAACGCGTTAACCAAGGAACTGGGCGCCGAGCGGTACCGCAATCTGTATATAGGCACGGCGGCGAATTCAATGGCGCAAGCAGGCCCTGTTCTTTTTCAGGTGGGGACCGTCAAACATCCGGTCATTCAGGCGCTGCTCGATACGCCAGAGTGTCATTGGGGCTGGCTGGCAAGCGCCGCTCTCACGGACCTTGATGCTTTGGTCGCTCACTGGCGCGACCGGCTGGTGGTCGGTGAGCGCCCGAATCTGGCGCTGTATCGCTTCCACGATAATCGCGTACTGGGGCGCGCCCTCAGCTATCTGCAACCCGAGCAGTACGCCGATTATCTGGGGCCGATTGCCAGCGTCTGTTACTGGCACGCCGAGCAATGGACGGTCACGGACAACCCTGACCCCGGCAAACATCCGCTGCCCCTTGAGCCGGCGTGGCTGAAAACCCCGACGCCGGAGATTGTCTACGCGAATGTGCAGTTCGATAACACGCGCCGCTATTTGGTCCGTGAGCACACCGAGGCCCTGGCTCGGCTCGCCGCAGAGCGGAACGTGGATGACTGGTTATGGGGCCTGATTCAACTGGCCCATTTATGGAATTGGCAGCAACCCGAGCAGGTGCATTTTTTGTTGACTCAGTGCTTGAAGGCACCGGGGTACTTGCCGCCCAGGACATGGCAACCGAAGCCGGAAGAGGACTCGGCGGCGCATTTTGAGCGGGTGTATCAGCAAGTGCTCTATTGGCAGGGAGATGCGCCGGTATGAAGCGGATCTTTCAAAGCTTGGCCCTCGGGAGTTGCCTTGCCTTGAGCGTGGGTTGTTCCGTGTTCGGCAAGTCGGACAGCTTCACCTTCGTCCCCGATTTTCCGCCTGACTTCAAGTACGAGCTTACGGCCAGCTACGTGCCCGCCAAAGGGCAAACGTGCACCGTGCCAGGCGGGAAAGGTACTCAGCTTGGATTCAACAAGGTCTACATGGAATACGAAGCGACTTCAGAGATCCCGCTTTACAGAACCGTTAGCGGCTGTCCGCTGGCGTTGAACCGTGTGGAGGTCGAGGTCATGGGCATCTTTGGCCCTGGACGGGGCAACCGCAGTTATGACGATGGCGCTATTGCCGTGCGCTCAGAGTTGTCGGATCGGAACAAAGGCACGTTCAACGCTGCCGGTGAAAGTGAGTTCTCAGGTGAATGCCAATGGTTTTTCCGCACAGTCGGCCCCAAGCGTTACCTCATAAAAATCCTTTACTGCAAAAAGATTGATGCGCAAGGGAACGTCGCGAAAAGTCGTCCCTTCACGGCTTACACGCTCGATCAGTTGCCAGGAAAAACAGTGAAACTAAAAATCACATTGGCCCATGAGGAGGAGCCTTATATGGGCGACACATGGGTGAAGGTGCCTGACGGCTGGAAGCGCTGTATGGGGAAGGGTTTCGAAGACCAGCATGCGTTTTGCTACGGCAATCACAAGGATTTCAGCACCTTCAGGATGGTGGATGAACGGATTTGCACCATTTACCCAGGCTGCACGGAAAACAAGGATGAAACCCCAT
This sequence comes from Pseudomonas sp. PDM03, assembly GCF_014852385.1. Classification (NCBI taxonomy): domain Bacteria; kingdom Pseudomonadati; phylum Pseudomonadota; class Gammaproteobacteria; order Pseudomonadales; family Pseudomonadaceae; genus Pseudomonas; species Pseudomonas sp. PDM03. The sequence goes on along the minus strand of NZ_JACVBM010000029.1, from coordinate 3,631 downwards.
GACGCACCCAAAAACGCAATATTTGCGGAGGGCTCCCTCATGCTTGAAACGGATTATCCAAAGTCTGATCCTCAGCAGTTGCCTATCCCTGACATTGGGTTGTTCTGCGCTCGGCAAGTCGGACAGCTTTACCTTCGTCCCCGATTTTCCGCCTGACTTCAAGTACGAGCTGACCGCCACCTATAAGCCCGCCAAAGGGCAGACGTGCACCGTGCCGGGTGGGAAAGGTACTCAGCTTGGATTTAACAAGGTCTACATGGAATACGAAGCGACTTCCGAGATCCCGCTTTACCGAACCGTGAGCGGGTGCCCGTTGGCGTTTAGTCATATGAAGATAAAGATTACGGGCATCTTTGGCCCGGTACTCAGTGACAGAAGCTCTGACTACGCCGCAATTGACGTGCGTTCAGAGCAGTTGGGTCGATACAAAGGCACGTTCAATGCTGCCGGCGTAGGTGAGTTCTCCGGCGAATGCCAATGGTTTTTCCGCACAGTCGGCCCCGAACGCTACCTCATAAAAATCCTTTACTGCAAAAACACTGATGCACAAGGAAACGTCACGAGAATTCGTCCACTTACGACTTACACGCTAGATCAGTTGCCTGGGAAAACCGTAAAGCTGAAGATTTCCTTAAACCATGAAGAGGAGCCCTATAAGGGCGACACATGGGTGAAGGTGCCTGACGGCTGGAAGCGCTGTATGGGGAAAGGTTTCGAAGACCAGCATGCGTTTTGTTACGGCAATCACAAGGATTTCAGCACCTTCAGGATGGTGGATGAACGGATCTGCACCATTTACCCAGGCTGCACGGAAAACAAGGAGGAAAACCCATGAGTGTCGAATCTTTGGCTACGAGCGATATTCCATTTATGAAAGGCAACATCCACGCTTGCCCGTTGCGTGGCCACTCGACAAGTTTTCAGCTAGTAGACGAATTTGGTGATGGCAAGCCCTACGCCGGTTTGACTTACGAAGTTACCGATTACGAAGACACCGTTTACACCGGAAAACTAGATACCAACGGCTCCGCCAAAGTGGAGAACCACTTCTGTGGCCCGGTACTGCTCAAACTGAGCGAGGAGTATCGAGGACTTAATGACGGTTACAGCGAATTAGTTCGCAGGAAGCATTACCCGCTTCCCATCACCGAACTACAAGTACGCGCCGAGAAAACCCGCTTTTTCGACAAATCGGGCGTACGCACTCTGGCAAATCCAGCAAAAGAACTTGCTGATCCTGATGCCTATTATCAAGTTGAAGTGAGCGAACTGGTCAAGCACGTAGCTCATTTGCCGCCGTTGACCTCGCGCGGCACCCCACCAAACACGGTGTTGCACACGCTGTTTCGTCAGCCCGCAACAACCAGAGCATTCACACCTCAGAATAAAGATGGCCCGGATAGCGGGATGGGCGCTGTCATGACCCCTGCGGACATGGGTCTGTTTGAATTGGGGTTCACCCCGCCACCGCCCAAACCAAAAGGGATCGCCTTACTGCCGAACAAACATCATGTGCTGGAAGTGCGCCCGATGAGGGCGCTGCGGCCGATGCTGTCGACTGGCAACGAGTTTTGCGCACTCAATCTCTATCAACTGGCACTGATGTCGACGTTGAGTTACACCGACTTTGGTCAAGACCCGAATACCCAGCCCGTCGAAACGGATAGCGTGAGATTTCCACTTCGGCCCAGCAGTGGCAACTGGTTCGGCCATGCCTTGCCGCAATTTGATGAGCTATGGCAAGTCGATGGCTCACAGACTGCGAAGTTTTACCCCTTGTTTGAAGAGGTGCCTTACTCCAAACGTCTGGAAGTAGTGCCGTTCGACCCGCTGCTGTACCCAGAAGTCAACGATCCGGAGTTGGGCAATGAGCAGGAACACCCGGCGAACGTGAACTTCCTCGATGATCGCAAACAAGCAGAAAGCTCGGACACGCAGGTCTTTATCAGCCATCACGACGAGTTGATATTGGTAAGTGTGAGGGGAACAAGTGAGATTTTAGCCGACGCCTGGCTTGATGCGGATGCTAACCAGGTGCCTTTCGAACAAGGGGATGGAAAGGTACACAACGGGTTTTATAGAGCTGCCAAAGTGGCCTACACATTTGTCGTGGACTACATGGGAAAATTCTACAACGGGCAAAAGCTGGTGATTTGCGGGCACAGCCTTGGCGGTGCGGTAGCGCTGTTACTTGCTGAGATGCTGCGACGCAATAAACGGTATCAACCGGAAATCGTGCTTTACACCTACGGCGCCCCCCGTGCCGCCGACTCAACCTTTATCGAAGCTGCACAATCGCTGCACCACCACCGCGTCGTCTTCCACAACGACCCCGTACCGAGCGTTCCTTCCACCTGGATGAACACGCCGTCCAACCGCGTTCCGGTATATGCCACCCATGGAGCGGTACTTGCTCTCCACCCGGTGGGTGGTTTGGCTTTCTTCATCGGCGGGATCATCAACTTCACGGGTGACCCCTATGCGCATCACGGCAATTTGCGTCACTTCATGCCGGTGGACTTCGACGATGGACGTAAATCCTCCATTCTCTGGGAACCGGGTTGCAGTACGATCAACGACCATGGCTACGCCGAGGCGCTGCGACAGACCAATGGCTTGCCCAAGCGTGGTTCATTTCTGCGGCAGATAATAGACGGCGGCCTTCACTCGATGGTTGGCAGCTACATTCCCGGCTGCTGGGCCACCCTGCGCCGCTGGCAGGAAGCGCAGGAAAAAAGACGTTCGCGGGTGACGTTGACGGAATTCGAACGGGTCAACGCCAATCTGGAAAACGTCAGAGGGCAACTGAAAGCATTGAGCACGAAAATCGAAAGGCAGTCTCGCGCTTATGCCAATCCTCAGCGAGATGCCCAAGACATCAGGGATCTTGAAAAAGAAGTCGAAAATCTCCGGATGACCCAAGCTCGCCTGGAAGCGCCGCACAAGCACACAGTTACCGTGGCCGATGTTTATGGCAGCCATGCCGACCAGCCCGAGTGGGTGCAAGAAATCCTGCTACGTTGGAGAGCCCATCCGAAAAATACTGCCCACGATCCACTGGCGATGATTCCGTCACCCCCGGAAGACAATGGCGCGGCTATTGCGGCAATTACGGGCGGGCATGCGGTGGGCAAACCCTTCCATTTGGATATTGATTCGATTGTGTAGCGCTTGCCCGAATGAAAAAAAGTGGCAGTGTCGCTGCCACTTAAACACCACTTGACCGAGCTTGTTTAAAAGCCTTGTAAGTTACTTCCTGAGAGCTACAACACCTTGCGTCGTTGCCTACGGCTACGCCAGAATCCGCCGGCTTGTGCGCCTTGGAGCTGGTCGGTAACTTGATTCGTGTCACTGCTCATCAGTGATCGGGTTTAGTCGCTCGCTGGTAATTGAAGATGCACAAGCGTCCGTCAGGCAGGTTTTTCCAACCTGTATTTGATGGTGGCTGTGCGTAGGGCACCTTCGGGTGCGCCGGCTTCTTCAATTCCCCGGTCCGACTAACCTGCGTACAGCTGCCACCCTAATGAGATGGTCAGCCCAGTACGGGAACCCCGCTAAATCTAAACTTACCGGGGTTCTCACTTACTTGAGGAGACCTCTCATGGACATCCTGGACTTGCTCGGCCTGGAT
>NZ_JACVBM010000028.1:0-66627 GCF_014852385.1 Pseudomonas sp. PDM03 | reverse complement strand
CGAGTAAAACAGTCGCTCCTGCCCACTCGATAACTGTCCCATCATGCTGCGTGCTTCCCTGCTGGCCAATGCAGATATTTTGCCGCAGGCCAGATAGGGGAGCTACTTTTTCAACAGAATCGGCCGATTGCTGCCTCTCATGGAAGGCTTCAGTCGCCCCTTTGCAGCAGGTCGAGAGATGGGCAGAAATCGCCGCCGGAAGCTGGTCTCGCGAGGCTGTAATCTGTATCAGTAGCCAGTCTACAGCGAATCAACTATTACTCGATCAAACGCTTTTCAATACCCAGGGTTGGGTTGAAAGAGATAGAGAACCCACCTAGCTTCCCGAAGTCGGTAAACATATCAAAACCAAGAAGCAAGAATTTTTCGCAAGTAACATCCGAAATGTACATAGTGCGAGAAACGAACCTGGTTGCCATGCAAATCTGAGCGTGCCCGCCGATTGTTGCTAATGAAGAATTTTTTATTATTTGCTGCAATGCAATGATCGGGGTTCTGCCTTTCCAATATTTCTCTTCGGCGCATGTTATGTTTTTACGTTCAATCTCCTTTCGGACATCCTCTTTCCGGTCTCCCAAAATCACGTACTCTCCACCAGAAATATTTCTCTCTTCAAAGCTAATTTTCGCCGGCTGTTCTGGAGAGTTATTTAGGACATAGAGTTTTGTATCGTTATGTTTTTTGCAGAAGCCGAAAATTACTATTTCACAGCGAGCCCTATTGGGGTCATAAGCCCCCACAGCCATCAGATATTTTTGCGCTATTTTTTGCGTTAATTTAGCAATCTCCTCAATGCTCGGGACTCGATCTTCGATTGACATAGATATATCACCGTTCTCGTCGTAATAATTCGTCTCAGTCAGATTGTCCAAACACAAAGCCAAGATGTCTTTTACGCTAGTCCCGATGAGAGTGCTACCCGCAAACCCGTAACAAACACTCAGGATCTTATGAGAATGCTCTCGAGTTACCGTGGCTTCGCCCTGATATATATTAACGGGTAAAACAAACAATTTTTGCAGGCTATCCGTCATTGTCCCTGTTCCATCTGAAACCCTAGAGTCTGCAACAGCCCAGAGACCTGGATACCAATCCTCGCTTTTGTTGTTCCAGCATATGATTGAAGTCATTAATTCTCGCGTCCCTTCTTCGATTTGATACCCCATCGACGCCGATGAGCATCGAAGAGGGAGCCTATCTCGGCACGCTCGCCACTGACAATCATCTTCGTTGAGTTGAGTTGATCACGCGGCCTCACAGGATCAACCGAGTGAATCGCTCCGTGTTTCGTAACAGGCCCTCCGAATGTCCGTGTTTGGCCGCTCTCTGTCGGTCGCGATAGGCAGAAAACGACCCAACGATAACAGTGGCGACAAGCAAAAATCGACCCGAAGGAGCCAGCTAACCTCTGCACTGCGGCAGCTGCCGTAGGCTACGCGGGCCTCTAAGCGTACTTAGGAATGTTCCCACCTGGCGCGAGGAGCTTTAATTCAGCATCATTTCAGCATCATTTCAGCATCATTGATCAGAACGCTACGCTGAAAAATCGCTATGATGCGATTTTCGACTGGTCGGAGGCTCGCGCTGCGAGTTCGATGGATGTCCATTAACGCATTTTATTGTGATCTCAACGAGTTTTGCCGAAAGTACTTAGTTGGAAATACACCAGTATCCAAACAAGATTTAGCCGCCTTCACCCCAAGACAAAAAAGTGTTAATGCGTCGACTTTCGAAAACTTAATGCTTTTTGATAAGACTATGTTTAAGGTGTACGGCGAAAACATACCCCTAGCCTATTTAATAGGCATCATGGGCGAGAAGGCTTTCGAAGAGCTTATCGAGCAGGATGCACTAGGATTTGTGCTATGGAAACCGATGATAACTTTTATGGTGGATCCGATCTCCGGCATCGACCCCCTCGGTTCTGGAAATACGTCAAGTCCTGCGCATTCTGACCCTGAGGAGTCTTTGGAATTGGGATTGCAATGGCTTAAGTCGCCCATGAGACGTCAGAAGCGCAGATCACTAGTTAAAAAGCTGCGAGACAAGTATGAGGTTACGGAAGATCATCTTCCCCATCGCGCTGTAGAGCTGACAACCTCAGCTTATAACAGTTCGCGACTAGATGCTTATGGATTTGATTCGAAGAACGTACCCTACCGAAATGTGCCTAACAAACTTTATAACGGATTAGCCAAACACGCCGAAAACATCCTCGAATATGTATACCTATTAGAGAACGGATTAAGCTCAGTTTCAAAGGCGGAATTTCACGACTATTTGTTAACTTCGAACAGCAGGCTTAGATCGGCGAATATTGCATTAAGCAATTACTGTCAAATCATAGATGTCGAAGGTGTGCCCGATCTGAAGTCCATGTATCACAACTGCACACAACCTTTCGATAAACTTCTCCTGATGCGAAACAAAGGTTACGCAAAGAAATTTAGATCCTGGCTGGCCGGTATTGATAGTGACCTAGACTCACAGGAAGTTATCAAGGCCTACTACGAGGCCATTCTGAAGCCGCAAGGGTTTCTACAAACCGGACCTGGGAAGATGGCCAAAACCCTTTCGATGGCTGGCGTTGGAATGGGTATAGGCGCTCTAATTGGTGGCCCAGCCGCCGCTATTGCTGGCGCCGTGGGCGGCAAGCTGATCGAGGGTACAGCCGACATCGGTCTCGACTTACTAGATGCGTATCTGTTGGACGGAGTACTGAAAGGCTGGACACCAAGAGTGTTCATAGAAAAACTCGACCACGCAACCCGCAAAGATCTGTCAAGAAGCCGAGTCGAGCCAAGAATTTGAAAGAATAACCGAGCGGCTGCTTTTGGCCGAGGCTGTGTAAAAACGTTTTTCAGCGCGACAGGTACTCAAAACCGGACTGGAAATCGCGCTTCTACGAAAAATCCACATCTGCTGACGTGCCAATAAATTTCAGATTTAACGTAAACGCGCGCACTCCAATTTTGGCGAAGCGTTTTTACACACTCTGGGCCGATTGCTGCCCGTAACGAGGGGCATTTCATGTAGATGCCAGCAATTATGACAGGCAGCATTTCTTAAACTTATACCCACTGCCGCAAGGGCAAGGGTCGTTGCGCCCAACCTTTGGGCCATTCGAGCGCGGCCTTGAGGCAACAGCGTGCAGTCTGGTCGCCTTACCCATGCCCTCCGTCAGAACATCCATTTCACTACTCTGTTGCCATGGGAAATCCAAGTTGATCCCGAAGCGTAGAGCTTGATCATTCGGACGAAGGCATACGCCAAACCAAGTTGTCGCTCGCTCGGTGTACTTTCGGGCGTGACAGTGCCTTTGAAGGCTCGGCCCTGCAATTTCAATCGGATCGTTGCTGCAGTGGATCGTAAGGCCGGTATCGCCTTGACCTAAGCTTGCAGTAAAGTCGTGGCTCTTGCCGTCGGCCACTCCTTGTTTGGCTATCTGATCAATAGCCTTGCTAGCTGCAATGACTGTGTCCTCATCAAGCGTCAGCAATGTAAAGCCAAGATCGATAGTGGCGGGCTCTGGTGAGGCTTCAATGGCCTTTGTTATCCGACCCAGCGCCGTCGCGGCAAACCGTGTCAGTATGCCGTCCGGCGTACTTTTGCCTGGAATGCCCTCGCGCCGGACAAGCATCGCCAAATCCAAGTCTGCCGAAATATCGTCATCCAGCATGATCATGTCGTACTCATTACTCAGCCACAGGTTCTGCTTGAGGTGATACGACAGGATCGTTAGTTCGTGCGACGCCATCAACTTCTCTGTATATCCCGTCCTGCGGTCAATATAGCTGAGTAGCTCAAGCGGCGATCCCAGCATTTCTGTCATCGCATCGAGCGCGAAAACGTCCATGATAAATGGCGGAGAGATCGTCGCGGTCGGAGTGCATTTTAGGAATTGCCGAGCCTGGAAGCTGAGTGCCGGATAGTGATCTGCGATGAGGCACAGGACGTATATGCGCTTGAGCTTGTCCGGCAGTGGCACAGCGTTGCCAGCGGCATCCCGGAACGCGCATTTGCCTTCCTCCAGCAGTTGGGCGCAAAGGTATGCTTGATCACTCGAGTCTTGAATACTCTTCTTGAAGTCATCCTTTATTTGGAGGTCGTTGCCGCGTCGGGCTTCCAGCGTCAACCGCTTCGACTTCGCTTGCAGAAGCAGGGCGCGATCGCCGAACAGGACCAGGACATCAATTTCTCCCAGTTTGTTGCCTTTCGATCCGAATATGTCAATGTTAGAGAGGACATTGTCCGCACCAAAAACCTGTGTCAGTCGTTCGACGGCGAACTGCTCTGTGAATTGGCCGCGGTGCTGCATCGCAGTGCTGACATAAGCCTTGTCAGCGCCCATCCAATAGAACGGTGCTTCATAGAGTGCTTCGACCAAGCTGTAGATGTGAAAAAGGGCGTAACGGCCATCCGGCGTAGGGATTAGAGGGCTGGCGTTGATGATGTTGAAGTCGTTTAGCACCGTGAACTGCTCGTTGCACGCGCCTGCCGGAGCTGCAAAGGCCTTCAAGACGCGCTCAACGACTGCTGGGTCCATACGTGCACAGTCGGCCACTTCCTGGATCGCAAATGTAAAACAAGGCAGGAACGTCCAATCCTTCGGAGCGGCCGTGCGCATCGAATGGAGCGTATCGCCCGCCTTTTCGTCCTGCAGACGCGAGATCGTAAAGACGACGTTGCGGGCATCTTGGATGGAGAACTGCTTGTTTGCAGTGAGCCAATCGTCATCGCGTCCATATTTGGCCGGAGAGAAGTCTCGGTACTGGAAACTGTAGGCGGATTCACCCCCGTAGAAGATGGGCTCTCGCAGGACAGCACCGCTGGTGAACGGGTTGAAATCTTTGTCGGCGATTTTAGCCGGATCAATATCTTTCCAGATCGCAGCCGACATGGTGTGGTGAATTTCTTCGAGTAAAGCCTCTGTCGCCTTGACGTAGCCTTCGAGTGTCTTCGGCGCGGGCAAGGTGTAGTCGATGTCGCGCTTAAGCATAAGGCCGATGACGGTAGATGTTTCTGTGCGGATTAGCCGCCCCCTTGAGAAGAGCTGCTGCATGTCATCAGCCTTCATCTCACCGGAATAAAGGATCATGTTGTCCCGGAAGCATAGGTAGGCGACGGCATGCACGTAACCTGGCGAGACGCTCAGTTCTGCCAACTCTTCAAAGATCGCTTGTTCGGAACGCATTGGCTTGGCCACCTTCTTCATGATTTTCGCTACTTTGATGTCGTGCATCGCCAGCGGATCGAGCTGATCTCACCTCAACATACGCTGCTGCTCAATGGTGTAGCGCGTGCAGCGAAAGCATATACGACGAACGCAGGGATTCATGATGAATCGAACACTTTCATGAGGACGTGAGCTTTCGCGTCGGGCTGATCGCTGCCGGTTATGATCCGCAGCTGTCGGTCGGAGGCGGACTTAGGCTGGTCCGCTTCTTGGCAATTGTGGCCTACGGTTTACTCAAATTTGTAAACGCTGCTGTAACACCTATCTGGCCTGTAACACCCAACGCACATGATAGACAAACGGCGTGTAACACCAAAAAAGCACAATTAATTCAATTAGTTAATGTATTAAGTAACACCCGCAACACCTGTAACACGTCTTTTCGGGCCCCCACACCCCATCAGTGAAAGCGCCGCCAGCGAAAGCAATACAGGCTTGGTATTGATTAATGCAGCATTCGAACGCTGGGGAGCCGAATGCTAGGACGCTTGGGAGGTATCGCCTGCCCACTACGAAAAGGGGATATGCATCGACCGAGTCACCGACATCGCCTGGGCCCCTAAGGATGTTTGATGGGTACGGGGTCGGAAACCCGCCGGACTTTGTTAGCGGACAGGTGCCCAGCTTAGTGAACAGGTGAACCGGGTGAACACGGCGTTCACCAGTGCAGTTGCACAGATGTTGGGAGGTCGCCGGGGACCCTGAGCATTTCTGAATGACACGGGGCATAAAACCCGCGCGATCTTGGCAGCGGCTGATTTTTTTACATTGGTTGACAGGTTGACTCGGTTGACGGCCCGAGGTGTCCATAATCATCAACACAATCGGCCATCGTTACCGATGCGGTAACGATGGCCTTTTTTCAGCAGAATTCTTTCGATTTCAATGCCTGAAATTTCAGTAACTTTGAAATCCTTCCACTAACGTAGCCCCGCGGGTTTCCGACCCCGTACCTACCGGTTCTCCGTAGGGGCCCCCGGCATTTTCTGCTCGTCCAGCACGGTGGTACGCTAAAGCTCAACCTAAGGAGAGGCTATGGAATCGGCGCGCGACAGAAAAACCATGGAAATCGTTGAAGCTGAGGATCTCTGGCTTTTGCCGGAGGTGGACACCTACGGCTACATCTGTAGAGGCTGTGAACTCGATGTATTCCCCGCCTCTTATCAAAAAACTAATCTGCAGCGGCCTCATTTTCGAAGTGCTCGCGGAAAAGACCACTTTGAAGGGTGTGATATCGAGGGGGAAAAGAAAACAGTATCCAAAGGGAAGACAGGAAGCGTCCGCAAAGAACTGGAGACAAGTGCGGCATTGTCCCCTGCACGTTTAAAACTCCGAAACGAACGGACTGTCGTCGACATCGACCTCCCTCCCTCTGCTGCCCAGACGACTAGCGTCAGCAAAAGTCGATCAGGGGATGTAGGTGAAGAAAGGCCGAAGGGACGACGATCAGCCAACAGCATCCGCCCGATCTGCAGAGCGTTTATCGACTTTCCTTATGATCGGGATTTGTCACTTGAAGTGCCTGGTATCGATGACACGACGTACCAATACGCTTTCAAAAAGCTCCGTGGCGAGGGGATAGAAACCTTCACTCGATCTAAAATTTTCTACGCAGAGCTTCACTGGAGCAAACCCGAAGAAGAGGGGGATTTTCTTTACATCAACCTGTCCGCAGGTGAGTGGGTCAAAGATCCTCCCAAACTAGTCCGGCCTTACAGAATCCGGGTCTGCCGGGAAGGTTGGTCGAAGGCAAAACGCACAGTTGTGCGCAATGAAATCGACGTGCTCCGTGAAGAGGGTATTGAGGCGAAAAAGAAAAATAGCAAAGAACGGCCATGGGTTTTCTTCATCGGCGAACAGGATGAGAAAGACCCCGCAATCTTCAACGTGTCCGATCACCGGTTGGTCTGTGGCCTGCTCGGAACAATTACTTATCCCAAGCGCTAGTAGTAGACTTACCGTAGTTTGATGACTTCCAAGGGAAGCCAGTAGGAAGCAGCGTGTATCCCTACTTGTATCCCTGAATGAATAATCACTCTGCAGGGCACGGATTATATAGGTTGCGCGAGTCTCCCTCGGGCACCAAAATTAAGAAAGGTCTTGCTTAGCAAGGCCTTTTTTTTCGCCTGCGATAAAGTGGCTGACACCCCGCCGACCTGTAGGAGCCAGCTTGCTGGCGATGCTTTTGACCTTCTCGCTGGTTTCGGCGGGTACGACAATTCTCAAGGATTCATCCCATGGAACTGCTGCTGGAAACTGTTGCTCTGTTCTGCCTGAAGCTGGCTTATGAGACGGAGGGGGCGAGTCCGATTTTGCGGGATGATCCGATCATGAGTGATTATGAGCGGGAGGTGTTTGGGTTGTTGGTGCGGCGGGGGGATATCAAGGGGATTCAGTTTCGGGTGGCGCACTGCATTGGTTTGGCGCTGGACGCTATTGGTGGTGTTGATACGCCGTTGGGGCGAGAGTTGCATCGGCTATCCGCTGATTTCAGCAATGCGCGGACGATGGAGCAACTTGATACCCCACTCATCGCGCTCAAGGATTATTTGAAAGAAATTCAATGAATAAAGGCGAGCGGCCCAAAATGTGGAACACCCGATATTCGGTTTGGGGTCAATCTCCACGCCCTACCCAATACTCTTTTCTCTTTCTTAGCTGTTCTTTGGGGATCAGAGATTGCCCTACGCCGCACAGCTAAACTGCTCTCTTGATTTTTACCCAAGGATGCCCATTAAACGTCGTATATACGAAGTTTTCTTCCCTACGTTTTCCGTCTGCACCGTCGTACAAAATTGATACAGTCCCTGACGTTTCCGGCAACGTGAGGAATTTCACCGGTATTGAAACAGAGCGATTGAGGTCAATTATTGCGAACTTTCCTTCACTGACTCCGCCAAAAGGTGGGTCAATGGCTATCTCAACTGCGTACGCAACGGACCTTGCAACCCCTATCTCAATACTTGTTTCCGCATAGAACCCGAGGCCGCGATTGGAGCTGACCGAGGGCCCGCCGCCAAAAACGAAATTCGCCCGAAAGGTGCGCTCTGTTTCCTCCAACTGCAGTTGCAGCGCCTGCTGCTGTGCGTTGATCTGCTGGGTGGCAGCGGACGCCATAATCGATTGCTGCTCCACAGAGTTTCTGAGCTCTTCGGCCTGCAACTTAAGCGCCTCAGTACCCTGTCGCAATTCATCACCCTGTTGCAGGAAGCCGAGAATAAGCCAGAGAAACGCGACCGGCCCGAAAGCACCTGCAAGAAAATCGCCTACCTCATTCAAAGGCATGATCATTAGTGTGTAGGTGCGACCCCACACCAACGCAGCCAGTCCCAATAAGTAAACCGCCGTAACGACCCCACCGATCAGCCCCAAGCGCTTACGCATTTATATTCTAGTCTCCATCTACTAGCACGAATTGCCAAACCTTGACTTTGCATGATGCTAAATTTGCCTTGCTTTGCAGAGGCTTTTTTTCACCTGTAGAAAAACCACCGTCATCCTCCCGCCGCTACGCCACCTCACCTAGGAACCAAAAACTTTGCCCAATTCTCCGGACCGGCTACGCTGGACGAGGCCAATCGCCAGCGCGCGATTGTTCAGGGTCAAGGCCGTCGGTATCGCTGTCTCGACCCTCCAATTTTGAACGAGCGGCGGGTCTCAGCAGGCCGTCGTTTCTCGATGGAAGCGAGACATGATTGAGTCGATTAGCCTGTCCAATATTGCTACTTATAGTCCAACAACCCCTGAAACCATCGCGAATCTCAAGCAAATAAACTTTTTTTACGGGGCGAATGGTGCGGGCAAGACAACCCTCAGTCGGCTCATAAATAAGCCCGAGATTTCAAGAGATTCCAAGATCACTTGGCTGCGGAATATTCCAATCCCGGCAATGGTCTACAACAACGACTTCATTAAGGACAACTACAAGGACTCCGAAGATCTCAAAGGCGTCTTTACACTGGGCAAAGCTGAGAAAGAACAGCTTGATCGTCTCAAAGAACTCCAAGCAGAAAAACAGCGCCACCAGCAGCAAAAAAATAGATCGATGGCGATGCTGGATGGTGAGAATAGTAATGGCGGTAAAAATGCAGAGCTTGCAGCTTTGGAAGCAAAGCTGCTTACCCGCTGCTGGGATCAAAAGCAAAAGCACGACAACGAATTCCATGGCGCTTTTACAGGCGTAAGGAACAGCAAAGAAGGGTTTAAGGCTCGTGTATTGCAAGAAAGTGCGAGCAATCAGTCAGCCCTTGTCGATCTGGCCAACCTCAAAGAAAGAGCGTCAGTTTTGTACGGCGAAGCCCCCTCGCCAATGAACGTTGTCCCAAATCTCGACCTATCTCGCTTGATTACTTTCGAGACCAGTCCGGTTCTGAAGAAGAAGGTAATAGGTAAAGAGGATGTAAGTATCTCTGCTCTGATTCAGCGGCTTAATAACAGTGACTGGGTTCGTCAAGGCATGAGGTTTTTAGAGCACTCGGATGAAAAGTGTCCTTTTTGCCAGCAAGGCATTTCCCATGATTTCGAGAAAAGTCTTGCCGACTATTTTGATGAAACATTCGAAGCGGATACCAAGTCCGTAGCAGACCTTCGCTCGCATTATTTTCGAGTCGCGGATGAATTGCTGGGGCAGGCTAATGCCATATTGACCATGGCTTGTATTCATCTTGATAAAGAAAAGCTCGGTCTCGATTTCCAGACCATGGAGGCCATAGTTCTTGTCAATAAGGGTCGAATCGATAATAAGGTGTCCAGCCCGAGTATAGAAGTAGACCTTGAAAGTCTTGAAGGGCTTCACCACGGTGTCGAAGAGGTCATCCGCGCTGCCAATGTGAAAGTCACGGAGCATAATCGCTTGGTCGCGGGTTTTACGGCTGAGCAAAAGAAGCTGACTGGGGAGGTGTGGAAATACATTCTGGAGTCAGAACTCAAAACTACTTTGGCAGACTATGGCACTGACAAGTCGCGATTGCAAAAGGCGATTACAGGAATCACCAGTAGCCTTGAGAAGGCTCAGCAGGATATTGCTCAGGCCGAGTTAGAGATCGATAAGATAGAAACTTCTCTAACGAGTGTTAAGCCCACGGTTATTGCCATAAACAAAATACTGAAGGATTTTGGATTTCGTAGCTTTTCCCTCGATCCGGCCTGTGCTGGAAATTCCTACAGGCTTATTAGGGCTGATGGAACGGATGCCAAAAACACCCTTAGTGAAGGTGAGAAGACGTTCGTCACCTTCCTATATTTCTATCATCTGCTCAAAGGCAGCATCACGACATCCGGTATCAAGACCGATCGCGTCGTGGTCATTGATGATCCTGTCTCCAGTCTCGATAGCGACGTATTATTCATCGTAAGTAGTTTAATCAAGCAGCTATTTACCGAGGTCCGACAAAAGGGTGGCAATCTAAAGCAAATTTTTGTGCTGACTCACAATGTGCATTTTCACAAAGAGGTCACCTTTAACCAAAGCCGGAAACCTGGCGCCTCTCTCGGCGATGAAGGGTTCTGGATCGTTCGTAAACCTGGGCATTACTCAGAGATTGAATTCCACTCTGCAAACCCCATTAGAACTTCGTATCAGCTACTGTGGAATGAATTGAAGAAAAAGCCCGTACCGGCCCTCACGCTCCAAAATACCATGCGCCGAATCTTGGAGAATTACTTCAAGATCCTTGGCGGTATCGACACCCAGACGCTTGTCGCTCGGTTTGAAGGGCATGAAAAGATTCAGTGCCAGTCTCTCATCAGTTGGGTTAACGACGGATCGCATTACGCTCCCGATGAACTCTACGTTGCCATCGGTGACGCCATGGCTGCCAGCTACATGAAGATTTTCTTCAAAATATTTAAAGTCACAGACCACATGGCTCATTACCAGATGATGATGGATGGTGACTTCGTGGATCTGGATCCTGATGAGTCCATTCCAGAGGCAGTACTCTCAGACAGTGCGCACCAACTCGCCTCAATCGTCGAGGATCCTGCGTCTCCCATATTAGTTGATTTGCCTATCGAGCGTGGGGAAGAGAGTCTACGCGAGGCCACTACAGCTCTCACGAAACCCACTGACCTGCTGACGCTTAGCCCTGAGGAGCTGGATTCAGACATACCGTTCTGAGTTTCATCTGATCCTCGCTTGGTGTGCCAGGAAGCACGCACATTAAGATAGCGGGCTGATAGCGGCTGCATTCGCCACGGCAGCCACAACCCACGGATGGCCCTGCCCTTTTTCAACACACGTCATAAAAAAGTCTCCCGTCGCACATTTATCACCCCGTGTGTTTGAAGGTTGCAGGAAAAAGGCCTGCACGATACCCTCCCACCGTCGCTGCCAATTCAGCGACCGGGTATGGAAACCCGTGTAATTCAAGGCGCAACAGCGCCCCCATCACGTCTGCCGGCGCTTTTTTTATGCCTGCGGCGTGAGTTATGGCGGCTGTGCGTGGGACGTCTTCGGGCGTGCCGGTTTCCTTGATTCCCGGTTTTCCACCCTGCGCACAGCTGTCACCCATTCGTGTGGAAACGAACGTGGCAGCTCCTCATATCAAGGAGTCTGATAATGCGCAGCATGAATCCGTACAAAATTTGGCTTTTCCCTCTACGCAATTCCCAATCGCGTAGCGCTTCACCCCTCCCCCATCGCCTCTCCGTCACTGGAGGCACCCAATGACCAACCAACCCGAACTAAAAACCATCGGCCTAACCCCCGCCATCTACTGCGGCGATCAACCACTCTTCCACGTCACCCGCGACGTCCCCCTCGGCGATGCGTTATCTATGGCTTCCGATTTCCTGTTCCTCGCCAAAACGCTCACCGAAGATGCTGCCTACGCCAAAGACACCGACCGCCACGCCTGGGCTGCGCATTATTTGACGTCGATGAGTAAGGCGCTGGTGGATGATGCGGTGAAGGTGTTGACGCGGGATCGGGATTCTTTGTCGGGGTCCAAGCGGGCTGGGGCGAAGGCTGAAGGGTTGTAGCCGTCAGTCGATAAGGTAGGAAGTCTGTGGGGGCGGGTTGTTTGGGGTGGCGGCGGTGTATTCGGCCATTGGTGGTGGCTGGTTTGGCGCTATCGCCAGCAAGCCGGCTCCTACAGGGAGTGTGGTTGTCAGGTGGGTGATGTTGGCCCTGAATTTTTTTAACCAAGGAGTGGAGTGTAGTAATGTTGTTTGATTCGCTGGTTATTTACGGTGCTTGGATTGGGGTGTGGGTTTGGATCGTGCGCTGTCGTGGCACGCTGAATCTGTGGCTGGCTAATCTGGCGGGGTTTGTTTGTGGCTGTATTGTCGGGATGGTGGTGGAGCAATTGACTCGTGCCGCCAGCGGGATTCTGTCGCCGAATGCGCCTTTTATGTTGTATTCGATTATGGCTGGGTTTGGCATGTTGGTTGGGACATGGATGTGGCTTATTGCGAGGCTTGAGCAGCCGGAGGATCTGTTTCTGCGCCATTTGTTTGCCGGGGCGGTGAGTGTTTTTGTTGGCGCGGTTGTGCTTGGGCAGGCTTGGTCGTATTTGGTTTCTGGGTGAGTGTATTCGGGAATAGTGGTGGCTGGTCTGGCGCTATCGCGAGCAGGCTCGCTCCTACAGGGGTTGTGGGTTAGCCCCGGGTTTTTCGGGGCTTTTTAGCATTCAGGTTAGAGGAGGTGTTGGGAGATCAGTTTGGAGATTTCTACCATTGATGTCCGGCCGGTGAATTCGAATTTCACTTTGCCCAGCGACGAGAAGTAGATCTCCAGTTCCGAGTCCAGGTCGAACGTGCCGGAGGTTTCTACCGAGTACGCGACGATGTTTTTGTAGGGCAGTGAGGTGAAGTCTTTTTTGCTGCCGGTGATGCCTTGTACGTTGACGGCGATGATGCGTTTGTTGGTGAAGACGACGCCGTCGCGCATGGATTTATACGAGTCGATGACGTGCTCGCCTTCCAGCAGCAGTGCACTGACCCGTTCTGCGTATTCTTCGTTTTGCTTGAGTTTGAAGAAGCCTTTGTTGTTGAAGTCGATCATCTGCCCATCCTCCGTTCGAAGAAAAATCCCTGCTAATTACTTCAGCGCTTTTACGACTCGAATGTTGACGGGGAATCCATCCTGTCCAGGCAGTTTCTTCCATCCCACGTACTGAAAAATCGCTTCTTCATCAATGTACTCGCCCCACTCCGCGGCTTTGCCGCCCAACACTGCGACGTTCCGGTTAATGGCGCAGGTGCCATCGTCAGGACCGACGGTGTAGATCACATAAGGTTTGACGTATTTCGCGGCGCGGAAATGTTCGCCGCAACCAGAATCGACTCTGATCATCAACCTCTTCAGGTTCGCTTCACCATCCGCCTCGGCGTGCTGGTCGAGTTCCCCGATTTCGCCGACGTCGATGAAGCCCAGGGAGCGAGCACGTTTGTATGCCGGGGAGGCCTGGTGTTTGATCTGGGCTTGCGCGAGATACTCGTCCACGTCTTTGCTGAGTTCAATTTCGCCCTTGTGCGCGATCTCTTCCGCTATGGGAACGCCGCTCTCACAACGAGCGTATTCGGGGGAGCCAAGGCTTGACGGGGATAGGTAGTAGCGATGGAACTCAAGGGTACTCAGATGCATCTTGATAGCGGGATTAGCTTCTTTGGGCGTCTGGCGCCCGGCCTGCACCTCGGCCACCACCTGCAGAAATTTCTGGCAATCGGAGAGGTAGCCGTCCCAGGCGTATGTCGGGGTTTCACTCGACAGGCCGGCGAGCGCCGGGGTCATCACGACGGCGAAAGTGATTGCGCAGAACAGGCGCGAGACTCGAGTGACAGTGGCCATGTGTAGTCCGTTACAAAGTTGATGAAAGTGGCGCAACGCTACTGTTTTGCCGCCTTGCCGTCCACTGACAGCAAAGGGGACAGACTCTATTTCCTGCTAGTCCCTGCTTATTGAATTGAATCCCGAGTGCCAGGTGCATCTGACGCCTTCGGCTGCCTCTCGTCTAGACTTAATGGGTGGTCGTAGACAGAACCGAGCACGTCGCTTTGGTGCGGATTAATAAAGGGCCGCGTGGCAATCTGACTTTTATGCCCTTACTGAGGTGCGGCGAAGACCGTGCCGGGCACAACAAGATGCCCATTCAGGGTGCCCTGGCCACCGGCCTGAAATTGCCACGATACCGTGACGTGGTGTGAGTGCCGCAGCCGACACTTTCGGACGACCGACAACCTTCTGGTTTGTCCGTGACCGTGAGGATTGCTGAATGCCTGATGAGAGTTTGCACCTGCCTTTGGTCAACAGCCTGCTGGAGCGCCACAAAGGCTCCCCCGGCGCACTGTTGCCCATTCTTCATGATATTCAGGAACGCATCGGTTACATCCCCGATGTGGCCGTCCCCGAGATTGCTCATGCCCTCAACCTGAGTCAGGCCGAGGTTCGCGGGGTGATCAGTTTTTACCATGACTTCCGTACCTCGCCGCCGGCCCGCCATATTCTGCGTTTGTGCCGGGCTGAGTCCTGCAAAAGCCGTGGTGCCGAAGAGTTGGCTGCGCAGTTGCGCGACCGCCTGCAACTGGACGATCACGGCAGCAGCGCCGACGGCAGCATCAGTTTGCGCCCCGTTTATTGCCTCGGCGCCTGCGCCTGTTCGCCGGCTCTGGAATTGGATGGCCGGGTGCATGCGCGGCTTAGCGCTGAGCGTCTCGATGCCTTGCTCGACGCTTGCCGGGAGGACGCGTGATGCCGACTCTTTATTTGCCCTGTGATTCCCTTGCCCGTGCTGTTGGGGCCGATGAAGTCTCCACAGCGCTGATCACTCAGGCCAAGGAACGCAATCTGCCGCTGGAGTTGCAACGCACCAGTTCGCGCGGTTTGTATTGGCTGGAACCGCTGCTGGAAGTGGACAGCCCGCAAGGCCGGATCGGCTTCGGTCCGCTGACCGCAGACGATGTGCCGTCAGTGCTCGATGCGCTGCAAAAAGACGCCAGCCATCCTCTGGCCCTGGGCCTGGTGGAAGAGCTGCCTTATCTGAAATCCCAACAACGCCTGCTGTTCGCCCGCGCCGGTATTACCCGGCCGCTGTCGCTTGACGATTACCGGGCCCACGGCGGTTTCGAAGGCCTGACAAGGGCCGTCGCCATTGGCGGCGAAGAGACCGCAACCGCAGTGTTCGATTCAGGCCTGCGTGGCCGTGGCGGCGCGGCCTTCCCCGCCGGGATCAAATGGCGCACGGTGCGCGCCACTCAGGCGGCGCAGAAATACATTGTGTGCAACGCCGACGAAGGCGATTCCGGCACCTTCGCCGACCGCATGTTGATGGAAGGCGACCCCTTCCTGCTGATCGAAGGCATGGCCATTGCCGGCATTACCGTCGGCGCCACCTTCGGCTACATCTATGTCCGTTCGGAATATCCGGATGCCGTGGCCACCCTGCGTGCAGCGCTGAACATTGCTCGTGAAGCGGGTTACCTCGGCGCTAATGTCGGCGGTAGCGGTCTGGCCTTCGACATGGAAGTACGCGTCGGTGCCGGCGCTTATATCTGCGGTGAAGAAACGGCGCTGCTGGATTCGCTGGAAGGCAAGCGCGGGATCGTCCGCGCCAAACCGCCGATCCCTGCTCTACAAGGACTGTTCGGCCTGCCGACGCTGGTACACAACGTGCTGACGTTGGCCTCGGTGCCGCTGATTCTGGCGAAAGGTGCGCAGTTTTATCGCGACTATGGGATTGGCCGTTCAATGGGCACGATGCCTTTCCAACTGGCGGGCAATATTCGTCACGGCGGCCTGGTGGAACGGGCCTTTGGCCTGACCCTGCGGGAACTGGTGGAAGACTACGGCGGCGGGACCGCCAGTGGTCGGCCGCTGAAGGCCGCGCAGGTCGGCGGCCCGCTCGGCACCTGGGTACCGCCGTCGCAATTCGATACGCCGCTGGATTACGAGGCCTTCGCCGGCATCGGCGCGATGGTCGGTCACGGCGGTGTGGTCGTGGCTGACGACACTTTGGACATGGCCCAAATGGCCCGTTTCGCCATGCAGTTCTGCGCCGAAGAATCCTGTGGCAAATGCACGCCTTGCCGCATCGGCTCGACCCGGGGCGTTGAGGTTATCGACCGGATGCTGGCCGCGCCGGACCAGAGCGATCGCGATGCGCAGGTGATCATCCTCAAGGACCTGTGCGACACGATGCAATACGGTTCGCTGTGCGCCTTGGGCGGCATGGCCCCCTTCCCGGTCACCAGCGCCCTCAAGTATTTCCCCGCCGACTTCGGTCTGCAGCCTTCGGAGGCCGAGCAATGATTACTCTCTTCGACCCGAAAACCGATATCGACCTTGGCACTCCCGCTCGCGAAAGCCAGGTGCAAGTCACCCTGAACATCGACGGTCGCAGCATCAGCGTGCCTGAAGGCACTTCGGTGATGCGCGCCGCTGCGCTGATGGGCACCACCATTCCCAAACTCTGTGCCACCGACAGCCTGGAAGCCTTCGGCTCCTGCCGCATGTGTCTGGTGGAGATCGACGGCATGCGCGGCTATCCCGCGTCCTGCACCACGCCAGTCACGGAAGGCATGACCGTGCATACGCAGACGCCAAAACTTGCAACGCTGCGCCGCAACGTCATGGAACTGTACATCTCCGATCACCCGCTGGACTGCCTGACCTGCTCGGCCAACGGCAACTGCGAGCTGCAAACCGTCGCCGGTCAGGTCGGCCTGCGGGAAGTGCGTTACGGCTATGAAGGCGAAAACCATCTGGAGGACGTGAAAGACACCTCCAACCCTTATTTCGACTACGACCCGAGCAAGTGCATCGTCTGCAACCGCTGCGTGCGCGCCTGCGAAGAAACCCAGGGCACCTTTGCCCTGACCATCACCGGGCGCGGTTTCGAATCCCGCGTGGCCGCTGCTGGTGGCGAGAATTTCCTCGACTCGGAATGCGTGTCTTGCGGCGCCTGTGTGCAGGCCTGCCCTACCGCGACGCTGATGGAAAAAAGCGTGGTCGAACTCGGCCAGCCGGAACGCAGCGTGATCACCACCTGCGCCTATTGCGGCGTGGGCTGTTCGTTCCGCGCCGAGATGAAAGGCGACCAACTGGTGCGCATGGTTCCGGACAAGAACGGTCAGGCCAACCACGGCCACTCTTGCGTCAAAGGGCGCTTTGCCTGGGGCTACGCGACCCACCCGGATCGCATCACCAAACCGATGATTCGCAAGAACATCAGCGACCCATGGCAGGAAGTCAGCTGGGATGAAGCGGTGACCTACGCCGCCAGCGAATTCCGTCGCTTGCAGCAGAAATATGGCCGCGATTCCATTGGTGGCATCACCTCCAGCCGTTGCACCAACGAAGAAACCTATCTGGTGCAAAAACTGGTGCGCGCCGCGTTCGGCAACAACAACGTCGACACCTGTGCGCGGGTTTGTCACTCACCGACCGGGTATGGCTTGAAACAAACCTTGGGCGAGTCCGCCGGCACCCAGAGTTTCGACTCGGTGATGCAGGCCGACGTGATCCTGGTAATGGGCGCCAACCCGAGCGACGCTCACCCGGTGTTCGCTTCGCAACTCAAACGCCGTTTGCGTGAAGGCGCACGGCTGATCGTTATCGACCCACGTCGCATCGATCTGGTGGATTCGGTGCACGCCCGCGCCGAATATCACTTGGCCCTGCGCCCCGGCACCAACGTCGCCATGCTCAACGCGTTGGCCCACACGATCATCACCGAAGGCTTGCAAGACCAGCCCTTTATCGACGCTCGTTGCGAGGGCAATGACTTCGCCCGCTGGAGCGAATTCGTCAGCCGTGCGGAAAACTCGCCGGAAGCCCTTGCCCCTGTCTGCGGGGTCGACGCTGCCGACATCCGCGCCGCCGCCCGCCTGTATGCCACTGGCGGTAACGCCGCGATTTACTACGGCCTGGGCGTCACCGAGCACAGTCAGGGCAGTACGGCGGTGATGGGCATCGCCAACCTGGCCATGGCCACCGGCAACATCGGCCGCGAAGGCGTGGGCGTGAACCCGTTGCGTGGGCAGAACAACGTTCAAGGTTCCTGCGACATGGGTTCCTTCCCCCACGAGTTGCCCGGCTACCGGCACATCTCCAACGAAACGGTCCGCACGCAGTTCGAACAGGCGTGGAACGTCACCCTGCAACCCGATCCGGGCCTGCGGATTCCGAACATGTTCGAGTCTGCGCTGGCCGGCAGCTTCAAGGGCCTGTATTGCCAGGGCGAAGACATCGCCCAGAGCGATCCGAATACCCAGCACGTCACCGCGGCCTTGTCGGCCATGGAGTGCGTGGTGGTGCAGGACATTTTCCTCAACGAAACCGCCAAGTTCGCCCATGTGTTCTTGCCGGGCGCTTCGTTCCTGGAAAAAGACGGCACCTTCACCAACGCCGAGCGCCGTATTTCGCGGGTGCGCAAGGTCATGGACCCTCTGGGCGGCAAGGCCGACTGGGAAGGCACCGTGGCTTTGGCCAACGCCTTGGGCTACCCGATGAACTACAAACATCCATCGGAAATCATGGATGAAATCGCCAGCCTGACGCCGACGTTCACCAACGTCAGCTACGCCGAACTGGACCGCCACGGCAGCCTGCAATGGCCATGCAACGCCGCCGCACCGGACGGCACACCGACCATGCACATCGATCAATTCGTGCGCGGCAAGGGGCGGTTCATGCTCACCGGTTATGTGCCTACCGAGGAGAAGGTCAACAACCGCTATCCGCTGCTGCTGACCACCGGGCGCATCCTCAGCCAGTACAACGTCGGCGCTCAAACCCGGCGTACCGAAAACGTCGCGTGGCACGACGAGGACCGGCTGGAAATCCACCCGACCGACGCCGAAAGCCGTGGCATCAATGAAGGTGACTGGGTGGGCATCGGCAGCCGCGCCGGGCAGACCGTGCTGCGTGCGCGGGTCACCGAACGGGTCGCGCCGGGCGTGGTGTACACCACGTTCCACTTCCCTGAATCGGGGGCCAACGTGATCACCACCGACAACTCCGACTGGGCCACCAACTGTCCGGAGTACAAGGTCACCGCCGTTGAGGTCAGCCGCGTGTACCACCCTTCGGAATGGCAAAAACGCTTCCAGGAGTTCACTGACGAACAGCACCGTTTGCTCAAGGAACGCCGTCAAGGCGCTAAAGCGGAGGTGCGCCGATGAGCATTGCCAATCTGATCAAGATGGTCAACCAGATCGCCCAGTACTTCGCCACCGAACCGGACCGGAAACAGGCCGTGCTCGGTGTGCGTAATCATCTGCAGATGTACTGGACGCCGGGCATGCGCAAGGAGTTGCTGGCCTGGCAGACAGAGCATCAGGGGGCGGATTTGCATCCGTTGGCGCAAGAGGCGGTCAGCGGGGCGGGTTGGGAGGCTTAGATCTAAAAAACGACGAAAAAACCTGTGGGAGCGAGCCTGCTCGCGATGGACGTCAACGATAACGCGGGCTGTCTGGATGCCCGCGTTGTATGGACTTGCATCGCGAGCAGGCTCGCTCCTACAGGGGTTGCGTGTGGTGTTCCGCCTTATTTATCCCCACCGGTCACCCGCACCGCGATCTCAATCGCCCGCACGCTGATCGCCGCAAAGATCGCCGTGAGCAGCACGCCATTGAACCCGAGCAATATTGCCAATATCCGCGAAAGCGGCAACTTCGGCACCAACTCGCCATAGCCGATGGTCAAGCCGGTCACGAAGCCGAAATAGATGCCGTCGAAAGGATCCCAACCTTCCAGGTAGCTGATGATCAGGCCGCACGTGACGATGACGATCAGCATGGTGGAAAGGATGGGCCAGACAACTCGAAGGTAATAGCCGACAGCTTTGTAGAACTCTCGACGGATGTTCGACGTATTTGCAGGCTTCATGTCGTGGGTTTCCTGAGGGCGGCAGGCGGATTGACACTCATCAGCTTGGCACAAGTATTGGAAATCGATGCCGCGTCCCTGGATGTAACGGCTACTCGATCTGAATCGGCCCTTTGGTCCCGGCATCGCTGTCGGTCCAGTAATCCTCATTCTGCAACCGCCGATCGCCCTGAATCGTGAAGGTGAGTTTGCCCTGGCGAAACTGCAGCGTGCCATCGGTGCGCTTGGCGTTTACCCGCTTGCCGTTGACCCAGACCTGCTCCTTGGCATCGATACGAATCGTGGCAACGGTCGCGCCGGCATCGCTCTTGGCGACCCATTGCCCGGCGTAAGGCGTCTGGGTATTTGTGCTGTCCGTCGCGGGGTTGGTGAATCCGGCCTTGGCGTTTTCCGCTTTGCTCTTGTGGATATCGCAGCCCTGAGTCTCGCTGACCTGGGTGCAACCGGATTGCTCAAGTTGTTTGCGGTACTTGTCGTTGATGGCATAGGCCGGGAGTTGCACCAACATCATGGTGGCCAATGCCGGCAGGATGATCCGTTTCATAGGTCCTCTCTTCTGATCAGCGCCTTCCCCAGCGCCCGCGAACTGCATGGATCATTCACTGTAGTCCGAATCCTGTCCCCGGATGCACCGGCAAAACCACCAACGCCGCCAACCCGCCCTTCGTTCGATTCCTCAGTTTCAGCTCGCCGCCGTGCTCCAACACAATCGCCCGTGCAGCCGATAATCCCAACCCTACCCCGCCCGTGCTTTTATTCCGCGACCCTTCCAGGCGAAAGAACGGCACAAACACCTGCTCAAGACTGGCCTGCGGAATTCCCGGGCCACGATCCAGCACGTTGATCCGCACTTCCCCCGCATCAGGCATCAGCTCAATCGCGGGCTCACTGCCGTACTTGATCGCGTTCTCCAGCAGATTGGTCATCACCCGCTTAAGCCCCAACGGCCGCCCGAAATACACCAGCCGTTGCGGTCCACTGAAGGCAATCTCGACACCCTGATCCCGGTAGTCATCCCGCAAGGTTTGCAGCAGTTCCGCCAGATCAAACTGGGTCGCCGGTTCAAGCCGCGCATCGTCCCGAAAGAATTCCAGCGCCGAATTGATCATCGCCTGCATTTCATCCACGTCACGAAACAGCCGCTGCTGTTGCTCGGCATCCTCGATGAATTCGCCGCGCAAACGCATGCGCGTCAACGGTGCGCGCAGGTCGTGGGAGATGGCCGCGAGCATTTGCGTGCGGTCGCGGATGAAGTGTTGCAACTGGGCCTGCATGGCGTTGAAGGCGAGGATCGCCTGGCGGATTTCCTGGGGACCGAGGGGTTCGATGGGTGGGGCGCGGAAATCGATGCCGAAACGTCGGGCACCTTCGGCGAAGCGCTGCAAGGGTGTGGCGAGGCGACGGGTGGCGATCAGTGCGACCAGCGCGGTGGAGATCAGCACCAGCAGGATGACGATCAGGTAACGCGGCGTTTCGTCGAGGCCCCAGCTGCGTGAGGGCGCGGAGAACATCAGCCAGGACGAGTCGGGCAGCTCGATCAGCAACGCGTAATGCGCGTCCGCCGAGGGTTCCGTCCAGTCAGCCGGCTCGTAGGTCTGGATTCGACCTGCGAATTTAAGCAACGGCTGCAAGAGGGTCGAGCCGATTTCGGAATCCAGATCCTCCACCGTCGGCAGGTTGAGCTCACGTCGATCAAGGTGCCAACTGACGGTGAAGCCTTCATCACTGACAGCTTGTGCCAACTGGCTGCGCAGGGGCACCGGGGCAGCCTTGATGACGCGGGTGATGGCGGCCATTTTTTCCAGCAGCCCGGTTTCAGTCAGCGGCGGCCGCGCCCAGACGCCGGCGAGTTGAATGAACAGCCCGTTGAGCGCCAGGGAAATGAGCATGGCCAGGATGATGGTCAGGGCGATCCAGCGCGCCACCGTGTCCCGGCGAATCCGCTTCAGCCAGTTCATCGCCGCGTCACGCTGGGGGTGAAGAGGTAGCCGCCGTTGCGCACGGTGCGAATCATCGCCGGGCGCTTGGTGTCGGATTCGAGTTTGCGTCGCAAGCGGCTGACTTGCACGTCGATGCTACGGTCGAACGCGTCGTGACAATGCCCGCGCGCCAGGTCCAGCAATTGCTCGCGGGTGAGGATGCGTTGCGGGTGTTCGACGAAGACCAGCAACAAATCAAACTCACCGGCCGACAGCGGAATCATCACGTTGTCCGGCGAGCGCAGTTCCCGGCGGGTGACGTCGAGGTGCCAGTCGGCGAAGTCGATCAGCGGCCGTGGACGTTCCTGCGCCAGCGGTCGACGGTCCTCCACGCGGCGCAACACGGCACGCACTCGGGCCAGCAGTTCACGGGCGTCGAAGGGTTTGGTCAGGTAATCGTCGGCGCCGAGTTCGAGGCCGACCACCCGATCACTGAGTTCGCCCATGGCGGTGAGCATGATCACCGGGATCGCGTGGCGGATGCGCAGTTGCTGGCACAGGATCAGCCCGCTGTCGCCGGGCAACATCACGTCGAGAATGATCAGGTCTGGCGCCTGGCGCTCGATGGCCGCCCACAACGACGCGCCGTCGGTGGCGACCTCGACGCTGTAACCGTGCTGGACGAAGAATTTTTTCAGCAGATCGAGGACTTCAAGGTCGTCGTCGACAATTAAAAGGCTGTTCACCGAAGGTCACTTACGGGGCGAATGGAACCGTCATCTAAAACCATTCACGGCAGCGCGTCATATATTTCAATCCTGCAATAAAACGACAGCGGCGCAATAAACCGGACATCTTTGCGCAAGGCTCGGGGCCCAGCATCGCCGCCAATTCCTCCCGAGACTCGCGTCCATGTTGCCTTTCAAATGTGCTCCCTGGCTGGCCCGCAACACCTCGATTGCCGTGCTGGCCGCCGGGTTGGCGGGCTGCAGCAGCCAGCCGTCGTCCAGCGCCGAAGTGAGCTGCGCCGACATCGCCTATTCGGTGTACGACCCGGCGGAACCGCTCAATCGCGGGGTCTTCGCGTTTAACCGGGTGGTGGATGACTACGCCTTGGCGCCGGTCGCTCGCGGCTATCGCCACACGCCGGACTTTTTCCAGACGGGTGTGCATAACTTCGTGGCGAACTTCGGCGAGCCCAAGGTATTTATCAACGACCTGCTGCAAGGCAATCCGATGCGTTCGGTCAATACGCTGGGGCGGTTCGCGCTGAATACCACGGTGGGCGTGGTGGGGTTGGTCGACGTCTCCGGCATGGCCGGCATTCCACGTCATAAAGCCGACTTCGGCCAGACCTTCGGCGTGTGGGGCATCGGCGATGGGCCAATCGTCGAACTGCCGTTGCTCGGCACGTCCAACAGCCGCGATGCGGCCGGGCGTGTGCTGAGTTTCGTGGTCGATCCGTTCGGCGACAACAGCGATACCGTGGACACGCTCTCAACGATCAACACCGTCGGCGACATCGTCGATGGCCGAGCCGAAGTCTTGCCGCTGACCGACAGCCTGCAAAAACTGCCGGACTATTACAGCGCGTTGCGCAACGTGGTCGCCGAGCATCGCGCCGCTTTCGTGGTCGAGGGCAAACAAGGCTCGCCGAAGAACACTCAACCACAATGCACAGGAGCACCGGCCGATGGTTTCTGAAGGCCTGATTCTTCAACACCGCGTGACCCGCGACGACGAGGCGAATCTGCACTGCCGGGAAATCACCCTGCGCCTGTCCGAAGACTGTCGCCAACTGGTGCTCACCCGCTACACCGAACACTACGGCCCGGCGCTGGTGCGTTGGATCGAGCGCAGTCACACGGTGTCGGTGAGCGAGCTGTTTCGCTGGCTGGTCGCCAACGGTGAGGCGGATGTCAGTGAACAGCGATCACTTCCTCCAACACCCGCGCTACGCACTGCACCGCCGCGTCCTCATCGCGGCGTTTATGCCAGGCCAGATGCACCGCAAATCCCTCAACCTCAATCGGCGGTTGCACGGCGTGCAGCGTCTTGGCCATCGGCATCGACAGGCACTCGCTGGGCAACATCGCAATCAGGTCCGAGCCCAACAGCAGATCCGGAACCATGACAAAGCTCGGCACGACGATCCCGACCCGTCGCGCCAGCCCCCTCCCTTTCAACAACTCGTCGAGCGGGCCCCAGGTTGCGCCCCGGCCAGACACCAGCACGTGTGGATAACTCAGCCAGCGGTCGAGATTGAAGTCTGCAATTGCAGGATGCCCGGCGCGCATCGCCACCACGAAATGCTCGTGCAACAGCAGGCGTCGGGTGTAATCCGGTCCGAGGGGCGGGAAGACCGACATGGCCAGATCGCTTTGGCCGCGACTCAAACTTTCCTGAGCCGCTTCGCCGCCCTGCCAGGGTTGAATCACCAGGTCGATACCCGGTGCCAACTCGGCCAGTCGCTGGTGCAACTGTTGCGCGACGATGATCGCCGGGAAGTCGGCCATGACGATGCGCACGGTTTGGCGCAGGGTACTCAGGTCGGAACTGGCAGCGCCGACCAGGGTGCTGACCGAGCCCAGAATCTGCTTCAACGGACCGCGCAAGGCCTGCGCCTTGGGGGTCAGTTGCATGCCGCCCGGTACGCGTTCGAGCAGGCGATCCTGGAACAGATGCCGGCAACGCTCCAGCGCATTGGAGGCCGCCGGTTGCGACAGGCCGACACGCTCGGCGGCGCGGGAGACGTGGGCTTCGTCGAGCAACGCATCGAGCACAGTCAACAGATTGAGGTCCACCGAACGTAGATTCATTGAATCAATACCTAATTAGACAAACCATCCATTGGAGCAATTTATAGCACGCTGGCACGCTGTGGCTCCCTTCACTTGAACCGGGTAATCCCATGAACGACACCACACTGATTATGAGTTTTCACCCGGATCTGGGACGTTCACACGCCAACCGCGCCTTGCTCGATGCCGTGAAGGATCTGCCGGGCGTCTCCATCGTCGATCTGTATGGGCTTTACCCGACCGATGAAGTCGACACCGCCGTGGAGGTGCAGCGCTTGTTGTCGGCAAAGCAGCTGGTGCTGCAATTTCCGGTGCAGTGGTACTCGACGCCGGCGCTGCTGAAAAACTGGCAGGACCGCGTGCTGACGCAGATGTACTACATCGCATATGAAGCGCAGGGTTCCAGGCTTGAGGGCTTGCCGATCATGATTGTGGCGACCGCGGGCAATACGCCCGAGGCCTACAGTGAAACCGGCGTTAACCTGTTTCCCCTTGAGCAATTGTTGCAACCGTTGCGCGCGACTGCGCATCGCCGCCAATGGGCGTGGAGCGAGCCGTTTCTGGTGTATCGGGCCAACAAGCTGCCGGGGTCGGAGTTGAATGTCATCACCACTGAATACCGGGCCAGGATCGAGCAGTTTCAACACAACCCACGACGCTCTTCAGCTCAAAGCCATTGATTTGATATCTTGCACGCCATCGTCTCTCCCGCCCCATGAACAAGGAAGAATCAATGGTACCCCTCGGCATTTTGGTGTTCCTCGCTGCATCAGCGGGGATATGGCATTGGATCGTGAGGAATCGTGGCAGCGTCAATCTGTGGCTGGCCAACCTGGCAGGTGTCCTGGCCAGTTTCCTTGTGGGTGTGGTCGTGCTGGTCTTTATGGCCCCCGAACAGGCTGGAACACGGGGCCCGACGTATTTTCTTTATTCGTTGATGGCGTTCATCGGGGTGTTCATCGGGACGTGGCTCTTCGTCATCGCCCGATTCAAGGAAGGCGAACATCCGGTCGGCCGTCATTTTATCGCCGGGGCCTGCAGTGTGGTGGCGACATTTTTCACGCTGTTGCTGTGGGTAACGACCTTCCCCCCCAAGTAAACGTTACCCCAGGCAATTGATGAAGTTCAGGCAGAGGTCTGCGTTATCATCGCCGGCCTGTGCGCTAAGAGTCTTGAACCCGGATGTCCGAATCACTGCCACTGCCTGACAACTGCACCCCACTGCCACCGGTTCTGGTCGGGCCGCTGTTGCGGCGCCTGGAGCCTTCACGGCTGGTGCTGTGGCTCGTGGGCACCCGGGCGTTGTCGCTGACGTTGCGCCTGCAAGATGTTGGCGACATCCGCCTCGACGCCGGGCAATGCACGATCATTCCCGTCGGTACCCATGCCTTCATTCACTTGATCGATGTGCCGCTCGACAACGCCCTGCCCTGCGACACGTTGATCGAGTACGACCTGTTGATT
Source organism: Pseudomonas sp. PDM03 (assembly GCF_014852385.1). Classification (NCBI taxonomy): domain Bacteria; kingdom Pseudomonadati; phylum Pseudomonadota; class Gammaproteobacteria; order Pseudomonadales; family Pseudomonadaceae; genus Pseudomonas; species Pseudomonas sp. PDM03. The sequence goes on along the minus strand of NZ_JACVBM010000028.1, from coordinate 40,380 downwards.
GATGACGCGATGACGGGCATCGCCGAATGGGCGCCGCATCTGTTGTATGGCGAAGCACGCTGCCCGAATTTTGTTTTGCGCTCGCGGATCGACCAACTGCTGCATGGCTCCTGCCGCAAACCTCATCACCCCGCCGCCGACGGCTTGCTTTGTGTCGATCATTTGCTGGCCTCGGAACATAAGGCCACTGAGCGCCCTGCGTTGCTGATGATGAGTGGCGACCAGGTGTACGCCGACGATGTCGCCGGGCCGATGTTGCGGGCCATTCATGCCTTGATCGCACGGCTGGGATTGTTCGGCGAACACCTCGAAGGCGCCGTGGTCAGCGACAGCGCCAAGCTCTATGAGCATGCGGCCAGCTACTACCACCGTGCGGATTTGTTACCGGCGCTGCAAAGCAATGAAACCCTGCGCGAGCGATTTTTCGGCGGGGCGCGCAAGCCGATTTTCACCAGCAGCAGTGCCGACAATCATCTGGTGACCTTTGCCGAAGTCATGGCCATGTACCTGCTGGTGTGGTCGCCGACACCCTGGACGCTGATCGCGCCCAAACCGCCGAAGTTGATTCCCGAACGGCGCGAGCGTTATGCGCTGGAGCAGACGCGCATCGATACCTTCAAGACTGGCCTGGGCGGTGTCGCACGGGCCTTCGCGCATCTGCCGTGCCTGATGATCTTCGACGACCACGATATTACCGATGACTGGAATCTTTCCGCGCAATGGGAGGAAACGGCCTACGGCCACCCGTTCTCCAAGCGCATCATCGGCAACGCGCTGATTGCTTACATGCTGTGCCAGGGCTGGGGCAACAACCCGGATGCATTCGGCGCCGTGCTGGCGAAGACCGATGGTTTCAGCGCGACCGGGGAAGACGGCTATCTCGACAGCCCGGTGCAGGACGCCTTGATCGATGAGCTGCTGAAGTTTCAGCACTGGCATTACGTGCTGCCCACCAGCCCCGCGATGGTGGTGCTCGACACCCGCACCCGGCGCTGGCGCAGCGAGATGACACTCAAGCAACCCTCGGGTCTATTGGACTGGGAAGCCCTCTGCGAACTGCAACAGGAACTGCTGGATCACCCGTCGGCAATCATCGTTTCGCCCGCGCCGGTGTTCGGTGTGAAGCTGATCGAAACCGTGCAACGGGTGTTCAGCTGGTTCGGTTATCCCTTGCTGGTGGACGCCGAAAACTGGATGGCCCATCGCGGTGCGGCGCAGGTGATCCTGAACATTTTCCGACACTCGCGTACACCGGGTAACTACGTGGTGCTGTCAGGCGATGTGCATTATTCCTTCGTCTACGAAGTGCTGATCCGACACCGCAAGGCGGGCCCGAGGATCTGGCAGATCACCAGCAGCGGCATCAAGAACGAATTTCCGCCGACGCTGCTGGAATGGTTCGACCGGCTCAACCGCTGGCTCTATTCGCCGCGCTCACCGCTGAACTGGCTGACCAAACGTCGACGGATGCGCATCGTGCCGCATGTTCCGGAGCATGCCGAGGCGGGTGAACGGTTGTGGAATTCGGCGGGGATCGGGCAGGTGTTCTTTAATGAAAAAGGACAGCCGCAGGCGATTTACCAGCACAACTCGGATGGCTCGCCGAAGACGCGGATGGTGGCGCCTGAGACTGAAGACTGAAGACTGAAGACTGAGGGCGAGAGACCGAGTTGTCTGCATCGCGAGCAAGCTTGCTCCTACAGTAGATCGTGGTGATTTATGGATCTCATCCGAACGCTGATCATCGGCAACTCCGGTTCCGGCAAAAGCTGGCTGGCCGAGCGATTGGCCAGCCAACTGCAAATACCGTGGGTTGATCTGGACGCGATTCAGTGGCTGTCCGACGAACACAGCATCGCCCGCCCCCGCGCCGAAGCCCTGGGCATGGCGCGGATCGCAGCAGATGAAGAGCGCTGGGTGATCGAAGGTGTCTACGGCTGGATCGCCAGCGAACTTATCCACAGGGCAACGGCGTTGATCTGGCTGTGTATTGACGATGAGGAATGCGTCGCCAATATTCGTCTGCGTGAAGCGAATCGGGATGAGCAGGACGAGAGTCTGATCGCCTTGCTCGATTGGGCCGGCAGTTATCGCGCTCGCGAATGTTCCAGTGGGCTTGCCGCGCATCGGCAGTTGTTCGAAGGGTTCGCCGGTTCAAAAATCAAACTGATGAATCGCTCCGAGATCACGGCATTCGTGAATACCCGGAAAAGGGATGGCTTTTAAATCGGATAGGGATTACATCGATCACGGAAACGTCTTTTGATCAGCCGATGCACACTGAGCGTCTATCAAGTGCGGAGGGATACATGCGAACCATCCAGGAATCTCGCAAACACTATGTGGGGAACGTTTCGGCCGACGCCGATGCAGACGATGAAACCACCTATCTTTTGAACTCGAAAGCCAACGCGAAACGCTTGCTCAGATCAATCACGAGTTTGCGATCAGCGAACATCAAAACCGCTACGCCAGTTCCAGAAACGGGGACGCCGATCCTGTTGGAGCTACCGCAAGCCGGGCAGCTCCGACAGGTTTGAATCGGCACTCAATAGGTCAGTTCACTTTCACCGCCCGACCAACCCCTCTGACAATCATCTCCACCTCGCGCTCATCAATCGTCAGCGGTGGCAGCAGGCGGATGGTCTTGCCCCGTGTCACGTTGATCAGCAAGGCGTGATCCCGGGCGGCGATCAGGGTCAGGTCGCGGATCGGTTGCTTGAGTTCGATGCCGATCATCAAACCCTGGCCGCGAATCGCCAGCACGTTCGGGTCATCGGCCAACTCGTTGCGCAATCTCGCGAGCAAGCGTTCGCCCTGTATTTTGGCGTTTTCCAGCAGGCCCTGTTCTTCGATGATGTCCAGCACGGTGCAACCCACGCGGCAGGCCAGTGGATTACCGCCGAACGTGCTGCCGTGGCTGCCGGGGGTGAAGAGGTCGGCGGCTTTGCCCCGGGCCAGGCAGGCGCCGATGGGGACGCCGTTACCGAGGCCTTTGGCCAACGTCATGACGTCCGGAACGATGGCTTCGTGCTGGAACGCAAACCACTGGCCGGTGCGACCGATGCCGGTCTGGATTTCATCGAGCATCATCAGCCAGCCACGCCGGTTGCACAGGTCGCGCACGGCCTTGAGGTAACCGGGCGGGGCCAGTTGCACGCCGCTTTCACCCTGGATCGGCTCCATCAGGATTGCCACGATTCTTGCGCCGTGGGCCTGCTGGACCTTGTCCAGCGCCTTGAGATCGCCGAACGGCACTTTGACGAAATCACCCGGCAGTTCATTGAACCCCAGGCGCACGGCCGGGCCATCGCTGGCGGACAGGGTGCCGAGTGTCCGGCCATGGAACGCGTTTTCCATGACGACCACCAAGGGTTGTTCGATGCCTCTGTGCCAGCCATGCAGCCGCGCCAGTTTCAGCGCAGTCTCGTTGGCTTCGGCACCGGAGTTATTGAAGAACGCCCGCTCCATGTCCGCCAGCCGCGTCAGTTTCTGCGCCAGCCGCTGTTGCCAGTCGATGCTGTAGAGGTTGGAGGTGTGCAGCAGCAGACCGGCCTGTTCGCTGATCGCCGAGACGATTTTAGGATGAGAGTGCCCAACGTTGGTCACCGCCACGCCCGCCACCGCGTCCAGGTATTCACGACCGGCCTGATCCCACAGGCGTGTGCCCAGGCCTTTACTGAAACTCAGTGCCAGCGGTTGGTAAGTACTCATCAGGCAGGCGGCGGTCATGACATCAAACTCCATCAATGGTCGGTGTTTTTGCAGTATGGTTAGCCACCTGAGCTGGATAAACGCTGCAATACTTCAATCATTTTAAAGTCGGGCTTGATAATGGATTTGTTCCAGGCAATGACCGTGTACGTAAGGGTGGTGGAATCCGGCAGCATGACCGCCGCCGCTTTTCAGTGCGAAATGTCCACCACCATGGTGGGCAATCACCTGCGGGCACTGGAGCAGCGTCTGGGTGTGCGCTTGCTCAACCGTACGACCCGGCGCCAGCGGTTGACGGAATTTGGCACCGCGTACTATCAACGCTGCCTGGAAGTGCTGGGACTGGTGGCCGAATCCGAACGCCTCGCCGAGCAGGCCCTCGACGAGCCGAGCGGCACCCTGCGCATTACCGCACCGTTAACCTTCGGCACGGAAAAACTGGCACCGGCGCTCAGCGAATTCGCCCTGCTGTGCCCACGCGTCAAGCTGGACGTTGTCCTCACCAACCGCCGCCCGGACCTGCTTGAAAACGGCATCGACGTGGCATTTCGCCTGGGCAACATGGAACAGACCAACCTGATCGCCCGTCCACTCGTGGACTACACCCTGACCATGTGCGCATCGCCGATCTACCTGGCGCGTCGCGGCAACCCGGAAAAACCTGATGACCTGCGACACCACGACTGCCTGTCCTTCGCCTACCCGGCCGGTGATGACTGGCAATCGGTGGAAAAGGAATGGCGTCTGAGCGGGGCCGAAGGCGAGGTAGCGGTGGCGGTCAGTGGACCGATGCTGATCAACAGCTCCGCCGGTTTGCATCAGGCGGCACGCACCGGCATGGGCATCGTGCTGTTACCCGACGCCTTGGTAGAACAAGACCTCAAGGACGGAACACTGGTGGCCTTGATGCCCAATTACCCGCCGCCGAGCCGGCCAATGAGCCTGATGTACGCTCAGGATCGCTACCGCTTGCCAAAATTACGCCGTTTCGTCGACTTCGCCATGGCGATGTGGGGCAAGCACTAGGCGGTTGAATGCACCATCGACTAATCTCCTCGACTGGCGGGTCGCTTTGGTCAGGGAGAGCAGTGATGGATGGGGCCTCGGATATTGAAGCGTTGAAGTTCAATCTGTCGGATTTGAACGAAGACATGCTGCACACCATTCTGGAACTGGTCAGTGATGGCATCTGGGACTGGAACGCCAATACCGGGTTCGTTTACCGCAACCCCGGCTGGTACAAAATGCTCGGCTATGCGCCTCATTCCCTCGACAACACGGTATTCACTTGGGAATCGGTGATGCATCCTGAGGATTACCCACGGGTCATGGCCCTGTTTGACGCCTACCTGAGCCAACAGGCTCTCGGCTATCAGGCCGAGTACCGCTGCCGCATGCAGGATGGTAGCTATACCTGGGTCGAAGACCGCGGCTACGTGCTCGCCCGCAACGCCGACGGTTCGGTGGCGCGCATGGTCGGTGCGCACCGCAGCATTGAAGACAAGAAGCGTCTGTTCGAAGAGCTTGAACGAAAGAACAAATCCCTCGAAGCCATCGTCGAAGAACGCACTAGAGAGCTATCCAGGGTCAACCAGCAACTGCAGATTCAGCTCGAAGAAAACCGCAAACTGGCGGAAACCGACGCACTGACCACAATCGCCAATCGCCATCGCCTGAGCAAGGACCTTCCTCAGGCATGTGATCGCGCCCAGCGCTTCCGACAGCCGCTGTCGCTGATTGCCATGGACATCGACGACTTCAAGAACATCAACGATCACTACGGCCATGCCTTGGGGGATGCCGCGTTGGTGCAGGTAGTCCAGAGCGTGAAACATTGCGTACGCGACGGCGATTTGCTGGCGCGCTGGGGCGGTGACGAGTTCATCATCATTCTTCCCGATACCCCGTTGGCCGACGCCAGAAACCTCGCGGAGACAATCCGCCATAGCGTCGCCAGTTTGCTGCCAGTGGGAGACTTTCAAGTCACCATGAGTTTTGGCGTCGTACAACGCTTTGAAGAAGAACAACAGACCGGGCTGCTGGCCAGGGCTGATCAAGCGTTGTATCGGTCGAAAGTGGCGGGCAAGAATGTGATTTCGGGGTGAACGTTTTTCTCGCCCCTCACATCCCCGCCTTCACCAACACCGGTTTCTCTTGATACCGCTCCGGAAACAACTTCTTCAACTGCGCCACTTTCGGTAGATCGTTGATAACGATGTACGGATAGGTGGGGTGTTCTGTCAGAAAGTCCTGATGTTCCTCTTCCGCCGGGTAGAAACCGTTATAGGTTTCGAGCTTGGTGACGATCGGTTTGTTGAACGATTTCGCAGCGTCGAGCTGGGCAATGTAGGCCTGGGCAACACGTTGCTGCTCGCTGTTTTCCGGAAAAATCGCCGAGCGATACTGCGTGCCGTGGTCAGGTCCCTGACGATTGAGTTCGGTCGGGTTGTGAGCCACCGAGAAGTAGATCTGCAACAAGGTGCCGTAGCTGACCTGAGTGGGGTCGAAGGTCACCTCGACCGATTCCGCGTGACCGGTATTGCCGCCGCTGACCCGCTCGTATTGAGCGGTGTCGGCCGCCCCGCCCGCGTAACCGGAGACGGCTTTCTTCACGCCTTTGACATGCTGAAACACACCTTGGACGCCCCAGAAGCAACCGCCCGCGAACACGGCGGTTTCGCTGTGGGCCTGGGTGATTTCGTCGAGGGTGGGTGCGGGGATGATGACCGCGTCTTCGGCGGAACCGAAAGAGAACGCAGAGCATTGGCCGATGACGCCAGCGGCGGCCAGTCCCAACAGGGTGCGACGCAAGGTGAACAGGGTTTTCATTAGGCTGACTCCTGAATCAGTGAAGTGGCGATCAACCGAACGTAAAGGCATACGCCGAGACACCCGGATCGAGAAATTCGATGCTGAACGTCCGATCCGTTACTGCGCCGGACTGGCGCACCAGTTGATACAAACGTTGTTCGGTGACGCTACCGCTGCCATCGGGCGCCACGTCCGTACCGTGGGCATCACCGGGGGCTTTTCCGTCAATCAGCACTTTGAAGCGCACCGGTCTGCCGTCTGCACCGGGGCCCAGTACCAGATGCAAATCACGTGCGTGGAAGCGATAGACAATGCGACTGGCGGGCGCGCTTGAAGTGGCCCGCTCCGGACCGACAGTCCACTGACCACCCAGACCCCAGTCATTCAGGGCCAGTTGCGACGGAGGGTTGTAGGTCGTCAACTTGTCGGGAACCAGACTGGTTTCGGGGACGAAATGCTCCGAGCGCTGGTAGCCGACATAGGTTTCCGGCGACTGCACTTCGTTCATGTCCGGCGCGAGTTGAACACCCTCGGCATTGGCATTGATCAACCCGTCATCCACCTTGGCGGCACCCGCTTCTCGCAGCAATTGCTGGATCACCCGCTCCGACTCGGCGTACTCGCCTTCACCAAAGTGGTGATAACGAATGCGCCCCTGGGCGTCGGCAAAATAGTGGGCCGGCCAATACTCATTGTTGAAAGCTCGCCAGATCTTGAATTCGTTATCGATGGCCACCGGGTAGTTGATACCCAGGTCCTTCATGGCTTTGGTGACGTTGTCTACGTTGCGCTCGAAGGCGAACTCGGGCGCATGGACGCCGATCACCACCAACCCCTGATCGCGGTATTTTTCAGCCCAGGCTTTTACATAGGGCAAGCTGCGCAGGCAGTTGATGCAGGAATAAGTCCAGAAATCCACCAGTACTACCTTGCCCTTCAACGCCTGGGCATCGAGTGGTGGCGAGTTAAGCCATTGCACGGCGCCATCCAGCGGTGGCAGCTTGCCTTCGATGGGCAGTGTGCCCGGCGCTCTGTCAGCCACGCTCATCGCACCATCAGCAACCGGGGCCCTCGCCATCATCGCCCCGCTGCCGTTCGGTGTCTTACCGGCCAAACGGCCCACCAGCGCCTGCTCGATACCACCGGTAGATGCGGTGGAAAACCGCGCCAGAATCCCGGTATCAAGCCCCAGCGCAATCGCCGCCACACCGGCCAGCATGGCCGCGCCCAAACCTCGACGGACCCACTCGCCAGCACCGATGGAACGCTTCATTGCGGCGAAAACCTTACCGCCCAGCAGCAACGCAACCGCAAGGGAAGTGGCGGCACCGGCGGCGTAGGCCAGCAGCAACAGGGTGGTGGCGATGCTTGCCCCTTGCAGCGCGGCGCCGGTTAACAACAGGCCCAGAATTGGCCCGGCACACGGCGCCCAGAGCAGCCCCGTGGCAACACCGATCAAAAACGAAGCGCCGGGACGCGGCCGGGCATCGGCGCCCGCCGCCTCCGACAACCGACTGCCAGCCGCCACCAATGGGCGCGTCAAGCGTTCGGCCAACTGCGGCAGCAACAGCGTCAGCCCGAACAGGGCGACAAACACCAGCGCGAGCCAGCGTCCATACTGATTGAGTTGCACCACCCAACCGCCGCCCACTGCCGCCAATGAAGCGACCAGCGCGAAGGTCAGCGCCATGCCCGCCAGCAGCGGCAGGCTGCTCTTCATGAACGGCTGACCGGTGCGAGCGAAGACAAACGGCAACACCGGCAGAATGCACGGGCTGACGATCGTCAGCACACCACCGAGATAAGCGAGGATCAGAAGCCACATAGCGTCGACCTGCAGGAAATGAGAGAAAAAGGAATCAAGCCGCCTGTGGCTTGAAGGTCATCGCCAGACCGTTCATGCAGTAGCGCAGACCGGTAGGTTTGGGCCCATCGTCGAAGACATGGCCGAGATGACCGCCGCAACGCCGGCAGTGAACCTCTTCGCGCAACACTCCAAAGGACCGGTCCTGACGGGTCGCCACCGCCTTGTCCAGCGGTGCCCAGAAACTCGGCCAGCCGGTGTGGCTGTCGAACTTGGTGGCAGAGGAAAACAGCGGAAGATCGCAACCGGCACAGGCAAAGGTTCCATCACGATGCTCATTGTTCAGCACACTGCTATAAGCCCGTTCAGTGCCCTCTTCCCGCAGGATTTCGTACTGCTCGTCACTGAGCAGGGCACGCCATTCGCTGTCAGTGTGCGTCACCTCGAAAACCTCCGCCGCGCTGGCCTCGCTGACCAGCGCAGAGCTGGCCGCAAATTTTGGCAATACACCGATCGCCAGGGCTGCAACCCCCAGCCCGCCGCTCGCTACAAGAAATTGTCGCCGTGAAAACATGGCCGTCTCCAAAATCCAAAGTGCCTTTCATGGAACACAGCCTAGGCTTGGGTTGATCGCCAAATCCTCACGGGAAGTTAAACAATTCGTGATAACTCTGGCCCCGGAAAACCCGCACAATGCGCTCATTGCGCCGAAGGATTGAGCTTGATGGAACCGACCAAACGCGTCCTCGTGGTCGAGGACGACCTGCATATCGCCGACCTTATCTGCCTGCATCTTCGTGATGAGCAGTTCGAGGTGGTGCACTGCGCCGATGGCGATGAAGGCATGCGAATGCTGCAGCAAGGAAGCTGGGATGCACTGATCCTCGACCTGATGCTGCCGGGCGTCGATGGCCTGGAAATCTGCCGGCGCGCCCGCGCCATGGCACGCTACACACCGATCATCATCACCAGCGCGCGCTCAAGTGAAGTGCACCGGATTCTGGGGCTGGAACTCGGTGCCGACGATTACCTGGCCAAACCCTTTTCCATGCTTGAGCTGGTCGCTCGGGTCAAAGCGCTGTTGCGGCGGGTCGACGCCATGGCCCGCAACCTGAAAATGGACGCCGGCAGCCTGATCACGGACGGGCTCGCCATCGACCCGATCACCCGCGATGTGTCCCTTGACGGTCGCCGCCTCGATCTCACGCCACGGGAGTTCGACCTGTTGTATTTCTTCGCCCGCCAGCCCGGCAAGGTGTTCTCGCGCATGGACCTGCTCAATGCGGTGTGGGGTTACAGCCATGAAGGCTACGAGCACACGGTCAATACCCACATCAACCGCCTGCGCGCGAAAATCGAGGCCGACCCGGCACAACCGGTGCGCATCCTCACGGTGTGGGGCCGTGGCTACAAATTCGCGGCCAGGGAGGAACAGCCATGAGGCTGACCCTCACCCAGCGGCTGTCGCTGGTGTTCGCCGTGCTGTTGTTGGTGTGCTGCGGCACCTCGGCATGGATGCAGGTGCGCTCCAACCAGATGCATGAGCAGGAAGTGGTGCAAGGGCTGTCGCGGGATCTGGCCCAGCACATTGCCCGTGACACCGTGCTGATGGACACCCAGGGCCTGATGCCCAATGCCGTGCGTGACTTGTTCAGCAAACTGATGCTGGTCAATCCCAGTGTCGAGGTCTATCTGCTCGACACCGAAGGTAAGATAGTCGGCAGCGCCGCGCCCGAGGGCCGGATTCATCGACAGCAGATCGACCTCGCGCCGATCCAGCGCCTGCTCAAAGGCGATGCCCTGCCGATTCTCGGCGACGACCCGCGCAGCGCCGATGCGCGCAAGGTCTTCAGCGCCGCGCCGCTGAAAGTTGACGGCAAGCCGGCCGGTTATCTCTATGTGGTGCTGCTCGGTGAGGACCACGATCGCCTGGCTGAACGCGGCGCCACCAGTGCGGCACTCAATACCGCCTTGTTATCGATCGGGTTAGTCGCACTGCTGTGTCTGATTGCCGGTCTTACCGCATTTGCGCTGATTACCCGACCTTTGCGCCGACTGACCGAAACCGTCAGCCAGTTCGACATCGATGGCGTCCCGGCCACGCCTCCTGAATCAGCGCCGGTGGGAAAAACCGCCAGCCACGATGAAATTGCCATTCTCGACGCCACCTTCCGCCAGATGCAGGCACGCCTCAGTGAACAATGGCGTTCGTTGACCCGCCAGGATCAGGAACGCCGCGAACTGGTGGCGAACATTTCCCACGACTTGCGCACGCCGCTGGCCTCCCTGCACGGTTATCTGGAAACCCTGTCGCTCAAGGACGCCACGTTGTCCCCCGCCGACCGCCGCCGCTACCTCGGCATCGCTCTGGACCAAAGCCGCAAAGTCGGCGGTCTGGCGCAATCGCTGCTGGAGCTGGTGCGCCTGGAACACGGTTTTGTGCAACCGGTGCTGGAGCGCTTCTCCCTGACCGACCTGGTGCAGGACATCTTCCAGAAGTTCGAACTGACCGCCGAGGCGCGTCAGGTCGAACTGAAAGCCAACTTTGCCCCCAACGTTGCAGCCGCCTGCGCCGATCTGGGGCTGATTGAACGGGTGCTCACCAATCTGTTCGACAATGCTCTGCGCCACACCGCCCAAGGTGGGGAAGTCGAACTGAGCCTGCGCCCTCAAGGGTCTTTCGTCGAAGTCACCGTCAGCGACACCGGGCCCGGCATCGCGCCAGAACTGCGCGAAGGGTTGTTCCTGCGCCCGTTCAACATTGGCGGGGCACGGCGCGATGGCGGACTCGGGCTGCGAATCGTGCATCGGATCCTGCAACTGCACGGTCGTGATATCCAGTTGATCGATGTGCCCGGCCGCGGTGCAACGTTCCGCTTCACATTGCCGGTTGATCAGCAAACCGCAGAGCAATGGGCGGTGCGGTCGATGAACCTGAACTCACCGGGGAAATAGTCGCTGGTTTTCGAGCGGTTTGTTCTGCGGACGCTCATTCCGGTTTTATCAAACGTTCCGCTCCCTGAAGCACGCCATCCTGTAGGAGCCGCCATCGCCAGCAAGCCGGCTCCTACAAGGTGGTGGTATCCAGTTCTTTTGCCCGCTCGCCTGTTCACCCGTGACAACGCCGCGCAGGTCCAATAGATTAGGCGGCCTGAAAAAGCCCTGTGCTTTTTCGCCCCAATTCAAGTTAAAGAAGTAGTGAAATTTCAATGTCCGATTCCAATACCGCTGAATCCGTAGTCACCTTGTCGTCCAAAGCGGAATACGAAAACTCCATCAATCTTTCACAGCACGTCCCCCAGGCCAAGACCATCGCCGAGATGGTGCTGGACGCTTTCCAGTCCACCCGGGAAAGCGACCAGATCCGCGAGCTGCGCGCCGCGATTCGCCAGGCCCACGACCGCTTCGACGACGATAAAGCCTATGAATTGATGGGCGAACTCAAGGACGCCGAGGCGGCCGATATCGCGGCCCTTGAAGACCTGAGCAGCAAATTCTCGATCAGCCGGATCCTTTCCAGCTTCAAGGACGATCCTGCGTTTCAGGAAATCGTCTACGGTCTGGCCCTGAAAGTACTGAACCAGACGCATCAGGCCATCAGCAACCCAACCAGTGGCAAGAGCAAAACGGCCCGTGCCAAGAAAGATGTCGAAGTGTTCACCATCAGCAAGGACGGCATCAGCGTCACGCTGCCGTTGCGCACTCCGCGCTCGCGCCTGAACGTTGACCGTGAGGCCCTGGAGTTCCTTGGCTTTACCTTTGTCGGCGAAGGCGATGAAGCAGAGCTGGAAAGCGAATCGTTCCTGGACAGTAGCGGAACCGAACACGCCGTTAACCGCAAAAACATCATCACCGCGCTTCAGCAGCAAACCGCGTTCGATGGCTACAGCATCGCCGCGCAGTAACACTTCCCGCTCAGCAGCGCCTCAAGCGCCACTGACCTAAAAGCCCCGCCCTAGAGCGGGGCTTTTTATTGCCCGCGATTCCGGCAAAAGCGCGATTACTCTCTGTGTATCGACGCCAGAAAAAAACTTCCCTTAACCCTTGAGCACCACGGGTCCGCCTGCGGGGAACGTCAACTTTCTTTCCAGCCCAAGACCTCAGTGGTGCGATTGCTGAGGTCATCATGCACCCGACCCCCTTGTACCGTCAGTTAGCCAACCACTACCTCGACGCGATCCGCAGCGGCACCTTGAAAACCGGGGAACGCTTCCCCTCCATTCGGCTGATGATGGAAAAACACGCCGTCAGCCTGTCGACCGCGGTGCAGGTGTGCCGAGAGCTTGAGGACTATGGCGTCCTGGAAGCCCGCCCGCGCTCCGGCAACTACATTCGCCAGCCGGACACCTTGCCCAAACCGGTCGTGACCACAACGCCTGCGCCCCTTGATACCGAGGTTTATCTCGGTATTCACGAGCAAGTGTCATCGGTGCTCAAGGCCAGCCAACGCGCGACGGTCAAGGTCAATTTCGCCAGCGCCTACTGCGCGCCGGAACTCTATCCGTTGAAGATTCTGCAAGACCATATGAGCAAGGCATTGCGTCAGGATCAGAAACTGCTGGGTGCGACAGGCCCGACCTGCGGCAACATCGAGTTGCGCAACATCCTTGCCCGACGAGCGTTGACGGCAAAGGCCAACCTGAGCGCCGAGAAAATGGTGATCACCAACGGCGCGACCGAAGCGATCAACCTGGCCTTGCGTGCGGTGACCCATCCCGGCGACACCGTGGCCGTGGAATCCCCGACCTTTTACGGCCTGCTGCAAATTCTCGAAAGTTTGAACTTGCGAGTGCTCGAAGTCCCGGCAACGGCCCATTCGGGCATCAATCTGTTCGCGCTCGAACAGCTGTTGCAAGGCCCTGAACAGATTCGGGCGCTGATCGTCATTCCCAATCTGCAGAATCCGCTCGGCAGTATCATGCCCGACACCCACAAGGCGCGGCTGGTGCAATTGTGTGCCGAGCACGGCACCGTGCTGATCGAAGACGATACCTACGGCGACCTGGTGGACACCGAGCAGCCGTTATCCACGCTCAAACACTGGGACCGCACCGATAACGTCATCTACTGCGCGTCGCTGAACAAAACGCTGGCGCCGGGCATACGCCTGGGCTGGATCAGCGCCGGGCAGTGGCACGACCGCGTGGAAATGCTCAAACACACGCAGTCCCGAGGCTGTGAAGTGTTGTCGCAACTGGCGGTCAGTGCGTTCATGAAGACGCCGTCCTACGAACGTTACCTGCGCCGCTTGAGGAAAACGCTGACACAGCAGCGCCAGCAGATGAGTGCGGCGATCACTCGCTATTTTCCACCGGGCACCCGCATCACCCATCCACAGGGCGGTACGTTGTTGTGGGTGGAACTGCCGCCTGAACAGGCGTCCATGGCGTTTTTTCATGCGGCGTTGAAGGTGGGCATCCAGATTTTGCCTGGGGATATCTTTTCCAATGCCCAGCGCTTCAGTCACTTCGTGCGGATCGGTTGTGGGGCGCCGTATTCGCCGAAGATTGATGAAGCGCTGGCGACCCTCGGCCAACTCCTCAAAAACCAAAGCTGACACGTACCCTGTAGGAGCCAGCTTGCTGGCGATGGCGGCGGATCAGTCAACATCGATGTCGCCTGATACACCGCTATCGCCAGCAAGCCGGCTCCTACAAGGGATTGGCGTGCAGGCAGATGATGTGCGGGTCATCGTTCCAATGCGGGAAGCGCTCGGCGATCAACGGGTCATGGCCGGGAATGACGTGGTCTTCGCCATCGGCCAAACGGTCGATTTCGATAAACGCTTCCAGCGTCTGAGCCAGATCATCAATGATCGGAAACGGACTGCGCTGACGAATGTTCGCCCACAAATGCGCCGCATCCGACGCCAGAACAATCCACCCTCGTGCGGTGTTCACCCGCACCACCTGGCTACCCGGCGTATGGCCGCCCACCGGGTGCAGCGTCACGCCGGGAACCACCTCGACCGTGCCGCTATGCAAACGCATGCGTCCCTCAAACAACGGTGGCAGCGCCGACATCACATCCTCGACCTCGTAGGTTTTGTTCACCGTGCGATGGGCCATTTTCGGACCGGTGCAGAAGCGCAGTTCCGCTTCCTGCAAATGCACCGTGGCTTTCGGAAACAACCCCAGATTGCCGGCGTGGTCCCAGTGCAAATGGGTGAGGATCAGGTTCTCGACCTGCGCCGGATCGATGTCCAGTTGACGTAGGGATTCTTCCGGCAGGCGATACATCTGACGGTTGCGCCGATCCGCTGTCGCGGGTTGAAAGCACGTGTCGACCACGATCACCTGCTGCTCATTACGAATGACCCAGAAGTAGTAATCCAGCGGCATCGACGCATTCGGATCACCGCAGCAGGCGTCGTAAAGAAAGTTCTCCCGGGCAGTGCGCTGGGCATTGGCGCCGACTCGGATGGCGAACACTTCGTACACAGGAACGGACATATTCACCTCCCGATCAGGCCACTGCAGCGGTTTTTAGGGTCGGACGGAAGTCGAAATCGATCTCGTCGCTAATCCCCAGATCCTGCGCCAGACGATGCAGGCCGCTGTAGTCGCGCATGATCGTGGCGTTCTTGTTGCTCTCCCGGGTGTCGGCAATGATCAGTGCAGCGTCCTCGACGCCGAGCTGCGTCAGAATCGCCTCCCACATCGAGTAGTCCTGAGCGACAAAGGCACTCAGCGCCACCGACAACGTCTGTGCGAAAAATGCCCGTTGAGGCGGCTGCATGTTGGCGTACATGACCTTCGCCACTTCCGCGAGAATCTTGCTGTGGGCATATTCGTCGCGGTTGTGCAGTTCTGCCACGCGACGGTTTTGCGGCTGAATGGTTTGATCGTCGGCCAGCAGATCCAGGTAAGCGTTGACGCTGATCTCGGCCACTACCGCGAAGGTGATCGCCGCCAGATCGCGCTGCCACTGCTCGGGCAATTCCTCACGCAGCGCGGCAAGACGCAGATAGGTCACCGACGGCGGCAGGTCCAGATCCTGATCAAGCGCTCGGTCCTCTTTGGTCCGTTCGATGGCCCGCAGATGCATGAGCGTGTGGTAGTGCTCGTCGATCAACGTCTGCTGCATCGCTTCGCGAAAATGCCAGTCGTTTTTGCCCAGGTATTGATTGGCAATGACGCTCAGCGCCGGGTTCACCACGTGCTCTTCGGCCGTGACCGTGCGCAGGTTGTAGCCGATCCAGCCCCAGGTCACCACGGTGCTTTTGAGCTCGTCGCTCAGGGCCTGGAATTTCGGGTGATGGAAAAACGGCACCATGCACTCCGGGTAATCCGGGCGCGCCGGGTCGAACGTTTCGCTGACCGAGGCCTTGTCCGGTGCGCACACCGTGGCCCTTTTGGTCCAGGCCTGATTGAGCCGCACGACCAGTTGATGATCGACCTTGGCGATCTCGATTGCTGTTTGCATGACGCGATACCTGTAAGACGCGTACCCGCCGAGGGGTACGCCGATGGAATTGTGGGCGACGGATGAATCAGGCCAGCCAGTAGCGGGTCAGGTTTCGCGCGGGGTCAGTGTATCGACTGCGGGCGTGGATCATTCGCCAGTTGTCCCAAATCAGCATGCAGTCGTCGGGAATCAGCACCGGTGTGTTGTGCTGGATGAAGTATTCCTCGCCGAGCATCGCGAACCTGGCCAGTGGCGATGAGCTGTTCGTCACCTTCGATTGCTGCAGATCCTCCTCGGAAGGGTTCACATCGCCATAGTGAAACTGGTTGTAGCTGAAGCGGAAAATGTCCCCGTCCTCTGTAGGCGTCAGGATGTATTCCCTGACCCGCGTTTGCGCCACTTCACCCGGTTTGGCGGTGGCCACGAACTCCACGGGTGTGTCGTCGATCCATTCGCGCAACTCAGGCTCCGTGCGTTCGAGGAATGCCAGGAACTCGATTCCGTCGACCAACCCGGTATGCCCGCCACCGCACGTGGCCTGATGATGACAATGCAACGCCAGATAACGCGGCGGTGGGCCGTAGACCGGCGCTTCGGTGTGCGGACCGATGCCGTTCATGCTCTGGGAGTACGGCAACGCTTCGTACCCCGGTTTGCGGGTAATGGCGAAGGCCGTCTGCCCGTTGAATTGCGGAATGATCTGACCGAACGCCTGCAATGTGCCGACGACATCGTAGGCAAATTCGGCCGGGGTCAGTACCGTCCAGCCGCGGGACGACAATTCGTCCTGGCGGTGGCCCAGTGAAACGTAAGGTTTAGACGCAACAATCCCTTGATCTGACATGGTGGTGTTCCTGGCGGTTTATCAGGCGTTAACGGTTGAGGTGTAAGCGGCAATGAATTCGCGGCAGGCGTTGCCTGGACGGTAGCGCTGCTCGTCGATGCTCTGCACGGGGGTGATTTCGGCGGCGGTGCCCGTCAGAAAACACTCATCGAAGTCGCCAAGCTCCGTAGGAAGAATGGTGCGCTCGACCACCTGGTAATCCAGCGCACCGGCCAATTCGATAACGGTCTGGCGGGTGATCCCATTGAGGAAGCAATCGGGCAGCGGCGTATGCAGCGTCCGGTCCTTGACGAAGAACACGTTGGCGCTGGTGGCTTCGGCGACGTGGCCGCGCCAGTCGAGCATCAACGCGTCGTGAAAACCGTTGTTTTCCGCATCGTGCTTGCTGAGCGTGGCGATCTGGTAATGCCCGGACGCCTTGGCTTCGAACGGGCTGCTGCTTGGCGGCGGACGCCGCCACTGCGCGGTCTTCAAGCGAATGCCGCCCATGTGCCCCGCCGGGTCGAAGTAACTCGGCCATTGCCAGCAGGCGATCGCCACATGCACGCGGTTGAAACGAGCCGAGGTCGAGATCATTTCACTACCGCGCCACGCCACCGGCCGCAGATAGCCGTCCACGACGTTGTTGCGTTGCAGCAGTTCATGACTGGCCGCTTCCAGTTCGGCCAGCTCATAGGGAATCGCGAAATCCATCAACTGTGCCGAGCGATACAGCCGCTCGCTGTGTTCGCGCAGCTTGAAGATCTTGCCGTTGTAGACGCGCTCCCCTTCGTACACCGTACTCGCGTAATGCAGGCCGTGACTCAGCACATGCAGTCGCGCCTGGGACCACTCGACGAACTCGCCGTCGAGCCAGATAAAACCTTCTCGCTGATCAAACGGAATACTGCTCATATCCTTATCTCCTGATGAATCGTCCTACGCCGTTTCGAGCAGGACCGGTATCAATTCGGGCACTGCCGCAGGCTCTGGCTGAAAGAAGAACGCACGTTCGCCAAACGCTGGCCGCAACTCATCGAACCAGGTCGCGTTCGGATCAAAGCGCGCATAAAACGTGCGCAATACCCATTGCGGGTCCCGAGCCTGGAGAAACTGCAGCACGAAGACTTTTTCCTCGGCCACGGTCTCGATGCCGTTGATCAATACCTTGCCGTAGAAGGTGCTCATGGACGGCCCACGCACGGTGCGCGCCAGCCCGGACACCGTGCGGTAAGCCGCCTGGAAGATCTCGAACGCCCGTGCCAGCGGCATCGCGAAGTAGTGGCTGGGCCCGGTATCGCGCTCGACAAACATGTAATAAGGCACCGCTCCCAGCCGCACGCCTTCAGTCCACAATTCGGCCCAATCGCCGGGGTTCTCGTTGATGTGGCGGATCACCGGCGCCTGCATGCGCAACGTCGCGCCGGTGGAACGAATGCGTTCGACAGCCTGCCGGGCAATGTCCTGACGAATCTCGACCGGATGGTTGTAGTGCCCCATGACCGACAGGTTTTTCCCGGCCGCAACGATGCGCTTGAACAGATCCAGCAGCTCCGGCGCATCTTTGTCGCTGACAAACCGCTGTGGCCAATACGCCACGGACTTGGTGCCGATGCGGATGCTTTTGAGGTGTGGCAACGCCAGCAGCGGCTCGATGTAACCGGCCAGCGAACGGGTGTTCATGATCATCGGATCGCCACCGGTGATCAGCACATCTGTCACCTCAGTGTGCACCCGCAAGTAATTCACCAGCTCCTGGGACTCACGCGCGTTGAACTTGAGCTCTTCTTCGCCGATGAACTGCGCCCAGCGAAAACAGAACGTGCAGTAGGCGTGACACGTCTGACCGGCACCGGGGAAAAACAGCACGGTCTCGCGGTACTTGTGCTGAATGCCCGGCAGGACTTTTCCGTCGAGGGTCGCGCCGTTGTGCGTCAGCTGCCCGGCCGGATGCGGGTTCATGCGCAACCAGATCGCCTCGATCCGTCGCTTGATGGCGACGGCGTCATCCCGTTCGATCAGTTGCTTGAGCGACGCGTATTCCTCCGGTAGCAGCATGTCCTTGTGGGGAAAGGTCATGCGAAAAATCGGATCGTCCGGAATGTTGTTCCAGTCGATCAACGTGCCCAGCACATATTCATTGGTGCGAAACGGCATGACCCGGGCCACCACGGTCATGGCTTCCTGCAACGCTGGCGTCAGTTTCTGCCAGTACGGCGTGTCGCGAATGGTGCGTGAGTTGTAGGGTTTGTATCTTTCCAGCTCCGACGGTCCCTGCATGGCAGCGCTCCTGGTGATTGCCTGGCGTTGGCCTTAATAATTCAAGAGCGAATGGCCGGCGCTGCGCGCTCTATGTCCATCCATGCCCGAACGCTGTCGCGATCCCACTGCCGACGCACATAGGCCGCGAGCCGCTGAGGAACGCGGTCGCCATTGGCGAGCAGTCGATTGAGCATGATTGCCAGGTCGGTGTCGGCAATGCTCCAGTCACCGAACAGGTGATCGGCCCCCTCCTCCAGCAACCGATCCGCGACGAAGAACAGCCTTGCGACAGCGGCCAGGGCTTCGTCCGACAACGGGGTTTCTTTCTTGCCGAAGTAAATGAGGTCCGCCGGGCGCTCTTTGCGAATCACCAACAAATCACTGCGCAGCCAGGCCTGGAGCTGACGGGCGCGAGCGCGCTGTTTGATGTCGAGCGGGAACAGTTTTTTATGCCCCGGCGCTATTTCTTCCAGGTATTCGGCAATGGCCGAAGATTCAGACAGTGCAAAACCATCATGAACCAGCGTGGGAATCTTGCAGGTCAGCGATACATCACGATAACTCGCCAGGTAGTTATCACGCGCCTTTAAATCAACCTTAACAAGTTCAAATGAAAGTTGCTTTTCTTTCAGCGCGACAAATGCCGACATTGCAAAAGCACTGACAAAATCTGCGCCAACATACAGTTTCAGCTTCGTACTATCCATAGAACGCTCCCTTGCACTAACCACAATAATCCGTTGCATTGGAATCGATCGTAGTTAGTTGGCCAGGTGCTGAACAGATACAGAAATTATCTGTTTCTACGGATACAGAAAGTCAAAACAGCCATGGCCTGCCGGGGTAGCAGAAATGAAAAAGGGAGTCTGCGCATGCGGACTCCCTGGTGGGAAAAACGGGAAGATTGAGCGTGTCAGACCGTGGCGTCTGCAGCATTGGACAGCAACGCCATCTGGGGCATGTTGCTCATGTTCAGCATGGCCAGCGGCTCAGTGGCGCTGGTGTTGACGAAGCCGTGCCGGGTCCAGGCCGGTACCAGCAACACGTCGCCGGGGCTGATGTTCACTGCATCGGCATCGCCCAGGGTCAAGGTGCCGCTGCCGGACTGAATGATGAAAAGGTGCCACCACGAATGAGCATGACCGTTCAGTTCGGTGCCGGGGTTCAACCATTGCATCGACACCGCCATCCCTGGCGTCAACTTGCAACCTTCGCTGCTGTCATGGTGAGCCAGCGCGACGATATCGACCTCGCTGGCGGCAAGGCTCTGGCGCATATGGGTAAGTTCATCGCCCTTCCACACCCGTGCACTCACCGGTGGACGGGTCAAACTCTGGCGAAAGTCCTTATATGAAAAAAAACCACCTTGAATGTTATTCATCCGTAAACACCGAGTAATGAGCGACTTAAGTGACCAGACACTAGGCGAACAATTGATCACTGTAAAGTCGGCGCACTAACACTCACAAAACCGAAGGCCGAAGCGCCACAATCATGTCAACTTCTACGGCGGCATTTTTCGGCAACTGATAAACGCCGACAGTGGTTCGAGTATGTTTGCCCGCATCGCCCAGCACATGACTGAAGACATCCGATGCACCGTTGGCAACTTCGCTGAGGTCAACAAAGTCCGCCGTGGACTTCACGTAAACCGTGATACGTATCAGCGACTTTATTTTGTCCAGCGAGCCGATGGCATCAACGATCAAGGCCAGCCCGCGCATGGCGCTGATACTGGCGGCCGCTTGTGCATCGGCCAGGCTGAGCTCCAGCCCCACTCTGCCGGGGTAGCGGATTTCGCCGGTCATGCGCGGCACCAGGCCACTGAGATAGAGCTCATCGTGATGCCGAATCAGCGGCGCGTAATGACCACCCGCGGTGTTTTCGCCGTAGATGTCATAGTCCAGCTCTTTCGCCAGGGCTATAAAGCGCTCATCACAGGTCATTTTTTGCTCGATCATTGAAACAATCCTCTCAACTCAAAAATACCAAAACGCAGGTCCGGGAGACTCAACCCGCGGCTCTCGCCGGGGCCGCCAGGCAAGTGACCTCGACACGTGATTCGATCGCGTCTGCCAGGCGCAGCAGGTTGTCGCTGAGCTGTGCGTAGTCTTCGCTGAACAACACGATGTGGCCGATAAACGAAGTGTTGTCCTTCACCAGTGCGGTGACCGAATCACTGAGGCGCTTGGTGTAAACGGCTTCTACCAGGTCGATGTTCAGGTCCCGGGCCAGGGACTCGATGTCCGGCACGTAGCGCAGCAGTCCGCCGGCCGGCGCCCGGACTAGACGGATGCCGCAATAGCCCCGGGCGACGGGATCGCGCGGGTCGGTCTTGCCTTCCACCGCCCACCTGACCCAGCGCTCCCACGGATCGAAATCGACGAACGCCAGTCGGGCCAGGTCCCAGATGTGCATGCCGCCGGGGCGCATGTTGGTTTCCACCGCCGACGTCAGGCCGTCGCTGCGCAGGAACACCTCGTTGTGGTACGCGCCGTTAGCCTGCGAGACCAAGCCGGACATGTGCCGACCGGCAGCCGCCAGTCTGGCTTGCACGTCTGCCGCCAGCGGTGCCGGCACCACTTGCTGGATTTCCGCGCGATAGGCGCCGTCGGTGGTGGTTTTCTCCGTGACCCACGTGCTGCCCGCGACGTAATCCCAGCTGTATTCCCGGGCGTTCTGGATCAGTTCTTCAAGGACGATACCGCCCTCGCGATACGGCTTGAGTGCCTGCCACGCCTCGTCGCATTCGGACGGATGATGGATGACCCGGCAGCCCCTGCTTGCGCCTTCGCAGGCCGGTTTGATGAAGGCTTTGCCGCCCAGTTCGACGACCCGCTGACGCAGCTCGGCAAGGCTTTCGATGCGCACGGAAAACACCGGGCGATAATCTTCCGGCGACTGCTCGGCCGCCGCTTCCAGCTTGCGAAAGATTTGTTTATCCAACCCCGCACGCGCCTCGGCCGGGGTGATGCCGGGCAAGCCGTAATGACTCGCCAGCGCCGCGCCGAGCAGCACGCCACGGTCGGAAAACGGCAGCACGCCGATCAGTTTCCAGTGATCGGCACTCAAGCAACCCGCCACCAGCTCCAGGGATTCGGTGACGTCTTCCGGCGCCAGGGACGTGCTGCAGACGTGATCGGCCACTTGGTCGTCATCGGGCTGAATCTTCTCGACCAGCAGGATCAACCGGGCGTTGTAGAGCGTTTTGCAGAGTTCGCGCAGTTTCTGGATGTCGTGAACCCGATTGCCGTTGTACCCGACCACCACTACGCATGACGTCGTATTCATGAAGCCTCCGACCTGTGGAGTAAAAAACGCAAACGCGGTGACTCAGTCGTGCAGCGACGCGTTGGATCTACGGTTGAGCCAGTACCAGGCGAGGATGCCTCCCGCGCCGATGGCAGCCAGTACCAGGGCGCTATAGGGCGGCGGCATGACCCGCATGATCAGCACCGTCAGGCCGGCACCGACGCCCAGGGACACTTCCTTGACGAACATGTTGTTTTGTTTGACGGAGAAGTAATCGAGGTAGCTGAACGCACACTCGGCGATGGACAGCAGCGCGACCCAGATCAACGCGCCCACGAGGGTTTCGACGTGGAATGCGCCCGGCGACGAGAGCACCGCGAAGCCGCCGATGATGATCCCGATGACAGCGACCACTTTGAAGCGCCCGGTGCGCTCGATCAGTTTCATCACCGGCACCTGGGCGAAGACCACCACCGCGCTGTTGAGGATCAGCATCAGGCCATACCAGGCCGGCAGTTCGCCGGTTTCGAGCAGGATCGCCTGGGGCAGAATCGAGAACACGCCAAACAGCTTGATGCCCATGATGATGCCGGCGATCACCCACGGCAGTTTGTTGCGCCAGCCGCTGCCGTCATGGCTGACCGGGCTTGCAACCACCGGTTGGGTGGTGAAGGTCGCACCCATGGCGATGGGCAGGCACAGCAGGACGAAACCTGCCGCGCCGAGGAAAAACAGGGTCGGGGTCAGCAGCGGCGAGAGCAGGATCAGCCCCGCCACCAGACTGCCCATGTTCATGGCGACGCGGTTGTAGGCCGCGCCCTCCTTGGTCTGGGCGGCTTCGCTCTTGATCAGGTAACCGGCAATCGCGATGCCGTAGGCGAACAACGCGGCGGCGAACATCACCATGCCCTGGTTGCTGGTGACCGCCAGCAACACCAGCCCGAGGGCGGCGCACAACAACGTGACGCTCAGGGAGCGGCGGCCAAGCACCAATAACGTCAGCGGCAGCAGCAACAGCAACGCCCGATAACCGAGGGCGAGGATGCTGTTGGTGGCGGTGTCGAGCCAGACGTTGGCCTTGCCCAGCACGGCAAACAGCGACACCGCGGTGATGATCCGGATCGTGAACAGGCGAATATTGATCACCGGTTTAGCGACGGCGACCGTTGTTTGAACACTCATGCAACACCTCTGGAACCAGCGATTGTTCAGGCGTTCAGCGCGAACAATCAGGAAAGTCTGTAAGGTGATGGTAGAGAGAGTCGCTTGTTTTCATCAGAGCAAGTTCGTATAGAATCAAACGAACTTTACTGCCGGAGAGACCAGTAAAATGCAGGTTCAGCGTGCAGTGATCGCCGCCATCGAGTTCCAGCCGGGTGTGCCGCTGGTCCAGCAGATTGTCGATCAATTGTCGGTAGCGATCAGCCAGGGCGGGCTGCCTCACGGCTCGCGGCTGCCGCCGATTCGCGAACTTTCCGAGTTGATGAACGTGGGCAAGTCCACCGTGGTGGATGCGCTGGACCGCTTGCGCGCCAAGGGTCTGGTGGTTTCACGCCAGGGGTCGGGGCATTACGTGCACCGCTCCAGCGCCACGCTCAAGACCGATGCCGGCCCGGACCTGCAACCTCAAGACACCCTGAGCGTGGTCCGCCGCGCGGTGCTGCAGGACAACGGCTCGCTGCGCCCCGGTGCGGGTTTTCTGCCGTCCTCGTGGCTACCGGCGGACGAATTGCTCAAAGCCGTGCGCGGCACGCTGCGCGCAACGTCCCTGCGCATGGGTGAATACGGCGTCGCCGCCGGTTACCTGCCGCTGCGCGAAGCGTTGCGGGTCAAACTGGCGACCTTGGGCATCGAAGTGCCGGTGGACCAGATCATCACCACGGCCAACACCGTGCAGGCCATCGACATGCTGATGCGCCTGCTGGTCAAACCCGGCGACACGGTGCTGCTTGACGATCCGTGTTACTTCACCATGCACACCAACCTGGCCCTGCATGGCGCCCGGGTCATCACCATCCCCCGTGGCGCGGACGGCATGGACCTGGACGCCTTCGAGCAATTGCTGATTGTCCATCGGCCCGTGCTCTACATGACCAATAACACCCTGCACAATCCGACCGGACATTCGTTCTCCCCGGCGCAGGTCTATCGCTTGCTGGAGTTGAGCCACCGTTACGGTTTTCACATCCTCGAAGACGATTTGTATTGCGACATGCAGCAACGAACGACCCCGCGCCTGGCAGCGGGCGGGCTGGACAATGTCAGTTACGTCTCCGGTTTCTCCAAGACCCTGACGGCGAACAGTCGGGTCAGCTATGCCGTACTTTCGCCGCAACTGGCGGCACGGATGGTCACCCTGAAAATGGCCTGCGGTGGCATGACGTCGGAACTGGCGGAGCAGATTATCTGCACGATGCTCAGCGATGGCAGCTATGCCAAACACACCCGGCGCACGGTGGATCGGCTTTACGAGGCGAGCAGTCGGGTGAGCAGTTGGCTGATGGAAGCCGGTTGCTCGGTGTCATCGCTGCCCCATGAAGGGTTGTTTATCTGGACACGATTGCCCGAAGGGCATCATGCCGAAACGCTGGCGAGGAAAGGCCTGGACATCGACCTGGTGCTGGCGCCCGGCACGCTGCTCAGCAAAGCGCCGGATGCCAGCCACTTTCTGCGTTTCAACGTGGCGCACAGTGACAACGTTCAGGTGCGGGAGCGGTTCTTTCGGTTGCTCGAGACCCCAAGTAAATAACTGCCCCCCTTATCCCTGTGGGAGCGGCGGTGCGACGATTCGACTTGCCCGCGAAGAGGCCGTCACATCCAGCATCAATGTTGCCTGATACACCGCCTTCGCGGGCAAGCCCGCTCCCACAAGGACTGCGGTGTCCAAACGCATCCCGGCCAGCACAAGGCCACGATTGTGCAATTTGATATCCACACGCTAACTTCACCCCGTCGCTGCCAATTCAGCGACCGGGCCTGAGAACCCAAGTAAGATACAGGCGCACAAGCGCCCCAAATCACGATTGCCGGCGTTTTTTTGTGCCTGCATTTCCGTGTAATGGCGGCTGTGCGTGGGAGACCTTCGGGTCTGCCGGATTCCTGTATCTCCGGTTTCTCAGCCCGCGCATAGCTGCCACCCATTCGCCTGAGAACGAACGTGGCAGCTCTAACTTTGATTCAGGAGTTTTTGCATGCCCGCCATCGTTCCGTCCAAAGTTTGTAGCTCTGCTTTATCGGTCAGCACCCACCATCGCCCAAAAATCGGAGGTGTCCAATGACCAATCCCCAAGACCTGAAAACCATCGGCCTCACCCATTTTTCCTTCCACGCCAACGAACCTCTGTTCCGCATCAGCGCCGGTGTCCCGGTCATCGCCGCCCTCTCCCACGCTTCCGACCTGCTCCACGTTGCCAAACTCCTTGCCTCCGACGCCGCCATGGTTCGCGACAGTGACCGGCATGCCTGGGCGTCGCATTTTTTGCAGGAGATGAGCAAGGCTGTGATCGATGATGTGGTGAAGGTGCTCGAAGCACCGTGCAACAACCGCGTTTGAATAAAAAAGCCCCGCGATTCTTTTGAATGCGGGGCTTTTTAAATGTTTGTACCTTCCAAGTAATTCAAGGCCCGTGTTTGTTACTGGCCAACCTCTTCGACTCGATTGACTTCCACTTCCTGCGCCTTCAGCAGTGTCTGTGTAACCTGCTCGATGTAATCAAACACTTCCTCCTGAACCGAATATTTGTACTGCTTGCGACGATGTTTTGAGACCGTGCCATTTTGGGCCAGGCACATCATCACGAGATTGGACAGGTCACTGCCTCGGACGTCGTAGCGTTCATCAACAGCTTTGACGATTTTGTCGTAATTTTCGAGATAAATGGTTTCCTCACGAAGCTCGACTTCGAGAGCACGTTTGGCCATCTCCAACGTAAATCGAACTCCTGGTGTAGCATCCCAAAAGCGATAGATCGCAGGGTGTCCCGTGAAGTTGAACGACAGGTTTCCTTGATCAATCCATCGAACATCCCAAAATTCCCGCGCCGGTCGAGAGAACTCCTGCAGGGTTTCCAGGTACAAACGTTCCTCACGCTTCATTGCCACCGAGACTGGAAGCAACAAGCCATTTTCCAGCGCGCCAGCACGACATAGTGTCTGGTGAATGAGGAATCGGGAAAGGCGACCATTCCCATCCATGAACGGATGAAGAAAGACAAACCCAAACGAAATAATCCCGGCGGCAACCAGAGGGTCAATGTGCTTTGTCGCTTCATTCCCCAATACCATAAGCTGTTCCATCAGCTCTCGGCACAGATCCGGCGCAGGCGGAACATAGGTAACTCCCGCAGCGCCTTGCAGCCCATTTGCGAGATGATTTTGTTCATGGCGAAACGCCGCAGCCATATCGTACGGATTGGAAATTGTCGCATTCTGGAGGGTTACCAAGTAGTCCTCGCTCAGCGGAATGCGATCATGTGCCTGCCTGAGTAATTGGATAAATCTTCGGGACTTATCCTCACTTGGCGATTCCTTCTCGATGGCGAATGAGTCCTTCGTTTCGTTCAGGTACGCCCAGTTAATTGCTCGATCCATCATTCCTGATGGAAGGTTCTGTATGAATTGCTTCACGCGCACAAGGATATCGTGTTGGAGCAAGTCCGTGATTTGAGGTGTTCGCTCAACGGTGGCGCAATAAGCCATTGTGCCAATCCCGTTGAACTCCACGCGCCAGCGAGAATTACGTTCTCCCGGCATCGTCAAGTATTGTTCCGGGTCGAACAAGGGGATGAAGCGGCCTTTCACTGGTGATAGCTGTATCAGCTCCTTATCAGTGAATGCCTCGTAGAGATAACAGGCTTTGCGGATGTAGATCCCGTTAGGAGCTTTTTGCAGCTCGGCTTCAAGCAATGTTGTCGGAATCTGGGGTAAAGCCTGCGCCAGAATGGCGAGGTTGATACCTTCATGTTTCAAAGCAAAGAGGACATGTCCAAGCAAATCGTCTGGAGAAGGTGCGATCCCGGGTGGGACTGCCAATGTCTCACCGATTCGCTCAAGCCGTGTAACGGGCTGCACTCTGGCAGGATGGCGTAAAGGAAAAGCTGAAAGCCGCAGCGTATCTTGCAAGCAAGCGTATCCAGCTGAACTCATCGCACAAATCCTCATTTTTGGTCTGCCCGTGCACTTTTTCTTTAGCGGGCCAAGAAAATCTTAATTTTTCGAGAGTATCTCAATTTTTTATTAAGCAGCAGTTTTAACTATTGTTGGTGGAAAGCCTACGCAAATTTGCCTGCGGCGCCACTAACTCGCGCTCGCTCTCATCAGCAATCGGAGGGTCACCCACCTGATTGCTGCCTTCCTCAAACTGTTCCTCGCGATGAGCTGTCACCTCTTCAATCCCCTTCATCAACTCTTCAAAAAGCTCACGTTTATTCATCTCCCTCCCCCCGCCGCTAATGCCGCCAAAGACGTATACATCGCCGAAGTCGTTTGTCCCATGGATGATCGTTCGCCAGTGACGGGCCTAAAGGAACCGTACCCCGAGCAATGCAGGTCCCGGCGTTAGGACGTTTCCCAAATGCCATACTCCGCTTTCCTAAATGACCAGTAACTTCGCAGTTGGGGATGAAGAACAAGGAGGCTTGGATGGAGCTGTTCAGCTACAAAATGACCCATGACACGGGGTTCGCGCCTAACCCGTTCGGCCAAACGCTCACGCTGGCAACCTGCAAACCGAAGATTCGTAAGGCTAAGCACAGAGGCCAATGGATCGCTGGTTTCACTTCCGTGACTTTAAACGGTGACAGATTGGGCGAGGAGCGACTGGTGTACTTAATGCGGATTGGCGAGAAATGCCACCTGCGTGATTACTTCATCGATCCTCGCTTCCAGAACAAGATTCCGGATGCTCGACTGAATGATCCAATCAGCAAAGTCAGGGATAACATCTATCGCCCTCTGGTCCCTGGAGCCGTTGAGCCCTCTCACTTCGAGCAACTCAAAAATCCCCACCACTGGGATTCTTGTGGACAAAGTGAATTCGATCGAAATCGAGATATCTCCGGCCAGCACGTTTTGATAGCCGATACGTTTTACTACTTTGGATCTTGCGCACTGAGCATTCCAGCTGACTGCCGGCCAAATTTACCTAAAGGCCAGTCAGCGCACGGACGCCGCACACCTCCTGACCAAGCAGAGCGTTTTATCCGGTTTATTCAAGAGCACTACAAACCAGGCAGACACTGCAATCCAACTGAGTGGCCCGAGGGAGACGCGCTGAAAAAGTCTTCATGCAGAGCGAAATCATCCTGAACTGAACACCCAACAAAAAACCCCGCACCTTCTCTCAAAGGGCGGGGTTTTTCTTTACAGCATCCGACGCTTAAGGCGCGTACGTCAGCAACAGCTCGGTCGGCACTTTGAAGTCCAGGGACATCATCACGCTCAACGCGGTAATGGTGAAGATCGAGAACACGAACAGCTTGCGTGCCCAGACCGTGTCATCCACTGCCTTGTAGCCGGTCCAGGCCATGTACAACCAGTACATGCCCATGGCCGCGGCGACGGCGAGGTAGCTCATGCCGGCGTAACCGCTGAAGGTCAGCATCAAGGTCGCCACGAGGAAGGCCAGGATGTAGATCAGGATGTGCTTCTTGGCCACTTGAATCCCGCGCTTCACTGGCAGCACCGGAATCGATGCAGCCAGGTAATCGTTGAATCGGAAGATCGCGATGGCATAGGAATGCGGCATCTGCCACAGGCTGAACATCACCAGCAGCGTCAGTGCAGCCATGTCGAAGGTGTTGCTCACCGCGACATAGCCGATCACCGGCGGCATCGCGCCCGACAGACTGCCCACCAGCGTGCCGTGAACCGACTTGCGCTTGAGGTACAGGCTGTAGAAGCCGACGTAGATGACGAAACCGATCACGGCGAACAGCGCAGCCAACGGATTGGCCACCTTGTACAGCAACGCAACGCCGGCAACACCCAGGACGGTCGCGAAGGCCAGGGCCAGTTTCAGGGAGACAAAGCCCTGCACCAGCGCCCGGTTCTTGGTGCGTTCCATCTTGATGTCGATGTCGCGGTCGATGCAGTTGTTGAACACGCAACCGGATGCCACCACCAGGGACGTGCCGATCATGGCGGCCAGGAAGATGGCCAGATCGACATGCCCTTTCGAGGCCAGGAAAAATCCGCCTGCCACTGAAAGCACGTTACCGAAAATGATCCCCGGTTTGGTGATTTGGATAAAGTGCTTCAAGGACATCCGGATTTACCTCAGTGCGCCATCATGTTGGTGTGGATGCTGAACATGATCCACAGCGACAGGCCAACCAGCAGGACGATCACGATCGCGGCGAACACAAACGCAATCACGTTGTTACGCTGCGCGGCCGAACGATCCAGGTGGAGGAAGTACACCAGGTGCACCAGCACCTGGATTACTGCGAAGGCCAGTACGATCCACAGGGTCAAGGCTTTCGGCAGCGATGGGTACATCACCAGGCCGAAAGGAATGACGGTCAGGATGACCGACAGGATGAAACCGATAGCGTAGGACTTGACGCTGCCGTGGCCGGCGTCGTGGCTATCGTGGGAATGAGCGTTAGCCATTTACATAGTCCCCATCAGATAAACAACGGTGAATACGCAGATCCACACCACGTCCAGGAAGTGCCAGAACAGGCTCAGGCAGCTCAGACGGGTCTTGTTGGTCGCCGTCAGGCCGTTTTTCTGCACCTGGTACATCATGATCGCCATCCAGATCAGACCGCTGGTCACGTGCAGACCGTGGGTGCCGACCAGGGTGAAGAACCCGGACAGGAAGCCGCTGCGGCTAGGACCGAAGCCCTCGGAGATCAGCATGTGGAACTCGTTGATCTCCATGCCGATGAAGCCGGCGCCGAACAGGAAGGTCATGGCCAGCCAGCCCAGGACCTGGTTCTTCTTGCCCTTGAACAACGCCAGCATGGCGAAGCCGTAGGTGATCGAACTGAACAGCAGCAGAGCGGTTTCACCCAGCACGTATGGCAGTTCGAAGATGTCGTGGCCCGACGGGCCACCCGCTACGTTGTTAACCAGTACCGCGTACGCCGCGAAGATCGATGCAAACAGGATGCAGTCGGTCATCAGGTAGAGCCAGAAACCGAATACGGTCATCTCGCCCGAGTCGTGGTGATGGTCATCGTGCCCATGTCCATCGACATGGGTGTGTCCAGCATTGGTCACTAAGTTCGACATGGTTTAAGCCTGTTCCAACGAGGTTTCAACACGGGTGGCGGTGGCTGGAACTTTCCCGGCCGCTACCAGACGCTTGTGCTGCTCGGCTTCGATGCGCTCGATCACGTCGACCGGCACCATATAGCCTTGATCATCACGTGCAGCGTGGATCACGAAGTACACCACGGTGCCGATCAGGCCGAATGCAGCCAACCACCAGATGTGCCAGATCATCGCGAAACCGAACACGGTCAACAGAGCACCCATGACCACACCGGTCGCGGTGTTGTTTGGCATGTGGATCGGTTCGTACTTGGCCGGAGCCTTGTACGCAGTACCGTTTTCCTTGGCTTCGGTGAACGGATCGATGGTTTCCGCTTTTGGCAGGACCGCGAAGTTGTAGAACGGTGGTGGCGACGAGGTCGACCATTCCAGCGTGTGTGCATTCCACGGGTCGCCGTGTTCGCACATGTTTTCTGGCTTGTTGCGATCACGCACGCTGACGTACAGCTGAATCAGCTGGCAAGCGATGCCGACGGCAATCATCACCGCACCGAACATGGCGACGTACAGGTACGGCACCCACTCAGGGTTGGTGGTGGCGTTCAGACGACGGGTCATGCCCATGAAGCCCAGTACATAGAGCGGCATGAACGCGACGAAGAAGCCGGTGATCCAGAACCAGAACGCTGCCTTGCCCCAACCTTCGTGCAGCTTGAAGCCGAACGCTTTAGGGAAGTAGAAGCCGAAGCCTGCGATGTAACCGAATACCGCGCCGCCGATGATCACGTTGTGGAAGTGAGCGATCACGAACAGGCTGTTGTGCAGAACGAAGTCGGCACCCGGAATGGCCAGCAGTACGCCGGTCATGCCGCCGATGGCGAAGGTCACCATGAAGCCCAGGGTCCACAGAACCTGGCTGGTGAAACGCAGACGGCCCTGGTAGATGGTGAACAGCCAGTTGAATAGCTTCACCCCCGTCGGGATCGAAATCAGCATCGTCGCCAGACCGAAGAAGGCGTTGACGCTGGCACCCGAACCCATGGTGAAGAAGTGGTGCAGCCAGACCATGAAGCCCAGGATCGAGATCGCGCCCGAGGCGTAGATCATCGAGTGGTGGCCGAACAGACGCTTGCCGGAGAAGGTCGAGATGACTTCGGAGAAGATCCCGAACGCCGGCAGAATCAGGATGTAAACCTCGGGGTGACCCCAGGCCCAGAACAGGTTGACGTACATCATCGGATTGCCACCAAGTTCATTGGTGAAAATGTGGAAATCCATGTAACGGTCAAGCGTCAGCAGTGCCAGGGTAGCGGTCAGGATCGGGAACGAAGCCACGATCAGGACGTTGGCCCAGGTGCAGGTCCAGGTGAAGATCGGCATGTCCATCAGCTTCATGCCAGGGGTACGCATTTTCAGCACGGTCGCCAGGAAGTTAACCCCGGTCAGCGTCGTACCCAGACCCGATAGCTGTAGCGCCCAGATGTAGTAATCCATCCCCACGCCAGGGCTGTATTGCAGGCCCGACAGCGGTGGATAGGCAACCCAGCCGGTCTTGGCGAATTCGCCGACGCCCAGGGACAGGTTGATCAGCACTACGCCGGATACCAGCAACCAGAAGCTCAGGGAGTTCAGGAACGGGTAGGCAACGTCACGCGCGCCGATCTGCAGCGGCACTGCAAGGTTCATCAGGCCGGTGAAGAATGGCATCGCCATGAAGATGATCATGATCACACCGTGAGCGGTGAAGATCTGGTCATAGTGTTCAGGTGGCAGGTAGCCAGGCGAACCCTCGGTGGCCATGGCCAGCTGGGTACGCATCATGATGGCGTCGGCAAAGCCGCGCAGCAGCATGACCATGGCGACGATGATGTACATCACGCCGATTTTCTTGTGGTCGACCGACGTCAGCCACTCGGTCCACAAGTAAGTCCACTTCTTGAAGTAGGTGATTGCAGCGAACAGCGCCAGACCACCGAGCGCGATCATGGCGATGGTCACCATCACGATCGGCTCGTGGAACGGGACCGCTTCCCAACTTAATTTACCAAACATCGTTTACTCCTCTGCCCCGGCAGCTGAATGCGAACTCATGTCCATCCCTTCCATGGCGGCCACTTCGTGCTCTTTCTTCTCGTGGTGCATCGGCTTGCCTGGTTTCATGCCTTCGTACTTGTCGACGATGATCTGGAACAGGTTCGGCGTGACCGAGGAGTAGAGCTCGACTGGGTTGTTCTGGCTTGGCTTGGAAAGGGCTTCGTATTCAGCTTTTTCAAGCTGTTTAGGTGCCTTTTTGACTTCGCTGACCCAGGCGTCGAAATCTTCCTGGGAAGTGGCGATAGCTTTGAACTTCATGCCGGTGAAACCCGCGCCGCTGTAGTTGGCGGAGATACCGTCCATTTCAGCGTTCTGGTTGGCGATCAGGTGCAGTTTGGTCTGCATGCCGGCCATCGCGTAGATCTGGCCGCCCAGCGCCGGGATGAAGAACGAGTTCATCACGGAGTCCGAAGTCACCTTGAAGTTGATCGGCGTGTGCGCCGGGAACACGATCTTGTTGACGGTGGCGATGCCTTGCTCCGGATAGATGAACATCCACTTCCAGTCCAGCGCGACCACTTCAATGGTGATTGGCTTGACGTCGGAGACCAGCGGCTTGTAAGGGTCCAGTGCGTGGGTCGACTTGTAGGTGACATAACCCAGGGCAATGATGATCAGCACTGGAACAGCCCACACCGCGATTTCGATCTTGGTGGAGTGCGACCATTTCGGCGTGTACACGGCGTCGGTGTTGGACGCGCGGTATTTCCAGGCGAACAGGAAGGTCATGACGATGACCGGAACCACGACCAACAGCATCAGCAGCGTTGCGGTGATGATCAGGTTTCGCTCGTCCAGGCCAACCTGGCCCTTGGGATCGAGCAAGGTCATGTTGCAGCCTGACAGCAACAACGTGCCGATCAGCGGCAATAAGCCTAGTAGTCTGGGGTACCTGTTTTTACTCATCTCACGACCTCTAAAGCAGCTTGCGCAATGCAGTTGGGTTTTGATCGCCAACACTTCACCCTGCCAAGGGTTGGCATTTTCTTGGATTGAATAAGGGCCGCCCGTCGCGCGTCAGACGCTGCTCGACAATTCCTGGGCAAGCGGTGAGTTCTTATTCGAATTCGTGGTCAAAGGCCTTGTTACAGACCAATTCCATTTGGTGCGGATAGTTGGAAGGCACCGACACCAGAGGAGTCGCATGAAGCCATCCGGCCCCTCGACGTCCTATTGCTGCTCAAGCACCTGAAGCAGGGTGAGCAGTGCCGGGAATTCAGTGCGGGCGATTGTAGATATGTAACGATTCATAAACCATGTCTCATCCCGAAATAATTTTTATCCATTCCAGCAACAATCATTAACGGTTTTCGCAAAAGTGCGGCATCTTATCGAAATTCATTCTCAACAAAAACACCAAAATAAGTAGGGCTACCACGCGCAGTTCAGACAGTATCGAAGGCTCTGCCTCTGCCCTCTACCCTGCCTAAGACCCCATGTGA
Source organism: Pseudomonas sp. PDM03 (assembly GCF_014852385.1). Taxonomy (NCBI): domain Bacteria; kingdom Pseudomonadati; phylum Pseudomonadota; class Gammaproteobacteria; order Pseudomonadales; family Pseudomonadaceae; genus Pseudomonas; species Pseudomonas sp. PDM03. The sequence continues at coordinate 6,551 of NZ_JACVBM010000028.1, read as the reverse complement.
CAAGGGCTCTGGCAATTTGCCAAGACCTGTTAAAACTGCCTGTTCCAGGTTGAGAGCGCTAAAGCCTGCTGCGAAATCAGAAGACCATTTTCATTGCGTCTACGCATACCAATCCGACACGCTGAAACGCCTTGCGACACTCGCGCTGTGACAACATGTCGCACATGCGCCGCACCCGTTCTTGTCGCGCATCAAGGTCTTTTTACCCGAGCCCTGAATGGCAAAACGCCCCGGCTCTCTCAACGAGGGCCGGGGCGTTTTCATGTGTTGCGCAGCGATACCGCGAATGACCTCAGCGCAGTGCCTTGCGGTTGCGCGAAGTGAGCAATGGCACCAGCACCACCACCAGGACAAAGGCGATCAACGCCCACTGTGCCAGCGACAGACCGAGGATCGGCGGGTACGGCGTGGAGCAGAAACCATCGACCTGGAACCCCAGCGGGAAGATCTTCGCCAGCGGCAGACCATCGACTATCGGTTGCAACACATCGATGCCGCAGCTGACCGCCGGATAGAACTGGGTATAGACGTGATGCCCGGCGACGCCGACGCCTGCCAGGGCGCAGATCACCACCAGGGTTTCAAATACCGTGATGCTGCGGCGGGTGCGCATTGCCGCGCCGATGAACGCGAAGATCGCGATCAGCAACAAGGCATAACGTTGCAGGATGCACAGCGGGCACGGCGCCTCGCCCAGCACAATCTGCATGTACAGCGCGCCGCCAATCAGCGCCAGACAGATGATGCCCAGCAACACCAGGTAGCGCCGCTCACGGCCCAACCGCATCGTTTCCTCGCTCATTGCGTTTCCCTTCTAGATATCGATTGACCGGAAGTCTACACGCTGGCCCGGACCTTGGAGAGCCCGGGGCGTGTGGAATAGATGTCGGGGAATAAACGATAAGGTGGTTAAGAAGGGATTAAATTCGATCAGTTTCCAGAGATTTGCATGATCCCACGACCACATCGCCAGCAGGCTGGCTCCCACAGTTGAATGCATTCCAAAGTGGGAGCCAGCCTGCTGGCGATGCGCCTGCTCAGTCGCCGTAGATATCAGACTTGAAGTACTTCTCGGAAATCTTCTGGTACTCGCCGCTGGCACGAATACCGTCGATGGCCGTGTTCAGTTGGCTGACCAATTCGGTGTTGCCCTTGCGCACTGCAATCCCGGCGCCCTCGCCCACGTACTTCGGATCCTTGAGCTCTGGCCCGACGAAGGCGTAACCCTTGCCACGTGGCATCGACAGGAAGTCATTCAGCGGGATGGTGTCGGCGAAAATGGCGTCGAGGCGCCCGGCCGCCAGGTCCATGTAGATCTCTTCGTTGTTACCGTAACGCTTGACGTTGATGCCCTTGGGTTCAAACACCTCGGTGGCATAACGGTCCGTGGTGGTCGCACGTTGCACGCCGACGGTCTTGCCTTTGAGGCTGGCGTACTGATCATCCACCACCGCGCCTTCCTTCATCACCAGTCGCGATGAGGTGAAGTAGTACTTGTGGGTGAAGTCCACCGACTTCTTGCGGTCTTCGTTGATGGTCATGGACGACAGCGCCATGTCGATTTTCTTCACTTTCAGGGAAGGAATCAGACCGTCGAACTCACCTTCGACCCAGACGCACTTGACCTGCATCTGCGCGCAGAGGGCATTGCCGATGTCGTAGTCGAAACCGACGATTTCACCTTTGTCGGTTTTCGACGCGAACGGTGGGTAAGCCGCCTCGATGCCGATGCGCAGGGTTTTCTCGGCGGCAAACAGAGTGCTGCACGCCAACAGGCTCAGGGCCAGACCGGTGATGAGGGGGAATTTCTTCATGTTCGTTCTCTCGCGGGTTGTTGTTGGTTTGGCAAGACAGAAGAAAGAGCAGAAACAGGGGTACGCCTTTTTTGTACTTATAATTCCATACTGGACTTTTATGTATGAACCGTCAATTGGAGGGAACGCGGATGTGCCGGCCGGTGGTCGGGCGGTGAGTCATTGGGATTTTTGGTGCTGCTGATGGCCTCATCGCCGGCAAGCCGGTCTCACTCCCACAGTGGATCTGGTTGAACACAAATTTTGTGTACGACACATAAACCTGTGGGAGTGAGACCGGCTTGCCGGCGATGACGTACTTGAGAACAACGCAGGACTTACTGCTTCCAGCGATCCGCCGCCGCATGATCACTGTCACGCCCTTCCACCCAACGCGCGCCTTCACGGGTGTTCTCTTTCTTCCAGAACGGTGCGCGGGTTTTCAGGTAGTCCATGACAAAGGCGCAGGCATCGAACGCGGCCTGGCGGTGGGCGCTGGCGGCGCCGACGAAGACGATAGGCTCACCCGGCTCCAGGGCGCCGATGCGGTGCAGCACTTCCAGCTTGAGCAACGGCCAGCGTTGCTCGGCCTCGATGGCGATCTTGCCGAGGGCCTTTTCGGTCATGCCCGGATAGTGCTCCAGGAACATCCCGGCCACGTCGAGCCCGTCATTGAAGTCGCGCACGTAACCGACAAAACTCACCACCGCACCGACGCCGACATTGGCGGCGTGCATGGCGTTGACTTCCGCCCCCGGATCAAACGCCGTGGACTGCACGCGAATCGCCATGGTTCAGCCCCCGGTCACGGTCGGAAAGAACGCCACTTCATCGCCATCACTTACCGGCTCGTCGAGTTGGCAGAGGTCTTCGTTGCGGGCGCACATCAGGTTCTGCTCGCTCAACACATCGGCGCCGTCACGCTTGGCCAGCAGTGCGCGAACGTCATCGACGGTGGCGAAATCACCTTCGACTTTCACTGAGTCGACGCCCAGTGCTTCTCTATAACGAGCGAAAAACTTCACGGTGAGGTTCATGGCTGATCCGCCTGGTAATGACCGCTCTTGCCCCCGAGTTTCTCCAGCAAACGCACGCTCTCGATGGTCATGCCACGATCCACGGCCTTGCACATGTCATAAATCGTCAGCGCCGCGACACTGGCTGCGGTCAGCGCTTCCATTTCGACACCGGTCTGCCCGGACAACTTGCAGCTCGCGACGATGCGCACGGTGTCGTCACCTTCGGCACTCAGTTCGACCTTGACGCCGGTGAGCAGCAACGGATGGCACAGAGGAATCAGATCGCTGGTTTTCTTCGCCGCCTGAATGCCGGCGATGCGCGCCACGGCGAACACATCACCCTTGGGGTGACCGCCGCTGACGATCATTTGCAGGGTTTCGGGCAGCATGCGCACCCGCGCTTGAGCGGTGGCTTCACGGAACGTTACGTCTTTTTCAGTGACGTCGACCATGTTGGCGCGACCTTGGGAATCGAGATGAGTCAGCACAGGGTTACTCCTGATCAAGAGCCTCGATTGTAAACCTGTGGGTCAATCTTCCGCACGTTTGATTATTGGATCATTCACAACCCTGTAGGAGCCGGCTTGCTGGCGATGGCAGCCTTAAGATCAACGCAAGGCTCAAGGCCCTATCGCCAGCAAGCCGGCTCCTACAGGGTTTTGTGTGGGGCATGAAAAACCGGGCGGCTTTTGGGCCGCCCGGTTTTTTGGTGAGGGTTACAAATGCGATTCGGCGTATTCGGCCAGAATCGAACGAGGCACCCCTTGCAGGGTGATGTGCACGCCGTTGGGGAAATCCTTGAAACGTTCAGTCAGGTAGGTCAGCCCGGAGCTGGTCGCGGACAGGTAAGGGGTGTCGATCTGCGCCAGGTTACCCAGGCACACCACTTTGGAACCGGCGCCGGCACGGGTGATGATGGTTTTCATCTGGTGCGGCGTGAGGTTCTGGCATTCGTCGATCAAAATCAGGCTCTGCTGGAAGCTGCGACCCCGGATGTAGTTGAGGGATTTGAACTGCAACGGCACTTTGCTGAGGATGTAATCGACGCTGCCATGGGTGTTTTCGTCATCCATGTGCAAGGCTTCGAGGTTGTCGGTGATGGCGCCCAGCCACGGCTCCATTTTTTCCGCTTCGGTGCCGGGCAGGAAACCGATCTCCTGGTCCAGGCCCTGTACGCTGCGCGTCGCGATGATCCGGCGATAGCGCTTGCTGACCATGGTCTGCTCGATTGCCGCCGCCAGTGCCAGGATGGTTTTGCCGGAACCGGCCGCACCCGACAGGTTGACCAGATGGATATCCGGATCAAGCAAGGCGTACAGCGCCAGGCTCTGATAGATGTCACGCGGTTTCAGGCCCCAGGCTTCCTGGTGCAACAGGGGTTCCTGATGCAGGTCGAGAATCAGCAACTTGTCTTCGTCGATTTCCTTGATCCAGCCGACGAAACCCTGTTCGTCGATGATGAACTCGTTGATATGCACGGCCGGCAGGTTGTCGATCATCTTCACCTGGTGCCAGGTGCGGCCATGATCCTGGCGGGTTTCGACATTCCTGACGAGGTCCCAGAAGGACCCGACCATATTGTGGTAGCCGTTGGGCAGCAGCGAAACGTCGTCAACCAGTTGGTCGGTGCTGTAGTCCTCGGCCGCGATCCCACAGGCACGGGCCTTGAGGCGCATGTTGATGTCTTTGGTGACCAGCACCACGGGCAGCTTTGGCGTGCGCGCGTGCAGGTCGATCAACTGGTTGATGATGATGTTGTCGTTCAGGTGTTCGGGAAGAATGATGTTCGGTTCGGCACGTTTGCTCATCAGAATTGACAGCAAACCCTTCGGCCCACTTTTGCCACGCTGGATCGGCACCCCCAGCTCAACGTCTTCAGGGCTGGCTTCGCCCAGGGTCTTGTCGATCAGGCGAATCGCCTGACGGCATTCCGCAGCCACGCTGTGATGCCCGCTCTTGAGCTTGTCCAGCTCTTCAAGCACGGTCATCGGAATCGCGACGTGGTGTTCTTCGAAGTTCAGCAGGGCGTTTGGATCGTGAATCAATACGTTGGTATCGAGTACATAAAGGATTGGCTGGTTGGAGGAAGAACTACGTCCGTGATCATCCATACTCGGTCACCTTTGTGGGAGCCATTCGACGCAATACCTTGGCGGTGCTGCGCCTCGAAGTGACTGCCGAATTCACCTGCGGGGACTCAAGTGAACTGCATCCATAGCTGGGTCTTGGGAGACGCCACCTGTGTTGCAGGTTTCGGCGGTCTGTCTTCGTAATACTCCAAAACATGTGACAGAAAAAAGCACTTTGACGCTTTTTTGAAGTTTATTTTTCAGAGTGACGAATAGCCCTTGGCCTGCAGGCAATGTGCCGTTAAAGTCGGAAGTCCGCCTGCACTGAATTTCCCTCCAAAATCGCCTTAGCCCCAATATTTACGGGCTTTCCCGCTTTCAGCGAAACGCATCCTGACAATCTTCCCAACCGATCCCGCTGAGCGCCGTTTGCGTCACAAGCCAGGGCATCGCCGTTTTCACGCCATCCTGTTTAATATTGAAATTGATCACCCCATGCCGCCACAACAGCATCAGGGTCAGCACGCGCTGCGCGCTCTGACTGGCCTTGAGTTTGCCGGCGCCGTCCTGGGCATCGATGTCCCACAGCGCCACTTGCAGGCCCTGGGATCTGAAGAAGCCTTGTGCGTCTGAACGGCGCTGACCATCGGGCGGACGAAACAGCGGCACGTAGTTCTCCGGCAATTTGCTTTTGACCAGTTCGGCGCTGCGCCGCACCGAGTCCTGCCAGTCCTGCCAATGGCTGTGGGAGCGAAACTCCCAGCCTTGCACGCCGATGCACTGCGCCGAGTAAGTGGCCTGCAGGCTGGCGACGGAACGATCGCTCAGACGCGCCTGAATGTCCTTGCCAAGGACGAAAAACGTGCCCGTCATGTTGGCCTTGCGCAGGTACTCGGTGACCCACGCCGTGTTGTCCGGCGCGGCATTGGCGGCGCTGTCGAAGGTCAACAGGAACAGCCGGTCATGCATCTGCTCGCCGTTGCGTTCGTAGTCGCCAAAACGATCGATTTCGCTGCTGGTTTGCGGAAACAGCGCAGCCTTGCGCAATTGCTCGTCGAGGTACTGCGCATGGAACAGTCGGCTCGGCTCGGACCACTTGATGTAGTAGCTGTCGGCGCTGACCTGAAACTTGGCGGCTTGCTGGCGCAAGGTGGCCATGTCCTCCACCAGATAACACCAGGAAGCGTCCTGATCGCAGCTCTGTTGAGCGAAGTTGTAGTTGGTCAGCAGTCGTTGCCACATGCGCTGGCGCAGATGGTTGACCGAATCCGGATTGATCGTGCGCAGGCCCAGGCGCTGGGCCAGGCTTGCGTCATCCAGCGATTCGCTGGCCAGCAGCACGCGCGCGAACATCAGAATCTCTGCCCGCGAGGCGACATCGAACAGCGTCGGGTTGCTGAGCTGTTCAGGCCAGGTGCTGCGATCGAGCGTCGCCACATCGCCCGGTGCCGCCAGGGCACCGAAACTCAACAGCCACGCCGAAAAAAGAAAAACGATACGCAAAGGGATGTCTCCAGAACAAAACCCGCGCGGCACTATAGCTGATCCGGCATTAGCGCCACGATCTCCTGTAGGAGCGAGCGGTGCGGCGATCCGACTTGCCCGCGAAGGCGGTGTATCAGTTACCGATGATGCCGACTGACACACCGCTTTCGCGGGCAAGTCGGATC
>NZ_JACVBM010000027.1:0-73179 GCF_014852385.1 Pseudomonas sp. PDM03 | reverse complement strand
ATGGTGAGTGAATCAATATCGATCTACAACCACGAGCGTCCGCACCAGTCTTTGAAATACAAAACGCCCGATGCGATGCATCGGGCGCTGGGATGAAACAGGTGTAAACCTATTTCAGGACTAGACAGACGCTTGAATTACAGGTCGTCTTTGTCGAAACGTCGTGCTTCGCGCTGAAGCTGGTAGACGAAACGCTCTACCTGACGCTGCACCAGACCGCTCATGTTGTGAAAGCGGATGCCGGCGAAGGTGGTGGAGATTCTTTCTTCGAAATGCAGGTAACGCAGTTCGACCGGTGCCGTCATTTTGCCAAAGGGCAGGGCGGCGGCGAAGCGGTCGTAGACCTGACCCAATTGCAGGCTGCCGGTAATGTCGCCTTCAAAGCGCAACTTGCAGCCGGTGGCGGAGATGTCCAACAGCTTGCCGCTGATCGGTGCCTTGAGCTTTTCACCGTCCAGATCGACGTTGACCAGTTGGGCCAGTTTCAAGGCTGCGCGGAAGGCATTGCGGCGCTGGTGATAAACCACTTCATCCGGCAGCGGGCCACGATAGCAGCGGCTGTCACCGGACTCGTCGATGGTCAGTTGACCGTTGCTTTCCCAGGCAATGCGCACGCCTTCGTGAAAGCCTTCGACCTTGAACGGTTCGCCGGCCAGCATGAAGCGCTCACCGTCACGCGGGATCATTTCGTCGAGCGCGATGGTCCCGCGCTCGCGGTCCACGTCCACCAGATAGCTCTGGAAGCGCTGGGTGCGCTCATGGAACGTGATGATCAGCGGATCATGGCTTTCTTGCAGTTGGCGCAGGTTGCCGGAGATTTCCAACGGTGTGGTAAGCACCTTGGGTGGCTGCGGGGCATCTTCCGCGGTTAAGGCATTGGACACGGTTCATCAATCTCCAGACAAAATATGACTACGGCTGGCCAGTATATTGCCAGCATGTTGCGAGTCTTGATAGGGCGCGGTCATTTGCGGGCTCAAGCCTGACTGAGCGGGCGCGGCTTCGCAAGCTTGGCGGTTGATCCGCGGGCATCATAAAGCGCTGGCGGTTCACCGCCGGTCAGGATTTTCAGCTGATTGGCCGTGGCGGCCTGCTGGACCAGGATTGACTGGCCATTATTGGCGTTCGCCGCCTGGCATAGAGCCAGTAGATCGGTCAGCACATCGCTCTGGGCCAGCAACTGCTCGCCAATGCTCGAATGGCTGGCGAGTTGCTCCAGGCCGTTGCGATTGGTCGGCAGGTTGAGGCTGGCGAGGATTTCGCTGCGCTTGCGGCCATGCTGTTCAAGCAGAATGATCAATGCCTGTTTCTGCGCCAGAATCTCTTCGAGCAGTGGCATGTCCCGACCGTGCAAGGCGAGGGACTCGGTTTGCAGTAACTCAAGCAAGTGTTGCGCTGGAGCAAAGTCGTCGGTGATCAGTTGCAGTAAATTAGTGTCTTGCATGGCTGGCCTTGGGTTTTAAGCGTCCAAAAGCCTGGCGCGGGCCGTAGCCTAGCGCTGGGCTTCGAAGTTGAGCAGTTTGCTGGCTACACGGCTGCTGTCGACTTTATAGCTGCCATCGGCAATCGCTGCTTTCAACTCGGCCACACGGGCGTTGTCGACGGCAGGCTGATCGCGCAGCTTGTCAGTGACCTGTTGCAACTGTTGAGCCTCATTGCTGAGGTGTACCGATTCCCCGCTTTTGATGGCAGTGGCCTGTTCGGCCGGGGTATTCAGCGGCGCGGATTTGCCGGCGTCGGCAGTTTCCTTGGCAACGCTGGTACGTGTACTGCCCGTAAGTGGCGAGGAGCTGTTCAAACGGCTGAAATCGATGACCATGGTAAAAAACCTCTGAGTATTTGGACGCTTGCCATGTTTTCGGCTCTCCCTGTGAAAACTTTAGACCCATTTATCAAATGGGCCCGCATGCGCCAGCACTTCTCCTGCATGCGGCACAGTTTAGGGAACAGCCTCGGGCAACGCCACATCTTCACGAACAGAGAATCCTACATGGACACTTCCACCTGACCTGGCGCGGTAACCTGCGCCTTGATGACCCGTCTGGAATTGAGGTTTTTCACCCGTATCTGCTCGGCCATGCCGCCATTGGACAGGGCCTCGCCGGGCATTCGCACGCTGAGCGTACCACTGCGGGCGGTAATCACCACCTGATCGCCTTTGCTTATGACTTCCGCCTGTTCGAGATGAACCAGGGTAATCACCTGGTCGGTGACCATTGGTCGGGTAAGTCGCTGGCCGATCGCCTGGTCTACGGATGTGAAGTAGCCCTGGCCGATCAGGCTGATGTCACGCTCGCGCAGCGTCACGTCATCGGGCTCGACAATCCCTGCGCGACGCAGGGGCCGGGTGACGGTCACTACATCGCGAAACAGGCGGACTTGAGCGGGTACGAAGACTGTCCAGGGCGATGCCCCCTCGCAGCGAACCTTGACCGTGACCCGGCCCAGCGGCTTGGCCGGACTCTCGAGGCTGGCTGTCAATTCCTTGTCGCACATGGGCATGCGCAGTCGCTGGTCGAGCTGGTTGACCTGGATTTCGTAGCGACCTTCCGTTTGACTGGTAGCCAGATAGTCTTCTACGGTGAATTCAAGAAAGCCCTGGGTGACGCCGATAAGCATGTCAGGCAAGGTAACTGCGTCAGCAAAGGCAGGGCTGCCAGCGTTGAACAGGCAAACGGCCGACACTGCACAGAGCAATCTGCGGATAGGTGATGTCAGGCGTCGGAAAAATGTCGGTTCTGTGTTCATAAAAGTTAAAAAGCAAGCGCCGTGCCGTTTAGTGATGAATGTGCGTCGCAACACACTTAGCGTTGGTGTAGGAGTCTGGGCATGGCTGGTGTAATGGATTCGGTAAACCAGCGCACGCAACTGGTAGGGCAGAATCGCCTGGAGCTGTTGTTGTTCCGTCTCGACGGCCAACAGCTTTACGGGATCAACGTGTTCAAGGTTCGCGAGGTGCTGCAATGCCCCAAGCTGACCCTGATGCCCAAGTCCAGTCCTGTCGTGTGCGGTGTGGCAAATATCCGGGGGGCGACCATTCCGATCCTTGATCTGGCAATGGCGACCGGTTCCGGAGCGCTTAAAGATCAAAGCAATCCGTTTGTGATCATCACGGAGTACAACACCAAGACCCAGGGTTTCCTGGTGCGCTCGGTGGAACGCATCGTCAACATGAACTGGGAGGAGATTCATCCGCCTCCCAAGGGCACCGGACGCGATCATTACCTGACGGCTGTGACTCGGGTCGACAATCAGTTAGTCGAAATCATCGACGTCGAGAAGATCCTGGCGGAAGTGGCGCCGACACCGGAAGCGATTTCCGTCGGCGTGGTCGATGTCGAAACACAGCACAAGGCGCTGTCGCTGCGGGTGCTGACGGTCGATGACTCGTCGGTGGCGCGCAAGCAGGTCACGCGTTGCCTGCAAACGGTCGGCGTCGAAGTGGTGGCGTTGAACGACGGACGGCAAGCGCTGGAATACCTGCGCAAACTGGCCGATGAGGGTAAGAAGCCGGAAGAAGAGTTCCTGATGATGATCTCCGACATCGAGATGCCGGAGATGGACGGGTACACCCTGACGGCCGAGATCCGCAACGACCCTCGCATGCAAAAGCTTCATATCATCCTGCATACTTCGTTGTCGGGTGTGTTCAATCAGGCGATGGTCAAGAAAGTCGGTGCCGATGACTTCCTGGCCAAATTCCGTCCTGATGACCTGGCATCCCGGGTAGTTGACCGGATCAAAGCAGCAGACATCAGCTAGGGGCCTTTTGCCCCTGGTGATTAACACGATTTAAGAGGCGGCATCTTTGTCTACGGGTAATTTGGATTTCGAACAGTTCCGGGTCTTCCTGGAAAAAGCCTGTGGCATTTTGCTCGGTGAAAACAAGCAGTACCTGGTCTCGAGCCGTCTCAACAAACTGATGGAGCAGCAAGGCATCAAGTCCCTGGGTGAGCTGGTTCAGCGCATCCAGACCCAGCCGCGCAGCGGTTTGCGCGAGTTGGTGGTCGATGCCATGACGACCAACGAAACCCTGTGGTTTCGTGACACCTATCCGTTTGAAGTCTTGAAGAACAAGGTACTGCCCGAAGCGATCAAGGCGGCTCCGGGGCAACGCTTGCGAATCTGGTCGGCGGCCTGCTCGTCGGGTCAGGAACCGTATTCGCTGTCGATGTCCATCGACGAGTTCGAGCGGGTCAATATGGGCCAGTTGAAGATGGGTGTGCAGATCGTTGCCACTGACCTGTCCGGTACCATGCTGACCAACTGCAAGACTGGCGAGTACGACAGCCTGGCCATCGGCCGCGGGTTGTCGCCCGAGCGTCTTCAGCGTTATTTCGACCCGAAAGGGCCGGGACGCTGGGCCATCAAGGCGCCGATCAAGAGTCGGGTGGAGTTTCGCTCGTTCAACCTGCTGGACAGCTACGCGAGCCTCGGCAAGTTCGACATCGTGTTCTGCCGCAACGTGCTGATCTACTTCTCCGCCGAGGTGAAGAAAGACATCCTGTTGCGCATCCACAGCACGTTGAAGCCTGGCGGTTATCTGTTCCTTGGCGCGTCTGAAGCGCTGAACGGTTTGCCGGATCATTACCAGATGGTTCAGTGCAGCCCTGGGATCATTTACCAGGCTAAGTGATGGGTTGGCGGTAGTTTGAAAAACGGGAGTCCTTGGGGGCTCCCGTTTTTTTTGTCTGCTGTGTTGGTGTGTATATCCGTTTCTTCGGTCACGGCTGATATTGGTTTCGCCCTTACGGCGAGTCACTTGGAAGAGCCCCAAGTAACCAAGGGCTCTTGCCCCTTTCGTTCGGTGCCTCGCCTAGGCTCGGCATGCCCTCGCTCCGGTCCTGCTCCGTGGGCCCGCCGCCATCGGCCATCCCTGGCCGGGGGCGGCTAACCCGGCATCCATGCCGGGTTGCCCACTGCGCAGAACCTGCGCTCGGCCTCTCGAGGGGGCGCTCAGATCAAAAGCTGAAGGCGAGCTAACGCTCGGCCTGATGAGTGGTGGAAATCAAAAGCGTACGCGATTCCCTGTAGGAGCCGGCTTGCTGGCGATAGCGGTGGGTCAGCGACACATGTATCGCCTGAAAGGACGCCATCGCCAGCAAGCCGGCTCCTACAGGGGATTGGTGTACATGTTCGGAATGAGTGAATGCAGTAGAGAAGCACAACGCGGGCAACTGAAGAGCCAGGTCGGCTTTCAGGCCGCCTCGGCGGCTGTGGCGGTGGTCGCCCCCTCGAGAGGCCGAGTGGAGGTTCTGCGCAGTGGGCAACCCGGCATGGATGCCGGGTTAGCCGCCCCCGGCCATGGATGGCCGATGGCGGCGGGCCCACGGAGCAGGACCGGAGCGAGGGCATGGCGAGCATTAGCGAGGCACCGAACGAAAGGGGCAAGAGCCCTTTGGTTACTTTGGGGCTTTTCCAAAGTGACTCGCCGTAAGGGCGAAACCATAAGTGGCCGTTACCGCAAAAACGGATACACACACAACCCGGGCCAAAACCGAAAGCGGCAGAAAAGCGGCAGACGGCGGAAACCCGTTGCCGCTTTTCTGGCATTGCCGCTTCGCCCCTGCCCGCAAAGCCCCGGTTTACGGGCTTTTTTGAATTGGCACGCCGCTTGCTATATCCATCGTACGAAAAATCAGGTCACCCGAAGGTTTCCCGACATGAGCATCAGCTTCGATAAAGCGCTCGGTATCCACGAACAAGCCCTGGGCTTCCGCGCCCAGCGTGCCGAAGTCCTGGCCAACAACATCGCCAACGCCGACACCCCGAACTACAAGGCTCGGGATCTGGACTTCTCGAAAGTGCTCGCCGAGCAGAACGAGAAAACCAAGAGCGGCACATTCGCCTTGAACATGACCAACAACCGTCATATCGAAGCCGAAGGCATGGGCAATGGCGACGAGTCGCTGCTGTATCGCACGCCGATGCAACCGTCGATTGACCAGAACACCGTGGACGCCCAACTGGAACAGTCGAACTACGCGGAAAACGCGATCAACTTCCAGGCCAGCTTCACCCTGCTCAACAGCAAATTCAAAGGGCTGATGTCAGCCATTCGCGGAGAGTAAGACATGTCTCTATCCAGTGTTTTCAACATTGCCGGTAGCGGCATGAGCGCGCAAACCACGCGTTTGAACACCGTGGCCTCGAACATCGCCAACGCCGAGACCGTCTCGTCGAGTATCGACCAGACCTACCGCGCACGTCATCCGGTGTTCGCCACCATGTTCCAGGGTGGGCAGAGCGGCGGCAGCGATTCGTTGTTCCAGAACCAGGACGCGGCCGGTCAGGGCGTGCAAGTGCTGGGCGTGGTCGAAGACCAGAGCAATCTGGAAGCGCGCTATGAGCCAAACCACCCGGCGGCCGACGCCAAGGGCTACGTCTACTACCCGAACGTCAACGTGGTTGAAGAAATGGCCGACATGATTTCCGCGAGCCGTTCGTTCCAGACCAACGCCGAAATGATGAACACCGCCAAAACCATGATGCAGAAGGTCCTGACCCTCGGTCAGTGATAAGGGGCGACTCAGATGAGTGTTACCGATACCACTAGCGGCATTAGCCTCAAAGACATCCTGGCCAACTCCTCGATCAAGACCAACACCAGCGCCGACGGCCTGGCGTCCGCCACGAACAGCGCCACTGGCAAAAAGGCCCTGGGCAAGGACGCGTTCCTGCAGTTGCTGGTGACACAGCTGAAGAACCAGAACCCGCTGGAGCCGCAGGACAACGGCGAGTTCGTTGCCCAGTTGGCGCAGTTCAGCAGCCTGGAAGGCATCACCACGCTCAACACCACCGTGAGTGGCCTGGCCAGCAATTACAACTCGTCCCAGGCCCTGCAGGCTTCGTCGCTGGTCGGGCGTTCGGTCATCGCGCCGAGCGAGAAGGCCGTGGTCGATACCTCCAAGAGCTTCAACGGGACCATCGCGGTTCCGGCCTCGGTGGACCCGGTGAAAGTGAAGATTACCGACGCCGATGGCAAGGTCATCCGCACCATCGACCTGGGCAGCCAAAAAGCCGGCAGCGCCAGTTTCATCTGGGACGGCAAGAACGATGCAGGCGAAGTGGCCAAGGCGGGTACGTACAGCTTCGGCGCTACCGCAACTTACGACGGCAAGGCGACTTCGCTGGTGACGTACCTGCCGGCGACTGTCAGCAGCGTGACCATCAGCCAGACCGGTGGTGAGTTGATGCTCAATCTCGCCGGTGGGGGCAGCATCGCCCTGTCCAAAGTACAAACAATTGGTATGTAGAGCCGACTAACACGGCACAAAGGAGTGGAATATGTCTTTCAATATCGGCCTTAGCGGTCTCTATGCAGCCAACAAACAACTGGACGTGACCGGCAACAACATCGCCAACGTCGCGACCACCGGTTTCAAATCGTCCCGTGCGGAATTCTCGGACGTTTACTCGGCGACCAAGCTGGGTTCCGGTAGCAAAACCATTGGTAACGGCGTGCGCCTGGCCAACGTTTCCCAGCAGTTCACCCAGGGCGACGTCAACAACACCGGCAACGTGCTGGACATGGGCATCAACGGTTCCGGCTTCTTCGTGCTGAACGACAACGGCTCGCTGTCCTACACCCGTGCCGGTACGTTCAAGGTCGACAAGGACGGTTACGTCACCAACACCGACGGCACTTCGCGTCTGCAAGGTTACGGCGTGGACGCCAACGGCAAGATCATCAACGGCGTGTTGACCGACCTGCGTATCGATACTTCGAACCTGGCGCCAAAAAACACCTCCACGGTGTCGTCGACGATCAACCTGAACTCCACCGCACCGGTTATCGATCAGGTTGCCACCCCGTTTGATTCGACCAAAGAAGCCACCTTCACCAAACAGTTCAGTACCCCGATTTATGACACTCAGGGTAACAAGCACGTCATGGACCAATACATGGTCAAGACCGGGGCGAACACCTGGAAAACCTACACCCTGATTGATGGTCGCAACCCGAATGGCACCGACCCTAGTCCTACCGCGGTTCCGTTGAACCTGCCGGTCGCTTCGACCATGGTGTTCGATACCTCGGGCAATCTGGTTTCGGTTACCACTCCGGCCGTTCCGCTGCCGATCGTCAGCCCTGACCTGAGAATCACCGGCTGGATTCCCGGTGACGTGACCAATGGCGTGTGGGCAGCCAATGGCGCTACTTCCGGTGTCGTTACGATCTCCATGGCCAAAACCTCGCAATACAATGCTGACACCGCACGTTCGATTCCTACGCAGAACGGCTACGCCACCGGCCAGATCACCAACCTGACCATCGATGGCAGCGGTATCATGCTGGCCAACTTCAGCAACAGCCAGACCAAGGCCATCGGCCAGATCTCGCTCGCCAGCTTCACCAACGAGCAAGGTCTGCAGCCAGTAGGCGGCACCAGCTGGAAAGAAACCTACGCGTCGGGTATCCCGGGCTACGATGCGCCGAACACCGGCACCTTGGGCGAGATCCACTCCAACTCCCTGGAAGAGTCCAACGTCAACCTGACCAGCGAACTGGTCGACCTGATCAAGGCGCAGAGCAACTACCAGGCGAACGCCAAGACCATCTCGACTCAAAGCACCATCATGCAGACCATCATTCAGATGACCTGATGCTGGATAGCGCTGCATAAAAAGCCCCTCGCAAGTGGGGCTTTTTTGTGGCCGGGATTTTGTGTTGTCAGGGAGGGCCTCTTCGCGGGCAAGCCCGCTCCCACAGGGTTAACGTCTTTCATATGCTTTGTGAACAACACGAAACCTGTAGGAGCCGGCTTGCTGGCGATCCAGGCGCCGCGGTCATTCAGGCGCGCCGCGTCATCGTTCATCGCCAGCAAGCCGGCTCCTACAGGTCCGCAGGCAAAAGAAAACCCCCGACCAATCCAGAGGACCGATCGGGGGTTGTCGGGTAAGCGCCTTTCAGCGCCTACCGGCTCAGCTTATTGGCAAGCTTCGCAATCCGGCTCGTCGATGGCGCAAGCCTTCGGCACTGGAGCAGGACCGGCAGGAGCTGCCAGGACCGAATCTTCACCATGGTTGCCGCCGCTGGAAACAGCGTTCAGCTTGCCGGTGTTGATGGTCGACTTCTCGGTGCTGGTCGCGGCCAGGGCACGGAGGTAGTAAGTGGTTTTCAGACCACGGTACCAGGCCATGCGGTAGGTCACGTCCAGCTTCTTGCCCGAGGCGCCAGCGATGTACAGGTTCAGCGACTGAGCCTGGTCGATCCACTTCTGACGACGGCTTGCCGCGTCGACGATCCACTTGGTGTCCACTTCGAAGGCAGTCGCGTAGAGCTCTTTGAGTTCTTGCGGGATGCGCTCGATCTGCTGCACCGAACCGTCGTAGTACTTCAGGTCGTTGATCATGACCGAGTCCCACAGACCGCGAGCCTTCAGGTCGCGAACCAGGTACGGGTTGATCACGGTGAATTCGCCCGACAGGTTCGATTTCACGTAGAGGTTCTGGTAGGTCGGTTCGATCGACTGCGAGACGCCAGTGATGTTGGCGATGGTCGCGGTCGGTGCGATGGCCATGATGTTGGAGTTACGAATGCCTTTCTGTACACGGGCGCGAACCGGTGCCCAGTCCAGGGATTCGTTCAGGTCAACGTCGATGTACTTCTGGCCACGCTGCTCGATCAGGATCTGTTGCGAATCCAGCGGCAGGATGCCTTTGGACCACAGGGAACCCTGGAACGTCTCGTACGCGCCGCGCTCGTCGGCCAGGTCGCAGGACGCCTGGATCGCGTAGTAGCTGACCGCTTCCATCGACTTGTCGGCGAACTCGACGGCAGCGTCGGAACCGTAAGGAATGTGCTGCAGGTACAAAGCGTCCTGGAAGCCCATGATGCCCAGGCCGACCGGACGGTGCTTGAAGTTGGAGTTCTTCGCTTGCGGCACCGAGTAGTAGTTGATGTCGATAACGTTATCGAGCATGCGAACAGCGGTGTTCACGGTGCGTTCCAGCTTGGCGGTGTCCAGCTTGCCGTTGACGATGTGGTTCGGCAGGTTGATCGAGCCCAGGTTGCAAACGGCGATCTCGTCCTTGTTGGTGTTCAAGGTGATCTCGGTGCACAGGTTCGAGCTGTGGACCACGCCAACGTGCTGCTGCGGGCTGCGCAGGTTGCACGGGTCTTTGAAGGTCAGCCATGGGTGGCCGGTTTCAAACAGCATGGACAGCATTTTGCGCCACAGGTCTTTGGCCTGGATAGTCTTGAACAGCTTGACCTTGCCCGGGTACTCGGTCAGGGCTTCGTAGTACTCGTAACGCTCTTCGAAAGCCTTGCCGGTCAGGTCGTGCAGGTCCGGTACTTCGGACGGCGAGAACAGGGTCCACTTGCCGTCATCGAAGACGCGCTTCATGAACAGGTCAGGGATCCAGTTGGCGGTGTTCATGTCGTGGGTACGACGACGATCATCACCGGTGTTCTTGCGGAGTTCGATGAACTCCTCGATGTCCATGTGCCAGGTTTCCAGGTAGGCACACACAGCGCCTTTGCGCTTGCCACCCTGGTTAACGGCAACGGCGGTGTCGTTCACCACTTTCAGGAACGGAACCACGCCCTGGGATTTGCCGTTGGTGCCCTTGATGTACGAACCGAGTGCACGAACCGGGGTCCAGTCGTTGCCCAGGCCGCCGGCGAATTTCGACAACATGGCGTTGTCGTGGATCGCGTGGTAGATGCCCGACAGGTCATCCGGCACGGTGGTCAGGTAGCAGCTCGACAGCTGTGGACGCAGGGTGCCGGCGTTGAACAGGGTCGGAGTCGACGACATGTAGTCGAAGGACGACAACAGGTTGTAGAACTCGATCGCACGGTCTTCTTTCTGCTTCTCTTCGATCGCCAGGCCCATGGCCACGCGCATGAAGAAGATTTGCGGCAGTTCGAAGCGGATACCGTCCTTGTGGATGAAGTAACGGTCGTACAGGGTTTGCAGGCCCAGGTAGGTGAACTGCTGATCGCGCTCGTGGTTGATCGCCTTGCCGAGTTTTTCCAGGTCGAAGGTGGCCAGGACCGGGTTCAGCAATTCGAATTCGATACCCTTGGCGATGTACGCAGGCAATGCCTTGGCGTACAGGTCGACCATTTCGTGGTGGGTCGCGCTTTCGGCAACGTTCAGGAAGCTCAGGCCTTCGGCACGCAGGGTGTCCATCAGCAGGCGGGCGGTCACGAACGAGTAGTTCGGCTCACGCTCGACCAGGGTACGGGCGGTCATCACCAGGGCGGTGTTGACGTCGGTCAGGGCCACGCCGTCGTATAGGTTTTTCAGGGTTTCGCGCTGGATCAGGTCGCCGTCGACTTCTTCCAGGCCTTCGCACGCTTCGGTGACGATGGTGTTCAGGCGACCCATGTCCAGCGGTGCAAAAGTGCCGTCGGCGCGGGTGATGCGGATCGACGGGTGAGCGTTGACCGCTTCTTCTGCCGGAGCGTGGGCAGCGCGTTGTTTCGAACGACCGTCGCGGTAGATCACGTAGTCGCGAGCCACTTTCTGCTCACCGGCACGCATCAGGGCCAGTTCGACCTGGTCCTGGATTTCTTCGATGTGGATGGTGCCGCCCGACGGCATGCGACGCTTGAAGGTCGCGGTGACCTGTTCGGTCAGGCGGGCCACGGTGTCATGGATTCGCGACGAAGCGGCAGCGGTGCCGCCTTCAACTGCGAGAAACGCTTTGGTGATCGCGACGGTGATCTTGTCATCGGTGTAAGGAACGACAGTGCCGTTACGCTTGATCACGCGCAGTTGGCCAGGCGCGGTGGCGGACAGATCCGAAGTCGAATCAGCGGCCTGCGGCAAAGTGCCCTGCGGGTTCTCGCGAGTTGTGTCGGTTTGCATGGGGGGTTGTCTCCACATTCTCTATGTTTGTTTGGGCACCATCACGGTGCCCACCGTTCCGTCCTGAAGCACTACAACCGGCTGGGCCGGGCATACCAACTTCGGGACAGATCAGGAAGGGGGCTGTTGGGGCGCCGCTTCCATGCCGAAGTCTTTGGTCCCAGGCCTTGAGCCTGACACCGGGATCCTTTTGGGTGACAGTAATCGACTGCAACACCCGTACCGTTAACGCCGTTTCCGGCTCAAAAACAGTAGCCATCCGCACGCGCGGTTTGGTCTTTCGAAAATACGTTTGGTTCAACCGGAAAGAGGCAATAAAAGCGCTTGAAATCGGTGTCCGGTTTGTGTTTGGTTTTTGGCGTAAAACCCTACATGTAGGGTTTTTTTCGCGCCGGGGTACAAGATAATGCGTTTCGGAGGGTGTTGCAACGTACTACCTGTGGATAAACCTGTGCGTAAATTGTGTGTGAAAGGTGGAACGAGCGTGTAGGCCGCGACCTAGCTGGAGCGGACTGTTTTTCGCTGATTTTCAGCGATTGAAAACAGTCATTCGGATTTTTAAGGGCGCGAACCCTATCACAAAAAACCGGGTTGTCCGAACGCATTTGCCGGCTTGTGTTCTCGGCGGGCGACGTTTATACAATCGGCCGATGGTTACGCATTCTTATCCTCCCCAATCATTACAAAAAGACGGGCGGATCCTTCCTTATTAGTGTTGTTGGCAAGCAGAGGTCACCGTGGAGCAAGAAGCCTGGCAGGTATTGATAGTGGAAGACGACCAGCGTCTGGCCGAACTGACCCGCGAATACCTGGAGGCCAATGGCCTGCGTGTGTCGATCGAAGGCAACGGCGCCCTGGCGGCCGCACGCATCATCAAGGAGAAACCGGACCTGGTGATCCTCGACCTGATGCTGCCGGGCGAAGACGGCCTGAGCATTTGCCGCAAGGTCCGTGACAAATACGACGGGCCGATCCTGATGCTCACCGCACGTACCGACGACACCGATCAGATCCTCGGCCTCGACCTGGGCGCCGACGATTACGTCTGCAAACCGGTTCGCCCACGCCTGCTGCTGGCCCGCATCCAGGCCCTTTTGCGGCGCAGTGAAGCGCCTGAACCCGTCCCGGAAAAACAACGGCGCCTGCAATTCGGCCCGCTGGTGGTGGACAACGCCTTGCGTGAAGCCTGGCTGCATGACAACGGTATCGAGTTGACCAGCGCCGAATTCGACCTGCTGTGGCTGTTGGTGGCCAATGCCGGGCGCATCCTCTCTCGTGAAGAGATTTTCACCGCACTGCGCGGCATCGGCTATGACGGTCAGGACCGCTCCATCGATGTACGCATCTCGCGCATCCGACCGAAGATCGGCGATGACCCGGATCATCCGCGCCTGATCAAAACCATCCGCAGCAAAGGCTACCTGTTCGTGCCGGAAGCCTGCGTAGACCCGTCGCTGTGAACTCGATCTTCCTGCGCATCTATGGCGGCATGTGCGCGGCGCTGATTCTGGTGGCGGTGCTCGGCGTGCTGGCCCTGCACATGCTCAACCAGGTGCGCAGCGAGCAATACCGCGAGCGCCTGGCCCATGGCACGTTCTCGCTGATGGCCGACAACCTGCAACCGATGAACGAAACCCAGCGTCACCGCGCCTTGCTGGTGTGGGAACGCCTGCTCGGGATTCCGTTGGCGCTGAAGACGTTCGCCCAGACCGACCTCGATCTGACTCAGCGCACCCGCGTGCTACGCGGTCAGGCGCTGGTGGAGCAGACCGGTCCGCATGCGGCGAAGGTCTATCGACTGATCAGCGACAAGGAGCAGTTGGTGCTCACGGGGGAGGTGCAGCAGATCAGCGAGCAACTCGCCCGCGCGACCATTTACCTGCTCGCCGATGAGCTGGTGCGCGTGCCGGTGGCCGAGCAGCCCAAGCGTCTGGCGCAGTTGAAAGAAGAAAAAGGGTTTGGTTTCGACTTGCGGCTGGTCACGGTCGGCGAAGCGGACATGGACGAAGACCAGAGCCGTCGGGTGGCCGAAGGCGATACGGTAATGGCGCTGGGCAAGGGCGGCGATTCGATCCGGGTGTTTGCCGGCATGGTCGGCACGCCGTGGGTGCTGGAAATCGGTCCGCTGTATCAGATGAATCCTTACCCGCCGGAGTGGCTGGTGCTGATCGCGGCGCTGGGCTTGAGCCTGATCGGGTTGATTGTCTATCTCTTGGTGCGGCAACTGGAGCGTCGTTTGCGCGGGCTTGAAGCGGCCGCCACGCGCATCGCCAAAGGCAGCCTGGAAACCCGCGTGCCGGCGCGCGGCGCCGACTCGGTGGGACGCCTGGCCTCGGCGTTCAACGGCATGGCCGAGCACTTGCAGCAGTTGCTGGCGATCCAGCGTGAACTGGTACGCGCGGTGTCCCACGAATTGCGCACGCCCGTGGCGCGGCTGCGTTTCGGCCTGGAGATGATCGGCTCGGCCACCACGCCGCAGGCGTTGGAGAAGTACCGCGAGGGCATGGATCACGATATTGAAGACCTTGATCGGCTGGTGGACGAGATGCTCACTTATGCGCGGCTGGAACAGGGTTCGCCCGCGCTGAATTTCCAGCGGATCGACCTGGATGCGTTGGTCAATCAAGTGATCGAAGAATTGGCGCCCTTGCGCGCCGACGTTACGGTGCAGCGCGGTCTGTGCCTCTCGGCCGCCGATTGCGATGATGCCTGGGTCGAGGCCGAACCCCGTTACCTGCACCGGGCGATCCAGAACCTGGTGAGCAACGCCATGCGCCATGCGTCATCGCGGGTGACCGTCAGCTATCAGGTCGGGCAGCAGCGTTGTCGAGTGGACATCGAGGACGACGGGCCGGGTGTGCCGGAATCCGCGTGGGAGAAAATCTTTACGCCGTTCCTGCGTCTCGATGACAGCCGAACCCGTGCTTCGGGCGGGCATGGGTTGGGGCTGTCGATCGTGCGGCGGATCATCCATTGGCATGACGGGCGAGCGTTGATCAGCAAGAGCAAGAGCCTGGGTGGGGCTTGCTTTAGCCTCAGTTGGCCGAGGAATCAGGAGAAACGCTGAGATTTTCGTTGTCTGGTCTATCGCCTTCGCCAGCAAGCCGGCTCCTACAAGGTCTGCGTAAACCTGTAGGAGCCGGCTTGCTGGCGATGGCGTCCTCAAAAGCACCAAAGATCTTCAGGCCTTGATACTCACTAGACTCAACAACTGCCCATCCTTCACCCCGAACTGCGCATCCAGCTCGGTGCCATGGCGCCATTCACTGGACAGGTCCGTCAACAATCGCAACCGCACCTCACCCGCCTCGGACCACTCCAACACCTCGGCATGCTCGAAGTAGAAGCGCTGCTGAACAATCGGATACAGCGCCTTGAACAGACTCTCCTTCACCGAAAACGTCAGCGTCACCAGCAGCGCCAGTTGATCGCGATGGCCTGCCGCCATGCGTTGTAACTCCGGCGGGGTGAGAATTTCCCCGGCCAGGCGCTCGGCCCGTTCAGGGTTGAGCAGGTTTTCCAGGTCCATCCCCAAGCCGCGCCAGTGGGTTTTCTGCGCGACAATCGCCGCAGCGCGGCCGGTGCTGTGGGTGATCGAGCCGCAGATGTGCGCTGGCCAGACCGGCGCCCGGTCTTCGCCAATGGCCGGGGTAAAATTCAGCCCTTCCAACCGCTGCAACGCGGCGCGAGCGCAAACCCGGCCGGCGAGAAACTCGGCCTGACGCTTGGCCACCGAACGCCGGATGGTCGCGGGCGGCTCGATGGCGCTGCGCTGAAAGTCATCGGCGGCCAGTTGCGAGGTGTTGAAGTGCGTGCTCAGCAGCACCGTATCGGGCAACACGAACGGCAGCGGCCAATGGGCATCGAGTGGGGTGCAGCAGGCGGGCAGGGCGGGGACGGGATTCATGTCGGGCATTTTGCCGGGTTGCCTTGAAGCTGGGTAGTGCAAAGGTTCAGAACCGAGGCGTGGCCATCGCGAGCAGGCTCACTCCCACATTGGAATGCATTTCAAATGTGGGAGCGAGCCTGCTCGCGATGGCCGCGCCTCGGTCTACCTGCTCAACCAAAAATCTTTTTGAAAAACGCCTGCATATCCGCCCACGATTTCTCATCCGCCGCCTTGTTGTAACCAATATCCGGCCCACCATGATCGCCATGGCTCAAGCGATCCGCGTCCGGATTGCTGAACCCATGCTTGGCGCCCTCAAGGTTGACGAATTGATAATCGGCCCCGGCCTTGTCCATTTCCGCCTTGAACGCCGCGACGTTTTCCGACGTCACCATGCTGTCCAGCGCGCCATGCTCCACGAGGATTTTTGCCTTCACGCTACCGGGTGTTGCAGGTGCTTTGGTTGCCAGCGCCCCGTGGAAACTCACCACGCCCGCCAGCGGCAAGCCCTGACGTGCCGCATTCAGCACCACGCTGCCGCCGAAGCAGTAGCCAATCGCAGCAATTTTATCCGGATCGGTTTGCGGCTGTTTCTTCAACAGATCCAGCCCGGCCTGAAACCGCGCACTGGCGGCGGCGCTGTCCTTGATCGCCGCTTGCATGAACGCCATGGCGTCCTTGGGGTGTTCGGTGTTTTTGCCGTCGCCATACATGTCGATGGCCAAGGCGCTGTAGCCCAGACCGGCGAGGTCACGGGCGCGGCGCTTGGCGTAGTCATTGAGCCCCCACCACTCGTGAACCACCACAACGCCAGGGCGGGGGCCTTTAACCGCGTCGTCGTAAGCGTAATACCCGATCAGCTTGGTGCCGTCGGGGCTTTGATAGGGGATTTCCTGGGTCTTGATGGCCGCCTGGCTGAGCCCGCTCACGGCTAGCAAGAACAGGGCAAGGAATATACGCATGGTCGGATCTCCTGAAAAAAGTCGTCAACACAGCCTAGTCGATCTGGTTCAGCTCGGGTTCAGAGTGCGTTCAGGGGGAGTTCAGGGGCCGGTGCGTAATGTAGCGCCGTACCCAAAGCATCTGCGCATGAGGACATTCCCCTATGACTGGCTTTAAAAACCTGCTGCTGGCATTCACCGTTTTGAGCGCGAGCACCGCGGCGTTCGCTTCCGACGATAATGTCGCCAGCCTTGCTCTTGGGAAGACCGGCGAGAGACCCAAAAAGTCCCTCACCCTGCACAGCATCGGCACCAACGGCGTGGTCAGTCATGACAGTGCCTGGGGCGCGCAGTTGGGCCGCCCGAACCCTCAGGCCGATTACTGCGCTGCTTACGCGAACGTGTCGGTCTTTCACAATGGCATTAAACTCCGTCAGGAGAACCTCATGGGCCGCTATGATCTGTCTTGAAATACGCCGTTGCACCTCTGGAGAGGTTGAATTGCCCGGGAGAGCGTTATGAAATTGCTGGTCGTCGAAGATGAAGCGCTGTTGCGCCATCACCTGCAAACCCGCCTGACGGACAGTGGTCACGTGGTCGAGTCCGTGGCCAACGCCGAGGAGGCGCTGTACCAGACCGAGCAATTCAACCATGACCTGGCGGTGATAGACCTCGGCCTGCCTGGCATGGGCGGGCTCGACCTGATCCGTCAGCTGCGTTCGCGGGGCAAGACCTTCCCGATCCTGATCCTCACCGCGCGCGGCAACTGGCAGGACAAGGTCGAAGGCCTCGCTGCCGGCGCCGACGATTACGTGGTCAAGCCGTTCCAGTTCGAAGAGCTGGATGCGCGCCTGAATGCCTTGCTGCGTCGCTCCAGCGGGTTCACCCAGTCGACCATCGTCGCCGGGCCGCTGCTGCTCGACCTCAATCGCAAGCAGGCGTCCCTCGATGAACAACCGCTGGCGCTGACTGCCTACGAGTACCGGATCCTCGAATACCTGATGCGCCATCACCAGCAAGTGGTGGCCAAGGACCGCTTGATGGAGCAGCTCTACCCGGATGACGACGAGCGCGATCCGAACGTGATCGAAGTGCTGGTCGGCCGCTTGCGCCGCAAACTCGAAGGCCCGGCCGGCTTCAAGCCGATCGACACCGTGCGGGGCCTCGGCTACCTGTTCAATGAGCGCTGCACTTGATTCGTTCGCTTCGTGTCCGTTTGATGCTCGCCGCCACAATCCTGGCGGTGTTGTTCATGCTGGCGTTGCTGCCGGCGATGCAGGGCGCGTTCAGCCTGGCGTTGCAGGATTCCATCGAGCAGCGCCTGGCGTCGGACGTCACCACGCTGATTTCCGCCGCCCGGGTCGAGGGCAACCACTTGCAGATGCCGGCGCAATTGCCGGACGAGCGTTTCAACCTCACCGACAGCCGTTTGCTCGGCTACATCTATGACCGTGAAGGTCACCTGGTCTGGCGCTCGAAGGGCACTCAGGAAGAGGACATCAACTACAAACCGCGTTACGACGGGCGCGGTAACGAGTTCGCGAGGATCAGCGAAGCCAATGGCCAGGAATTCTTCGTCTATGACGTCGAAGTCAAACTGCTCGGCGGCAAAAGCGCGGCGTTCAGCATCGTCGCGCTGCAACCGGTGCGCGAGTACGAAGACACGCTCGAAGGCCTGCGGGAAAATCTCTATCTGGGTTTCGGCGCCGCTTTGTTGGTGCTGCTGGCGTTGCTGTGGATCGGTCTGACCTGGGGTTTGCAGGCGTTGCGCCGACTCAGTCAGGAACTCGACGAAATCGAAAGCGGCACCCGCGAAAGCCTCAGCGAACAGCACCCGCGTGAATTGCTGCGCCTGACCGGCTCGCTCAACCGCTTGCTGCACAGCGAGCGCGAACAGCGCAGCCGCTATCGCGATTCCCTCGGCGACTTGGCGCACAGCCTGAAAACCCCGTTGACCGTGCTGCAAGGCGTCAGCGAAGACATGGCGCAACGCCCGGCGGATCGTGATCAGGCCTGGGTGCTGCAAACCCAGATCGAGCGCATGAGCCAGCAGATCAGCTATCAGTTGCAGCGCGCCAGCCTGCGCAAAAGCGGCCTGGTGCGTCATCAGGTGCGGTTGCGTCCGGTGCTGCAAAGCCTCTGCGACACGCTGGACAAGGTCTACCGCGACAAGCGCGTGCGGGTGGCCTTCGATCTACCGGAGCAATGCTACGTGCCGATCGAACAGGGTGCCTTGCTGGAAATGATGGGCAACCTGCTGGAAAACGCCTATCGCCTGTGCCTGGGCGAAGTGCGCATCAGCGTGCGCGAGACCTTGAGCGGGGTCGAGTTGTGCGTCGAGGACGACGGGCCGGGTGTGCCACCGGATCAGCGTGCGCGGATTCTGCAGCGCGGCGAACGGCTGGACCGTCAGCACCCGGGGCAGGGGATCGGGTTGGCGGTGGTCAAGGACATCATCGAGAGTTACAACGCGAAGCTGACCCTGGGCGATTCGCCGATGGGCGGCGCGGCGTTCCGGATTCATTTTCCGGTGGTGTGATTGCCGAAACACCGCGATCCCCTGTAGGAGCCGGCTTGCTGGCGATGGCGTCCGGTCAGACGATAAATATGTCGACTGTCCCACCGCCATCGCCAGCAAGCCGGCTCCTACAGGTTATGCGTTTTAATTCTCCTGGGCGCGATAGGCACCGGGTGTAAGCCCGGTCCATTTCTTGAACGCCCGATGAAACGCCGAAGGCTCGGAAAACCCCAACTGCTCGGCAATCTGTTGCAACGACAGGTCCGCGCGCCCCAAGTGATAAATCGCAATGTCCCGGCGCAACTGATCCTTCAACTCCTGAAAACTCGAACCCTCTTCGCGCAAATGCCGGCGTAGCGTCTGCGGGCTGATGTGCAGGTGCGCGGCCACCGCTTCCAGGTCCGGCCAGCGCGCACTGTCGCGGCTGAGCAAGCGGCGCAACTGGCTGCTCAGGCTGTCGCCGTCATCCGGGCGCGACAACAGGTCGGCGGGGGAGTGTTCGAGGAAATGCTTGAGGGTCCGCTCGTCCTGCAGCAACGGCATGTTCAGGTAGCGACTGTGGAACAGCAGGCTGCTCTGCGACGCGCAAAATTCCATCGGGCAGGGGAACAGCAACTCGTATTCCGCGCCGTGTTCGGGCCTCGGGTAACTGAACGTCGCTTGTTCCAGGCGGATGCGCTGGCCGATCAGCCAACTGCCGAGGCGATGCCAGACCATCAACTGGCTCTCGGTGAGGAAATGGTCCGGGTCCTGAAACTGCGAATCGTCCAGGCTCAGGCGGATCATTTCGTTTTCGCGGGTCAGGGTCAGGCGCGGGCCGCCGGGGAACAGGCTATAAAACAACAAGCCGCGATGCAGTGCCTTATCGAGATTGCGGCAGTGAATCACCGCGTGGCACATCATCGCGAAACTGCCGGTTTTACTCGGGACCGGCCCGAAGCCCAGGTACTCATCGTCGAGTGCCAGCCACAATCCCTGGATCAAACGGGTGAACTGCTCAGGCGCAATGCGCGCACGCGGTTCTTCCAGCAGCTCGGGGCTGATGCCGAGTTGTTGCAGCAGGTTTGAACAGTCATGACCCAGCCGACGCGCGCCACCGAGGGCGGCACGGGCGAAATGGCTGGCGATGGTACGTTCGCGCATAGAAGGCAGGTCCGTCTATTGAACGACGGATGGTAGTCGTCGGGTCAGGCAATGGACAAGGCGGATATCCGCCAAATTGCAGGACGAGGTTTGGCGGATGGGCGGAAATCCGCCACTGTTTTATAGCGCACCCAAGGCACGTTGAACCTGTAACCCCTGATGTCAAAAGGCTCGCAGCGGATTTTGCAAAAGTGGCACGCCGCTTGCGATACAACGAGCAGATGCCTGCCGTCGCGCAGCTCGAAAAAACAAATCCCTCCAGTGCAGGAGGGTTCGCAATTCAGGTGTCGTGGGCAACAGATGGATGTTGTTAGCGCGCACTCTTGAGGAACTTTGCAATGACGACTCGTCAGCCACTGTACAAATCCCTGTATTTCCAGGTGATCGTTGCCATCGCCATCGGCATCCTGCTTGGTCACTTCTACCCGCAGACCGGTGTGGCCCTCAAGCCGCTGGGTGACGGGTTCATCAAACTGATCAAAATGGTCATCGCGCCCATCATCTTCTGTACGGTCGTCAGCGGTATCGCCGGCATGCAGAACATGAAATCGGTCGGCAAGACCGGCGGTTATGCGCTGCTGTACTTCGAAATCGTTTCCACTATTGCCTTGCTGATCGGTCTGGTCGTGGTCAACGTCGTGCAACCGGGCGCCGGCATGCACATCGACGTAACGACTCTGGACACCAGCAAAATCGCTGGCTTCATCTCGGCCGGTAAAGACCAGAGCATCGTCGCCTTTATCCTCAATGTGATCCCTAACACCATCGTCGGCGCCTTCGCCAACGGCGATATCCTGCAAGTTCTGATGTTCTCGGTGATCTTCGGTTTCGCCCTGCATCGCCTGGGTGCGTACGGCAAGCCGGTCCTGGACTTTATCGATCGCTTCGCTCACGTGATGTTCAACATCATCAACATGATCATGAAGCTCGCCCCAGTCGGTGCCTTCGGTGCCATGGCCTTCACCATTGGTGCTTACGGTGTTGGCTCGCTGGTACAGCTCGGTCAGCTGATGATCTGCTTCTACATCACCTGCATCCTGTTTGTGGTTCTGGTATTGGGCGCCATCTGCCGCGCGCATGGTTTCAGCGTACTCAAGCTGATCCGCTACATCCGTGAAGAACTGCTGATCGTACTGGGCACTTCCTCGTCGGAATCGGCTCTGCCACGCATGCTGATCAAAATGGAACGCCTGGGTGCGGATAAATCGGTAGTGGGTCTGGTGATCCCGACTGGTTACTCCTTCAACCTCGACGGTACTTCGATCTACCTGACCATGGCGGCTGTGTTTATCGCTCAGGCGACTGATACGCCGATGGACCTCACTCACCAGATCACCTTGCTGCTGGTGCTGCTGTTGTCCTCCAAAGGTGCGGCTGGTGTGACCGGTAGTGGTTTCATCGTGCTGGCAGCCACTCTGTCGGCCGTGGGTACTCTGCCGGTTGCCGGCCTGGCGCTGATCCTCGGTATCGACCGCTTCATGTCCGAAGCCCGTGCACTGACCAACCTCGTTGGTAATGCCGTTGCGACCCTGGTCGTGGCCAAGTGGGTGAAAGAGCTGGACGAAGACAAGCTGCAAGTCGAGCTGGCTTCCGGCGGTCGCGGTATCTCCGACGAACGTGAAGTAGATGACCTGGGTGTGGCCGAAGGCCCAACCCCAAGCAACGTCAAGTAACACGCGTTGTCATGAAAAAACCCGCTTCGGCGGGTTTTTTCATGCCTGGAATTTGAGCGTAACGGTCACAGTTGCTGACACATCAGGTGATTGCTGCAATGTGATTGGCTGCCTAGGCTGGAGGCATCGAATACGGAGATCGCTCATGCCCGGCCCATTGGCATCACTCAAGGTTCTGGATTTCTCGACATTGTTGCCGGGACCGTTCGCCTCGCTGTTATTGGCTGACATGGGCGCCGAGGTTTTGCGCATCGAATCGCCGACCCGCATGGACCTGTTGCGGGTGCTGCCGCCCCATGACCAAGGCGTGTCGGCCAGCCACGCATACCTCAATCGCAACAAGCGCAGCCTGGCGCTGGACCTCAAGCAGCCCGAGGCACTGGCGGTGATCAAGCAACTGGTGCAGGACTACGACATCGTCCTGGAACAATTCCGCCCCGGTGTGATGGAACGATTGGGGCTGGGGTATGAAGCGTTGAAGGCCATCAACCCGAAGCTGATCTACGTGTCGATCACTGGATACGGGCAAACCGGCCCCTACAAGGATCGCGCCGGCCACGACATCAATTACCTGGCGTTGGCGGGGCTGGCGAGCTACACCGGTCGCGCCGACAACGGCCCGCTGCCCTTGGGCGTGCAAGTGGCGGATGTCGCCGGCGGTTCGTTGCACGGCGTCATCGGCCTGCTGGCGGCGGTGATCGCCCGGCAACAAAGCGGGTTGGGGCAGCATCTGGATGTGAGCATGACCGACTGCGCGTTCAGCCTGAACGCCATGGCCGGGGCCGGGTACCTGGCCTGCGGCGAGGAGCCGGGCCGGGAAAACCAGATGCTCAACGGCGGCAGCTTCTACGACTATTACCGTTCGCGGGATGGCCGCTGGTTATCGGTGGGTAGCCTGGAGCCGCCGTTCATGAAGCAGCTGTGCACGGCACTGGGACTGGAGGAGTTGGCGACGTTGGGCCTGTCACCTCAGCCTGCCCAGCAAAAAAAGCTAAAGGAAGCGCTGCAGACTGAATTCGAGAAACACGACTTTGCCGAATTGTGCGCGCTGTTTGCCGAGCTCGATGCGTGTGTCGAGCCGGTGCTGACCTTGGGTGAGGCAATTCGGCATCCGCAGTTGCAGGCGCGGGAATTGGTGACCGACGTGCCGCGAGGCGATGGCACGAACCAGGCGCAGATGGCGTGTCCGTTGAAGTTCTCGGATGGGTTGCCCGAGCCTCGGCATATCGGTGCGGCGCTGGGTGAGCATACGGATCAGGTGTTGGGGGAGTTGGGGTTTAGTTCGCTGCGAATTGAAGAATTGCGGCGTGCCAAGGTGATTATGTAGGGTTTTCGATGGCCTCTTCGCGGGCAAGCCTCGCTCCTACAGACGCATCGAGATCACCTGTAGGAGCGAGGCTTGCCCGCGAAGGGGCCCGCCAAAACACCACAAATCCGACTTACTCGACCCGCATCTCCCCACTGAACACCAACGTGCTCCGGCACCGCCGACACAAATACCGCCGCCCCTGCCGTACCAGGCTATGGCGCTGCGCCGAAAACGGGAAATCACTATCGGCGCACGGGCATTTGTAGATATAGCGCGTCACGCTGCGGCGCTTGACGTCGTAGGTGTGGCAGCGATTGGGCGGCAGTTCGTACACGCCACGCATGATCAGTTGCCACTCTTCGCCGTGGGGCTGGATGCGATCGCCAAACAGCTGATGAGCGATCAGGTGGGCGACTTCATGGGCCACGGTCTGCTTGAGGAAGTCTTCAGTGTTTTCGCGGTACAGCTGCGGATTGAAGCGCAGCAGGTTCTCGTGCAGATGCGCGACACCGGCTTTTTGCCCGCGCAGCTTGAGGCTCACCACGGGGCGTTTGAAGGTTCGTTTGAAAAAGGATTCGGCTTGTTGGTAACAGTCTTCGACGCGGGTATTGAGTTGCTCGGGCATGCTTGATGGATCTCCAGAGACGTCGAGTATGCCGCAACGCTCGGGCCTTGCGTATCGCCAGGGCGCCGAATGGTCGTTACCCCCCACATTGAAAGGCCGCCTTGCGGCGGCCTGTATTGGCAGATCTTGATTTTGGGTGGCGAGCGTAACTAGTTCGTGTAGACCGGCCCCACGCCGAGTCCCCAGACAATGACAGTGAACGCCATGATCGCCACCAGTACCACTAAACCGACGGCGAGCACCGAACTTGAAAACAGAAATCCCTCGTCAGATGGAATGTTCATGAAAGTTGGAAGCCCCACATACAGCAGGTACACCGTGTAGCAGATGGCCGCCGTCCCGACGATCATCCCCAGCCACATGTGTGGGTACAGTGCCGCGAGGCCGCCTATGAACAGCGGGGTCGCGGTATAGGTCGCAAACGCAACGCAACGTGCCAGACTCGGGTTGGCGTCATAGGTGCGGGCCATCCAGTGGATGAACGCGCCCATTACGGCAACGCCGCCGAGCATCGCCACGTACGACATGATCGTCATCCATAGCGCGCTTTCCTGCGTCAGCATCACCGGTGCCCGGCTGCCAATTACCCAGCCGACCTGCGTGGTGCCGATAAACGCCGACACGGCGGGGATCGCCGCCAGAATCAGCGTGTGGGTCAGGTACATGTGGCTGATGCTTTCCTCTTGGTCGCCACGGATTTCTTTCCATTCCTGGTCGGGGTGGGTGAAGAGCCCCACTACGTGATGGATCATGCCAGTCACTCCTCTTGTTTTTACCGTCGCCCCCCAGTGGAGCGCCTACAGGCCAAAGTGGCCAAGTAAGTAAAGGTCTGGATATGTGTGCGACCTTATGACGCAGTATAGAAAGGTCTTAACCCCGCAGGTTGTAGGGCGTTAGAGCAAATCGCGCTGTAAACAAGGCTGTTAATCGCTGCTGGGACTGTCAACGTAATCCCTGTAGGAGTGAGACCGGCTTGCCGGCGAAAGCGGTGTGTCAGATTGCATTGATGTCACTGATACACCGCTTCGCGAGCCGGCTCGCTCCTACAGGGGGATTACGGGTACTTCGCCGGAGGCGCGTTTTTGCGTAAAATGCCGGCCTTTCGTCACACCTCACGGATCTCGCGTCATGGGCACTCTCACGGTCAACCAGAACAAACTGCAAAAGCGCCTTCGCCGTCAGGCCGGTGAGGCTGTCGCCGATTTCAACATGATTGAAGACGGCGACAAGGTCATGGTCTGCCTGTCCGGCGGCAAGGACAGCTACACCATGCTCGACGTGCTGATGCATTTGCAGAAGGTCGCGCCGATCAAGTTCGAGATCGTGGCCGTGAACATGGACCAGAAACAGCCGGGTTTCCCTGAGGACGTGCTGCCGGCGTACCTCAAAACGCTGGGCATCGAATACCACATCGTCGAGAAAGACACGTACTCGGTGGTCAAGGAGCTGATTCCGGAAGGCAAGACCACCTGCTCGCTGTGCTCGCGCCTGCGTCGCGGCACGCTCTACACCTTTGCCGACGAAATCGGCGCGACCAAAATGGCCCTCGGTCACCACCGCGACGACATCGTCGAAACGTTCTTCCTCAATATGTTCTTCAACGGCTCGCTCAAGGCCATGCCGCCGAAGCTGCGCGCCGACGACGGCCGCAACGTGGTGATCCGCCCGTTGGCCTACTGCAACGAAAAAGACATCCAGGCCTACTCGGACCTCAAGCAATTCCCGATCATCCCGTGCAACCTCTGCGGTTCCCAGGAAAACCTGCAGCGTCAGGTGGTCAAGGAAATGCTGCAGGAGTGGGAGCGCAAGACGCCGGGCCGCACCGAAAGCATTTTCCGCAGCTTGCAGAACGTGATCCCGTCGCAATTGGCGGACCGCAACCTGTTCGACTTCACCAGCCTCAAGATCGACGAAACCGCAGCTTCGCGCTTCGTCAACGTCGTCAACCTCTAATCAAACTGTAGGAGCAGAGCTTGCTCGCGAAAGCGGTGTGTCATTCAACGAATTTGTTGACTGGTACACCGCTTTCGCGAGCAAGCTCTGCTCCTACAGGTTCTTCTTTTATTCCTCAGGAGAGGGCATGCGCGATTACAAGTGGCTGCACGAATACTGTCTGAACCGCTTCGGTTCCGCAGCCGAACTGGAAGCCCATCTGCCCGTTCCTAAGACTGCCGCGCAATTGCGCGATATCAGCGACGATCGCTACCTCTCGACCATGGCGCTGCGTGTGTTCCGCGCCGGGCTCAAGCACAGCCTGGTGGACGCCAAGTGGCCGGCCTTCGAAGAAGTGTTCTTCAAGTTCGACCCGGAAAAAGTCGTGCTGATGAGCGCCGAACACCTTGAACGCCTGATGCAGGACGCGCGGATCATCCGCCACCTGGGCAAGCTCAAGAGCGTGCCGCGCAATGCGCAGTTCGTGCTGGACGTGGCCCATGAGAAAGGCAGTTTTGGCGAGTTGATCGCCGATTGGCCGGTGACCGATATCGTCGGCTTGTGGACCTACCTGAAAAAGCACGGTCATCAATTGGGTGGCTTGTCGGCACCAAGATTTTTGCGCATGGTCGGCAAGGACACCTTTGTGCCGAGTTATGACGTGGTGGCGGCGCTGAATGCGCAGAAGATCGTCGACAAAGTGCCAACCAGTCTGCGGGATCTGGCCACGGTGCAGGGCGTGTTCAACCAGTGGCATGAAGAAAGCGGCGGGCGGCCGATGAGTCAGATCTCGATGATGCTGGCGTACACCGCCAATCATTGACACCGAGTCGCCCGGCCAATCGCCAGCAGGCTGGCTCCCACATTGGATCTGTGGCGTACACAAATCCCCTGTGGGAGCTAGCCTGCTAGCGATTGCAATCTGTCAGGCGACGCTAATCTCGCCTTCACCCGCCAACTTGCGATTCAACTGAAACCGCCACCGCACATACAACAGCGCCGAGCAGAACACCGCCAGGCTCGCGCCCATTTCCAGCAAACCGAACAGCTGCCGGTTCGGGTCATACGCCGCCAGTGCGCCCTTGATGAAATACAGGTTCACCACAAAACACATCCACGAATGCCCGCGCGCGCTGCCGACGATCATCCCCGGCGCCAGCAACAGCAGCGGCACCAGTTCGATCAGCAGAATCACCCACGGCCGCGCGCCATGCAGGTCGGCGACCACCAGGTAATAAGCGCAGAGCAATCCCACCAGGCCGAAGTAGCACAGCAGACTGATGACGCGCATCGCCCGAACCCGTGGTTCGAGCCATTCAATGGAAGGCAGGATCTTCGGCTTTTTCGCCATCTCAGCTCACCAACTTTTGTGCGGTCTTCGCCAGGCGCAGACCCAAGGCCCGGCACAGCGCCACTTCATGTTCATTCAAGCCGCTTTTGCCATCGGCACCGGCGTGATGACTGGCGCCATAAGGCGTGCCGCCGCCACGGGTTTCCAGCAACGCGGATTCGCTGTACGGCAGGCCGGTGATCAGCATGCCGTGGTGCAGCAGCGGCAACATCATCGACAGCAGCGTGGTTTCCTGACCGCCGTGCAGGCTTGCGGTGGAAGTGAAAACCCCGGCCGGTTTGCCGACGAGGGCGCCGGTCAGCCACAGGTTGCTGGTGCCGTCGAGGAAGTATTTGAGCGGTGCGGCCATGTTGCCGAAACGCGTCGGGCTGCCGAGGGCCAGGCCTGCGCAGTTCTTCAGGTCGTCGAGGCTGGCGTACAGCGCGCCTTCGTCCGGAATGTCCGGCGACACCGCTTCGCACTCGGTGGAAATCGCCGGCACGGTGCGCAGGCGCGCTTCCATCCCGGACTGCTCGACACCGCGGGCGATCTGCCGCGCCATTTCATTGGTCGAGCCGCTACGGCTGTAATACAGAACCAGAATGTACGGCGCGCTCACGGCAGCAACTCCAGCACGTTCTCCGGCGGACGGCCGATGACGGCTTTGTCGCCGACTTCGAGAATCGGTCGCTCCATCAGTTTCGGGTGCGCAGCGATGGCGGCGATCAATTGCGCCTCGCTCAGGCTGGTGTCAGCGAGGTTGAGGGTCTTGTACTCGTCCTCACCGGTGCGCAGCAATTGCCGGGCGCCGAGGCCGAGCTTTTTCAGCAGGTTCTGCAATTGCGCGGCGTCCAGCGGGGTCTCGAGGTAGCGCACCACGGTCGGCGTCAGGCCACGGGCTTCGAGCAGTTCGAGCGCACCGCGGGATTTCGAGCAGCGCGGGTTGTGATAAAGCGTCAGATCGGTCATGTGCGGGTCGCATCTTGCGTAAGGTGACGGCTATTCTAACTGTGCAGCGCGTAATCCAGAACCTTGGGAGGCGATGGGTCGCAGGCGCATTCAATTTTGAACAAGGATCACGACATGACAAGGCGATTGGCAGCGGCATTGGCGATCATCGGTGCGCTGATGTTGGGGGGCTGCGGCAATGACTATGGCATCGATCAGAACGGCCAAAAAGTCGCCGCCGAACGTCTGGACAAACAATGGCTGGTGCTTAATTACTGGGCCGAATGGTGCGGCCCGTGCCGGACCGAGATCCCGGAATTGAACGGGCTGGCCGAGCAGTTGAAGGACAAGAAGATCGGTGTGTTCGGGGTCAACTTCGACAACGTGCAGGGCGAAGAGCTGAAAAGCGCCAGCGAGAAACTGGGGATCAGGTTCACCGTATTGGCTTCTGATCCGGCGGAGCTGTTTGAACTGCCGCGCAGCGAGGCGTTGCCGGTGACGTACATCATCGATAACAAGGGCAAGGTGCGGGAACAGTTGATGGGCGAGCAGACAGCGGCGGGGCTGATGGCAAAACTTGAGGCGTTGCAGGCGAAGAATTGAGTCGTTCCTGAGAAAAAGATCGCAGCCTTCGGCAGCTCCTACAGGTGTACGGCAAGACATGTAGGAGCTGCCGAAGGCTGCGATCTTTTTAGGGGTCAGCCTTCTTCAAGCCACCAACGCAGTGGCTTGCCTTCGGCCGGCCAGAAGCGCATCTGGTCGATCGGCGAAACATCCCAGCGCTGCACGTTTTCCAGGGCCTGGAGGAAGCGCTTTTCCTGTTCCATCAACGCCGGCGCGCACAGTTTGCGCGTGCTGCCGACCTTGCCGAAACTCAGCTTGTCGTCTTCGAGCGTATACGGTGCGAACCAGTGGTTGCAGCCGCCGTTGCCATAGGCACGGCCGTCTTCGCCGAGGGTGACGGTCAGGTGGCTGTAATCCATCAGCGGGCGTTCGCCGATCCATTCCAGAATGTAGCTGCGGTTCTGCTGCAATTTTACCGGCTCGGCGGCACAGCCCAGCAGGCTGGCGCCGACCATTGCGGTCAGAGCAAGGCGTTTCATCACGCAGGCTCCTGGCATTTCGGGCACAGGTGCTTCTCACCGACGGCGGTCCAGCCCAACTCGGCGATCCGCGCGGTGGCGGCAGGCTTTTCAGCCTTGTTACCCAGTTTGGCGTCGACCGCGAACTCGAAGCTCAGCTCTTTGGCGCAGCTGTCGCAGTTGACTTTCCAGGTGTGGATCGCCAGTTCACCGAACACCGGACCACTGGCCACCGCGACCCATTGACCGGGCGGGTTGATCAAATGACGAACCGTTTCGACGGTCAGGCGCATGGACAAGTCCTTGGCACCTTTGAGGGTCACGACCAGCACGTCATTGTTGCGAATCGAGCCGCCGTTGCCGGTGACTTGATAACGCCCCGGCACGAGGGCGCGGCATTCGGTGAGGGTGTGTTGCGGGTTCATCAAGTTATAGCGGAAATCGTGTTCGACCATGGGTCCTCCAAATATGCGCGGTATGCTAGCACGGGCCTGCACGCAGCATTGCGCAAGCAGATGACCTTCGATCAGGTTCAAATGACCTGCCGACTCATGGCAAACTGCCGCTTTTGTATTTCTAAGGAACGGACATGGCGTTAATCGAATGTTTTGAGTGCAAGCAACGCATCAGTTCAACGGCGCCTGCTTGTGTTCATTGCGGTGCGCCGACAACGGCGCAAGCGGCAACGTCAAAGGCGCCACTGTCTTTCGGACGTTTGCCGCAAGACGAGAGCGTGGCCAAGGTTTCGCCGGCCGCGTTCGGGCGTAAACGCAAAGCCGACGTCGAGGCTGCGGTTCCTGCTCCGACGCTCAACGGTCCGCGTCCGGTGGAGCTGTGGCTGAAACTGATGATTTTCTTTCTGCCACCGTTTTTTGTCTGGTTCCTGCTGCGTCCCGGGCATTCAACAGGCCAGCGCTTGCTCGGTTTTGGCTGGCTGGCCTTGATGATCCTGTTGTCCAAGGTCTGATCCGCTCAGCCCTCGACCTGATTTTGCGGCGTGCCGGCCGCCCAGGCTGCAATGTTCTGCAACGTCGTAGCAGCGATTGCACCCAGGGCTTCACGGGTCAGGAAGGCCTGATGCGCGGTGACGATCACGTTGGGGAAGGTCAGCAGGCGCGCCAGCACATCGTCCTGCAGCGGCAGGTCGGAACGGTCCTCGAAGAACAGCTGCGCCTCTTCTTCATACACATCCAGCCCCAGATAACCGAGTTGGCCGTCTTTCAGCGCGTCGATCAGCGCCGGCGTGTCCACCAGACCGCCGCGACCGGTATTGATCAACATGGCGCCGGCTTGCATGTGCGCCAGTGACTCGCGGTTGATCAGGTGTTTGCTCTGCTCGTTGAGCGGGCAGTGCAGGCTGATGATCTGCGATTCGGCCAGCAGCTCGGGCAAACTCAAATAACGTGCACCGAGGGCTTCGACCTGTGGATTGGGGTAAGGATCATAGGCCAGTAGCCGGCAGCCGAAACCGTTCATGATTTTCGCGAAGGTCGCGCCGATTTGCCCGGTGCCGACCACGCCGACCGTTTTGCCCACCAGGTCGAACCCCGTCAGCCCGTGGAGGCTGAAATCCCCTTCGCGGGTGCGGTTGTAGGCACGGTGCAAACGACGGTTGAGCGCCAGGATCAGCGCCACCGCGTGTTCGGCCACCGCGTGGGGTGAGTAGGCCGGAACCCTCACGATCGACAATCCCAGGCGCTTCGCCACCGCCAGGTCGACATGGTTGTAGCCGGCCGAGCGCAGGGCAATCAGGCGTGTGCCGCCCGCTGCCAGGCGTTCGAGCACCGGGGCGCCGAGGTCGTCATTGATAAAGGCACAGACCACTTCGTGATGTTCCGCCAGCGCTGCCGTGTCGAGGCTGAGTCGCGCCGATTGAAAGTGCAGCTCGATGCCGGCAGGGAGGTCGGCGCCGAGAAAACTGTCGCGGTCGTAGGTCTGGCTGCTGAATAGAATCGTACGCATTACTTCCTCCTTGTCCCGGTCACCTGTAGGAGCCGGCTTGCTGGCGATAGCGGCGTGTCAGTCTGCATTTATGTCACTGACCCACCGCCATCGCCAGCAAGCCGGCTCCTACAATGATTGCGGTGAGACTAGCGCTGATGGTGATCAACGCCATTGCGTTGCATCAAGCATTGATACGGGCATGCGCCGCCAGGCGATTGATGGCGCGGTCGAGGTCTTCCAATGCGCCCGGAGCCTTCGGGTCCTGTTGCTTTAGCAGGGTTTCGCTGCGCTGGCAGGCAGCGCGCAGCTGCGGCACGCCGCAATAACGGGTGGCGCCGTGCAGGCGGTGTACGCGCTCGATCAACGCGTTGTGATCGTTGGTTTCCCGGGCGAAGCGGATGGCTTCGCGGTCGGCTTCCAGCGATGCCAGCAACATCGCCAGCATGTCCGCCGCCAGATCCGCCTTGCCCGCCGCCAGCCGCAACCCTTCTTCGTGATCCAGCACTTGCAGCTCGTGGCTGCCGCCGTGACTGTCGCTGGAACGCTCGGGCCCCTGATTGCGCAATGCCAGGCCGGTCCACTTCAACACCACCTGAGCCAATTGCCGCTCGCTGATCGGTTTGGTCAGGTAATCATCCATGCCGCTTTGCAGCAGCGCGCGTTTTTCGTTGGCCATCGCGTGAGCGGTGAGGGCCACGATCGGCAGCGGCGTGCAATGCCTTTCGCTTTCCCACTGGCGAATGGTTTCGGTGGTCTGGCGCCCGTCCATGCCAGGCATCTGCACGTCCATCAACACCAGATCGAAGGTCTCGGTCTGCACCGCTTTGACGGCGGCATAGCCGCTTTCCACCGCAAGCACCTTGGCGCCAAGGTCTTCGAGCAGGGTTTGCACCAGCAACAGATTGGCCGGGTTGTCATCGACGCAGAGCACCTTCGGCGCGCGGCTGGACACCGGCTCGCCGGGATCGCTACGTTGCTGGCGCGGATTGACCAGATCGGACAAGGCCCGGCGCAACTTGCGCGTGCAGGCCGGTTTGGCCTGGAGCTGGCTGTGCGGGTTCGGCACCGAGAGGTGGAACAGCGTCTGTTCGGTGGTCGGGCACAGCACCAGCACTTTGCAGCCGAGGTGCTCGAGGTCCCAGATATGCTGGTTGAGGCGCTCCGGCGGCATGTCGTTGCTGGTGATGCCAAGCACGGCGAGGTCGATCGCCAGATCGGTCTGGTGTGCGCCGGTCACGCCATTGGTCAGGCTTTCCAGAGTGTTGAACGGGGTGACTTCCAGGCCACAGTCTTCCAGTTGATGCTGCAACGCCTGACGGGCCAGTTCGTGGTTCTCCAGCACGGCGACCCGGCGTCCGAGCAACGGCGGGCCGGGCAGGTCTTCGGCGTCGTCGCGGGTTTTCGGCAGGCTCAGGCTGATCCAGAATTCCGAGCCTTCGCCCGGCGTGCTGTCGACGCCGATCTCGCCGCCCATCTGTTCGATCAGGCGCTTGGAAATCACCAGCCCCAGGCCGGTGCCGCCGGGTTGCCGGGACAGTGAATTGTCGGCCTGGCTGAAAGCCTGGAACAGCGCGCGCACGTCCTCGTTCGACAGGCCGATGCCGGTGTCCTGAATACTGATGCGCAGTTGCACGCTGTCTTCATGCTCGTCTTCGAGCATGGCGCGGGCAACGATGGTGCCTTCGCGGGTGAACTTGATCGCGTTGCTCACCAGGTTGGTGAGGATCTGCTTCAGGCGCAGTGGATCGCCGACCAGCGACAGCGGCGTGTCGCGATAGACCAGGCTCACCAGTTCCAGTTGTTTGGCGTGGGCGGCCGGGGCGAGGATGGTCAGGGTGTCCTGGAGCAAATCGCGCAGGTTGAACGGAATGTGGTCGAGCACCAGTTTGCCGGCCTCGATTTTCGAGAAGTCGAGGATCTCGTTGATGATCCCCAGCAGGCTGTCGGCGGATTTTTCGATGGTGCCCAGGTAGTCGAGCTGACGCGGGGTCAGTTCGCTTTTTTGCAGCAGATGGGTGAAACCGAGAATGCCGTTGAGCGGCGTACGGATTTCATGGCTCATGTTGGCGAGGAACTCGGATTTGATCCGGCTCGCCTCCAGGGCTTCCTTGCGCGCCAGGTCCAGCTCGATGTTCTGGATTTCGATGGTTTCCAGGTTCTGGCGCACGTCTTCGGTGGCCTGATCGATGCTGTGCTGCAATTCTTCCTGGGCGTTCTGCAGGGTGCCGGCCATGCGGTTGATGCCGGACGCCAGTTCATCGAGCTCCTGACTGCCGAGCGGCGGCAGGCGGGTTTCCAGGTGACCGTCCTTGAGCTGCGCCACCGCTTGCTTGATCTGGCTCAGCGGCCGATTGATCGTACGGCCCATGCGCAATGCCAGCAGCGCCGCACCGGCGAGGCCCGCGCCGATCAACAGCAGGCTGGCGAACAGGCTGCGATAACCGCGCAGCAGCATGCCGTTGTGGGACAGTTCGAGTTCGACCCAACCCAGCAGGCGGTCAGACTCCTCGGGTATCAGGTCACCGGCCAGGTTGCGGTGTTTGCCGAACACCGGCAGCAGGTAACGCGTCGCATCGTTGCCGCTGCGGCGCAACATTTGCGAGCCATTGCCCAACGGCGCCGGATTGAGCATGGTCGGGCCGGCATGCGCAAGCGACGTGCGGTCCGGGGCGAGGAGCGTCACCGCGCGCACATCGGGCGTTTCCAGTGCTTGGGTGGCGATGCGTTCCAGCAGGTCGGTGTCCTTGTGGCTCATGGCCGGCGCGACAAGGGGCGCGAGCTGTTCGGCGATCATTTCGCCACGCTGCATGAGTTGGGTTTGCAGGTCGGATTGCTGCATCCAGGTGAAATAGCCGCCCAGCACCAAGGCCATCAGGCTGGTCGGAAGCAAGGTCAGCAACAGCACGCGGCCTTTTATTCCCAGTTTCTTGAGCACGCCTCTCTCCTGCATCCAGCCATTTAAGAACCTGCGCGTACATCCGGTACACGCCACTTGCGCAGTGTAGCGATTTGCTTGCGGGCAATCCTCGTAAAATTGATGACGTCATTCGTCGGGCAGTCCAGCGCTTTTGCGTGGCTGGCAAACCTTGGGTTGCCCCCGGCGAGGCAATCTTGAATAATCATCAACTGAGAATTATTTGCAGATACTCATGACTCCCATCTCTGTTGGCCATCCCCGAATCCTCTCCATCGAAGACGACCTGGTGCTCGGTGCTTATGTGCACGAGCAACTGGGTCGTAGCGGTTTCCAGGTGACCTGGTGCCAAAACGGCCAGGAAGGCCTGGCGATTGCCCGTGAGCAAGCCTTCGATGTGGTGCTGATGGACATTCTGCTGCCGGGCATGAACGGATTGAACGTGCTGACCCAATTGCGCCAGAGCCATTCCACCCCGGTGGTGCTGATGTCGGCACTGGGCGCCGAAGCCGATCGCATCAGCGGTTTCCGCCTCGGCGCCGATGATTATTTGCCCAAGCCCTTCAGCATGGCCGAGTTGCGTGTGCGCATCGAAGCGATCCTGCGGCGCGTCGCACTGGATCGTCGCCCGGCCGTGGCGCCGGTTGCCTTGGTGGCGGACAGTCTGCGTTTCGACGATGAATGCTTCGAGGTGTTCTATGGCGAACACGCCGCCGGCCTGACCCGCAGCGAGTACCGGTTGCTGGACACCCTCCATCGCAACGGCGATGAGGTGCTGAGCAAAGCCTTCCT
The DNA here is from genome assembly GCF_014852385.1 of Pseudomonas sp. PDM03. Lineage (NCBI taxonomy): Bacteria > Pseudomonadati > Pseudomonadota > Gammaproteobacteria > Pseudomonadales > Pseudomonadaceae > Pseudomonas > Pseudomonas sp. PDM03. Next base: position 38,314 of record NZ_JACVBM010000027.1, on the reverse strand, counting down.
TTATCAGCACGTGTTGCAACGGGGTTACGCGGCTCACGACCGCAGCCTCGACATGCACATCAGCCAGATCCGTCGCAAGCTCAAGGCCATCGGCTACACCGAACGGGAAGTGCGCACGGTGTGGGGCAAGGGCTATGTCCTGAGTGCTGACCATGAAGTGGTCTGACCTGCCGGGCAGGCATTCGCTGTTCTGGAAACTCGCCTGTCTGCTGGTGGCGTTCTGTCTGCTGATGATCTGGCTGAGCTGGTCCTGGGGCCGCTACATGGAACAGCGCAACCAGTTTCTCTCTGACGAAGCCCGAGGCACTCTGACGCGCTATGCCGCCGAAGCCGAACAGGCATGGGAGCAGGGGCAGAGCGCAGGTGTCGATGCCTGGCTGCAGGATATGCGACAGCGTGAAAAGGGCTGGGTGGGTGTGATTGGCGGCGATTTGCAGTCGTTGAGCAGCCAATCGCTGACGGACCAGGAAATCCAGCGCCTGACTTTTCTGCGTGGCCTGGACTGGCCCATTCACAAAAAACGCCTGCCGTGGCTGCGCGTACCGTTTCCCGGCGACTCATCCGTCGGCAGCGTGGTGATCGAACTGCCCCAGCGGTTCAAGCCGGGGCGCTACCGGGTGTTCTGGCGCGTCATCACCAACGGCGTGATTCCCGGACTGTTCACCTTGCTGTTGTGCGTCGGGCTGTATCGATTACTGGTCGTGCCCCTCAATCAACTGCGCGAGCAGGCCAATGCGTGGCGCGCCGACCAGTTGGGCGTGCGCCTGTCGAGCCGCACGACCAATCGCTGCGATGAACTGGGTGAGCTTGGCCGCGCGTTCGATCACATGTCCGAGCGCCTGCAAAGCACGGTGGCCCTCCAACAACAGCTGCTGCGCGACCTGTCCCACGAATTGCGAACACCCTTGAGCCGTTTGCGCGTGGCGAGCGAGGGTGAGCAAAGTCTGGTGCAACTGCGTGAACGCATTGGTCGCGAAGTGGATGGCATGCAACGGTTGGTCGAAGACACGCTGCAACTGGCCTGGCTCGACACCGAGCGTACGCCCTTGCCCGACGAGGCGATCCAGATTCAGGCACTGTGGGAAATGCTCACGGACAACGCCTGCTATGAAAGTTGCTGCCCCACCGACCAATTGCAGTGCGCGGTGGATTCATCCTGCTGGGTGCGCGGCAATCTCAACACCTTGGCCCAGGCGCTGGAAAACATCCTGCGCAATGCCATTCGCCATTCACCGAAGGGCGGCATCGTGCGTCTGGATGGAAGGCGTGAAGGCGGTTACTGGCATCTGTGGCTGGAGGATGAAGGGGGCGGGGTGGCTGAAGAGGATCTTGAGCGGATCTTCTCGCCGTTTACGCGGCTTGATGGTTCGCGGCCGGGGAATGGCGGGTTCGGGTTGGGGCTGAGCATTGCAAGGAATGCGGTACAGCTGCAGGGCGGGCGGCTTTGGGCTGAGAACACTGGGGCAGGGTTGCGGCTGAACATGCGGTTGGTGGCTGATGACGCCATCGCGAGCAGGCTCACTCCCACAGTGGATGTGTGCCGACCGCAAATGGTGTGATCACCCCCTGATTCCCTGTGGGAGCGGGCTTGCCCGCGAAGAGGCCCTCCCGTCCGCCAATGCTTTGATTTTGCCGGAGCGTTCCGGGGTTTCTGTACGACATTTCCCAAAGGGTATCACCGGTCATTTCAAGCATCTTTGACGGTTTAAGCTCACGCTTTAACTCATGTTCAAGGAATCAGGCATGACTGCAATCCACGTTTCCGGCAACACAACCGACGACCGTTTCAATGAAGTGCTTGCACTGATTCACGGTGCCAGGCAACAGGCGATACAGACGGTGAATACCCAGCTGATCGAGTTGTACTGGCAGGTTGGTGGTTATATCAGTCGCAAGATTGAACTGGCTGAATGGGGTGATGCCGTGATCAGTCAGTTGGCTGAGCATCTGGCCCGGACGCAGCCCGGGTTGCGTGGTTTTACCCGGCCAAATCTGTTCCGCATGCGCCAGTTCTACGAGACTTATCGGGGCGACGCAATTGTCTCACCACTGGTGAGACAATTACCCTGGACCCATAACATGATCGTCCTAAGCCAAAGCAAACACCCGGAAGAGCGCGAGTTTTATCTGCGTATGGCCGTTCAGGAAAAGTGGTCGAAGCGCGAGCTGGAACGCCAGTTAAAGGCTGCACTGTTCGAACGCAGTATCACCCAACCGGCAAAAGCCTCCGCCGCGCTGAAACAAACTCACCCCTCGGCACTTGAGATATTCCGCGACGCCTACATGATCGAATTTCTCGACTTGCCCGGTGCCCACGCCGAAACCGATCTGCATCAGGGTTTACTGGCACGCCTCAAGGAGTTTCTGATCGAGCTTGGCCGCGATTTCTGCTTTGTCGGTTCCGAATACCCGCTGCAAGTTGGCGGCCGGGATTTCGCCCTGGACCTGTTGTTCTTCCACCGTGGGCTCAACTGCCTGGTGGCCATTGAACTAAAGGTCGGTCGTTTCGAACCGGAGTACCTGGGCAAGCTGAATTTCTATCTGGAAGCGCTGGATCGTGGTGAGCGCAAGCCCCACGAAAACCCTGCCATTGGGGTATTGCTTTGTGCCAGCAAGGAAGATGAAGTGGTCGAGTACGCCCTTAATCGCAGTCTGTCGCCAGCGCTGATTGCCGAGTACCAGGTTCAGCTACCGGACAAACAATTGCTTCAGGCCAAGCTGCATGAGTTCTATGCCTTGAATGCTGCGCAGGCGAAAGAAGGCTGAATCAGTCCCTTATTCCCATAAGCCATAAGCACCGCACTTTGCGTGATATGGCCTTCCAACGTTTGCCGGTATGATAGGCGCCCCCGCAGTCTGGATTGCGAATACGCCATGACCTTGCAGTACCCAACCATCGCCGATTGCGTCGGCAACACTCCGCTGGTTCGTTTGCAGCGCCTGCCCGGCGCCACCAGCAATACCCTTTTGCTCAAGCTCGAAGGGAACAACCCGGCGGGTTCGGTCAAGGACCGGCCGGCGCTGTCGATGATTACCCGCGCCGAGTTGCGTGGGCAGATCCACGTCGGCGATACGCTGATCGAAGCGACCTCGGGCAACACCGGGATCGCCCTGGCCATGGCCGCCGCGATCAAGGGTTACAAGATGATCCTGATCATGCCGGACAACTCCAGCGCCGAGCGCAAAGCCGCGATGACGGCGTATGGCGCCGAGCTGATCCTGGTGACCCAGGAAGAAGGCATGGAAGGCGCACGCGACCTCGCTCAGCGAATGGAAGCCGAGGGCCGTGGCAAGGTGCTGGACCAGTTCGCCAACGGTGATAACCCGGAAGCGCACTACACCACCACCGGCCCGGAAATCTGGCGTCAGACCGAGGGCACCATCACCCATTTCGTCAGTTCGATGGGCACCACGGGCACCATCATGGGCGTGTCGCGCTACTTGAAAGAGCAGAACGACAACGTGCAGATCATCGGCCTGCAACCGATGGAAGGCTCGGCGATCCCGGGCATCCGTCGCTGGCCGCAGGAATACCTGCCGAAGATCTACCAGGCCGATCGCGTGGACCGCATCGTCGACATGGCGCAAAGCGAAGCCGAGGACGTGACCCGTCGTCTGGCGCGCGAAGAAGGCATTTTCTGCGGCGTGTCCTCGGGCGGTGCCGTGGCAGCGATGCTGCGCCTGTCCAAAGAAGTTGAAAACGCGGTGATCGTCGCGATCATCTGCGACCGTGGCGACCGTTACTTGTCGACCGGCATTTTCGACGCGCCCAACTGATGGCCAAGCACGAGAGAGGCCTGCGCTTCCAGCCCACCGGCGGCAGCAAGGCCCCGCAAATTCCGACCGGCAAAAAGCAGCGCCTGACTATAGAGCGCCTGGCGAATGACGGTCGCGGTATCGCGTTTTTCGAAGGTCGCACCTGGTTCGTCATCGGCGCATTGGCCGGTGAAGAGGTCGAGGCGCGCGTGTTGGGCGCTCACGGCAAAGTAGTCGAGGCGCGCACCGAGCGTGTGTTCCAGGCCAGCGAACTGCGTCGTCCGGCACCGTGTCCGCATGCCGGTCGCTGTGGCGGTTGCAGCGTGCAACATCTGCCGCACACCGAACAACTTGCCCTGAAACAGCGCATGCTCGCCGAGCAGTTGTCGAAGGTCGCCGGTGTCGAGCCCGAAGAATGGGCCGCGCCGTTAAGCGGTCCGGAATTCGCTTACCGCCGTCGCGCCCGTGTAGCGGTGCGCTGGGACATGAAAGCGAAAAAACTCGAAGTCGGTTTCCGCGCCGCTGGCAGTCAGGACATCGTTGCGATCAACGAATGCCAGGTGCTGGTACAGCCCTTGCAACCGATCATGACCCGCTTGCCGGAAATGCTCCGCCGCTTGAGCAAGCCTCAGGCGCTGGGGCATGTGGAATTGTTCAGTGGTTCGTCGTTGGCGGTTTTGCTGCGGCACATGGCGCCGTTGTCTGAATCCGATCTGACGATCCTCAAGGATTTCTGCTCGTTTCATGAAGCTCAATTGTGGCTGCATGGAGAGGGCGAACCACAACCGGTTCAAGCCGATCAGTCTTTGGGCTATCGCCTTGAACAGTGGGATTTGAACCTGGCGTACCGGCCGGGAGACTTCATTCAGGTCAACGCGGCGGTCAACGAAGCGATGGTTGCCCAGGCGCTGGACTGGTTGAAGCCGACAGCGGATGAGCGCGTTCTCGATCTATTCTGTGGGTTGGGTAACTTTGCCTTGCCGCTGGCCAAAGCGGTTCGCGAAGTGGTGGCAGTCGAAGGTGTGCAGGCGATGGTCGAGCGCGCAACTGCGAACGCCGCTAGCAACAATCTTCATAATGCGAAGTTTTTTCAGGCCGATTTATCCCAGCCTTTGACCGATGCCGAATGGGCGCGCGAAGGCTTTTGTGCGGTACTCTTGGACCCACCCCGTGACGGTGCTTTCGAGGTGGTGCGCAAGCTCAAGTCGATGGGTGCCGAGCGGTTGGTGTATGTGTCATGCAATCCGGCAACGCTGGCGCGCGACACAGTGGAATTGATCAAGCAGGGCTACCGGTTAAAACGTGCCGGGATTCTCGATATGTTTCCTCAGACGGCACATGTCGAAGCCATGGCGTTATTTGAAGCGAGTTAGGAAGGCTCGTCTGGTCCGACTGGCCCGCCCGTGCAGCCGCGTACCAGCCCGACGTGGGCTCATGGGCAGCGAAGGTCAGCGATTTGACGCATTGAATCTGCGTCGTAGGGAAGGTAAGCAAGATGGTACAGGTGAGAGCACACCAGCCGATCAACACCGACGGCAGTATCAATCTCGAGGCTTGGCTCGATCATGCGGTCAGTGTCGATCTGGCACTGGATCGCGAAGCCTTGAAAGAAGCCTGCGAGTACGCTCGCGAGGCAGAACAACAAGCCAATGCGGCGAAGAATTTGTGGTCCGAGGGAAACTCCAGTTTCCGCACCGGCCTTGAAATTGCCGAGATCCTCGCCGACCTCAAGCTCGATCAGGATTCGCTGGTCGCTGCGGTCCTGTACCGAGGCGTGCGCGAAGGCCAGATCCAGTTGCCGGCGGTCAGCCAGCGTTTTGGTCCCGTGGTGGCCAAACTCATCGACGGCGTGCAACGCATGGCGGCGATCAGCGACAGCCTGAGCCCGCGTAAATCCATGGTGATGGGCACTCAGGGCCAGGTGGAAAACCTGCGCAAGATGCTCGTGGCCATGGTCGACGACGTGCGTGTCGCGCTGATCAAACTGGCCGAACGCACCTGCGCGATCCGTGCGGTGAAAACCGCCGACGACGAGAAGCGCAACCGCGTCGCCCGGGAAGTCTTCGACATCTACGCGCCGCTCGCCCACCGTCTCGGCATCGGTCACATCAAGTGGGAACTGGAGGACTTGTCCTTCCGCTACCTCGAGCCCGATCAGTACAAGCAGATCGCCAAGTTGCTGCACGAGCGGCGCCTGGATCGCGAGCGTTTCATCGCCGATGTGATGAACCAGCTGAAAGTCGAATTGCAGGCCACCGGCGTCGATGCCGACATCAGCGGCCGGGCCAAACACATCTATTCGATCTGGCGCAAAATGCAACGCAAGGGTCTGGAGTTCAGCCAGATCTACGACGTTCGCGCCGTTCGCGTGCTGGTGCCGGAAATGCGCGACTGCTACACCGCGCTCGGCATCGTCCACACCTTGTGGCGGCACATCCCGAAAGAGTTCGACGACTACATCGCCAACCCGAAAGAGAACGGCTACCGCTCGTTGCACACGGCGGTGATCGGGCCTGAGGGCAAGGTGCTGGAAGTGCAGATCCGCACCCATTCCATGCACGAAGAGGCCGAGCTGGGCGTTTGCGCGCACTGGCGCTACAAGGGCACCGATGTCAAGTCCGGCTCCAACCACTACGAAGAGAAAATCTCCTGGCTGCGTCAGGTGCTCGAGTGGCACGAAGAGTTGGGCGACATCGGCGGCCTGGCGGAACAGCTGCGGGTCGATATCGAGCCGGACCGGGTGTACATCTTCACCCCCGACGGTCACGCCATCGACTTGCCGAAAGGCGCGACGCCGCTGGACTTCGCCTACCGCGTGCACACCGAGATCGGTCACAACTGCCGTGGCGCGAAGATCAACGGGCGCATCGTACCGCTCAACTACAGCCTGCAAACCGGTGAGCAAGTCGAGATCATCACCAGCAAGCACGGCACCCCGAGCCGCGATTGGCTGAACCCTAACCTGGGTTACATCACCACCTCGCGGGCGCGGGCGAAGATCGTTCACTGGTTCAAATTGCAGGCACGCGATCAGAACGTCGCGGCCGGTAAAACCCTGCTCGAACGCGAACTCAGTCGCCTTGGCTTGCCGGCGGTGGATTTCGACAAGCTGGCCGACAAGGCCAACATGAAGACTGCCGAGGACATGTTCGCCGCGTTGGGCGCAGGCGATTTGCGCCTGGCGCAACTGGTGAACCTCGCACAGCAACTGGTCGAGCCGGAACGCGGCAACGAGCAGCTGGAACTGATTCCGCGCAAGGCCACCGGCTACAAACCGGGCAAGCGCGGTGACATTCAGATCCAGGGCGTCGGCAACCTGATGACGCAAATGGCGGGCTGCTGCCAGCCGTTGCCGGGCGATGCCATCGTCGGTTACATCACCCAGGGCCGTGGCGTGAGCATTCACCGTCAGGACTGCGCCTCGGTGCTGCAACTGGCCGGTCGCGAGCCTGAGCGGATCATCCAGGTCAGCTGGGGTCCGGTGCCGGTGCTCACCTATCCGGTGGACATCATCATCCGTGCCTACGACCGTTCCGGTTTGCTGCGTGACGTCTCGCAAGTGCTGCTCAACGAGCGGATCAACGTGCTGGCGGTCAATACCCGCTCGAACAAAGAGGACAACACCGCGTTGATGTCCCTGACCATCGAGATTCCGGGGCTGGATGCGCTTGGGCGGTTGCTGGGGCGGATATCCCAGTTGCCGAACATCATCGAAACCCGGCGTAACCGTACGCCTTGAGATGATCCATGTAGGAGTGAACCTGCTCGCGATAGCGGTGTATCAGTCACGATCAATGCTGACTGACACGCCCCCATCGCGAGCAGGCTCACTCCTACAGGGTTTTGTGGTGAGAGATAAATGATGTACAGCCTTGAAGATTTGCTGCACCTGATGAGCCGTTTGCGTGACCCGCAGTTCGGCTGCCCGTGGGACATCAAGCAAACCTACGCGACCATCGTCCCGCACACCCTTGAAGAAGCCTACGAGGTCGCCGACGCCATCGAGCGTGGAGACTTCGATCACTTGCAGGGTGAGCTGGGCGATTTGCTGTTCCAGGTGGTTTATTACAGCCAACTGGCCCGGGAAGAAGGGCGCTTCGAATTTGCCGGCGTCATCGACAGCATCACCCGCAAGTTGATCCGTCGTCATCCCCACGTGTTCCCCACCGGCGATCTGTACGCGCCGCTGGATGTTCCGCGTCTGAGTGAAGAGCAGGTCAAGCAGCGCTGGGAAGAAATCAAGGCTGAAGAGCGCGCCGAGAAATCTGTGGCGCCGCAACAACTGTCCTTGCTCGACGACGTGCCCGCCGCGCTGCCGGCGTTATCCCGTTCGGCCAAGTTGCAGAAACGTGCAGGGCAGGTCGGTTTCGACTGGCCGGATGCGTTGCCGGTGCTGGATAAAGTCCGCGAAGAGCTCGATGAAGTGCTCGAAGCCATGGCCGACAATGACTCGGCAGCGATTGCCGATGAAGTCGGTGACCTGCTGTTTTCCGTGGTCAATCTGGCGCGTCATTTAAAGGTCGATCCGGAAACCGCCTTGCGCGGTGCCAACAGCAAATTCGAAAGACGCTTCCGTTTTATCGAACAGGCATTGCGCGACACCCACCGTCCCATAGAAGATTGCACCCTCGAAGAGTTGGACGCCTTGTGGGGCGAAGCCAAACGTCAGGAAAAGAATTTGCCCAGCTGCGGTTGAGCAGTGGCCTAAGTGAGAAATAAGCACCATGAGCATTTCCCTTCGCGACCAGTTGCTAAAGGCAGGGCTGGTCAACCAAAAGCAGGCCAAACAGGTCGGCAAAGAGAAGCAGAAGCAGCAGCGTCTGGTCCATAAAGGTCAGATCGAACAGGACGACACCCAGCAGCGTCTGGCGCAGGAAGCACTGGCCGAGAAGGTCAAGCGTGACCAGGAGCTGAACCGTCAGCAGCAAGAGAAAGCCGAGGCCAAGGCCCGTGCCGCGCAGGTCAAGCAATTGATCGAAGTCTCGCGCCTGCCGAAGCTGACCACCGAGGACTACTACAACTTCGTTGACGACAAGAAGGTCAAGCGCCTGTCGGTCAACGCGCTGATGCGCAACAAGCTCAGCAACGGTTCGCTGGCGATCGTGCACCATGCCGGCGGTTACGAGGTGATCCCGCGTGAGGCGGCCCTGAAGATCCAGGAGCGCGATCCGCAGCGCATCGTGCAGCTGAATGTGCAGACCGAAGAAGCGGCAGCTGAAGACGATCCGTACGCGGCCTATCAGATTCCTGATGATCTGATGTGGTAAGCGGTTAACGACTGCTACAACGACAAACCCCGCTCATGGCGGGGTTTGTCGTTTTCAATGCTGTCGTTGCTTATGCGGATCGGAGCTCTCGTTGTTGCTCCAGTGTTTCCAGTTCGGCCTTGTAGCTGTGGGCGTCGGTTTCGGAGTGGAACATCCCTACCAACATGCCTTGTTGGTGTACGTCCCAGATGCGGATGCCGGCGGCTACGCCTTCGTGGGATTTATGTGAATCGTCGCGTTCAGTTACTTTTACAGTCATCTGCTAGCTCCAATCTCTGTGATATCTGCAGCAAGGCGTGTGCAGGACTCAGTTATATGTTTGGTTAGCTTGCTAAGTAAACGACTGCATTTGGTAACGCACTCTTGCCAATTCTGCAAAAGTGCTGCAGCCCGCGTAATACGCGACATTCGGTCGCAGGGCTTTGGGTTTCATGACAAAAGCTTCATGTTTCCAGCAAACAAAGCCTGTAGGAGCCGGCTTGCTGGCGATGAACGATAACGCAATGCGTCTGAACAACCGCGTCGACTGGATCGCCAGCAAGCCGGCTCCTACAGAAGAAATCGCAGTGAATTTATTTTCTTCAGACAAAAAAACGCCCCGAACCAGTCGGGGCGTTTTTGTGTGCAGCGTAGCGGCGGGGTATTACTTACCCTGCCAGCGCTTCAGTACCAAAGTAGCGTTGGTACCACCGAAGCCGAAGCTGTTGCTCATCACGGTGTTGAAGGCGACGTCTTCGCGAGTCTTGGTCAGGATCGGCATGTCTGCCACCGCCGGGTCCAGCTCGTCGATGTTGGCGGAACCCGCCATGAAGTTGCCTTCCATCATCAGCAGGCAGTAGATCGCTTCGTGAACGCCAGCGGCGCCCAGGGAGTGACCGGACAGGCTCTTGGTAGAGCTGATGGCCGGAGCCTTGTCGCCGAATACCGCACGCACGCCTTCCATTTCCTTGGTGTCGCCGACCGGAGTCGAGGTACCGTGGGTGTTCAGGTAGTCGATAGGTGCGTCAACGGTGGACATGGCCATCTGCATGCAACGGATGGCGCCTTCACCGCTTGGGGCAACCATGTCGTAGCCGTCGGAGGTCGCGCCGTAGCCAACGATTTCCGCGTAGATTTTCGCGCCGCGAGCCAGAGCGTGTTCCAGCTCTTCGACCACCACCATGCCGCCACCGCCGGCGATGACGAAACCGTCACGCTTGGCGTCGTAGGCGCGGGAGGCCTTTTCCGGGGTTTCGTTGTACTGGGTGGACAGTGCGCCCATGGCGTCGAACAGGAACGACTGGCTCCAATGTTCTTCTTCACCGCCACCGGCAAATACGATGTCCTGCTTGCCCAACTGGATCTGCTCGACCGCAGTACCAATGCAGTGAGCACTGGTGGCGCAGGCGGAGGAGATCGAGTAGTTCACACCCTTGATCTGGAACGGTGTGGCCAGGCAGGCGGAAACGGTGCTGCCCATGGTCCGCGTCACGCGGTATGGACCAACGCGCTTCACGCCTTTCTCGCGCAGGATGTCCAGCGCTTCCATCTGGTTCAGCGTGGAGGCGCCACCGGAACCGGCGATCAGGCCGGTACGCGGGTTGGAGACTTGCTCATCGGTCAGACCGGAGTCGGCGATGGCGTCTTTCATGGCCAGATAGGCGTAAGCCGCCGCGTGGCCGACGAAGCGATAGATCTTGCGATCGATCAGCTCTTCGAGGGGAAGGTCGATGGAGCCGGAAACCTGGCTACGCAGACCCATTTCGGCATATTCCGGGTTGAACCGGATGCCAGGGCGGCTTGCACGCAGGTTAGCGGAGACGGTCTCTTTGTCATTGCCCAGGCACGAAACGATGCCCAGACCAGTGATAACGACGCGGCGCATGCGGATAACCCTTAGAAGTTGTCAGTGGAGGTGAAAACGCCGACCCGGAGGCCTTCGGCGGTGTAGATCTCGCGACCGTCGACAGTCACCGAACCATCGGCGATGGCCAGGTTCAGCTTGCCTTTGAGGACGCGCTTGATATGAATGTTATAGGTCACTTTCTTCGCGGTCGGCAGAACCTGACCAAAGAACTTCACTTCGCCCGAACCCAGGGCGCGGCCACGGCCCGGCAGGCCTTGCCAGCCGAGGAAGAAACCGACCAGTTGCCACATGGCGTCGAGGCCCAGGCAGCCTGGCATCACCGGGTCACCTTCGAAGTGACAGGCGAAAAACCACAGATCCGGAGTGATATCCAGCTCGGCGACCAATTCACCTTTGCCGTACTTGCCGCCTTCTTCGCTGATCAGGGTGATGCGATCCACCATCAGCATGTTCGGGGCGGGCAGTTGCGCGTTACCCGGGCCGAACAGCTCACCGCGACTGCAGCGCAGCAGGTCTTCCCGAGTAAAGGCGTTTTGTTTGGTCATGCGAGCTCCTCAATAGTCCCATGCGGCAGGTGGGGCAAATCTTCCCGACCGATCGAAGCGTTCATGCCTCGAATCGGCAGCCTACTCATAGACTATTGCGTTGTGGTGAAAGTCACAGCACCAAGGACATGAATGTACACTTGTGCACTGAAATTATTATTCAAGCCCCTTTTCGGGCCTGTTCGGGTGCCTAAGACTGCCGCACTTTCGCCTTTCACGCCAGTCGCAGATGGTCGAAAGGCCTGCACTACTGCACCCATCGCTGCAGAATTTGCTGTAGATCAGTGCGTTTGAAGGGCTTGGCCAGGTAATCGTTCATTCCCGCCGATAAACAGGCTTCGCGGTCGCCCTGCAAGGCGTTGGCGGTCAGCGCGATGATCGGAAGGTCAGTGCAGCCGGGTAGTTGGCGGATCTGGCGGGTGGCCTCGTAGCCGTCAATGATCGGCAGTCGGCAGTCCATCAGAATCGCTTCGAAAATCAGACTTTCGGCACTTCGCACCGCTTGAGCGCCGTCGGTGGCGACGCTGACAGTAAAGCCCAGACTGCGCAACATTGCTTCGATAACGGTCTGGTTGACCGGGTTGTCCTCGACCAACAGCACATTGCGCCCCTCACCGTCACCGCTGCCGGTCGGTGTGCGCGGTGTCAGTACCGGCAGTTTCTGTTTATACAGTGCCAGCGGGATTTCCAGGGTGAACACCGAGCCGCGACCTTCCTCGCTCTGGGCGCGCAAGGTTCCGCCCATGCGTTCTGCCAGGGTGCGGGCAATCGGCAGCCCCAGCCCGGTGCCGCCGTAACGCCTTGAAATAGAACTGTCGGCCTGCTGGAACGCGTTGAACATCAATTCCAGGCTTTCGGACGAGATACCAATCCCGCTGTCGCGCACGGTGCAGGTGAACCACAACAGTTCGTGATCCAGCGACTGCCACTGCGGCTCGATGCTGACGCGTCCTTTTTCGGTGAACTTCAGCGCATTGCCCACCAGGTTCACCAGGATTTGCCGGATCCGCGTCGGGTCGCCCTGCACCTGCAAGTCACGCATGTCCTCGGGAATCAGCAACGCCAGGTCGAGCCCGCGTTGTATCGCGCTGTGCGAGAACGACTGGGCGCAACTGCCGATCAGGTCCTCGAGGTTGAACGGGATGTGCTCCAGTTCCAGCTCTGAACGTTCAATGCGCGAGAAGTCGAGAATGTCGTTGATGACTTTAAGCAAGTGCTCGGTGGACTCCGAGGCCAGCGCCGCGTACTCGACCTGCTCCGCGGTCATGTCGGTGGTTTCCAGCAGTTGCAGCATGCCGAGCACGCCATTCATCGGTGTGCGCAATTCATGGCTCATCATCGCCAGGAAGTCCGATTTGGCGTTGTTGGCTTTTTCCGCCTCTTCGCGCGTCTGGATCAACTGCGCCATGGCCTGATGCTGTTCGCGGCTGGCCTGTTCCAGGCCGCTGGCGAGGTTGTTGATGTGCTGCGACAGCGCGCCGAGTTCGGTGTCGTCGACAATCGGCAATGGCGTTTTGTAGTCGCCGCTCTGGATCGCCTTGACCGCGTTGCCGATGTCGCGGATCGGCTGCGACAGGCTGCCGGCTAGGCGCCGGGCAATCAGGAATGTGAACAGCAGGGCGAACAGCGCGAGGACACCGGCCTTGAAGAGGATTTCCTGTTGGCGCTTGCTGAAGGCGTCATTCGACAGGCCGACGATCACCCGCCCCAGATAATCCTCGGCGGGGGCGGCGCCAGTGACTTTGCCACCCTGGAAGAAATCATTGTGCAGTGCGATGCGTTGCAAGCGCACTGGCGCCTGGAACACTTCGACCTGTTGCGAGCGGGTGTGGGTTTCTGAGGGGTGCTCGACGTACACCAGAATCCGGTTGGCGCTGTCCTGGACTTCCAGAAAGCGCACATTAGGCGTGGCCAGGGTGGCCTTGAGCAAACTTTCAAGCACCTCGTTGTTGCCGGAAATCACCCCGTACTCGGCGGCCGGCGCCAGTTGGTTGGCGATCAGCTGGCCGGTGTGATTGAGCTCCTGACGCAAGTCCTGGATCCGCACGAAGGTGAAGAAACTGATCAGCAGCAAGGTCAGCAGCAGGGCAGGGCCGAGGCTGATGATCTGGGTTCGCGTGTTGATGTCCCAACGACGACGGAAAGTCATGGGCGGCGTTCTCCTTCGGCCAGCTGTGTTGCGACCAACGCTTCATTAATCTGTTCAATGCCTAACGAACGAGCCACTTGTGGGTTACTCAATACTTTGAAGCGATTGGCGTAGTGCGTGCGCGGCCACGTGGCCGGTGGTCGGTCCAGCAGGTCGTCGAGAATCGCCAGCCAGTCGCTCTGGTCGCTGTAGGTGCTGGTCAGGCTTCCGGCCTTGACGAACCCGGCGTTGGGGCCGATCAATGCGGTTTGCCGTGTGTAGCTGCTGAGCAGCAGGTTTTTCGCGGTTTTGGGGTTGTACAGGTCGGGATCGTCGAGGCCCAGCAGCACGTCACTGTTTTTCAGCAGTGTCTGCAACGGTCGGCTGTCATGGGTATTGTCCCAGCGCTCGGTGACGATTTCGAAACCCAGGGGCTTGGCGATCTCGCGCAGTTCGCTCAGGAGAAATTCGCTGTGGCTGTCGTAAAGCACCCCGACCCGTTTGACCTGAGGCAACAGGATTCGGGTCAGGCGCAATTGCCGATCCAGCGGCGGGTCGCTCCACAACAGGCTCAAATGCGCCGGCACAGTTGCCCCCAGGCGTTGACGGGCTTGCAGGCGGCTGATGCGCAGCACCAGCGTCGCCGGGCCTCGGGCGTCTTGCAGGCGCCAGTCGAGGCTCGGCAGATCCAGCAGGATCAACCGGGTGCCGGCGGGCAATTTGTCCGGTGTCGGCAGATTGGCCAGTGGCTGAAAGCGAACGTTGTCGGCCGGGCGCAGGTCGCTCAGGGCCTTGGCGAAAGACCGCATGCCCGCGCTGTCGTCGGCGCCGGCCAGCAGAATTTCGGCAGCGTGTACCGAAAGGCTACCCAGCCATCCGGCAAACACCAGGCACAACCCGGCCAGCAGGCGGCCAGGGTTTGGCATCATCCGTGATAGAGAGCGCACCATTTAGAACGCCAGCTCCGCGCTGAAGTAGAGCACTCGCCGCTCGTCGTAGCGGTTGTCGATGAACGTCGTGGGTTGATTGTCGAGGCGCTGTTGAAGCACGCCGGCCAGTTCCAGGCTGGCCTTGCCCAGGCCAACGCGCTTGGCGATGCGCGTGTCGACCCGCTCAAAGCGATAGCCGTTGAGCGCGTCGTCACCATAGTAGAAGAGCGCGCTGTTCCAGCCGTGGCCCCAATCGCGCAGCCAACCGGCGGAGCCGCTGTTGCGTGCGGTCTGTTGCGCATCCAGCGGGTTGCTCGCCTCGGCATCGACGTAGGCGTAGGTCAGGCGCAAGCGATCGGCACTGCTCAGACGCCAGTCGAGTTGGGTTTCCGTACCGGTGAAGCGCGAGCTGTTGGCGTTGCTGGCGATGTACTGATTGTTGCGTAGCGGCTCGCTGATCATGCCGGTGATTTCGTCGTGAAACACCTTCACGTCCACCGCCAGCCTCCACTCGGCGAAGTAGCCGTTGTAGCCCAGTTCCCGCGAGCGCATGTGTTCCTGGTCGAGATTGCCGGGACCGCGGGTCTTGACGAAATAGCGGGCGCTGTTCTGGCCGTAGGCAGCGGGTTGCAGGTTGGTCACCCGGTAACTCCAGTTGACGTTGTTCTCGAACATGTCCGGCGAGCGGATGGCTTCCGAATACACCGCACGCAAACCGTGGCGCGGATTGATCAGATAGTTGACCGCCACGCGCGGTGTCAGCGAACTGCCGATCAATTGCGTGTCTTCGAACATCGCACCACCCTGTAACAGCCAGTGTTCGCTGGCGCGCCACTCGAGCTGGCCGAACGCGCGCCATGTCGTGTCGTCGAGCGTGCCATTGAAGTAGGTCTCGGAATCTGCCCGGTCGTAACGATAGTTCAGGCCGCTGACCAGTCGCAGACTGTCGGACAGGCTGAGGGTGTCTTGCAGTTCGAGGTCGTAGCGCGTCTCGCGGGTGCTCTGGTCGATGTCGCCGCACAAGGTTTGGCGGGCGCCGTTGCGCCACTGGTCGAGCACTTTACTGGCCAAGGCTTTTTCTGTCGGCGTGCCGGACGGTGCGCCGAGGCCGACGTAGCGCTCGATATTGCGCGCCAGGCGCTCGGTGTAATTCGGATTGAGCTGCCAGAGCTCGGTCAGTTCAGGGCTGAACGAAACCTCGGCGTCGCAGGCGCGCCAGGTCTGCTGACGATCCCAGTGCTGGGCCGAGCCCTGGATATAAAGGCTGTGATCAGGATTAACATCGAGGTTCCAGCGCAGGGAACCGGCATAGTCCTTGGCCTCAACGTCGGAATTGTTCCCGGCGGCGGTAATCCCCGAAAACACCGGGCGGTAGGTATAAGGCCGCTGGTTGCTGCCGTCCTTGGCATTCAATTGCCAATCGAGGCTTTGCTGTTCGTTGAGCGTCTGGCTGACGGCGAGGTTGAAGCGGTTCAAGCGGCGGCTGTCGCGATAATCGGCGCCGCTGCGGTCCGAGTCAAAGCCGTCGTCCTGCTGGCCGGACAGCGACAGGCGCATGTCGCCACCGTCCCAACCCACGCCCTGACTGGCGTAAAAGTCATCGATGCCGCGCTGGCCACGGGTGACTTTGACCCGCGTGCCATGGCTGTCGGCCGGGTTGCGGGTGATGATGTTGACCACCGCCATCAACGCATTGGCGCCATAGCTGACCGTGTTCGGGCCGCGGAAAACCTCGATGCGCTCGATGTCTTCCATGGCCACCGGAATGTCGCTCCAGTCGACCGTGGCCAGGCCGGCGCGGTACACCGAGCGCCCGTCGATCAGCACCTGCATGCGCCGCGCTTCGCTGGCGTTGGTGCCGTGATAGTTCACCGCCGCCTGATTGCCGCTGATGTTGCCGACCATCATCCCCGGCACCAGTCGCAGCAATTCACTGATGTCACGGGCACCACTGGCGTTGATCAGTTCGCTGTCGATCACCGTCATGCTTCCCGGAACCGCCGCCGGCGACTGTTTAAGACGCGTAGCCGTCAGCACTTGCGGCACCGGCTCGTTGTCGAGAAACAGGTCGTCGGCCAGCAATGGCGGGCTGAATATCAGCGCCAGGACCAGCGGAGAGCGAGGTGCAGCGGGGCCAAACGACACAACACATCCTTGATAGCGATTAATTGGCGCGCATGTTAACCGAGCGGGTCGACTTTTTCAGTCACGATGCCGGCATTTTCCTCGGATTTATCCGTCTTCTTTCTACAAGTGCCGGTAATTGACGCGGGGGCTGGCCGCCACTGGGCCGCTCCGTATAATGCCGACATCGCCATTGGTATGGATTAACGGATTGCATATGACTGAACAGCGCCCAATTGCGGTCCTGGGAGGCGGAAGTTTTGGTACCGCCGTGGCTAATCTGCTGGCCGAGAACGGGCATCAGGTCCGGCAGTGGATGCGTGACCCCGAGCAGGCCGAGGCCATTCGGGTCAATCGCGAGAATCCGCGTTACCTCAAGGGCATCAAGATTCTGCCGGGAGTGGAAGCGGTCACCGACCTGCAAGCCACGCTGGACGCCTGCGATCTGTGTTTTGTCGCGCTGCCTTCCAGCGCGCTGCGCGCGGTGCTGGTTCCACACGCCGATCGCTTGAGCGGCAAGTTGCTGGTGAGCCTGACCAAAGGCATCGAAGCCCACACCTTTAAACTGATGAGCGAGATCCTCGAAGAAATCGCCCCGCAAGCGCGCATCGGCGTGCTGTCCGGACCGAACCTGGCCCGTGAAATCGCCGAGCACGCGCTGACCGCCACGGTAGTCGCCAGCGAAGACGAAGAACTCTGCCAACGGGTTCAGGAAGCGCTGCACGGGCGCACCTTTCGCGTGTACGCCAGCGCCGACCGTTTCGGCGTGGAGTTGGGCGGGGCGCTGAAAAATGTCTACGCGATCATCGCCGGCATGGCGGTGGCGCTGGGCATGGGCGAAAACACCAAGAGCATGCTGATCACCCGGGCGCTGGCGGAAATGACCCGCTTCGCGGTGAATCAGGGCGCCAACCCCATGACCTTCCTGGGGCTGGCCGGGGTGGGGGACTTGATCGTCACCTGTTCGTCGCCGAAAAGCCGTAACTACCAGGTTGGTTTCGCCCTCGGTCAGGGCTTGAGCCTGGAAGACGCGGTGACACGCCTGGGCGAAGTCGCTGAAGGTGTGAACACTTTGAAAGTGCTCAAGTCCAAGGCTCAGGAGGTGGGCGTGTACATGCCGCTGGTCGCCGGATTGCACGCGATTCTGTTCGAAGGGCGCACGCTGAATCAGGTGATTGAATTGTTGATGCGTGGCGAACCGAAAACCGACGTCGACTTTATTTCCACCAGTGGTTTCAACTGATCACGCTGTTAAAACAGGCAGGGAATTGCACATGAACGATCCGAAAACAGAAGCCCAATACGAATCCATCCTGCTGCGGGTGTTGTGGATGATTGTCTTCCTGCTGGTCTGGCAGGTGGCGCAGTTCATCCTCGGCGCCGTGGTGCTGGTGCAACTGGTCTATCGTTTGATCTATGGCGCCCCGAGCGCCAGCCTGATGAATTTCGGCGACAGCCTGAGCCAGTTCCTGGCGCAGATCGGTCGTTTCGGCACGTTTCACAGCGACCAGAAACCCTGGCCGTTCGCTGACTGGCCGACGCCGCGTACACCGGAAGGTGAAGCGCCACACGTCGTGGCGCCTGCGCCGCATCCGGCCCGAGATGAGGAACCCAAGCTATGAAACTCTGGGTATTGCGTCATGGTGAAGCCGAGCCGCACGGCAAACGTCCTGATTCCGAGCGGGCATTGACCGCCCACGGTCGCGAAGAGGTGCTGCGCTCGGCAGCCGAGTTGATGGACAAAAAACTGACCGCGATCTATGCCAGCCCCTACCGGCGTGCGCAGGAAACTGCACAACTGGTGCGCGAGACGCTGGGGTTCGGGCCGGAAATTCGCACGGTCGAATGGTTGACCCCCGAGTACAGCCCGCAAGTCGTTTCGGAGCAACTGGTGTCCGTGGATCGCGCCTTGCTGGTCAGTCATAACCCGTTGGTGGGTAATTTGCTGGGTTATCTGCAGCATGGTCATGTGCAGGACCCTGAAAGGGTGGCCACCGCCGGTCTTGCGGAACTGGAAGGCGATTTGCCGCTGGCCGGAGCGATGAAGCTCAACAGCATCAAGCACCCGTAAAGCTGCCGCCACCAATCCCCTGTAGGAGCGAGCCTGCTCGCGATGGTGGTGAACGATAACGTGTGATTTCAGGAAAAACGCGTCATCGTTCACCACCATCGCGGACAAGTCGGACCGCCGCACCGCTCGCTCCTACAGTGCTCAGCGTGTGGCTGATTTTTTGTAATGAAATAGTCAACCAAGCAATCGCTTGGTTGACTACGCTTGCTCCAGACCAAAAATAAAGGAGCGAGTCGCATGTCTGCTGCTTTTCGTTTGCCGCTGGACGTCTTCTACGAGCGCGAATCCCGTCATCCCCGCCAGCGCTTTCTGGTCCAGCCCACGGGTGGTGGCCAGGTCGAGACCCTGACCTGGGAAGACGTCGGCCATCAGGCTCGCTGCGCCGCGCACTGGCTGCGCGCCCGTGAACTTCCGCAAGGCAGCCACATCGCCCTGATCTCGAAAAACTGCGCCCACTGGATCATCGCCGACCTGGCGATCTGGATGGCCGGGCATGTGTCGGTGCCGTTGTACCCGAACCTCACTGCCGAATCCGTCGCGCAAGTACTCGAACACTCCGAAGCGACGCTGGCGTTCATCGGCAAACTCGACGACTGGCCCGGCATGTCCCGCGGGGTCAATCCCGACTTGCCGACCATCAGCCTGCCGTTGCACCCGCCGGGTACCTTCGATTTCAGTTGGGCCGACCTGCAAGCCTGCTCACCTATCCAGGACGACCCCAAACCTGCCGCTGACCAACTGGCGACCATCATTTACACCTCCGGCACCACCGGCATGCCCAAAGGCGTCATGCACAGCTTCGGCAATCTGGGGTTCGCCACCACCCGAGGCACGCAGTTGTTCGGCCTCAATGAGTCGGATCGGTTGCTGTCTTACCTGCCGCTGTGCCATGTCGCCGAACGCATGTTCGTCGAACTGGCGTCCATCTACACCGGGCAAACCGTGTTCTTTGCCGAGAGCCTCGACACCTTTCTCACCGATTTGCAGCGGGCGCGACCCACTGCGCTGTTCGGTGTGCCGCGCATCTGGACCAAATTCCAGATGGGCGTGTACGGCAAGATCCCGGCAAAACGCCTCGACTTTCTGCTCGGGCTGCCCTTCATCGGCAAACGGGTAGGGCACAAAGTACTCGCCGGGCTGGGGCTGGATGCCTTGCGCGTCGCGTTGTCCGGCGCCGCGCCGGTGCCGCAGACGTTGTTGCTGTGGTACCGCAAACTCGGGCTGGACGTGCTGGAGGTCTACGGCATGACCGAAAGCTGCGGGTTCGCACATCGGCCGGCCCGGCGACAACAAACCGGGCTGGATCGGCAAGCCTTGCCCCGACGTTGAAGTGCGGATCGCCGAATCGGGCGAGGTCTTGGTGCGCAGTGGCGCAACCATGCTCGGGTATTTCAAGGAACCGGAAAAAACCGCCGACACCATCACCGAGGACGGCTTCCTGCGCACCGGTGACAAAGGCGAACAGGACGCCGAAGGCAACCTGCGCCTGACCGGCCGCCTGAAGGAAATTTTCAAAACCAGCAAAGGCAAATACGTGGCCCCGGCGCCGATCGAAAATCGTTTGGCGGTGCATTCACGCATCGAGCAAGTGTGCGTGGTCGGCGATGGGTTGAGCGCGCCGCTGGGGTTGTGCGTGCTCTCGGCAGTCGGGCAGCAGGACGCCGGCGGAACCGCGCGTGCCGGCCTGCATTCAAGCCTGGAAAAACTTCTCGAAGAGGTCAACGGCGCCCTCGACAAACATGAGCGCCTGCGCCGGCTCGTTGTCGTCAAAGACAGCTGGGCCGTGGAAAACGGCTTCCTGACGCCAACCCTGAAGATCAAGCGCAACGTGATCGAAGCGGCTTACGGCCCCCGGTTCGAAGAATGGAGCGAGCATAGCGAAGCGGTGCTGTGGCAGGATTGAGCCACGAATAAAACCAACAAAGGATGTGTGCAATGAGTTTGTGGCGTACCACTCCCAACATCGAGCAGTTGAACGCGATCCAGAAAAACACCATCGGCGAAGTGCTGGATATTCGCTTCGAAGCCTTCGACGAAGAGTCCCTGACCGCGAGCATGGTCATCGATCATCGCACGCACCAGCCTTATGGTTTGCTGCACGGTGGTGCCTCGGTGGTGTTGGCTGAAACAGTCGGCTCCATGGCCAGTTATCTGTGCATCGATGCCAGCAGGTTTTACTGCGTAGGCCTTGAGATCAACGCCAACCATTTGCGGGGGCTGCGAAGCGGACGGGTGACGGCGGTGGCCAAACCGATTCACATCGGGCGCACGACCCATGTCTGGGACATTCGGTTGACCAGCGATGAGGGCAAGGCCAGTTGCGTGTCGCGGTTGACCATGGCGGTGGTGCCGTTGGGGGAAGCGCCGCCAAGGCAGTGAAGACATTGACTGCGGGCCGAAGACGCAGGGAGCGCGCCGGTCCGCTTCGTATCAAGGTTCACGAAACAGCCGATCCAGATGCAAGCTCCCTTCCCAATATCCGCGACCCGAAGGTGCTGTGGCGCTGCCTCGTCTTGAAGGTGGGGTTTCAATGTCGAAAGCCGGGGACAGCGAATCCTTGATGAATCCTTTCTTCATCTGATTCGCAGCCAGAGGACGAAACTCAGTGAAAAATCCGATAGCACCGACGAGCGCTCCCCGTGCCAGGGAGGAGAGGCTGGAGGAGGGGATTGCGCCCAGCATACGGTAGAGAGATCCGCCGACCGAACGTGTTACAGCGCCTTGGAAGGTGTTTTTCCAGCTGCTCGGCATGCCGGCTTTAGTGTTTTCAACGTAATCGGTTTTACCTGACGGGTAAGGCTTCATGTAGGTCTCCAGGAAGCCGTCCGCCGCTTCTGCCGCAGGGCCCAGGATTCCACTGATCGACGCCGGCAATAACGAGTTGAGTGCGCCTACGCCTGCTCGAATACCCGCATATCCGATCGATGTCTTCAGCAAGGTTTTGAATTTGTCAGAGACGTCGGCGGATGAATTGAATTGGATATCTGCGCCTGCTGTGAACGTATCCATTGCAAATTGAATAGCTAATCCACCCATTACAGAAGCTACGCGTCCGATGGCATCGCGATGAAGCTCCGGATCCGTAGTCGAAGGCGGCATCCCCTGTTCACTAAGGAGTGCAGGTGTTGCGAAACCGATAGCCGCTACAGCCGCGGTCATTACGGCGATACCATCATGCAGGCCAACACTTTTTGTGAGTCCATAGCCCATGTAGCCGGCTGCCCCCCCTTCCAGAGTCGCAGCTAACGAATGTAAGGCCAGGTTGGACTCGTGGTTCGGCTCGATTTGTTCGAGTACAGTCCGAGTTGCAATCAGCACACCAAAACCAAAAGCCGCAGCCGTAAACCTGTGTATAGCCGTCGCTGATGCTGCGTTGACTCGGCTGGCGTCTACTTCTACCAAGCCTTGCAAATCGACGTAACGCATCGGGTTGTTACCGACCATGGTGTACAAATTTAAACCGGCCGCCACTCCCGCCGGATCTGCATTCAGCCACCGCTGACACCACGGCATGTAATACCGGAAACCGTAGTAGTACAACCCAGTGGCGTCCCGCTCCTGCCCCGAGTAGCGAATCGTTTTGTAACTGGCTTCCAACTTGTTCCGCCCGGCCCACCAACAGGTCCCACCGTACGGGTAGTAGCTTTCCCATGTGATCAGTTTGGCGTCTTCATCCAGCTCGACGGTGCTGGACTTCAGATGATCGGTGAAGCTGTAGCGATGCTGGTCCTGGGGAATGCCCGACGCTGGTTTTTTCTCCCAATGAAGTACCTGCACTTTGCCGCGCCCGGCCTCCACCGTGATGACATGAAGGATTTCGTCAGCAGACGAGCGAATTTCCACACCCGGCAAGTAGCGGGTTTCGTGGGTGCGGATCAACGTGCCGGTGTAGGTCTGACGGATCTTTCGCAGGCGTTGGCCGCTGCCGTCGTAGAGGTAAATCTCGGTGTCGTCAGGCTTGTCCTCGCGCACCACTCGATCGACCTGGCGCAATTGGTTGCGTAAATCCCACAGCAAGTCTTGTCCCGGTTGGAGGGTCATGCGGTTGCCGTTCAGGTCGTAACCGGCGGCAATGTCGTTGTCGTCGGGTAACTCGCCATTGGTCTTTTGAGGCAGGCTGCGATTGCTGGAAGCGGCGATGGCTGTACGTTCGGTGCGGCTGGCACTGTCAGCCTGATGCTGCATGACTTCCAGGTTGCCGGCGGCATCGTAGGTGTAAATACGCGTGTAATTTTCCAGTTGCCCGGGGTCGGGCGCAGATTGGAACGCCGGTAACTGCGGCCCGCCGCAGGTATTGCGAAGCTGTCGGCCGGTGGCGGCTATCAGTCGGTAAAGGCTGTCATAACGGTAGCGATGGGTGTGTTCGATCCGCTGATTGCGGTGATAGCGAGTTGGGTCGGCAGTGTCGGTCAGGCCCGTGATATTGCCTGTGGCATCGTACTCGTAAGTCAGGTCCTGGATCGCAGGTTGATCTGGCACGTAAGCCTTCAGATGTTCCAAGCGTCCGTCTTCAGGGCGAAACGTCGCACACGAAATAACGCCATTCCCTGCACGTTGCCGCTCGACCTGACCGAAAGCGTTGTACTGGATGTCACTGACCAGGGTTTTTTCCTCGGTCTGTCCGGCCAGTGTCAGGCGAACTTCCTTCAGCTCGGCTGCACGGGTCTGAATGAACGCTTGAGCATTACCTTTTGCGTCGGTCTGCCTGATGGGGTCGCCTACGGCGTTGCAGTGAAGGCGAGTGATCGCTGGATCATCCTCCAGAAAACCATCGCGTTCGCTCTCCGTCGCGGGCCAATCCACGGACCATTGCGGATCTTCGACAAAAGTACGGCTGTGTTGCAGCGATGTGCCGCCAATGCCGAACGAGAGGTAGTGCAAAGTGCCTGCGGTGTCGTCCTGGCGAATCAGTTGGCCACGCAGGTTAAGGCTTTCATCGGCGCTGGCAGCCGCGTAGGCAAACCTTGCGATGCAGCGTTGCGCTTCACCGTGGGCGCTCTCGAATGAAGCGATTGGCCGGCGCTGCCCGTCGTAGTGCAGGCGGCTATGGGTGAGCTTCTGATCCCATCCTTCGACGCCTTGTCCGTCCTCGCCGAGCAAGCCCAGGCGCCAGCCGGCATCACTGTTTTCGGACAACAACAGGGCGCCCGACAGGCTGAACGCGCTGATTTGATTGGCGGCGCTCTGGTCTGCCTGATGTAAACGAAACAACCGTGGATCGCGGCTCAACACGGCACGCCCGGCAACATCGTGGACCTGCTGGGTGATGCAGCTTTCGACTGCAGAATTGTCGCGGCGGTGATACGCCACGGCACGCACGCCCAGACCGCGGGAGTCGATCACTGCAATAGCGGGCGTGTTGGCGTGGGTCATGACAGGCATTGCCCGAGGTTTGGCGACAGTGCTCTTATCCGCGTCATGAGGTTTGACTGTCAACTGTCATAAATAACAGGTCCGGCCCACGGTGCCGCTCATAGCCACGGCACGACTGTCATCATTCCTGGCAGTTACGGTCATTGCGGTTCCCGGTGGGCTTGCGGACAATCGGGTTCTGTTTTTCGTTTGATGGAACGACCGGTATGTCGCAGCAGATATTTTTCGCCCACGCCAATGGGTTCCCCTCCGGGACCTACGGCAAGTTGTTCGCGGCGCTGGCGCCCGAGTATCAGGTGACGCATCTGGAGCAGCACGCCCATGACCCGCGTTTCCCGGCGGATGACAACTGGCACAACCTGGTCGACGAGCTGATTCATCACCTCAAGCAACAGGCGGAACCGGTGTGGGGCGTCGGCCATTCCTTCGGCGGCGTGCTGCACCTGCACGCGGCATTGCGTTGTCCCGAGCTGTATCGCGGCGTGGTGATGCTCGATTCGCCGGTGCTGACCCGTGCCGATCAATGGGTGATCCTCGCTGCCAAGCGTTTCGGTTTTATCGACCGCCTGACCCCGGCCGGTCGCACACTTGGGCGGCGCGAAGAGTTCGCCGATATCGAGAGTGCCCGCCGTTATTTCGCCGGTAAAACGCTGTTTCGTGGTTTCGACCCTGAATGTTTCGATGCTTACCTACAACACGGCCTGCATCAGGTCGGCGACAAACTGCGTCTGCGTTTCGACCCCGCCACGGAAATCAGCATCTACCGGGGCGTGCCCCACACCAGTCCCGGTCGCGCACGGCAACTGAAAGTGCCGCTGGCGGTGGTGCGTGGGCACAAAAGCCGCGTGGTGATGCGCCATCACGCCAATTCTGTCGGGCGCATGCCGTTGGGCGAATCCCTGACCATGCCCGGCGGCCACATGTTTCCCCTTGAACGTCCCCAGGACACCGCCGCGCTGCTGAAAAAACTGTTCAGCCGCTGGGATGCTCGTCATCAGCAGGATTGCGCATGAACCATGCCGTCGAAGAAGTCCGTCTGAGCCTGCCGCACATTGAGCTGGCGGCGCACCTGTTCGGCCCCGAAGACGGTTTGCCGGTGATTGCCTTGCACGGCTGGCTGGACAACGCCAACAGCTTTGCCCGGTTGGCGCCGAAGCTCAAAGGGCTGCGCATCATTGCGCTGGACATGGCCGGTCACGGTCATTCCGGGCATCGCCCGACGGGTGCCGGCTACGCGATGTGGGACTACGCCCATGATGTGCTGCAAGTCGCCGAACAGCTGGGCTTGAAGCGTTTTGCGCTGATGGGGCACTCCATGGGGGCGATCGCTTCGTTGATCATCGCCGGGTCGCTGCCGGAGCGAGTTACGCACCTGGCCTTGATCGACGGCATCATTCCTCCTACAGACAAAGGCGAAAATGCTGCCGAGCGCATGGGCATGGCCCTGCAAGCGCAACTGGACCTGCGAGAGAAAAGCAAACCGGTCTACAACACCCTTGAACGCGCCATCGAAGCGCGTATGAAAGGCCTGGTGGCGGTCAGTCGCGAGGCCGCCGAACTGCTGGCGCAACGCGGCTTGATGCCAGTGCCGGGCGGTTACACCTGGCGCACCGATAGCCGTCTGACGCTGCCATCGCCGCTGCGTCTGACCACCGAACAAGCCATGGCCTTCGTCCAGCGCGTCAGTTGTCCTGCGCTGCTGGTCGTCGCGGCCGACGGCATG
This sequence comes from Pseudomonas sp. PDM03, assembly GCF_014852385.1. NCBI lineage: Bacteria > Pseudomonadati > Pseudomonadota > Gammaproteobacteria > Pseudomonadales > Pseudomonadaceae > Pseudomonas > Pseudomonas sp. PDM03. The sequence continues at coordinate 12,552 of NZ_JACVBM010000027.1, read as the reverse complement.
CTCGCCAAACATCCAGAGTTGCTGGAGCGTCTACCCTTTAGCCGTGAACAGCTGCCTGGCGGTCATCATTTGCACCTGAATGACGAATCCGGTGCCGACCTTGTCGCAGACTGTTTCAATCGGTTCTTCGCCGTTCCTTGACTTGCGCCGGGCAACTGTCGAGGCTGGGCGGGTTGAAATGGGAGACAACCATGATAGATCTCTACACCGCTGCGACCCCGAATGGCCACAAGGTCTCTATCGTGCTCGAGGAACTCGGCCTGCCCTACACGGTGCACGCCTTGAGTTTCGACAAAAAGGAACAGAAGTCCGCGGACTTCCTCAAGATCAACCCCAATGGCCGGATCCCGGCGATTGTCGATCGCGCCAACGGCGATTTTGCCGTGTTCGAATCCGGCGCCATCCTGATTTATCTGGCAGAACTGAGCGGCAAGCTGTTGCCCAAGGACCCGAAGGGGCGCTCGGTGGTGCTGCAGTGGCTGATGTTCCAGATGGGTGGAATCGGTCCGATGCAGGGCCAGGCCAACGTGTTTTTCCGTTACTTTCCGGAAAAGCTCCAGGGCGCCATCGACCGTTATCAGCATGAAACCCGCCGTCTGTATGAAGTGCTCGACACGCGCCTGCAAGACGTAAAGTTTCTGGCGGACGAATACAGCATTGCCGACATCGCGACCTATCCGTGGGTCCGTGGTCACGAGTGGTCCGGTGTGGCAGTGGACGGCTTGTCTGCATTGCAACGCTGGATGGCGACGATGGCGGCGCGCCCGGCGGTGCAGCGCGGTTTGCTGGTGCCCGAACGCATCGACGACGCCAGTGTCGTCAAAGGTGCCCAGGCCATGCTGATCCGATGAGCCTGTCCATGCGATCACTCAGTCTGCTAATGCTGTGTTGTTTCAGTCCTTCGCTGTTTGCCGCCGATGTGCCGGGCAGTCAGGACCTGCCGATCGTGCCGCGCCTGGCCGACTCGCAGATCGTCGACTATCGCCCCACGGCTGAACTCGAACGGATCTACCCGTTGGGCTCGATCCGCAAGATCAGTGGGCAGTTGCGCTTCGACGGTCAGGTCAGCGCCCGGGGCCAAACCACCTCGGTGACCTACGAGCTGCCTGCGGAGCATTCCTCCACCGAAGCCTTCACGGCGGCTCGCGAAGCCTTGCAGAAGCAGGACGCCCAGTTGCTGTTCTGGTGCCAGGCCCGCGATTGCGGCGAGAGCAGCCTGTGGGCCAATGAGGTCTTCGGCAATGCCAAACTCTATGGGGCCGACGATCAGCAGGCCTACCTGTTGTTGCGTCTGGCGGCGCCGCGGGACAACACCCTGGTGGCGCTTTACAGCATCACTCGCGGCAATCGCAAAGCCTATTTGCACGTCGAGCAGTTCGACGCCGCAGCACCGCTGGGCGATTTGCTGCCGACTTCCGCCACCTTGCTTCGAGAACTCAAGAGCACCGGCGAGCTCGATTTCCCCAAGCTGACCGGCGACCCTGACGATACCTGGCTGCGCCTGATCTCCCGTGGACTGAACCTGGACACCACGTTGCGGGTCAGTGTGTCCGGGCCGAAGGCCGAAGCCTGGCGCCAGGCCCTGATCGGCCAGGGTGTGCGCACGGCCAGAATGGAAACCGGCAGCGTCGAAGGCTCTGGCCTGCACATCGAACTGTTGCGATAAGCTGTGGCAGGCGGACGTGCTTGCCGCGTTCGCCTACTCTATTGGCTGACTGACTTTTTTCGAGACGCGGATGATCAATAACGATCGGCTGTTGGTGCAGATCCTGCTGCTGGTGCTGTTTGGCGCGAGCTTCTGGGTGATGGCGCCGTTCTGGTCGGCCATGTTCTGGGGCGCAGTGCTTGCGTTCGCCAGTTGGCCGCTGATGCGCTTGCTGACCCGTTGGCTCAATGGGCGTGAATCCCTGGCGGCGGCATTGCTGACCCTCGGCTGGATGTTGCTGGTGGCGGTGCCGCTGGTGTGGCTGGGTTTCAACCTCGCGGACCATGTGCGTGATGCCACGGCGTTCATCAAGGACGTGCAGATGGATGGCCTGCCCGAGGCGCCGACATGGCTGGGCAGTATTCCTTTGGTAGGCGCACGTCTGGTGGTGATCTGGAACAGCATCGATCAGCAGGGCGCGGCGATGATGGTGTCGCTCAAACCTTATCTGGGGCAGGTCGGCAACTGGTTGCTGGCGCGCAGTGCACAGATTGGCGGCGGCATTCTCGAGCTGACGCTCAGCATTGTGTTCGTGTTCTTTTTCTACCGGGACGGGCCGCGTTTGGCGGCGTTTGTCCATGGGCTGCTGCAACGGTTGATCGGTGATCGCGCCGGTTATTACATCGAGCTGGTGGCGGGTACGGTGCAACGGGTGGTGAACGGCGTGATCGGGACTGCGGCGGCGCAAGCGGTGCTGGCGCTGATCGGCTTCCTGATTGCCGGGGTGCCGGGGGCGCTGGTACTGGGCATCGTCACCTTCTTGCTGAGCCTGATTCCCATGGGGCCACCGCTGGTGTGGATTCCGGCCACGGCGTGGCTCGCCTGGAAGGGCGAATACGGGATGGCGGTGTTTCTTGGAATCTGGGGGACGTTCATCATCAGCGGGGTCGACAACGTGCTCAAGCCTTATCTGATCAGCCGCGGCGGCAATTTGCCGTTGGTGATCGTGCTGTTGGGCGTGTTTGGCGGGTTGATTGCGTTCGGGTTCATCGGCCTGTTTATCGGGCCGACGTTGCTGGCCGTGGCGTACAGCCTGTTGACCGACTGGAGCAAGAGTCAGGCGCGGGTGGAAGATCGCCGGCCGTAAATGGCCGACCACGATCAATGTGTAGGAGCCGGCTTGCTGGCGATCGAATCCCCGCGGTGTTTCAGGTGAACCACGGTGATCCGATCGCCAGCAAGCCGGCTCCTACAATTAGATGCGTGAGTTTTTGCTCAGCTTGTAACGTTCAGGTACTTGCCTACCGTCGCCACTTTGTCGAGCGAGTACTGCTTGCTCAGGTTGGCGATCATTTTATTCAGCGCTTCAGTCACGTTCGCCTGACCGGTTGCGCTGTTGCTGTTTTTCTCGCGACCGGCCTGCAGCGCGCTGCTCAATTCGCTGGCGCTGACACTGCCGTCGCTGTCCGCGTCGAGTTGGCTGAACAATTCGTCACTGGGCACCTGTTGCGGCGGCGGTGGCGGCGGGGCGAGGCTGGCGGCGAGTTCGTCCTTGCTGACGACGCCGTCTTCGTTTTTATCCAGCGCCGAAAAAATCTCTGTGCTGTCGGCACTGCTGCCGGCGTTGGTCAGGCCGTTGCTCAGTTCATCGCTGCTGATGGCGCCGTCACTGTCGGAGTCCAGTGCGCTGATCAGCGCGTCGGCCAGTTCGGTGTTGGGTGCCTGATCTCGCGGTGGTGGTGGCGGTGGTGCCATCGCAGCCATTTCTTCGCTGCTCAGGCTGCCACTGTCGTCACTGTCCAGGTCGGCGAAGTTCTTGCTCAGGCTGACCAGCAGGCCGTCCTCGGTTTTCTGTGACAGAGCGCTGGTGAGCTCGTCCTGATCCACCGAACCGTCGCTGTTGGTGTCGAGCCTGGCGAGCAGTTCTTTCTGGAATTGCTGGCTGCGAGCATTGCTGGTTGTGGTGCTGCTGGTGCTGGTATAGCTCGTGTAGTTGCTGACGCTACCGATCATTGGGCTCACTCCCTGGAATGGAAAACCGGTGGGTGCACCGGCTTATGCAGCCTCAAGGAGCAAGTTGTCGTAGGTATGTGGGGTTTGTACCGATTGGTACACACAGGTCAGACTCAGACCCTGTGGGGATTCAGGTGCGGGGCAACCAGATAACGGCGGTCAAACCGCCACCGGGAGTTTCTTCCAGATTCAATTGCCCACCCAATCGTTCAGCCGCTTCACGCGCAATGGTCATGCCTAGACCGACACCGCCGGAGTTGCGGTTGCGCGAACCTTCCAGGCGGAAGAACGGTTCAAACACCGCTTCACGTTTATCTGCCGCAATCCCCGGCCCATGGTCGATGACCCGAATCACCAGATGTTCGCGATTGTCCTCAAGCACGATCTGCGCCTGCCCGGCATAACGCAGTGCGTTATCCAGCAGATTGTTGATGCACGAGCGCAACGCCATCGGCTGCACTTGCAACGGTGCGCAATGGCCGTTGGCCTGCACATCGCAACCCTGGTCCTGGGCGTTTTCACTCAGGGATTCGACCAGCGCCTGCACGTCCATCCACTGCGGTGCCTCACTGGTGCGCTGCTCGTGCAGGTAGGTGAGGGTGGCGTCGAGCATGCTGATCATGTCGTCCAGATCCTGGCGCATCTGGCCTTGCAGCTTGTCGTCGTCGATCTGTTCCAGCCGCAGCTTGAGGCGTGACAGCGGCGTTCGCAGGTCGTGGGACACCGCACCGAGCATCCGCGAGCGCTGCTGCATCTGTTCGATGATGCGTTTTTGCATCAGGTTGAAGGTGTAGGCCGCTTGCCGGGCCTCCCGTGGGCCGGACTCATCCAGCGGCGGGCTGTCGAGGTTCTCGCTCAGGCGCTCGGCGGCGTCGCTCAGGCGCTGGATCGGCCGACTCAACAGTTTGGCGCCGTACCAGGCGGCGATGATCAGCGAAATCAGCTGGAAGGTAAGTGGCACCAGTGGCCCGCCGAACCATGGCCGTGGTGGCCGGTTTTCGAAACGCGGGTCCGGCGGCGGGCGCGGTCCGTCGAAGCCTTGGGCGAACTCGGGCGGGGGCGGCGGCGGAGGTGGGCCGTAATGATGAAACCAGGCAAACGCCAGCAGATGCGCCAGGATGATCGCCACCAGCAGCACGCCAAACAGGCGACCGAACAGCGTATCGAAGCGCGCACGCATCAGCCGATGTCTCGTGCGTCGAACAGGTAACCCTCGCCGCGAACGGTTTTGATCAACTGTGGGGCTTTCGGGTCGTCCCCGAGTTTCTGGCGCAGACGCGAAACCAGCAGGTCGATACTGCGATCAAAGGCTTCTATCGAACGACCGCGCGCCGCATCCAGCAATTGTTCACGACTGAGCACCCGGCGCGGACGTTCGATGAACACCCAGAGCAAGCGGAACTCGGCGTTGGACAGCGGCACCACCAGGCCATCCGCCGCGATCAACTGGCGCAGCACGCTGTTCAGGCGCCAGTTGTCGAAGCGAATATTCGCACGCTGTTCGGTGCGATCGTCGCGCACCCGACGCAGAATGGTCTGAATCCGTGCGACCAGCTCCCGTGGTTCGAACGGTTTGGCCATGTAATCGTCGGCGCCCAGTTCCAGGCCGATGATCCGGTCGGTGGGTTCGCAACGCGCGGTGAGCATCAGGATCGGAATGTCCGATTCGGCGCGCAACCAGCGGCACAGCGACAGACCGTCTTCGCCGGGCAGCATCAGGTCGAGCACCACCACGTCGAAATGCTCCGCTTGCAGCGCCAGGCGCATGGCCGCGCCATCGGTGACGCCGCTGGCGTGGATGTTGAAGCGGGCCAGGTAGTCGATCATCAGTTCGCGGATCGGGACGTCATCGTCGACGATCAGGGCGCGAATGCTCCAGCGTTTGTCATCGCCGGGCGCTTTTTGATCGTCGTTCACAGGTGCGTGGGTGTTGTGCATGCGTGCGTTCATCTGCCAGGTAGGCTGCCAACCACAAAGATGGGCTGCGAGGTTGTGGCTTCAGCATAGGCGTCCGGCCCGGAGGCGGGAAGTGCTGTAAGGACGTGTTGCGGCTGCCGAGGGTAGCGGGGAAGGGTGTTGTGGGCGTGTCGTGAGTGTATCGGTCTCGACACAATCGGCGAAAGGGCTAGGCTTGGCTGAGCGCCGACGACGATTTACCGATCATCGGGTCCCGCAGCCGCGCTGGTTCCGCTACAATGCGCGCCGATTTCGTCCTGCCTGAGAGCCCGCACATGTCCGTCTGCCAGACTCCTATCATCGTCGCCCTGGATTTCCCCACCCGTGACGCCGCACTGAAGCTGGCCGACCAGTTGGACCCGAAACTGTGCCGGGTCAAAGTCGGCAAGGAACTGTTCACCAGCTGCGCGTCGGAAATCGTCGGCACCTTGCGCGACAAGGGTTTCGAAGTGTTCCTGGACCTCAAGTTCCACGACATCCCGAACACCACCGCCATGGCGGTAAAAGCCGCGGCGGAAATGGGTGTGTGGATGGTCAACGTGCACTGCTCCGGTGGTCTGCGCATGATGGCGGCTTGCCGTGAAGTGCTCGATCAGCGTACCGGTCCGAAACCACTGCTGATTGGCGTGACCGTGCTGACCAGCATGGAGCGCGAAGATCTGGCCGGCATCGGTCTGGACATCGAACCGCAGGAGCAAGTGTTGCGCCTGGCTGCGCTGGCGGAAAAAGCCGGGATGGACGGTCTGGTGTGCTCGGCGCTGGAAGCCCAGGCCTTGAAATCGGCTCACCCGTCGTTGCAACTGGTGACCCCGGGGATTCGTCCGGCGGGCAGCGCCCAGGACGATCAGCGCCGCATTCTGACGCCGCGTCAGGCACTGGATGCCGGTTCCGATTACCTGGTGATCGGCCGTCCGATCAGCCAGGCGGCGGATCCGGCCAAGGCGTTGGCTGACGTCGTAGCCGAAATCGCCTGATCACCTTTGTAGGAGCCGGCTTGCTGGCGATCGCATCACCGCGGTGTTTCAGACAAACCACAGTGATGCTATCGCCAGCAAGCCGGCTCCTACAGGTTGGTGTTAAACCTTCAATACCAACTTGCCGAAATTCTCGCCGCTGAATAACTTCATCAGCGTCTCCGGGAACGTCTCCAGCCCTTCGACAATGTCTTCCTTGCTCTTGAGCTGCCCCTTGGCCATCCACCCGGCCATTTCCTGCCCGGCCGCGGCGAACTGTGCGGCGTAGTCCATCACCACAAAGCCTTCCATGCGTGCGCGGTTAACCAGCAGCGACAAATAGTTGGCCGGCCCTTTGACCGCTTCCTTGTTGTTGTACTGGCTGATGGCGCCGCAAATCACCACCCGTGCCTTCAGGTTGAGACGGCTCAGCACGGCGTCGAGAATATCGCCGCCGACGTTATCGAAATACACGTCCACACCTTTCGGGCATTCGCGCTTGAGGCCGGCGACGACGTCTTCGCTCTTGTAATCGATGGCACCGTCAAAACCCAGTTCGTCGATCAGGAACTTGCACTTGTCCGCGCCGCCCGCGATGCCGATCACGCGGCAGCCTTTGATCTTGGCGATCTGCCCGGCGATGCTGCCCACCGCACCCGCAGCACCCGAGAGCACCACGGTGTCACCTTCCTTCGGTGCGCCGACATCGAGCAGGGCGAAGTAGGCCGTCATCCCGGTCATGCCCAGCGCGGACAAGTAACGTGGCAGCGGTGCCAGTTTCGGATCGACTTTATAGAAGCCACGCGGCTCGCCGAGGAAGTAATCCTGCACGTCCAGGGCGCCGTTGACGTAGTCCCCGACCGCAAACCCCGGATGGCTGGACGCCACGACTTTGCCTACGCCCAGTGCGCGCATGACTTCGCCGATACCGACCGGCGGGATGTAGGATTTGCCCTCGTTCATCCAGCCACGCATGGCCGGGTCCAGGGACAGGTATTCGTTTTTGACCAGGATCTGACCCGCGGCCGGTTCGCCGACCGGGACTTGCTGATAGGTAAATGTCTCGCGGGTCGCCGCGCCCACCGGACGTTTGGCGAGCAGGAACTGGCGATTGGTCTGGGTAGTCATGACAGGCACTCAAGATGAATGAAGACTTGTTGATAGACCTTCATGGACGACCCCGCAAGTTTGGCTGATGCGGCGAATGCACATCGATCCAGTGCAGTGATAGTCGGTCTGGTGGTTTTATCACTGCAACTCATGGTCGCTTAACCGGGCTTCTGATAGTGCTGCCGCGCGGGTCGTGCCTGTGGCTAGACTGGTCGCACGCTAACCTGCACATTCTTCACTTCGAGGGCATCACAATGAGCATGACGTTTTCCGGCCAGGTCGCTGTAGTCACGGGCGCCGCCAATGGTATCGGCCGCGCGACCGCCCAAGCGTTCGCCGCCGAAGGGTTGAAAGTGGTGGTGGCCGACATGGACACCGCTGGCGGTGAAGGCACCGTGGCGCTGATTCGTACGGCGGGCGGCGAAGCGACCTTCGTGCGTTGCAACGTCACCCTGGAAAGCGATGTAAAAAATCTGATGGACGAAGTGGTGAATACCTACGGCCGCCTCGACTACGCCTTCAATAACGCGGGTATTGAAATCGAGAAAGGCAAACTGGCCGAAGGCACGGTCGACGAATTCGACGCGATCATGGGCGTCAACGTCAAAGGCGTCTGGCTGTGCATGAAGTACCAGCTGCCGTTGTTGCTGGCTCAGGGCGGTGGCGCGATCGTCAACACTGCTTCGGTGGCTGGCCTCGGTGCCGCACCGAAGATGAGCATCTATGCGGCGTCGAAGCACGCGGTGATCGGCCTGACCAAATCGGCGGCAATCGAATACGCCAAGAAAAAGATTCGCGTGAACGCGGTATGCCCGGCGGTGATCGACACCGACATGTTCCGCCGCGCCTATGAAGCGGATCCGAAGAAGGGCGAGTTCGCCAGCGCCATGCACCCGGTGGGTCGCATCGGCAAGGTCGAAGAAATCGCCAGTGCCGTGCTGTACCTGTGCAGCGACGGTGCCGCGTTCACCACCGGTCATTCGCTGGCGGTGGACGGTGGCGTCACGGCGTTCTGAAGCCGGGCCATGCACCGCAATAAAACCCGCCACGTGTGCGGGTTTTTTTTGCCTGGGGAATGGCTCGGGCAATGTGTTTCAAATGGTTAGATCCGTGAGTTTTGGCGGCGTTGTCGCACAGCCCATCCAGCGTTGCTGTGATTAACTGTTTTCCGCCAAACGAACAGGAGTTTGCTTGCTCATGGAATTGAGAATCGATCGACAGGCAATGGTGCCGGTCGTACAGCAAATCGTCGACGCGCTGGCTTGCTGGCTGCGTCGGAGCGAAATAGAGCCGGGGACGCGTTTGCCTTCTGCGCGGCAAATCGCACGGGTCAACTTGCTCAGTCAGGTCAGCGTCGTCGAGGCCTGTGAGCGGCTGGTGGCTCAAGGCATGCTGGCGCCACGTCATGGCGCGGGGTTCGTCGTCGCAACCCCGGCGTTGGTCGCTGCGGACTCGCCGTGGTCAGAAGGTGCAGAGGTTAATTCACACAGCAGGGAGGGTGAGCTGCCGCTGGGGAGTGGCGGGCTTCCCGAAAGCTGGCGTGAAACCGACGACCTGAGCTACGCGATCCGTGAGGTCAGTCGCACGGACATGTCTGCGCTGTTCAATTACGGCGCGCCGCTGGGTTTGCGGGCGTTGCGTCAGCAAATCCTCAAGCGCCTGAGGCTGCTGGATATCGCCGCAGAAGAAAGTCGAATCATGACAACGGCGGGCGCCAGTCAGGGGCTTGACCTGATCGTGCGCACTTTGCTCAAGCCAGGTGATTGCGTGGTGGTGGAAAGCCCCGGTTATTCCTTGTTGTTCGAGTTGCTCAGGCTGCGCGGTGTCAACATGCTCGAAGTACCGCGCACGCCGCGCGGGCCGGACATCGAAGCGCTCACGGTACTGCTGCGGGAGAACAAGCCCCGGGCATTGTTCATCAACAGTTTCTATCACAACCCGACGGGCAGCAGCCTGGCGCCGGCGGTGGCGGAGCGGGTCCTGCAACTGGCAAAAACCCATGGTGCGCTGGTGATCGAAGACGATGTCTACGCGGATTTGCACAGTGGCCCGGGCGTGCGGCTCGCTGCCCTGGAGACCGATGACAACGTGATTTACCTCGGCAGCTACTCCAAGATTCTCAGCAGTTCGTTGCGGGTCGGCTTTGTAGTGGCTGGCGCGGAAGTCATATCGAGGCTGGCCGAGGTCAAGAGGATCAGCAGCCTGGGCACCTCCGGGTTTTGCGAGTCGGTACTGGCCTGCCTGTTGGCGAGCGGTGCCTATCGCAAGTTGGTGCTGCGCCTGCGGCAGCGTCTGAGCGGTGACCGAGAGGCCGCATTGCAGATGCTGGAAGACGCTGAGTGGGAGGTCTTCGGCAAACCCGTCGGCGGCCTGTTCATCTGGGCGCGATCGCGCAAGTCCGACTACGCTCACCTGCGGATTCAGGCTCGGCGCTACGGTGTCCTGCTGTCTTGCGCGACAGCCTTCAGTCCCGCCGGCGTGGCCGGTGACTGGCAGCGTATCAATGTGGCCTATGCCTGTGATCCGCGAGCCCGGGCGTTTTTTCAGGCCACCGCTTCGGATCGACCTCAAGCGTTCTGAAAACGACGTTGGCGTAGCTTTTGGCCATTATTCCGACGCCAGAGACTTGTGTTGACACAGGCCCGTTGCGAATCTGCGTTAACAGACTATGTCAGGGGACTAAGTGCAATGATTTCGGCCGTGCAAGGACGTTTTGCCAACCTCGGTATGGCAAAAAAACTGGGTGTCGGGTTTCTGCTGGTGCTGCTGTTGACAGCCCTGGTAGCGGCCATCGGCGTATGGTCCCTGCAAACCATCAGCCAGCGCTTCGACGGGCTCAAACAGATGTCGTCGCTCAACAGTGGCCTGCTCAAGGTGCGGTTGCTCGAGCAGGAATACGCCTTGCACGGCAACCCGAAAATCGTCACTGCGTTGCACGAGGGCGTTGAAGGCCTGGTCGTCCTGGCGAACCAGCTCAAGGCGCAATCACCGGCCAACGTTCCGGTGATGAACGACGTCGAGCAATCGCTGGGAGCTTACCGCAAGGCTTTTGACGAATTTGTCTCGCTGAGTCAGGCCAAGGACCTGGCGCTGGAAATGGCCAGTTGGTCGGTGTCCAGCGTGGCCAACAACCTTGATGTGTTGCAGGCCGGTCTCGCCGACGATGGCGCTTATACCTTGAAGGAATCCGAGGGCAAGGACGGTAGCCAGTTCATCGAACAGGCCAATCAAGTCAGCCAGGTATCGCGGCTGATGTTGCAAGCCATGAACGAGGCGCGCGTGCGTCTGGACCAGAGCCGCAAGGGCGATGACAGTGCCGGCCAAGGCAAGATCGAGCAGGCCGATCAGGCGCTGGCTCAGGCCGAGCAGTTGAAAACCACGGTCAAGGACGAGGGCTATCAGACGGTCCTCAATGAGGTGGTTGGGCACATTGGTGGTTTCAGCGAAAAACTTGCCGAGTACACCGGCCTGCTGGCGCAGGAAAAAACCGTCTATGAACAGCTGCATCAGCGCGCCGCGCAGGTGGTGGAGCGGGTGGATCAGGCCTATGTGGCCGAAGACCAGTCGATGCAGACCGAGCTGAAAAAGAATTCGTTGCTGATTATCGGTTCATCGGCCCTGGCCTTGCTGGTCGGGCTGATCGCTGCGTGGGTGATTACCCGATTGATTGTGGGGCCGTTGCGCAGTGTGATTCGTGTGGCTCAGCAAATTGCTGCGGGCGATTTGAGTGCGACGGTTGAAGTGACCCGCCGGGACGAGATCGGCCAACTGATGCAGGCCATGCAGCAAATGGGCGCGGGGCTCAGCAGCATTGTCAGCGGTTTGCAGGCGGGCATCGAGCAATTGGCCAGTTCCGCGCAATCGCTGTCGGCGGTGACCGAACAGACCAATCTTGAAGTCAGCAGTCAGAAAGAAGAAACCGAGCAGGTCGCAACCGCAATGAACCAGATGACCGCCACCGTGCACGATGTTGCACGTAACGCGGAAGAAGCTGCCCAGGCTGCGCAGACGGCGGACGACAAGGTCGAAAGTGGCCAGGTGGTGGTGCGCCAGAGCATGGCGCGGATCGAACAGCTGGCCGACTCGGCGTCCTCGGCCAGTTCCAGCATCGAGAGCCTGAGTGCGGAGATTCAGAATATTGGCACGGTGCTCAGCGTGATCAAGAGTGTGGCTGAGCAGACCAACTTGTTGGCGCTGAATGCGGCCATCGAGGCGGCACGGGCCGGCGAGCAGGGCAGGGGGTTTGCGGTGGTCGCCGATGAAGTGCGGGCGCTGGCGAAGCGGACTCAGCAATCGACCGAGGAGATTGAACGTCTGGTCAGCGCCTTGCGTTCGGCGGCGCAGTCGTCGGTGCATCAGATTCAGAGCAGTGGCGAATTGGTGAAACTGGCGGTCAGTGATGCACTTCAGACCGAAAGTGCCTTGGGCAGTATTGCTGCGGCGGTGTCGTTGATTCAGCAGATGAACCAGCAGATTGCAGCGGCAGCGGAGGAGCAGAGTTCTGTGGCTGAGGAGATCAATCGCAGTGTGACCAGTATTCGTGCGAGTGCGGATCAGTCTTCGTTGGCGATGCAGGGGAATGCGGCGTCGAGTATCGAGTTGGCGCAGTTGGGGGTTGAGTTGAAGGGGATGGTCGGGCATTTCCGGCTTTGATACATATCCATTTCTGCGGTAACGGCCACTTACGGTTTCGCCCTTACGGCGAGTCCCTTTTGTCAAACGCCACAAAAGGAACCAAAAAGTCTTGCCGGTATGACTCACCCACATAGGTAACAAAACAGTTCAAGCACATAGGTAACAGTTTTTAACTGGCACTGGTCGATTCCGAGGATCTGACCATGCCGTGGCGAGAGCTGAAACCTATGGACCTGAAAG